>CAYSCX010000013.1:0-67410 GCA_964429575.1 uncultured Binatia bacterium (SeqCode) | reverse complement strand
TCACGCCGGCGCGACGCTTCATCAATCCGATCATCAGTCGCGTGCGCCAGGTCCGCGCATCCTGCTTCGGCGGATTGAGTACGCGGCCCAGGAATCCGAGCGCCTCGAGCGACCGCGGCCCTAATGACGCGCCCAAGTGATCCGCTCCGTGCACGAGGTGGTACTCGTGTTCGATTTGATGGTCCCAGAGCATGCGATGCATAAACTCGGCGGCCTCGTGAAGGTTGAACATGTCCTGGTCGCCGCATTCGAGATAGATCGGCAGCCTGGCTGCGCGAATCTTTTCGCGATTGGCGACCGCAATCGATGCGGGGTTGTTCGCCTCCCAATACACTTCGTCCAATGGCTTACCGTAGATCCGCTGCATCAAGTCGTCGCCGCGCCAAAAGCGGTTGCGCGCGGGAACGTCCTTCCAGCGAAGCGCTGGATCGATTCCCGGCTCCATCGCTGCAACGCCGCCGAATCGTTCGGGATACTTGAGCGCCATTCGCAGTCCGCCCATCCCGCCCATCGAGATGCCGAACAGGAGCGTACCCTTCGGGTCGGAAATGACCCGGTAGTTCCGGCGCAGCTCGGCGAGGAACGGACCTATGATGAACGACTCCCACCTCTGTGAGCCATCCTTGTAGTCCATGTAGAAGGAGCGCGATGCGCTGGGCGTCGCGAGCACCGCGGGTGGAAACGCACCGCTTGACCACGCCTTCTCGATCACCGGTTGCATCTGCTTCAAGAACGATCGATCGCCGTTGCCGCCGTGGAGAAATAATACCAGCGGCAACTTTTCGCTGCCCGCTTCGTAGCCGTCGGGCAGCAGCACAGCGTACTCGACCGGCCTCGAAATCAGGTCTGACTTGAGTGTCGCATTGACGATTCTCGCTGCTTCGGCCGACGTTGCGCTCGCACTCATCGCGAGCATCGCAATAGCACAGAGCGCGACGCACTTTGCAATGTTCAGCATCTTGGCTCCCCGCGCCACTGCGACGCGCGAACTCCATTCTATCGAACATACGATGGCGCGCAGGCGGTGGTTACCGGCGTCACGCGCCGAAGTGCCGGCGCCGCCCAGCTTGCGTTACGAACGCCACCCTTCTACGGTCGCGCCACGAAGCGCGGAGAGGGAGCGTTTCGCGACGGCTGCACGCGTTGGGGAGGATCTTACCGAGATGGCATCACAGATCGATTCGACACGCTCGCGCGCGAACAGTCGCGAGGGCATCGCTCCGCTCGATGCTGCGAGGGCGCTTGCCACGGAAGTTTCGGCGCGCGCGGCGGAGCTGGAAGCGGCGCGGCGTCTGCCCGCAGACCTCGCGCGAATGTTCGCCGCGGCGGGACTGTTTCGGATCGCGATACCCCAGGCGTGGGGCGGCTTCGAGTTGCACCCATCCGATATGGTGCGGGTGATCGAAGAAGTGTCCCGCGCGGACGGTTCCGCGGGGTGGTGCGTCATGATCGGTGCGACCACCGCGATTCTATCGGGGCTGCTTCCGGAGCGAGGTGCGCGCGAAATCTACGCGACCGATCCGCTCGTCATCACCGGCGGCGCGGTCGCTCCGACCGGCAAGGCGCGCGTAACAGACGGCGGCTACCTGGTGAGCGGCCGCTGGCAATGGGGCAGCGGTGCGCAGAACTGCCAGTGGATGGGCGGCGGCGCGCTGGTGATGGAGGGCGAGCAACCGCGCCGCACGGCAAGCGGGGACGTCGAGAACCGCTACATGGTCTTCGCCGCCGACCAAGTCGAGATTCTCGACACCTGGAATTCGTCCGGGCTTCGAGGCACCGGCAGCCACGACTTTCAGGTGCGCGAGGCGTTCGTGCCCGCCGACCGCTCAGTTGTGCTCGGCCTCGATCCGCCGGTGCTCGACCGTCCACTCTACCGCCTCCCGCTGTTCGGACTGTTCGCCGCCAGCGTGTGCGCGGTCGCGCTCGGTCTTGCGCGGCGTGCGATTGACGAATTCATTGCGCTTGCCGTGAAGAAGACGCCCACCTACGAACAGCGCACGCTCGCCGAGTCCTCGCGCGTGCAGGCGACGGTCGGCGAGGCCGAGGCGGCATTGCGTTCATCACGCGCATTTCTGCTCGATGCGATCGAGGCAGCATGGGGCGTTGCCGCTGCGGGCAGCGCGCCGACGATGGAGACCAGGCGCGACCTCAGGCTCGCGGCGGCCAACGCCGCATGGCAGTCGGCGCGCGCGGTCGATCTCATGTACCACGCAGGCGGCGGCTCATCGGTACACGCGTCGAGCCCGCTGCAACGATGCTTTCGCGACGTGCACGTCGTAACGCAGCACTTCATGGTCAATTCGGCAATTTACGACACGGCGGGACGGCTGTACCTCGGTGTGGGCGGCGCGCCGCCCAGCCTGTGATAGTTGATTTCGGGCGCGCGCGCTTGCGCGGCCACCTCAACACACCTCGGCAAAGGAGATCGAACCATGGCGGAGATGGGAATCTACCAGGCGATGAGCACCCTGCGTGCGGTGCGACGGCTCAAGCCCGACCGGGTGCCCGACGACGTGCTCCATCGGGTCCTCGAGGCCGCCACCTGGGCGCCAACCGGCGGCAACGCGCAACCGTGGCGAATCATCGCCGTCAAGGAGCGCGCGCGACGCGAACGTCTTGGCGCGCTCTACGCTGATCGCTGGAAAGTCTTCGCGAAAGGCTACCGCTCAAACTTGGCGAACTTGCCCGAACCCGCACGCTCGCGAATGGAGCGCAACCTGAAGGCCGCCGATCATCTCGGCGCCCACATGGGCGAGGCGCCCGTCATCGCGATCATCTGCTTCAACCCCAGTCAGATGGCCATCACCGATGCGAAGCTCAATCGAGTTTCGGTGGTCGGCGGCGCGTCGGTGTACCCGGCGGTCGAGAACCTGCTGCTGGCGTGCCGGGCCGAGGGACTGGGCTGCGTGCTTACGACTCTGCTCTGCGAATGCGAGCCGGAAGTGCGGGAGCTGCTGGCGATCCCGGAGCCGTGGGGCACGGCGGCCGCGATCCCGATTGGATATCCGGTCGGGCGCGGTCATGGTCCGATCACGCGCCGCTCGGTGGAGGAGCTGACGTTCCTCGATTCGTGGGGCAAGCCGCTCGCCTGATCGGGAATCGCGTCTTCACAGATCTCGCGACCGCTCAGGCGCGTCTCGGATGGCCCTGATTGGCCGCAAATTGCGCTTCCCAAGCGTGAAATAAGCGCAACTGTTCACCCCTGCGGGTTCAATGTTTTCGACACCCTCGAAATTTTTCACCATCGAGAGTTGGCATCACCGCAACAACAGTTGCTTCGGTGAAAACAGAGAGTCGTCTAGGCTTCATTTGAATCTGTACGTCGCCAAATGACGCGTTGGCATACATCGTGCGCCCTTGCGTCGCGGGGAGGACGCTTCCTCTTGCAGGCCGTTCCCTTGGTTGCGGGAGAGGTCTCCAAGCGGATTTGCACTTGGTTCGTGCGTCCTCACGGCTTATCGACGGAGGAGTCGCATGCGACGCCCAGTACAGATTCTTCGAAGACGCTCCAACGGGCAGATCGGAGTCGCCATCGCGGTATCTCTCGCCGCGTTGCTCGGTGTGACGGCGCTTGGCACCGACGTCGCCGTATTCTACTACCACTGGTCGCTGTTGCAGAAGGCAGCCGACGCGGCGGTGCTCGCGGGCGCGAACTTCCTGCCCACCAATCCGGATTACGCTCGCACCACCGCGAATAACTACGCGACTCAAAACGGAATCGAAGGCGCCGAAATCACTGCAACGAATGTTGCCGGCGACAATATGAGCATCGAGATCCGGCTCAGCCGGACCGTCCCGTACTACTTTGCGCGCGTGCTCGGGCTCCAGGACGCGCCAGTAAGCGTGCGCGCGATCGCCGGTGTTCTGCCGGTCGGCAAGGCGCGTGGACTTGTCCCGATCGGGGTTGACTACCGGACCGATATGACGCCGTACAGGACCATCGTGCTGAAGCTGAATTCGGTCGGTCCGGGCAACTGGCAGCCGCTGGCGCTCGGAGGGCCTGGCGGCGACGTGTACCGCGAAAACATCCAATACGGCTATGACGGCGTGGTAAGCATCACCGATTACGTTGCTACCGAGACCGGGGTAATGGTCGGCCCGACCCAGCAAGGCATCAACGATCGGATCAATGCCGGCTTGAGCGCGAACCCCGGCGCCTCGTCAACTGATCATCCGATCAACGACCCGAGGATAATCCAAGTACCCATAGTGGATTTCACGGCTATCAACGGCAAGTCGGAGGTACCTGTACTCGGCTTCGCGGTGCTATGGGTCCAGGGGTACTCGGGCAACGGCCTAATCACCACGCAGTTCATTCGGCAGGTCACTAGCTCCGATATCCCCGACCCGAACGCTCCGGCGTATGGCGCGCTCGCGGTGCGATTGCTCGAGTAGCCCGAACCGCAAGTAGCCGCCGATCTAGCGAGGCGCGCCAACAATGGCGCGCCTCGTCTATTTTCCGCTTGGGGCACTCGCCGATAGCTGCGCCGGCGGATCTCTGCGCTTTCGACGACGCGCGAATCGCTGCTAGTTTGTTTGAACAAGGTCGGACGGAATCTCGTCGTGCGCTTGCGGTTGCGCGCCGTTGCGGCTGTTGAGCGACGATACTCGAAGCTCTGTGGCCGACCGTGCGCGACCGTTCATAAGGAGCAAATCGCGATGCAGACAGGAATGATTGGCCTTGGCCGGATGGGCGCCAACATGGTGCGGCGGTGGCTCCGCGGCGGGCACGAATGCGTTGTATTCGATGTCAACGCGGCGTCGGTGAAAGCGCTCGCCAAAGAAGGCGCGGCAGGCGCCGCATCGCTCGATGACTTTGTCGCGAAACTCAAGCAGCCGCGCGTGACATGGCTGATGGTGCCCGCGGCGGTCGTCGAGAAAACGTTGAGCGATGTTTCAAGCCGTTTTGAAAGGGGCGACATCATCGTTGACGGCGGAAATTCGTACTACGTCGATGACATCCGGCGCGCGAAGCTGCTCGAGCGCAAAGGCATCCACTACGTCGATTCGGGGACCAGCGGCGGAGTGTGGGGATTGGAGCGCGGCTACTGCCAGATGATCGGCGGCGAGCCCGAAGTCGTTAAGCATATCGATCCGCTATTCGCGACGCTCGCCCCTGCGATGGACGCGGCACCGCGCACCCCCGGACGCGAGAAGGTCAAAGGAAGCACGGCGGAGCATGGCTACTTGCATTGCGGGTCCAACGGCGCGGGACACTTCGTCAAGATGGTCCACAACGGAATCGAGTACGGAATCATGGCCGCATACGCCGAGGGGCTGAACATCCTGAAGAATGCGAACGTGGGAAAGCGCACGGAGGAAGTTGATGCCGAGACGACGCCACTGCGCGATCCCGAGTTGTATCAGTACGATCTGAACCTCAGTGAGATTACCGAAGTATGGCGGCGCGGCAGCGTGATCGCGTCATGGCTGCTTGACCTGAGCGCGGCCGCGCTCCTCGCTGATCCGCAGCTTAAGAATTTCAGCGGACGCGTGTCGGACTCTGGCGAAGGCCGATGGACGATCGACGCAGCGATCGATGAGGGCGTGCCGTCATTTGTGCTGAGCGCAGCGCTGTACGAACGGTTTACGTCGCGCGGGAATGCGGACTTCGCGGACAAACTGTTGTCGGCGATGCGCTACGAGTTCGGCGGCCACCTGGAGAAGAAGAGCTAGCGCAACAGCGGTCGATTGATATCCGAGTCGCGGGAACGGAGTTCTTCGTGAACGGAATCGTTTCTGCGCTTCGCGAGTTGGGCACCTGCTTCGATTCATCTTGCAGGCAGGTTGGCATCGATGCCCATCGCACCGACGATGGTGGACTTGACGTCCGCCCACTGCTCAAGACCGATCCAAGCCATCGGCACAGCGGTCATGATGAGAGCATTGAGAATGCGGAGGTTGCCGATCGCGGTAAAGTACAACAGCCACGTGATGGACAGCGCGATCGTGAGGCGTCGCAGCCAATGACCCGGCGGGAGCACCAGCGCGGTCGGTAAAATCGCCGCCAGGTGCCACGGGAAAAACATGCTTAGGGCGACAAAGATCAGGATCATCTGTGCCAACACAGAAACCGCGGTTAGGTCCTGAATCGTCGGCCGCAAAATCCGGGCGAAGCGGACCGTGGCGGCTGCGAGCAGCAATCCGCCTGCAAGCAGAAACGCGATTATCGATGCATTACTCGCCCAGCGGTAAATCGCTCCCAACGAAACCAGTTTGTTTGCCGCTGCAACCATCCAGTATGCCGACGACGCTAACGAGTAGTTCGGGCTGAACAACACGCCGAAAAACATCTCCCCCGGCAACGGAGTCCAATCCCCGAGATACGGCACTGAGCAAACAAAGAGGATTGTAGCTGCAACGACGGAGCTGCCGAGGGCGCGGAACAGGCCGCTTCGCCTTGCGACGTAGAGAAAAGCAAAGGGCAGGATCACCTCGGCGAAGGGTTTAATCATGGCGCCGGCAGTCAGCATCGGAAGGACGAGAAAGGGCAAACCCGCTGCCGCAAACCAGATGGCGAGCATGACGAACATCGCGGCCAGCAAGTCGTTATGACCGTTCGCCAACTCATGAATGACGATCAATGGGCTCCACAGGTACAGATAAAGTGCCAAATCGACTCGGGTGAGACCGATTCTTGCTCCAATCGCGCGGATGAGCATCGCGATCGCACCGAAGGCAGCCACGGACGCCACCTTGAACAGGGTGACCGTCAGCGCAAGATGGCCTCCACCGATTGCGGTGATCGTTCTCGTGAAGAGCGCGAACAGAAATCCCTGCACGCAGGGCATGTAGGCCCACTGCGGAGTGAACATTGGATCATGCTGCCATCCCGGTGCCGACGAAATGAGACGGGTGTATGGATTCAGCTGGTAGTGGTGCTGCAGCCATCCGATGTTCGCGTAGAGGTACAGATCGCGCGAATCGAAGGGCGGCAACACCAGACCGAGCAGGGCGAAAATCGCGCCAAAAGTTACGACCGTCGGGAGCGCGCGCGAACCAGCCGATTTAACCGCGACATATCCACGCCAATAGACACCAGCGATCAAAAGCGACGCGGGCCATGCTCGCAATGCGTCGTACGCCGGTTGCCCCCCGTCGATCGATCGGGCGAACGCGAGCCCCACAGTCCCGAGCGCCATGAGCAGCCCAAAGCCGACAAGTTTCCAGCGCATAGCGGCTATGCGGATCAGTCAGCGACGATGAACCCGGCCGACATGGTGAATTGAACGTTTTGGTGGTTGCGGGGGAAGGATTTGAACCTTCGACCTCCGGGTTATGAGCCCGGCGAGCTACCAGACTGCTCCACCCCGCGCGGGCAGTGTATCGACGCGCGAGAGAGCGGGTCAACTGCGATGGCGAAAATGTTGGTGCGGAGAACATGCGCAACGAACGGCGCGCGTAACGCTGTGCAGTCCGCAGCAGTTCAGCGCTCCTTCATCCTGCGAGGATTCGGATGTTGCAGTCGCGATGAATCTTCCCGAACTCGATCACTTCGCGCTCGGCCGCATTCGCATCCGGCTTCGTGTCGGTGAGCATAAGCTTCTTGGCCGCGGCCGGATCGACCCCGTCGGCCTCGACGTCGATCTGGTGATCGTCGCACATGATGAATGCCATCGTTCGCGCTCCTTGAACCCCGCAACGCTAGCCGACTCGCCTGCGCGTGTCAGCATCCACAGCCGCCTCGCGCGCTAATCGGACCGGACGGATCTGTGCTAAGCAACAGGCGACCAAATCACCCGTCGAGGAATTGAACGATGAGTCTCAAGCGCAAAGCCGCCGCGATTGGAATCGGCGAGTTGAAGCCGATGAAGGAGGCGTCGGCCGACGTGACGGCGCTGGGCCTGATGGCGAAGGTAGCCGCTGAGGCGATCGCCGACGCAGGCCTCGAGAAACGCGACATCGATGGCTTCCTGGTCGGCGTGCCGTTCGCAGACCCCGGTTTCATCTATCCCGCCAGCGCGTGCGAGGTGCTGGGCATCAACGCGCGCATGCTCAACCAGGTTGACATCGGCGGCGCGAGTCCGGCTGGGATGATTTGGCGCGCGGCCGCGGCAATCGACGCGGGCATGTGTTCGGCGGTGCTGTGCATCGTCGCGGACTTGAACCGCGCGGGCGACCAGCGCCCGCCGACCATCTCGGTGCAGCGCGAATTCGAGGCGCCCTACGGCAATATCGGCGCGAATTGCGGCTACGCGATGATCGCGCATCGCCACATGTTCGAGTACGGCACCAAGCCCGAGCAGATGGCGAAGGTCGCGGTCGATCAGCGCAAGAACGCGCTCCAGAATCCGCTCGCGATCTTCAACGACAAGCCGCTCACCATCGCAGACGTGCTCGGCTCTCGCATGATCGTCGATCCGCTGCACCTGTTCGAAATCGTGAGCCCAGCCAGCGGCGGCGCCGCGGTCGTGGTCGCATCGCCGGAGGTCGCCAAACGCGCCAAGCATCCACCGGTCTGGCTGCTCGGCGCGGGCGAGTATTCCAACCACTCGACCATCACCTACGCGCCCTCGCTCACCGACTCGCCAATCAAGCCCGCCGCCGAAGCCGCCTTCAAGATGGCGGGCCTTGCGCCCAAGGATATGGACTTCGTCGAGCCGTATGACTGTTACACGATCACCGTGATCGTCACGCTCGAGGACGCCGGCTTTTGCAAGAAGGGACAGGGCGGCGCGTTCGTGTGGGAGCACGACCTCTCCTGGGCGGGCGACTTCCCGTGCAACACCCACGGCGGGCAGCTCTCGTTCGGACAGCCAGGCTTGGGCGGCGGCATGAGCCACGTCACCGAGGCGATTCGTCAGTTGATGGGACGCGGCGATGCGCGGCAGGTGAAAAATGCAAAGCTCGCCTACGTCAACGGCAACGGCGGCATCATGAGCGAGCAGGTTAGTCTCGTCTTGGAGCGTGCGTCATGAGCGAATACATCAAGCCGCTTCCGAAGCCATCGCCGACGTCGCGTCCGTTTTGGGAGGCCGCGCGCAAGCATGAGCTGAAACTTCAGCAGTGCGAGTCGTGCCGAAAATTCATCTACTATCCGCGCGACCGATGCCCGCATTGTTTCTCCGATCGTCTCGCGTGGAAACCAGTCAGCGGGCGCGGCAAGGTTCACAGCTACACGGTGGTGCGGCGCGCGTCCGCGCGTTCATTTGGCGACGCACCGTACGTCCTGGCGATCGTCGAGCTCGACGAAGGGCCGCGGATGACCACCAACATCGTGGCGCCGCCCGAGCAGGTCCGGGTCGAGATGCCGGTGGTGGTGTACTTCGACGACGTCACGCCCGATCACACCCTGGTCAAGTTCAAGCCCGCATAGCGCCGGCCCTGCATTTCATTTCGAATCTCCCCTCGCGACGCGAGAGCAGGCGGTTTTTCGTCATGCGAGGCGCTCCGCCTATTGACTTATAGAATATTCGATAATATATCCGACGGCATGGCTTGGAGACCACGGCTAAGACCCAACGGCGATGCACCGCTCTACCAGCAGCTGGAAGCATCAATCCGCGCCGCCATCACCCGCGGCGAACTCAAGCCCGGCGATCGCCTGCCCTCAGTCGCCGAATGGGGGCGCGACCTCAAGGTCAACAAGCTGACCGTCCACAAGGTATTCCAGCGCCTGGAAAAGGCGGGCCTGGTTCGCTCCGAAGTCGGCCGCGGGACATTTGTCGCGAAGCCCAACTCCTCGCCGAACGGCAGCGGGCCCGCAGCCGAGCCCCGCGCCGACGTTCAGCGTTCGATTCGACGCTTGCGCGAGGGCGTGCTGCGCGGCCTACGCGAACTGGTTTCCGTCGAGCGCCGCCCGGGCACGATAAACCTCGCCGGAGGAGTACCCAACGTTGCGACTGTGCCTGACGGCCTGCTCGAAAAGCTGGTCGCCAAGGCGCTCAAACGCGGCCCGTCACGGCTCCTCGAGTACGGCGGTCCCGCGGGCCTTACCGAGCTCCGCGAAATTCTTGCGGCGTACCTGACGCGCCGCGGTATCAGCATTACGCCAGACGAGCTCATCATCACCAACGGCAGCCAGCAAGCCATCGCACTTGCGGCGGCGTGGACCCGCGACGACGGGCGCACCGCGATTTGCGAGACACCGACCTACACCGGCGTGCCGGGCGCGTTCATGATGTTCGGTCACGCGGTTCAGTCGGTCGCGTGGGAGAACGGCGCGCCGAACCTCGACCAACTGCAGGCGGCGTCGACAGGCCGGCGCACGGCCTTCTACCTCTGCGCGGACTTTCACAACCCGACCGGTGCGACCGCGCCGATGTCATTCCGCCGCGATCTCGCCGCCTGGGCGCGCGAGTCCGACACGATCGTCATTGACGATACGATCTTTCGCGACCTTCGCTTCGAGGGCGACGAGCCGGCCGCGCTTTACTCTCTGCTGCCGCAGGGTCGACGCATCGCGATCGGCTCCATCTCCAAAGTCTTCATGCCGGGTCTGCGCGTTGGGTACCTGGCTGCCGACCGCGCAGTGATCGGCGAGCTGCTCACCTACAAGCGCCACATGGACATGGGTGGACCGGCGCTGACGCAGGCGATCGCCGCGGGATTTCTCGCCGACGCGTACACGAAGCACGTCGATCGGATGCGCGCGTACTACCGCCCGCGGCGCGACGCGGCGGTTGCGGCGCTCAAGGAGTTTATGCCGGACGGCGTGACGTGGACGCGACCGCAGGGAGGCTTCCAACTGTGGGTCACGCTGCCGCGCGGAGTCTCGTCGATCCAGCTCTTTCTGCGCGGCATCGACCACGGCGTCGCGATCAATCCCGGCCCGCTGCATGACATCGACGGCCGTTTCGTCAACGCATTCCGCCTGGGCTACGGCCATTCGACGCCCGCCGAGATCCGCACCGGCGTCCGCGGTCTGGGCGAAATAATCGAAACGCTCGTAAGCCACGCGCCCGAACACGACTCGCAAAGCGGACTTGGAATCTTGATCTAGGGAGTAATCGAGATGAGCGAAAAGGGAACGCTTCGACTTAAGACCGGTCTCGCGGAGATGCTCAAGGGCGGCGTCATCATGGACGTCGTCAACGCCGAACACGCGCGCATCGCCGAGGCCGCCGGAGCGGTGGCGGTGATGGCGCTGGAACGAGTGCCGGCCGACATCCGCGCCCACGGCGGCGTCGCGCGCATGTCATCGGTGCGCGTCATCCGCGAAATCCAGGACACCGTCACCATCCCCGTGATGGCAAAGGTGCGCATCGGACACTTCGTCGAGGCGCAGATTCTCGAGTCGCTCGGCGTTGACTTCGTCGACGAGAGCGAGGTGCTGACACCCGCCGACGAGTCGTTTCATATCGACAAGCACGCGTTCAAGGTGCCGTTCGTGTGCGGCGCGCGCGACCTTGGCGAGGCGCTTCGACGAATCGGCGAAGGCGCCGCGCTCATTCGCACCAAGGGCGAGGCCGGCAGCGGGAACATTGTCGAGGCGGTCCGGCACATGCGCGCCGTGATGTCCGCCGTTCGCAAACTGACGACACTTCGCGACGACGAACTCATGGCCGCGGCGAAGGAGCTCGGCGCGCCGTACGAACTGGTGCAGACGGTCGCGCGCGAGGGACGGCTGCCGGTGCCGAATTTCGCCGCCGGCGGAATCGCGACACCCGCGGACGCCGCGCTCATGATGCAGCTCGGCGCGCAGTCCGTGTTCGTCGGCTCCGGCATCTTCAAGTCCGAGGATCCGGCGCGCCGCGCGCGCGCGATCGTTCTCGCGACGACGCACTACCAGGATCCCAGGATACTCGCGGAAGTGTCCGGCGATTTGGCGGGCGCGATGCCGGGTCTCGAAATCTCAAAACTGCGCCCCGAAGAGTTACTGCAGGCCCGAGGATGGTGACTAAGGCGCAACTTCCGCATGAATGATTTGTTGACCGCCGCCGCCCGGTACTCGTTGGAATACCTGACGAGCCTCGCGGCCCGCCGCGTGTATCCCTCACCGGAGGCGCTTACGCGGCTCTCTGCTCTAGGCGGCGATCTGCCGGAATCTCCCAGCGATCCGCTTACGGTCTTGAACTTGCTGCATGAAGTGGGTTCGCCCGCCACCGTGGCGAGCGCTGGTGGCGCGTACTTCGGTTTTGTGATCGGAAGCTCATTGCCGGCAGCGCTTGCAGCCAACTGGCTGGCGTCAGCTTGGGATCAGAATGCTGCTACGGTCGCGACTTCACCAGTGGCCGCCGCTATCGAAGAAATCACACTTCGCTGGCTTCTAGAGGTTCTGGGATTGCCGAACCAATATGGCGGCGCATTCGTGACCGGCGCCACGATGGCGAACTTCACTGCGCTCGCGGCCGCCAGGCATGCGCTTCTCGCCAGGGTTGGGTGGAACGCTGATGAAGACGGGCTATTCGGCGCGCCTCCAATCGACGTGATCGCCAGCGACGAAGTCCACGTCTCGGTGTTAAAGGCGCTCAGTTTGTTGGGTCTCGGCGGGCGTCGCGTTCTGCGCGTTCCCGTTGACGCGCAGGGCCGGTTGCGCGTTGACGCGCTCCCGCCAATGAGCGCTTCCACCGTCGTATGCGCTCAAGCAGGCAACGTGAACACCGGCGCATGCGACGACCTCAAGGAGATCTGCGCTCGTGCTCACGGCGCCGGCGCATGGGTGCACGTCGACGGGGCCTTCGGCATGTGGGCTGCCGCTGCGCCTGGTCTCCGCCACCTGACCCAAGGTCTTGCTGACGCCGATTCGTCCGCAACGGACGCGCATAAGTGGCTGAACGTCCCGTATGACAGCGGACTTGCGTTCGTGCGCGACTCAGACAGTCTTCGCGCGGCGATGGCTCTTCGCCCCGCAGCATATTTGGCCACCCACCAGGGCCGGGAGCCCAGCCATTTCACACCCGAATTGTCGCGCCGGGCACGCGGCGTCGAAGTATGGGCCGCGCTGCGATCGCTGGGACGGCGCGGCCTCGCCGACTTGCTGGAACGCAACTGCGCGCATGCGAGACGCTTCGCTCAAGCGCTGGCGCGTGCGGGTTTCTCGATCCTTAACGACGTGGTCCTGAATCAGGTCCTGGTCTCCTTTGGGACTGCCGACCGGACCGAGCGCATCGTCAAGGCCGTGGAAGAGGACGGCACGTGTTGGTGCGGCGGTACCGATTGGCAAGGGTATACCGCTATGCGGATCAGCGTCTCGTCGTGGGCGACTACCGATTCGGATGTGGAACGCAGCCTCGCGGCGATCATTGACATAGCGAAACGAACCAACTGACGCGCAGCTTCGGACGCGCGAAGCTGAATAGAATGGTGGGTACGAAGATGAGAACCGGAGTGCTTGCGCTGCAAGGCGACTTCGCCGCGCATGCCGCGGCGCTCGATGGCGCCGCCGAAATACGCACTGCCTCGCAGATCGACACGCTCGACCTGCTCGTAATCCCGGGTGGCGAATCGACCACGTTGCTGCGGCTGCTCGACGCAAGCGGTATCGAGGAAGCAGTGCGGCGCCTCATCGTGCGCGGCGCAATCGTGTTCGGCACGTGCGCGGGGGCGATACTGCTCGCGAAGAACGTGACCCGGCCCGCGCAGCAATCATGGGCAATGATCGATATCGACGTCGAGCGGAACGCGTGGGGACGGCAAATCGACTCCTTCGAGGCGACGCTGGAGCCGCCTTTGCCAGGCGTGTTCATCCGCGCCCCGCGCATCGTGCGCACCGGACCGCATGTGGAAGTGCTCGCGCGCTACCAAGGCGAACCGGCGTTGGTCCGCGAGGGACGGGTGTTCGCCGCAACGTTCCACCCTGAACTCACAGATGATAGGCGCGTGTATGACATCGTGCGCGCGGCGCAGCACGCCGCTCCGCAACAGGGAAGCGCACCATGAAAAAGAGAACCGGCGAGCCTTGGATGCCAGCCGACCGCTACGGACGGTCGCTGCCGAAGTTCGCCGTGAATCTGATCGTGCGCGACATTTCGCGCGCGGTCGCGTTTTATCACGAAGTGATGTCGGCTCGCGTGCTCTACGCCGACCCGGATTTCGCGGCGCTGCAGCTTATGGGCCACGACATGATGCTTCACGCGGATCACACCTATGACCAACACCCCTGGTATCCGCGGCTCGAAAACGGTGGCGCGCGCGGGCTGG
The DNA here is from genome assembly GCA_964429575.1 of uncultured Binatia bacterium (SeqCode). Classification (GTDB taxonomy): domain Bacteria; phylum Desulfobacterota; class Binatia; order Binatales; family Binataceae; genus CAYSCX01. Next base: position 53,328 of record CAYSCX010000013.1, on the reverse strand, counting down.
GCGCGGAACTGCGGTTGTTCGGCGTCGATCCTGACGCGCTCGAGGAACGCGCGCGCAGAAACGGCGCGGTCGTCGTGCAGCAGACTACGTCGAAGGGGCACGGGTGGCGCGAAGTGATGGTCGAGGATCCCGACGGGTACTTGTGGGCGGTCGGCGTCGCGACTGCGCGATCGCAAGCGTAACTCCAAGCCGAAGCAGAATCCTACGCGAGCAGGACGGCGACGATTCCGGTCAGGAAGATTCCGTCGAAGGTGCCGGCGCCGCCGATCGATGCGACCGGGGCGCCAAGATCGCGGAGCCGTCCGAGGTTCATCAGGTCCGCGCCGATCAGCGTGCCCATCACTCCGCTGACGTAGGCGACCGCCGCGCGATTTTCGCCGCCCAGGGCATAGGCCGCGATCGCGGCGACAACGGGCGGAATCAGCATCGGCGTCGCGATACCCAAACCGGGAATCGGGCGTGCGAAGCGGTTCACCACGAGCGTGACGATTGCGGTGCAGATGAGCGCGCTGGCGATTGCGGCGGGTTCGAGCAAGAGAACGTACGCCGAGAGGAGCAACGGCACGATCGCGCCGCCGACGTTCACCGCAAGCATCGTTGAGCCGCCCGCGAGGCGCATCGGCACGCGGTATCTGATTCCAAAGCTCGAGACGAGTTCCACCGGGTGGGCCGCGCCGCCCTCGATTCGCCGGAGCGGGACGTTTACGTAACTACCGGCCAGACTCGCGAACAGCGCGAGAAATGCAAGTTCCGGTGAAAGGCCGATGCGCTGGAATGCGTAGTTGATGATTCCAATCTCGATGAGCACGAACAGGAACGCGAGAACGAGAAAGAAGAGAAGCGAGTAGATCAGAACGAAGGGGGCGAAGAACATCCCGCCACTCTAGCAGAACGTTGAAAAGGGCATTACGGGCGGGGCGCGAGCGCGTCGAGTGACTAAACGGGATCAGGTCGCTCAATATGCGCCGGCGAGGGCCCAATTGAGTAGCGCGTCGAATGTGCGCGGATGTCTCGCGAGCAATCCGACGGCGAGCTCGCGCATCCGTGAACGGCGCGCCATCGCGAGCATCGAACGAGTAACGAACGCGTAGCGGCGGTACTGGCGCGCCGATTCGCGCTGGTATGCGCGCAAAGACTCGCGCGTCGCGCCGCGTGCGAGTGCATCGGGCAGCATCCGCCCGAGCGACTGTCCGCCGACGAGCGCGAGCGAGAGCCCTTCGCCGGTTATCGCATCGACGTAGCCCGCCGCGTCGCCAACTAAGGCAAACCGATCCGCGACACGAGCTCTTGCGGCGCGTGCGAGCGGTCCCGCGCCACGCACATCGGAGTCCGAGTCGGCGCCGTCAATTCGCGCCTCAAGCGCGGGGAATTTCGCGAGGAACCCGCGCATCGAGAGATCGCATTTCGGCCGGCCGTCTTCCCAAAGGAACGCAACGCCAACGCGATCCGCACCGGCGGGCGTTACGTACGCCTCGGCGTCGCCACCGAGATACACCTCGACGAATTCGCTCCACGGCCGGATTCTGAAATGCTGGCGCATACCGAAGCGGCGCGGCCCGCGCGAGTCGAGCGCCAGACCGGCCGCGTCGCGAAGCTTCGAATGCAATCCGTCGGCGGCGACCAACATCTGCGCGCGCAGCATACCGTGCTCGGTGTTGACGTCGAGTCCGGTGCGGTCATAGGTGAATCCGCGCACCGCGCACACCTCGTGAATCTCGGCGCCAGACTGAAGCGCGCGCGTTCTCAACGCCTCAGCAAGTGCAATCCGTCTGACTCCCAGCCCATGGGCGCCGCGAAAGCGCGCCTCGGCATGCCGCCCTTTCGATTCAATGAATCTGACGCCGACAAACGGCGTGGCGTCCTCGCTCGCCAGGAGCTGCAGCGCGCCGAGATCTTTGAGGGCGCTAACGGCCGGCGGCATCAATCCCTCGCCGCAGGCCTTATCCACCGGAAGTGATCGGCGGTCGAGCACAGCAGTTTTGAGGCCGCGGCGCGACGCCTCGATCGCGACCGCGAGTCCTGCGGGTCCGCCACCTGCGATGACGACGTCGAATTCGCCGATGGCGGCACGGACGTTTCGAGTTTCGTCAGGCACCGCGCACACCCGGAATGAAGCGCGAACGACCGGAGAAGGCGCGCGAGTAATTCTGGCCCATCGCGCGTTCTTCTGCTCGAATTCGTACCGCAAGAAGAATTGCATTGGCGAGAGAGAACAGAATGGCGGTAAGCCAGCATCCCGCGATTGCGGGCACCGCGAACATCTCAATGACGACTGCGACGTAGTTGGGATGGCGGATGAATCGATAAGGACCGCGCGTCACCGGCGATGAGTCGGGGAAAACGATGATTCGGGTGTTCCAGCGATCGCCGAGCGTCAAAATCGCCCAGTAACGGAGCAATTGCGCGAGCAACGCAGCAGCGACAGCGCTCCACTGCACAATCGGCGCTGGCAGTGTCGCGATGGTAAGCGCCTCGGCCGCACACGACGAGAGGAACAGCACGTGGAGCACCACCATCACGCGGTAGTGACCTCGCCCAACCTCCGTAGCGCCGCGCGCGAGTGCAACGTGAGCATTGCGGCGCGCGATCGTGAGCTCGTAGAGGCGCTCCACCCCGACGGCTGCGAGCAGGATCAGATAAGTGCGAAGCGAGATCACCACTTCAGGAGGACCATTTCGACCGAGAAACCGGGTCCCATCGCAACGACCAGCCCGTAGTCGCCCTCCTCCGCCGATGATTCATCGAGCAGTTCGGCGAGAATGAACAGCACCGACGCTGAGGAAAGATTGCCGACCGTTCTGAGCGAGCGCCACGAACGGGCAAGCGCGCCTTCAGGCAGCGCGAGCGCCTGCTCCATCGCGCGCAAAACCTTGGGACCGCCGGTGTGTGCGATCCAATGGCGGATGTCAGAGCGTGCGAGTCCGTGCTCGGCCAGGAGGCCGTCCACGTCGCGGGCGATGTTCGCGCGCACCAGCTCGGGAAGCTCGCTGGCGAGGACGATCTTGAATCCTGATTCGACCATGTCCCAGCCGAGGATGCGCTCGGTGTCAGGATAGAGAATCGGCCGGGTCGCGATGATCCGCGGCCCGCGCAACCCATGGCGTTGCGCGCCGGCGACGACCGCCGCTGCGCCGCCATCGCCGAACAGTCCCGACGCGATGATGTTGGCGATCGAGAGGTCGTCCCTTTGAAGTGTCAGCGAGCAGAGCTCCACCGACACCACCAATGCAATTTCGTCGGGGTACGCACGCACGTAGTCGGCCGCGCGCGCGAGGGCCGAGGCGCCTGCGGCGCACCCGAGGCCGAAAATTGGAGTGCGCTTCACATGCCGGCGCATGGCAAGCGCGCTGGCGATGCGGGTGTCGATGCTGGGCGTCGAGATTCCGGTGACGGTGACGAAGAAGATGTGGTCGACGTCGCGGCCGGCGAGTCCGGCGCGGCCGAGCGCAATCCGGGCGGCGGCTTCGCCAACGCCGGGCGCGACTTCGATCCACGCTTGATTGGATTTGGCGAAGGTATCGAGCGCCTGGTACTTGCTAATGTCCAACGCGATGTGGCGACCGGCGACGCCGAGGGCGCGTTGAATGCGATCGAACGCGGCAGCGTCGCGATTGCGGCGGATCCACATCTGCCGCAGGGCGGCGGTGAGCTCGGATTGCTCGACGTAATGCGGCGGAAAGGCGCCGGCGGCGCTCGCGAGCACGGGTGCTGTTATTTCGCTTGAGGTCACTATGCCTCGTTTCGGGCGCGAACGCCCATGATCGACTCGTTGTGGTGTAGTACACCCTGATCGCGTGCCGCCACCATGTGAACCGATCACGAACTGTCGCGGTTCCATCCGCTTGTGCGGCTGCCCCCATTCGATAAGATTCTGCGCCAGTCATGGACCCAAGCCAACGCAAGGAATTGCTGGAACTTCTCGCACGCGAGTCGTGCTTTGATCGCACGGTCACACTCTCATCCGGGCGCACATCGAATTACTATCTCGACTGCCGCCGCGTGCTGATGCTTCCGCGCGGCGCATTCCTGGCCGGCGAGTTGTTGATCGACTTTGTCAGCGACGCGCGGGTTTCGCAGGTGGGAGGAATGGCGGCGGCGGCGATTCCCGTCACCGACGCGATCCTCGCCGCGGCATTCCGGCGCAACATCGAACTGACAGGCTTCTTCGTGCGCAAGGAGACGAAGCAGCACGGCCTTCAACAACGTATCGAGGGCGCGTTTCGCGCCGGTATCGCGACAGCGATCGTGGAAGACACGGTAACGAGTGGAGGATCATGCCTCGATGCGGCGGCCGCAGCGCGTGACGCCGGCGCGAATGTGACGAACGTCATCGCGCTCGCCGATCGCGGCGAGGGAGGTGCGGAGGCATTTGCGAAGGCGGGACTTCAATACCGCTTTCTTTTCTCAGCGGACGAAATATGGCAGGTCCATCAGCGCGGCAAACCGACAAGCTAGGATCGTTTGCGCCCGCACGAGTATCACTCGCCGCTTGCAATGACCAAACAAGGCGCCATCGATGGCCGCACACTCGTCGCGGCGGTGTTCGGCGATCCAGTCGAGCATTCGGCCTCGCCCGCGATGCATAACGCGGCGTACCGCGCGCTCGGCATGAACCGCCTGTATGTTGCGTTGCACGTTCGCGCCGGCGATCTCGACGATGCGATCCGCTCGATTCCCGCACTCGGCCTTATCGGTGTGAATCTGACCGTGCCGCATAAGGAACGTGCGGCAGCAATCGTGAAGCGCGTAAGCAGCGAGGCGCGCATGCTCGGCGCGGTGAATTGTATCGTCAACCGCAACGGGCGGCTTTACGGCGACAACACCGATGCGCGCGGTCTGGAGAGCGAACTTCGGCGGCTCGGCGTGCGTGCTCAGAGCCGAGTGGCGGTGGTGATCGGCGCGGGGGGCGGCGGCGCTGCGGCGGTGCTTGCATGCGCGCGGCTGGGGGCGAAACAGATCGTCATCGCGAATCGGACAACTGCCCGCGCGCGATCACTGGCGCGCCGTTTTGCGCGGCTCGGCATCGGAGGCGGGCGAATCACTGCACGTGGGCTCGACGCATTGACAGATGCGCGCGTGCTCGCCAGTGCGCAGCTCGTTATCAACGCAACTCCGATGGGCTTGGTAACGCGCAGATTCGCGCCGTTGAATTGCAGACTCACCCCGCGCAGTTGCCTATTTTATGACCTTGTCTATTCGAAAACGCCGACGCCACTGGTCCGACTCGCGCGCAAATCCGCGCGCCGATGCGCCGACGGCGCGGGGATGCTGGTCGCGCAGGGCGAGCTCGCGTTCCGGCTCTTCAACGGAGTCGCGCCGCCGCGAGGTGTGATGCAAGCAGCGCTGTCGCGGGCACTGGGACGCCGATTGGTTTGAATCGAGGCAGGTTGATGCCAAAAGTCCGCCTCCTCCAGTACGCGCTCGGAATTCAAGGCATGGCGGTTCTGCGCACTTGGCTCCGCGGCGCGGACATCGCCGATCCCCACGCGCGCGAACTCGTTCAGTTCGCAAATTCGATGGACAGCAACCCGTTGAACGATGCGGTCGAGCTGATGGAGTACGAGGTTGCGAGCGGATATCGCGAATGGTCGGCGACCTATGACGACCGTTTCAATCCGTTGATCACAACGGAAGAACCGATCGTGAGATCCATGATCGACGCGCTGCCGCTCGGCTGTGCGCTCGACGCCGCATGCGGCACCGGACGCCACGCGGATTACTTGTGCGCACGCGGGTTCGACACGGTCGGAGTCGATGCGTCCACGCCGATGCTTGTGCGCGCCCATGAGAAAGTCCCAAAGGCGCAGTTTTTCACGGGAGATTTGAAGTCCCTGCCGCTTCGAACGGAAAGTTTCGACGTGGCAGTATGCGCGCTCGCTCTCGATCATTGCGCCGATCTCGCAACGCCGGCCCGGGAACTGAGCCGAGTCGTGCGACGTGGCGGCTCCGTCATCGTGTCAGTGTTTCATCCGATGAACGCCGTTTTGGGCGGCGGCGCGTTCTTTCGCCGCGCAGACGGCGCCAGAGGGATCGTCCGCTCCTACACCCATGGAATCGCTGACTACGTCGCCGCGTTCTTAAGCTGCGGGCTCGACATTGCCGGTTGCGTCGCGACCAAGTGGAGCGACAACGAGATCGCGATGACCGGAATCGTGGATCTGGCTCCTAAAGCGTTCCGCGCTGCGATCGCCGGAGTGCCTTTGGCGCTCATATGGCAGCTCAAGCGCCGCTAAGAAGCAGTACGAAATCAAGGCGTCGCGAGCTGCGCGCCTAGCCGAACATCTGCTTGATCTTGTCCATGAAGCCGCTAGTCATCGGGTGATTGACGTCCTCGCCCGAGGCCTTGGCGAATTCTTCGAGCAGCTTGCGCTGCTCGGCCGAGAGATGGCGCGGCGTCTCGACCGCAAGTCTGACCAGTTGATCGCCGCGTCCGTAACCGTGGAGGTCGGCGAAGCCCTTGGCCTTCAACCTGAAGACTTTGCCCGATTGGGTGCCGGCGGGAATCTTGAGCTTCACCTTGCCCTCGAGCGTCGGCACGTCAATTTCACAGCCGAGCGACGCCTGTGGGAAGCTGACCGGCACTTCGATCACGATGTCGTTGTCCTGGCGGACAAAGAGCGGGTGCTCCTTTACATGAATGACGACGTACAAGTCGCCGGCGACGCCACCGCCGTAGCCCGCCTCGCCTTCGCCGCGGAGCTTGAGGCGGCTGCCGTTGTCGACGCCGGGCGGAACGCACACTGAGAGCGCTTCCTGCTTGCGCACCCTGCCCTGCCCCTGACACTTCGGGCACGGGTCGGCGATGATCGAACCTTCGCCTCGGCATTGGCCGCAGGTGGTCGAAATCGAGAAGAAGCCCTGTTGGGTTCGCACCTGTCCGGTGCCGCGGCAGTTGGGGCAGGTGCGGACGCCGGTCGAGCCGCCCCGCGCACGCGCTCCGCCGCACGCCTCGCACTGCGCAAGACGTTGGAAGCGGACGACCTTCTCCGCGCCGCGCGCGGCTTCCTCGAATTCGACCTCTAGGTCGTAGCGCAAGTCGTCGCCGCGCCCCGAGCGCGCGCGCGACCGACCGCGGCCGGTGCCGAAGAAGTCGCCGAAGATGTCGGAGAAGACTTCCTCGAAGCCCTGGGTGAAGTCGAAGCCGCCGAAACCGCCCGCTGCAGCGGGGCCTTGGAAGGCGGCGTGGCCGAAGCGGTCGTACTGCGCGCGCTTATCTGAGTCCGAGAGAACCTGGTACGCCTCGTTGATTTCCTTGAAGCGCTCCTCGGCGTGCTTGTCGCCGGGGTTGCGATCGGGATGCGACTGAACGGCGAGCTTGCGATACGCGCGCTTTAGTTCGTCCTCGCCGGCGCTGGAGCCGACGCCGAGAACCTCGTAGTAGTCACGTTTGCGCGCCGCCGCCATCAAGCAGCCATCCTACCCAAGACGGACGGCGGATGCCATTTGGTGGCATCCGCCGTCTGGTTTGTTATGCACGCGCCGCTACTTGCGCGCGTTTTGCCCGCCGCGCGGGCCGTTATTTCACTTCCTTGAAGTCCGCATCGACCACGTCTTCCTTGCGACCGCCGGATTCCGGCGCGCCCGCCTCGGCGCCATCGCCCGACGGGCTGGGCTGCTCAGCGCCGCCCGCCTGGGCTTGGCGGGTCTTCGCGTACATCGCCTCGGCGAGCTTGTGTGATGCGTTGGCGAGAGTCTCGGCGGCGCGATTCATCTCGTCGGCATCCTTCGACTCAAGCTTCGTCTTCGCCTCAGCAAGCGCGTCCTCGACGGCCTTGCGCGACGCATCATCGAGCTGCGCGCCGTAGTCCTTGAGCGTCTTCTCGGTCGAGTAGATTAAGTTGTCGAGCTTGTTGCGCGCCTCGGCCTGCGCGCGCCGGGTGTGGTCTTCCGCCGCGTGCGCCTCGGCGTCGCGGACCATCTTCTTGATCTCCTCTTCGCTTAGACCCGAAGAGGCAGTGATGCGAATCGACTGTTCCTTGTTGGTCGCCATGTCCTTTGCGTGGACATTGACGATGCCGTTGGCGTCGATGTCGAACGTCACCTCAACCTGTGGGAGGCCGCGCGGCGCCGGTGGAATGCCGATCAAATCGAACTGGCCGAGCAGCTTGTTGTCGGCTGCCATCTCGCGCTCACCCTGGAACACGCGGACCGTGACGGCGGTCTGGTTGTCCTGCGCGGTCGAAAAGATCTGACCCTTGCGCGTCGGGATGGTCGTGTTTTTCTCGATGAGTTTGGTGAATACGCCGCCGAGCGTTTCGATGCCGAGCGAGAGCGGCGTCACGTCGAGCAGCAGTACGTCCTTGACCTCGCCCTTGAGCACGCCGGCCTGGATCGCCGCGCCGATTGCGACGACTTCGTCGGGGTTGACGCCCTTGTGGCCTTCCTTTCCGAAGATGCGTTTGACGCGTTCCTGCACTGCCGGCATGCGCGTCATGCCGCCGACCAGCACGATCTCGTTGATGTCGCGCGCGCTGAGTGCGGCGTCTTTTAGCGCCGTCACACATGGACCCTCGAGCCTGTCGAGCAGGTTCGCGCACAGTGCCTCAAGTTTTGCACGCGTCAACTTGATGTTGAGGTGCTTGGGGCCGGACTGGTCCGCGGTGATAAACGGCAGATTGATGTCCGTCTCCATCACGGTCGATAGCTCGCACTTGGCCTTCTCCGCCGCCTCCTTGAGGCGCTGGAGCGCCATGCGATCGTTGCGCAGGTCGATGCCTTGGTCCTTGCGGAACTCGTCGGCAAGGTAGTCGATCACATGCTGGTCGAAGTCTTCGCCGCCCAGGAAGGTATCGCCGTTGGTCGCCTTGACCTCAAACACGCCGTCGCCAAGCTCGAGAATCGAGATGTCGAAGGTGCCGCCGCCAAGGTCGAAGACCGCGATCTTCTCGTCCTTCTTCTTGTCGAGACCGTATGCGAGCGATGCCGCCGTCGGCTCATTGATGATGCGCAGAACGCTCAGTCCGGCGATTCGCCCGGCGTCCTTGGTAGCCTGACGCTGGCTGTCGTTGAAGTACGCCGGCACGGTGATGACGGCCTCGGTCACCTTCTCACCAAGGTAGTCCTCGGCGGTCTGCTTCATCTTTTGGAGAACGAATGCGGAGATTTCCGCGGGGCTGTACTTCTTGCCGCGAATCTCAACCCACGCAGCACCGTCGTCGTTCTTCACGACCTTATAGGGCAGCACCTTGAGCGCCTTCTGAACCTCAGCTTCGTCGTAGCGGCGGCCCATGAGTCGCTTGATTGCGGATACCGTATTGGTCGGATTGGTGATGGCCTGCCGCTTCGCGATCTGGCCCGTCAGGCGCTCGCCCGATTCAGTGAACGCGACCACCGATGGCGTCGTCCGGCTGCCCTCGGCGTTGGCGATCACTACCGGATCGCCACCTTCCATGATGGCGACGCAGCTATTGGTCGTTCCAAGATCGATTCCGATTACTTTTGCCATTTCTCTCTCAATCCTCTGAAATTATAGATAAGCACAAATCAGTCATTATCAACGTCTGAGCCGCCATCTTCGCCGTCGGTTCGCTGCCCCGAAGGGCCAAGTAGCGCGCGCGAGACTGTCACGCGAGCGGGTCTCAAAATTCGCTCACCGATCTGGTAGCCGCGATGCATCTCATCGACGACGGTGTTCGGCGGATGAACATCGCTGTGCACCGTGTCGATAGCCTCATGGCGCGCGGGATCAAACGGCTCGCCCACTGCGGTCAGCGGCGTAACGCCGTGGCTACGCAGGAACTCGCGCATGGAGTGGAGCACCATCTCAACGCCCTCGACGATTGGCTTTCCGTTGCCGCCGTCACGGGCGGCATCGACGGCGCGTTCGAGGTTGTCGACGATCGGCAGTAGATCGCGGAGCATCGCCTCGCTCTGAAGCCGAATGTTTTCCTCGCTCTGATGGCGGATGCGTTTGCGCACATTCTCGGATTCGGCGAGCGCGCGAAGATACTTGTCCTTGAGTTCCGCCAGTTCTTTTTCCGTTTCCGCCAGTTTCGCGCTCAGGGCGCCGCCACCGCCGGTTCGATCCTCCGCGGGCGCGGTCTCGCGGGCGCCGGCTGTCTGCGGTTCCCCTCCGATTGGTTGCCCGTCGAAGCTCGCGTCCGCGTCTCGATGCTTTCGGCTCATGAGTACACCAAGCTCACAGAGGTCAAGCTAACCACTATCTCAAGATATGCCAGTGGATTCGTGAAATAGCGTTTGACAGCCGGGTGCGGCGCCGATGGCAGAGAACCGCAGCGGCGTCCGTCGCCTCCTTCAGTGGTCCAGCAGACGCGAAAGCGTGCGCGCGGTGTAATGGATCAGCGGAATCACGCGGTCGTAGTCCATGCGCACCGGTCCGACCACGGCGAGGCTTCCAAGCGGAGTCGAGCCGCGGTCGTAGGACGCGGCGACGACGCTGAATCCGGCGAGACGCGGGTCGTAATTCTCGGAACCAATCGAGACCGTCACGCCAGCGTGGCGCAAGCTTCGCTCGAGCAGCTCGAGCAATGCGGTCTTGTCATCGAGCGCGCGCAACAGCTCGCACATCTTTTCGCGGTCCTCAAACTCGGGCTGCTCAAGGGCGCGGACGCTTCCATCGACGAAGATCTGCGCGTGGCCCGCGGCATGCTCCGCGACGCTTTCACCGAGAGTAAGGGCCGCGTGCATGAAGTGGTCGTACGACGCGCGCTCCTCCTTGAGTTGCCGCTCGATCCACCTTCTCGCCTCGTCGAGCGTGCGCCCCTGCAGCGAATCGTTGAGGTAGCGCGCCATCCGGTCGAGCTCGTCCTGGGTGTGATCGGCGTCGGTCTCAATGATGCGCGACTGCGCGCTGCCCGCCTGCGCGACGAAGACCGCGAGCACCGTCCGCTCGCGGAGCCGCACGAAGTTGACGCGCTCGAGCATCACGTCGCCCAGCCGCGGGGTCATCAGCATCGCGGCCTGCCCGGTAAGTAGCGCGAGCAGCCGCGGCGTATCGCGAATGATCTCCTCGGGGTCGCGCGCGCGCTCGGAGTAGTGCAGCTCGATTTGCGTGCGATCCTCGAATCCGATGCGCCGCGCGGTCGTCAGACTGTCCACGTAGTAGCGAAACGCTTTCTCCGTCGGAACGCGTCCCGCAGAGGTGTGCGGCTGTTCAAGGTAGCCGGCCTGCTCGAGCTCCGACATCAGGTTGCGGACCATCGCGGCGCGTACGCCCAAAGTGTGGTGTGCGACCAGCTGATGCGAACCGACCGGCTGCGCCGTCGCGATGAATTCCTGCACCGTCGCGAGCAGAAGCGCGCGGCGCCGATTTTGGAGTTGCGATTTGTCGCCTTCGCCGCTCATCAAAGGGGCCCGTCAGCCGCAGCCGCCTGGCGAGGTGAGATCATCCGGGCGACCGATTGATTCAATTCTCTACCCCCGCGTAGCTCCCGTTCAAGCGGCAATTGAGGCGGCATCCATACGCGCCGCTTGACAATGGCGACCCGCGCGAGCGTCCGCTAAGCTCGATCTCACATGGCGCGCAAGACCCGCACCGTCAAGCCACGCGCAGTGTACGTGCCGGCCGTTCCGAAAGGAGCGGCGTGGCTCGAAGCGGACAGCTACGACCGGCGGGTCTGGAACGAAGTCACCGCTTCGTCGGCGTCGATCGGCGAATTGATCGAGTCGGGCTCGACGCTCGCGCCGCACTTCGACGCGCTGTTGCAGGACCTGTTCCTCGCACTGTTCAAAATGAACATCGTCTGGCTCAAACCCGATGACGTACGGCGCGCGACGGTGCTCAACCGAGTCGTGCTGGAGCAGCTCATCCCCACACCAGCGTTCGAAGCGCTGAAACAGCGTACGCAGCTCGAGGAAGACAAGGCGGCGATTGCGGCTATCGTGCTGGCCGAGCAGATCCGCGAAATGATTCGCGCTGAGAAGCTACTCAACCGAAACGAGCTGCTCGATCTGTGGGACCTTGCGCACCAGGAAGACGATCTCGCGACCCGCGCCGCCGCGCTCAAGAATGCGGAAGAGCTGAAGGAAGAGCAACGTGGGGAAGGCGACGAGGAGTTCAAAAGAAAGGTCGATGAACTCGCCGACGCAGCGAAGCGCGCTGCCGATGTGTCAGAAGCGCGGCTGAATCAGAAGTCTCGGCGCGTCGAGACGGAAATCCGCAACGCGGACCTCTCAGAGCTGAAACGCATGCAGCTCAAGAGCATCGAGATGGCCTCTGAGATCGATCGCGTCGCGCAAGACAGCCACGACTTCAGCCGCGAATTTGGCCAAGGCGGACGTTTGCCCGCTGGCGAGCGATTGGAATTGGGGAAGAGGCTCGCGCGCAACCGCAAGCTCGGCGAACTTGCGCGGCTGGTTGGCAGATTCAAGCACGATGCGCGTGCGCTGCGGCGGCGGACGCTCGATCGTGGCGTCGCGGAAGCGTACGACGTCGAACGTGGCTCCGAAATCGGGCGGCTGATACCTGCGGAGTTGGTCTCGATGCATCATCCGGCGCTGCGACACGACTTCGGGCGGCGGCTGTTGGAGGGTTCGCTGCTGCAGTACCGGCTTCGCGAGGACGAGCAAAAGGGAAAGGGGCCGATGGTCGTCTGCATTGACGTAAGCTCGTCGATGCAGGGCGAGAAGGAGCTGTGGTCGAAGGCAGTCGCGCTGACATTGATGGACATCGCGCGGCGGCAACGAAGACTGTTCCGCGCCGTGATGTTTTCGTCGGGCGAAGGAACGCTCAAGGTGCTCGACCTCAACCGCGAGCGCCGTTATCAGCCGGAACTCTCCAAAGTCCTGGAGATGGCGGAGTATTTTCCAGGCGGCGGCACCGAATTTGAAGCGCCCATCGACGCGGCGGTGGATCTTTTGAACGAAAAGAAACTGAAGCGCGGCGACATCGTGGTCATCACCGACGGCGAGTGCCAAGTCAGCGATGAGTGGCTTCGAAAGCTGGAAGAAGCGAAGGACGAGCTGGAGTTCGCGATTTTCGGCGTGCTGATCGACGTCGGCTCGAGCGAGCTATCCACGCTCGCGAAGCTGAGCGACCGGGTCACTTCGCTGAAGAGGCTGACCGATGAAGGTGCGAGAGAGATTTTCCTGAGCGTGTAGGTGCGTGATGGCGACGGTAAAGCACGACGTGAAGGTGACGCTCAAGCCGGTCGATCGGTCGAACTGGAAACCGATGATCCAGCTTCGCACACGCCCGGAGCAGGAGACGTTTGTTGCGCCGCCGCTGCTGTCTCTGGCAGGCTGCTACGTCAAACGTTACGGCGACGAGTACGAATACGCGCCGTTCGTAATATCCGACGGCGACCGCGTGGTCGGCTACGTTGCCTTCTTCGGCGATCCGAAGAGCGCCAACAATTACTGGGTCGATGACATTCTCATCGATGCTGCCGGGCAGGGGAAAGGCTACGGGCGCGCCGCGATGCTCGTAACGATTCGGATGATGCTCGCGCGCTTCCCGAATTGCCGGGCGATTCAGTTGACATGTTTTCGAGCGAACACCGGCGCCGCCGCGCTCTACGCGAGTCTCGGTTTTCGCAACACCGGCAAGGTCACCGCGGAGTTCGGCGAGCCTACTTGGGAACTGTCAGGGGCCGCGCTGGAGAAGTACCGGTAGGATAGCAGCCGGGCGTGCGTGCGGAACCGGGCGTGGGCTTCGATCCTTTCGCCGAGTTTACCGTGAGTTGCCGCGAAGCGGCGAACTGGCGGGTCAGGGACCCGTCAGAGAGCTGTCGTCGGCAGACCGGTGCGAGGATACCGCCGCCGGGAAGTCCGGCGAGAGATCGCAGCAAAGCTCAAAGCTGCTGCCGGCGCGCGGTTGTGCATTGTAGCCCTCGAGCGTGCCATCGAGTCGCACCTTGACGGCTTGATAGCTCGTGGATCCCAACTCCCGGTTGACCTCAAAGATGTAGAAGCCGCCGCGCTCGAGCGGTTCGGGCGGACCCGAATCGGGGGTGATTTGTGCGAAGCCGCTCGGGAGTTGGCCGTAGCGCAGACGATCGATCCGATGATTGGTGAGACCGATCATGCTCGTGATGCCGCTGCCAAAGCCCTTGTCGGCGCGGAGTTCCCAGACCGGTATGCCGCCGTCGAACCTGACGGTGGTGGTGGTGTGGCCGGTACCGCGCCGCTGGTTGCTCAAGATCTCGGCGCCGAAATACTTGGTCACCGATGCGAACTCGAGCGAGTCGCCCGCGCGGCGGTAGGTGATTTCGATGGCGGCCCTGACGCCGGCGGGCATATCGTCGTCGCCGCCCAGGTCAGCATCGAGGTCGTATCCCGCGCTCAACGCGCGACCGGCGACGGCGGCGACTAGCAACAACGCAACGGGAAGAATCACGAGCGCGCTGCCAACAATTCCGACGCAGGAACGACGCATGGCAAGCGCTGGTACGGGCGCGTTCAACGGTCTTCCTTTGATTCCCTTCGGGTCTCGGCTACTCTCTGCCGCGCGTGGCGACAGACACAAGTGAGAAGATAGGGCTTAAGAGCCTACTCGTCTATGCGCAAGGCCAGACCGGTCTCAATCTTTGCGTCACGCTGGCCGGGCTGCATCTGCTCTTCTTCTATAGCGACCAGAAGGGACTGTCTCCAACCCTGGCAGGTCTTGCGTTCTTCATCGCGCTGATGTTCGACGCGTTGACCGACCCGTGGGTCGGCAATCGGTCGGACCGCGCGCGGTTCCGGTCCGGGCGGAGACGTCCGTTTTTCCTGGCGGCGATTCCGATGGCGCTCTGCTATTTCCTGCTGCTCTCGCCACCCGATCTCAAGACCGGCCTGTTCGCGTGGTTCCTGGTTTTCTACTTTCTCCAGCTCTCCGCGCGAAAACTATACGAGACCGCGTACAGTGCATTGATGCCCGAGATCACGCTCGACTACGACGAGCGCACGCGCCTGGCGACCTATCGGCAATTGTGCGCAACCGTCGGCGACATATCGGGCGCGCTGCTGCCGTTCGCGACCGCGTACTTTTTCGCGCGCGGCACCGACTTCCGCGTCGCAGGCGCGATTTGCGCAGTCGTGGTCGCGGGCGGAGCGCTGGGCGTTTACTCGGGAGTGCGCGAACGTCCCGAGTTCGCGACGCGAGAGCGCTATTCCCTGACCGAATCCATCAAGTCGGCGATGCGCAACCGTCCGTTCGTCATCTTGCTGATCTCGACCACGCTGGCGGTCATGGCGATCCAGGTGCCGACGGTGCTGCTGCGTTTTCTCGCGAAGTACTGGGTGCACGACGGCAATGCGGCGGCGCGTTGGCTGATCGCATATTTCGCCGGCGGAGTCGTTTCATATCCGTTCTGGTTCCGCATTACGATGAGCATCGAAAAGAAACCCGCGTTCGTGGCCGCGATATTGGCCAACGCGCTCACCTCGCTGCTGTTCATGGCGCTGAGCCCCGGCAACACCTACCTTTTCTTCGCGTTAATGTTTTTGAGCGGCTTCGCCACCATCGGAATCTGGGTTACGCAGATGTCGGCGGCGGCGGACGTGATCGAGTGGGACGAAGAGCGCACGGGACGGCGCCAGGAGGGCGCGTACGCGGGCATCACGTCGATGTCACTAAAGATTGCAGTCGCGGTAATTCTGCTATTGGTCGGCCCGCTGATGACCATGGTCGGCTATGTGCCGGGCGCCGCCGATCTCTCGCCCGACGCAACTGAGAATCTGCGCCGGCTTTTTTCGATAGCGCCGGCTGCAATCTACCTGACGAGCGCGATAGTTTTCACGCGCTACCCGATCACGCGCGAGAGCCACCGCCAGATGCGAGATCGCATTGCGGTGCGCGCCGCGACGGCGGCCGGCACCGCGGCATCGTAAGCGCGTCCGCGCCACTTCACTTCACCGGCGGCAGGAAGTCGGGGAAGTCCTTCGACGGCTTCATTTTCCAATTGGGCTTGCGCTTTTCGAGAAACGAGGTGACGCCCTCGTACGCATCGGGCTGTTTGCCCGCCCACACGAACGCGCGGCTGTCCACCTGACTCGCCTTCTCGGCCTCTGGCTCCGCAAGCAGTCCGTAGATGAGCCGTTTGGTGATTGCGACCGATACAGGCGCGGTGTTTTCGGCTATGTCGCGCGCCATTTCCATTGTTTTGGCCATGAATTCGTTGTCGGGCCACACGTGGCTCACGATACCGAACTCAAGCGCCTCTCGCGCGCTGATAATTCTCCCCGTCAGCAACAATTCATTCGCTCGCGCGAGACCAATCATTCGCGGCATCGTCCAGGTGCTGAGCGCCTCCGGAACCACGCCGCGCCGCACGAACACAAACCCGATGCGCGCGCTCTCGGCTGCGACCCGAATGTCCCATTGCATCGGCAGCGTGATGCCGACGCCCACCGCCGGACCGTTGATAGCGGCGATGATCGGCTTCTTGATGTTCCAAGGACGCACGAAATTGCGCGGCGGCTCCGGGCGGGGCCGCTCGGTGCGATCGAAGGTCTTGCCGCCGGTGGACAGATCTGCGCCTGCGCAAAAGGCGCGTCCCGCGCCGGTGACGACGATGACGCGCACGTCGTCATTGTCATTGAACTCAGCAAACGACGCAGTTAACTCCGCGCCCATACCGAGGTTGAACGCATTGAGTTTCTCGGGGCGGTTGAGCGTGATCTTCGCGACGCCATCCTTCACATCAACCAGAATGTTCTCATATGCCATGCGCGATTCCTCCCAGAGCACTGACTGGCATCAATCAATCCGCAGCGCGAAGCCGAGCATATCGCGGCGCAGGCGAATTGGTGAAGTCGGGTGATTGGACGTCGATTAGCGGCGCGCGGTGGTGCGCGCATCGACCGGCGATTCGACGTCGCCGACGATATCGCGGATGCGACCGCGCCCGCGTTTGCGCTCGGAGCGCGGACCGAGGCGCTCGAGGTGATGCGCGAGGACTTCCTTCAGTTCCACATTGAGGCGCTCGATCTCGACTTCCTCTTGCAACTTCGGGCGCGGCTGCCCCTCGGTCATCCCCTGACGCCGCCGACCGTATAGTTGCTGCAGGCGAAGCTCGGCCTTCGCGAGCATCGCCTTGTACTTCTGATCGAGCCGCCCAAGCGTCTCCGCCATCTCGGCGAGCACGACGAAGCGCCGGCGCATCCGCCACCACTCGAAGAGGGTCACCGCCATCACACCGAACATCAGGATCGCCACCGCACCCAAGCCGAGCGCCGCGGCGCGCCACCAAGGCAGCGTTTCCGCGCCTTGGCGCAGCGCCTGCACCTCCAACAACGCGTGCTGCGACTCCACACGTGACGTGCGGAGCCGGCTTTCCGCCTCGCGCGCCTGGTTCTCGGCGCCCGAAACCGCGGCACTCAACTGCTGCACTTGCGCGGTGAGCGACTTCACCTGCGCGGCAAAGGGATTGGGGATGCGGAGCGTCGTGCCCTCGATGAGCTGTGCGTCGGGGGGCAGTCGGTTAACCTTCGCGAGTTCATCGTGCGGGATGTCAAACCTGATAGCGAGCCCGCTCAAGGAGTCGCCCGGCTTCACCAAGTAGGGAAAGTAATTCGTCTTTTGAATCGGCGGGCGCAGTTGCGCCGCCGCGGCAGGAGCTGTCGCGACGGTCGTTGCCGGCACGGTCGGCGCCGTGACGGTTGTGACAGGCGGACGCGCGATCGGCGGTGATGATGCGGCCGGCGCGGCGCGCGGTGGATCGCGCAGGATGGTTGCGGCGCCCGACGGCGGAATCGTCGTCTCGCTTAGCCGCGAAGATTGCGCGAGAACCGGGCCAGATGCGAGCGTCACACCCAGCACCACCGCAACGATTTGGAGCCGCTGGAATGTTGGTGGCGCGATGATCATCGGCACCGTTACCGGCGCGGAATAACAGGGTATTCCAATGGCAGCGCGATGCAAGCTGAAGCTCGCTCCGTGTGACCTCAGGAGCTTCGGCGCGAGTGCATTGCAGCGTATGCGGCGCCCACAACGCCCGCCTCGCGGCCCAGCCCGGCGCGCACGATTCGGCATTGTGCCGCGACTGCCGAGAACGACCGTGCGCGGACCTCGGCCATCATTGGCGCACGCATGAATGCCAAAGCACCTGACACGCCGCCGCCCAGCACCACCAATTCCGGATTGAAGATGTTAAGAAGTGACGCGATCGCAACCCCGAGATACCGTCCTGCGGTCGAAAATGCCCAGCGCGCGACCGGGTCGCCCGCGCGCGCCGAGCGGTACAGCCGCCTGACCGAGAAGTCGCCGCCGTCGTCGAGGTACTTGCGCGGCAACTTCGCGGGTCTCTTGCGGAGCCGCGAAACGACCAGCGTGCGCAGACCCGAAGCGGATGCGTAAGACTCGAGACACCCGTGCGATCCGCAGTCGCAGCGAGGACCGTCAGGATTGACGGTCATGTGCCCCAGCTCTCCCGCGCCGCCGCGACGGCCGTGCACTATGTGACCGTTCACGATCAGCCCGCCGCCCACGCCGGTGCCGAGCGTAATGAGCACCACGTCGCGACGGCCGCGCGCGGCGCCGCGCCAGAACTCGCCGAGCGCCCATGCGTTCGCGTCGTTTTCGAGAACGACGCGCGGTCCGAGCCGGCCCTCGAGCCGCCGTTTCAACGGAAACGACCTCCACGCCGCGACGTGCGGAGCGGCGAGCACGACACCGGTGCGCAGGTCCAGTGGTCCCGGCACCGCGACTCCGATCGCGCGAGCGCGTCCCCATCCGCGCTCACCTGCGGCGCGTTCGAGCTCCGCCACGCGCGCCACGATGTTCGCGGTTACGGCGTCCGCCGCCGCGTGCGCATTCGCCGGCGCGCGCTTCATCATCAGCACGCGTCCCTGCGCCGATACGGCGGCACAGCGGATGTTGGTGCCGCCCATGTCAACGCCGATGTAGTAGGGACGCGCCATCAATTTATCCGGCGCGTCCGTAGGTAGGCGAGATACTCGACGTTTCCCGCGGCGCCGGTTATCGGCGACTCGAGCGTGCCGATGACGTCGAGACCCAGGCCGCGAGCAAATTCAACGACGCCATCGACAGCCTCGGCGCGAAGAGCGGCGTCGCGCACGATACCGCCGCTGCCGACTTTGCCCTTGCCGACTTCGAACTGCGGCTTGATGAGCGCGACGATCTGCGCGGGTTCGTCGATGAGTTTCAACACGGCGGGAAGCACCAGCCTAAGGGAAATGAAACTGGTGTCGATGACGACGAAGTTCGGGCGATACGGCAAGTCCTTGGAGGCAACGTGACGGATGTTGGTGCGATCGATCACGGTCACCCGCGAGTCGCGGCGAAGCTTGTCATCGAGTTGCCCGTAGCCGACATCGAGCGCGATGACGCTCGCTGCACCGCGGCGCAGCAACACGTCTGTGAAGCCGCCGGTGGATGCGCCCACGTCGAGCGCACGCGCGCCCGCGACATCGATGTCAAACTGGTCGAGCGCTGCGATTAGCTTGTATGCGCCGCGGCTTGCGAACTCGGAAGGCGCGCCGACCAGCTCAATCTCGGCGTCGCTATCGACTTTGAGATCCGCCTTGTTCGCGGGGCGCGAATTGACCCGCACGCGTCCGGCCATGATGAGCCTCTGGGCGCTCTGGCGGCTTTCCGCCAGCCCGCGGCGCGCCATTTCGGCATCCAACCGCGCTCGCATGAAATTTCGGGTCGCGCTCGCGCGAGGCGCCGGCTAATCGTCGCCGCCGCGGCTGTCCTTGTCGTCGGATTCGTCGTCGAGCGGCTCGGTCTTGAGCTTGCCGCCGGCATCGCGGCTGAGAAGTTCGACCTTGCGCTCGACCTCGTCGAGCCGCTTGGTGAGCGCCCGGACCAGCGCGACCCCGCGCTCGAACGCAGCGATCGAATCCTCGAGCGTCAGTTCGCCGCCATCGATCTGGCCCACGATCGCTTCGAGGTCTTTGAGTTCGTCTTCGAACTTCCTGGCCTTGGCTGCCATGAACCTCAGACCTCGCGCGCGATGGTACGCGCCTTCAGCCGCCCGCGATGGAGCCGCACGTCAAGCTCATCTCCCACTTCGACTGTGGACGCATCGACCACCGCGCGGCGCTCGCGCGCGTTGAGCACTACCGCGTAGCCACGTTCAAGCACCTTGAGCGGAGAGAGCGAATCGAGCCGCGCCCCGAGCTCCGCGAACCGCTTGCGCCGCTGTTCGACCGCTGCAAGCCCCCGCGCGCCAAGGGTGGCGGCCAGATGCACGAGCGTCATTTTCATCTCTCGGACGGCCGGCGCGGGTGATTTCATTGTCAACCCAAGCTCGCGGAGCGTGGTCCGCACGCCGGCGATGCGCGCGGCCATGACATCACTGAGCGTGGCCGCTGCATCATCGACGCGCTGCCGCGCCCCGTCGATCAGACTCTTCGGATGTCGTACCCGCTGTGCAAGGTGTCCGACCGTCTCACGCCATCCATCTAGTTCACGTTCGGCTCCCAGAGCCAGAGAGGTGCGAAGGTTCTCGATGCGCAGGTGAAGCTCGTCCCGGGACGGAACGATGATATGCGCTGCCGCGGTCGGCGTCGGCGCGCGCAAATCGGCGACGAAATCCGCGATTGTATAATCGACCTCGTGTCCCACTGCGGACACGACCGGGATCCGCGATCGGTAAATCGCGCGTGCGACGGGCTCCTCGTTGAACGCCCACAAATCTTCGAGCGACCCCCCGCCGCGACCGACGATGATCACTTCCGCGCGCGCATCGCGATTTAAATCTTCGATCGCCTGTGCAATTTCCGCCGCGGCGCCGATGCCCTGCACTTTCGCGGGTCTGATGATCACGTGAAGGTTCGGGAAACGGTCCAGTAGCACGCGAAGCACGTCGCGCAGACCCGCGCCGCGCCGCGCGGTGACCACGCCGACGGTTCGTGGAAGAAAGGGCAGTGCTCGCTTGCGCGCCGTGTCGAACAACCCTTCGGCCTCGAGGCGCATTTTCAGCTGCTCGAACGCAACCTGAAGGGCGCCGGCGCCGCGCGGTTCAATCTCGTCGGCGTACAATTGCAGTGCGCCGCGCGTTTCGTAAACGCTGACACGCCCGCGCACGACGACTTCCATGCCGTCCTGGGGCTTGAAGCGCAGCCGCGAGTGCGCAGAACGAAACATCACGACGTTTATCGCGCCATCGGCATCCTTGAGCGTGAAGTAAAAATGATTTGATGGCGCGAGACGCGCGTTCGAAATTTCGCCAATCACCCAGTGCTCGCCGACGTCGCGCTCGAGCGTCTCGCGTACCAGGCGCACTAGTTGCGTAACCGTGAGCGCGCCGGTCGGCCCTTGTGCGAGCGTCAGATCGAGCTGCTCTTCCATCCGCCCCCAAATTACCAGATGGCCCGGCGCTTCACCTAGCGCGCTTTCCCAAGCAGCGTATCAACGATCGCCAGGCCCATGGGCTCGCGATATCGAATCGCGCCCAGACAGCGCGCGCTGGTGACCCGCGTCAGCATCGCGGCGGTAGCGACCGCATCGCGCTCGCCCGCAGGCTCGGCGTCGTTGACGATGTAACCCGCGACCTCAAGCCGGCGGCTCGCCGCGTATGCGAGCGTCAGGAGCGTCGCGTTAACGCAGCCCGGCCGGTTCGCCACGACGACGATCAGTTCCAGACCGCATCGCATCGCGAGGTCGCTCACGTCGCAGGTCGAGTTCAGCGGATCGGCGAGTCCGCCGGGCGCCTCGACGATGACGGCGTCGGATTGCGCCTTGATGCGCGCAAACGCTTCTACGATTCGCGTGAAGTCAGGCGCCGGCGATGCGTCGTCATCCGCTGCGGCGGGAATGCTGAGCGCGCGCGAGCGGTAACGATACGGCGCGATGAGTCCGAGCGGCAGATCGCATGCCGACGTGCGCGCCAGCCCGAGTGCGTCGGCCGGTTCGAGTACACCGCCCCGCTCTGCGCATCCCAGCTCCACTGGCATCATCACCCCGACCTTCATTCCGCGCGCGTGGAGCGCGAAGCCGAGCGCGCATCCAACCAGCGTTTTTCCCCCGCGCGCGTCGGCGCCGACAATCAGAAGAGTGCGCACTGACTCAGGCATACAAAGTCGGCCTCCGTTTGGAGCGCGGAGGCGGCGATCGCGAGATCGATCCGCGGTCTAGCGCGAATAAAAGCGCCCGGCCAGCCCCGCGGTAGGCGCGAGGTGACCGGGCGCTCTGGATCACGACCTTACTGGGCTGTCGTCGTGGTCGCCTTGGCGGACGGTACCGCCAGCGCCGTGTCCGTCTTTGCGAGTTGGACTTTGTAGGTGTTCCACTTGCGCAGAACTTCCACCGCCTTCTCCAGCTGGACATCCTTCTCGGGCACTACCGCTTTGGCGGCGTCGGACGCGGCGGCGTCCTGCTTTGAGCTGGCGTCATTCTGAGCGCCTGCGCCGTTGACGCCGCCGTCTTTCTTTTTTCGCTCGCGCTGCTGCTCGTCCTGTCCATTCTTGAAATGACGCAGCAGGTCAGCCTCGTGAATTTCGGGGTTGATTTCGATGGTGGCGCGGCCGGGCAGATTGAGCGACGCAATGGTCGGCTTGGGCGGTTCGATGTCAACGTCAGGACCGATTCCGACCGCCTGGATCGAGCGGCCATTGGGCGTGAAGTAGCGCGCGGTGGTGAGCCGCAGCGCCGATCGATCATCGAGCGGCAGAATCGTCTGCACGGATCCCTTTCCGAAAGTCTGCGTTCCAACCACGACCGCGCGGCGCTGGTCCTGGAGCGCCCCCGCGACGATCTCACTGGCGCTCGCGCTGCCCGCGTTTACCAGAACGACCATCGGATAGTCCTGGAAGTCCTTCTTCTTGTGCGAGAAGTACTTCTGGTGCTGGTTCTCCTGGCGGCCCTGCGTATAGACGATCATGCCGCCGTCGAGGAACTCATCGGCGACCTTCACCGCCTGGTTCAGAAGTCCGCCGGGATTATCGCGCAGATCGAGCACGAGACCCTTCACGTGCCCATTGTGCTTCTTTTTGAACTCCTCCACCGCCGCGTGGACCGAGTCGTCGGTGCTTTCCTGGAAGGTGGAGATCCTGACGTAGCCGTAGCCATTGTCGATTTCCTTGGCCTTCACCGAGCGGATTTTGATCACGTCACGCTCGAGCGGCACCGTGAACAATTCCGCCACGCCCTGCCGATGGAGCGTCAGCTTCACGGTGCTGCCCTTGGGACCGCGCATCCGCTTGACGGCGTCGCTCAGGGTCATGTCCTTGGTGAAATCGTCGTTGATCTTGATGATCTGGTCGCCCGCCTTCACGCCCGCGTGATATGCGGGGGTATCATCGATCGGCGCGACCACCGTAAGCACGTTGTTCTTGATCGTTATTTCGATGCCGAGGCCGCCGAAGCTGCCGCGCGTCTCAACCTCGAGATCGCGGTAGAGATCCGGCGTCAGGTAGGCGCTGTGCGGGTCGAGCGAGGTGAGCATGCCGGTGATGGCGCCGTCGATGAGCTGCTTGGTCGAGACAGGTTCGACGTAGTTTTTCTGGACGATCGCCAGCACGTTCGCGAAGGTCTCGAGTTGCTCGTAAGTCTCATTCGGCAGCGCCTGCGCACGGCGCACCGCGACTTCCTCGAGCACCAGGAATGAGGTGATGAGGAAGATCGAAAGGGTGACCGCCCAACGATTTCGCTTGAATACTGACATACTAACCTGATGTCCTGCGGGATTGGGTTTCTTATCTAAGCAGAAGCCACGCGCCTTTGCACCTGCCTTTCCGCAGCCTCCTTTTTCATCCTTGCTTGACTTCCAGCATCTGCTTGATCGCCTCGCGGACATCCGCCCGCGACCAGTCAAACGCGCCCATATGATGCGCCACGATGCGCCCGGTCCGGTCAATTATGAACGTTTCCGGAACGCCGCTGAGTCCATATGAACTCGCGAGCCGGCCGTCGGGATCGAGCAGCACCTTGAAGCGAAATCCGTTCTTCTCGACGAACGGCTTGACGACCTGGCGTCCGCGCTCGTCCTGGCTGACTGCAAGCATCACGAAGCCGGAGTCGCCGCGCATCGCGTCGTCGAGCAGCTGCATCGAAGGCATCTCGTCGCGGCACGGAGCGCACCACGTCGCCCAAAAATTGAGGAAGATCACTTTGCCGCGAAGCGATGCGAGCGATAGCGAGCCACCGTCGAGATTCTCCAGCGTGAAGTCGGCCGCCATTCGTCCATCGCCGCCCGGGACTCCGGGGACGGTGCTTCGCCACTGCATCGTCGCGATGAAGAGCGCGACGCCCGCTACAATCGCGAGTCCCGCCATCACGTAGAGGATGGTGCGACGGCCGGCCATCGTTCACGCTCGTGCGCGCGCCTTCGCGCCAAGCTCGTGCGTCTGCGCGCCCAAGTAGAAGAACGCGACGCCGCCGATCACCATCATCGCGATCGCGAACAGCTGCGCCTCGCTGAGCCCGTAGAACACGCGTGGATTGACGCGCACGAACTCCACGATGAATCGCGCGGCGCCTGCCAATAAGAAATACAAACACAATACCCGCCCGGGCCTTTTGAGTTTGGTGCGCATCCGCCACAGGATCCAGAACACACCCAAGTAGAGCAGGGTCTCGTAGATCGGAGCGGGATGGACGCGCACACCCGGGAAAAATGCCGACACGAGCCTACCGCTCTCATCGACCTTGAGGACGGTGTCGGAATTCCAGCCGACGATCGCGTTGGGATACGCCATCGCCCACGGCAACGTTGACGGCAATCCCCAGTCGCCATCGCCGGAGAGCTGGCAGCCGAGGCGTCCGATCGCCTGGCCAATCGCAAGCGCGGGGCCGCTCATGTCAGCCGTTACTCCGAACGGCACCTTGTAGTAGCGCGAGACGAGATAGACCGCGGTGAGACCGCCGATCAGCCCGCCGTACCAGACGAAGCCAGCGCTCGACCACACGATTGATGCAGGATCGTCGGCGTAGATCCGCCAGTTGTCGATAACGTGATAGATGCGCGACCCCGCAATCCCACCGAGCGCCGCCCAGAAGATGATCGTCGATGCGTACTCCGGGTCGATCCCGCGCCGTTTACAGTCGAGCCAGATGACGTAACCGGCCGACAGAAACCCCAGCGCCATCATCAAGCCGTAGCTGTAAATGCGAATCGGGAAGCCGAAGAGGTCGAATTCAAGGAGAACCGGAATCATGCGGGTCTATTCATAATAGACGGGCAGGTTTCACCAAACCAGCCGCATTGCGCGACCTTGCGGCTGCATCCCACCTGAGATACGACGCAGGCGTGCGCGCGATCCTTCAACGCGTGAGCCGCGCCGAGGTCCGAATCTTGGGCCGCGTGGTTGGCACGATTGGAAAGGGCTTCGTCGTGCTTCTCGGCGTTGGACGTGGCGACACCGAAGACGATGCGGCATTTCTGGTCGATCGCACGGTGGGGTTGCGCGTGTTCGCGGACGATCAGGGCAAGATGAACCTGGCGCTCAAGGCCGTGGGCGCCGAGTTGCTCGTTATCTCACAGTTCACGCTGTTCGCGGACCTGAGCGGAGGCCGGCGGCCCTCGTTCATCGATGCGGCGCCGCCCGACGACGCACGCCGTCTGTACGAGCACTTCGTCTCGCTCGCTCGAAACTCGGGTGTTAAGGTTGAAACCGGTGGGTTCGGCGCGACGATGGAAGTCGATTTGGTGAACGACGGCCCGGTAACCATCATGCTCGACAGCAAGAATCGGTAGGCCGATGCCACGCGCGGGATTTTACGCGGTCGAGTCGGGACACATCTCGTTCCGCCGCGACGGCAATTGGTACAGCGACGATGAGCGCATCGACAATCCGCGTATCGCGCTCCTGTTCTCACAAAGCATCCGTCGCAATCCCGACGGTACGTATTACCTGCAAGTCGCCGAGGAGCGCGCGAGCATCGACGTCGAGGACACGCCGTTCGTTGTCAAGGTGATTGAAGAGGACGGCGAGGGCGGAATTACGCTGGTGTTGAACGACGAGTCGCGCGAACTGCTCATGCCCGCGGCGCTCGAGATCGGCGGCCACAACGTGCTTTACACCACGGTGAAAGGCGGCAAGTTCCGCGCGCGATTTCTCCGTACCGCTTATTACCATCTTAGTTCGCGGTTCGAGTCGGACGATCGCGGCCGAGTATGTCTTGTGCTCGGTGGACGTCGACACCCGATCGGGCGGTCGAACGATCTCGCGCACTCGCGGGACTGAGCCGCTTGCCCGAGCCGCACCTCCACATCGTTCTCGTCGAGCCCGAAATTCCGCAGAACACCGGCTCCATCGCGCGGCTTGCGGCGGCGACGCGGTCGCGCTTGCATCTGGTCGGTCCGCTCGGTTTCTCGCTCGAGGATCGCTATCTGAAGCGCGCGGGACTCGATTATTGGCCGCTGGTCGATTTGCGCACGTACCGCGGCTGGGACGATTTCAATCGTGCACATGCCGAGGTACCCGCGAAGTTCTTCTCAACCCACTCGCGCAAGCGCTACACCGACGCGCCCTATGCGCGCGGCGACTACCTGATATTTGGCTGTGAGACGAAGGGGCTGAATCGCGCGCTTCTCGATTCGAATGCGGAGCGCGCGTACCGGATTCCGATCTTCGAGCCTGGCGTGCGAAGCCTCAATCTCGCCAATGCAGTATCGGTGGTGGTTTACGAGGCGCTGCGCCAGCTCAATATGCTGAGCGACTAGCAGGCTGTTGAAATAGGCATTTTCAACAGCCTGCTCCCTCTCTCGCGTCTCCCCCGGAGGGGGAGAAGATTAGGAAGGCAGCCAGTTTTCACGCCGGGTGTTGAGAATAAGGTCGATGCCAATTTGGCATGCCAGGCTTTTCTCAACACCCTGCCAAATGTCTCGCCGGTGAATTCGGAAATGACCCGGGCGAGCTAATGCTTGCGAGTCCCGCAGGTGCCGCAACCGCCGCTGCTACATCCGCCGCCCGACTTGCGTGCAGCCGGCGACCCGATCACATAGCCGTCTTCCTGAAGCTCGTCAGCCCCGACCCACCTGAGTTCGGCACCGACGCGAGCATCGCAATGCACACAGCATCGCGATTGGTCGCCATCGTCAGTCAGTGCGACGTAGGTAAGCACCGTGCGTGCGCACGGCACACACTCGGCCATCGGAAACGCGGACTCTGTCCTGGCGACTTCAGGCATCGCTTCCCACCACTACTTCAATATCACGCTCGGCGATACGGTGCGCCCAGCGCGCTTGGGGCGGCCGCCTGCCCGCCCATCACGGCCAGCACTATCAACGTCGATGCGTACGGTAGCGCCAAGAAGATTTGATACGGAATCGACGTACCGAGCGCCTGCAAACCGAATTGCAGCGCCATAGCCGCGCCGAACAGAACCGACGCCGCCGCGAGTCCCCACGGGTTCCAGCGCCCGAGTATCACGACCGCCAGCGCGACGAAGCCGCGTCCGGCGGAAATCCCTTCCACAAACGTGTTCGCATACGCGAGCGTCAGGTATGCGCCCGCGAGTCCGGTCAGCACGCCCGAGATCATGAGGGCCTCCCACCGAAGCCGAAAGACACCGAGACCGAGCGCATCGGCGGCTTCGGGGCGTTCGCCCGCGGCGCGAAGCTCGAGGCCATAGCGCGTGTGCGACAGGGTATAGGCGGCCACAGGCACCAAAACCAGCGCCAGATAAATGAGAGGGTTGCGGTCGAACAGCAGCGGCCCGACGACCGGCAGGTCCGCGAGCGGTCCAAGCCGAACATTCGCGAACGGCGCAACTATGAATGCCTTGCCGGTGATTCCAAACATGCTGCGGTAAAAGACACCGGTCACGCCGAGCGCGAGAATGTTGAGCGCGGTCCCGGCGACCACTTGGTTGACCGCAAGATTCACGGCCAGCAACGCGAAAATTGCGTGCAGCGCGAGCGCCGCACCGACGCCGGCCAGCAATCCAAGCGCGAGACTCCCGGTAAAGTAAACGGCGGCGAGCGCGAAGAACGCGCCCATCAACATCGCGCCTTCGATCCCGATGTTGAGCACACCGCTGCGCTCGACGATCAGCTCGCCCAGCGCGGCGAGGAGAATCGGCGCAGCCATGCTGATTGCGGAAACCAGGAACGCCTCAAGCATCGCGCGCTCCCTCCATCGCCGCGACGCCCTCATCCGCCGCGACAGGCACGATCGCACGCGCGTCGCGCCACGCGAACGTGTCGAACGCGAGCAGGATGAGAATCACCATCCCCTGGATGACCTGCACCAACACGGGTGACACGCCTTCGGCGCGCTGCATCGCCTGGCTGCCGTTGTCGAGCGCGCCGAAGAACAGCGCGGCGGGAATGATCGCAAGCGGATGCAGCCGCGCGACCAGCGCCACCGCGATCGCCTCGAAGCCCCAGCCCGGCGATATGCGTTCGTACAGACGATGCGTCACTGCGGACACTTGTACCGCTCCCGCGAGTCCTGCCAGCGCGCCGGAGAGCGCCATCACTACGACGGTGAGGCGCGCGATCGGGATTCCGAAGAACCGGGAAGCGCGGCGGTTGCTGCCCATCGCGCGCAGTTCAAATCCGAGCGTGGTGCGGAACAAAAGGAGGTAGCAGGCAAACGCGAGAACCAGCGCGATCACGATGCCGAAGTGGAGACGGCTCGGCGCAAGGAAGGTGTACATCTCGGCGGGCGGCGCGATTGGTGCGCTGGCTGGATACGAGCGTGTCGGCTCCTGGAGCGGTCCGTGCACCGCGAAACTCAAGAGTTGCAGCGCGACGAAGTTGAGCATGATCGTCGCGATGACCTCGTTGACCTCGCGTCGCGCGCGGAGCCACCCGGCGATCGCGCCCCACCCTGCACCCCCTGCGGCTCCGCTCGCGATCATCACCAGAACCGCGAGCGGCGCCGGCAGCGAGCCCAGATACGGTCCGACTGCACCCGCGACGATGGCGCCCGCCATCAACTGACCGTCTGCGCCGATGTTCCACAGCGCAGCCGAGAACGCCAGCGAGACCGCCAACCCGGTGAAGATAAGCGGCGTCGCCTTGACGATCGTGTCGGTAAACGCGAGCCAGCTTCCGAACGCGCCTTGGGCGAGCGCCAGAAAAACGCCGATCGGTGATGCACCCAGCCCGATAAGGACCAGAGAGATGATCGCGGCAGCCAGCGCCACTGCGGCAAGCGGCTGCACGATTGCGAGCGCTGCCGATCGTCGCGTCATCGCGGCGCGAGACCTACTCCCACGTCCCCGCCATCATGAGCCCCAGCCGCTCCGGGTCGCGCTCACCCGCGGGAGTCGCGCGCAGCCGCCCGCGATTCATCACATGGAGCCGCCCGCATACCGCGAGCAGCTCGTCGAGGTCGCTGGAAATGAGCAGTACCGCGCCGCCCGCAGCCGCGAAATCAAAAATCGCACGATGCACGTCGGCGGTTGCGCGCAAGTCGAGCCCGCGAGTGATGTTGTGCGCGACGATCACCCGAGGCTTGGAGGCTACCGCGCGCGCGACGGAGAACCTTTGCCGGTTACCGCCGGATAGCGCGCCCGCGGTTGCGGTAGAGCCGCGCGTCTGAATTCGGTACCGCGCCAGCAGTTCGTTGCACATCGACTGCGCCGTGCGACGATCGAGCCAGCCGCGCCCGCTCATTCGCTCGCGCAGCGGAGCTGCCAGCAGCAGGTTTTCCCAGAGCGTCATGTCGAGCACGAGGCCATCGAGGTCGCGGTCCTGCGGTATCACCGCAAGACCGCCGTCGCGATCGCCCGCCGTTACGTGCGCGCGTCCAGCGGTGGGCGTGCGCACCCCAGCAAGTATCTCGACCAACTGCGTCTGCCCATTGCCGTCCACGCCCGCGATTCCCGCGATTTCGCCGCGCGCGACACTCAAGGTAATGCCATCAACGATGCTGCGATGGCCGTCGTGAAGTGTGAGCGATTCAATCAACAAAGCGGGCTCATCGCCCGGCGGCACGGAGTCGCGAGGCTGCACTGCTCCGACCAGCTCGCCGATCATTGCGCGCGCCAGGTCCGCCTCGCTCGATTCAGCCGGAGTGGTTCGCATCGCGACCCGCCCTTGGCGCAACACCGTCACGCGATCAGCGACTGCGCGCGCCTCGGCGAGTTTGTGCGTGATGAGCACGACGATTCGCCCCTCGGCCTTGAGGCGCCGCAACAGTTCGAGGAAGCCCGCAAGCTCATGCGGTGCAAGCAGGCTGGTCGGTTCGTCAAGGATCAGAACGCGCGGATTGAAGCTCAGCGCGCGCAGCACTTCGAGGCGCACGCGCTCTCCAACCGACCGCTCTTCGACTCTCGCACCTGCCGGCGGCAACTCGAAGCCAAGCTTGCGCGCTTGCGCCGCCGAGCGTTCGATCACGTGCGCGAGATCGAGCCGAACACTTTCGGCGCCGAAGCCGCCGAGAGCGAGGTTGTCCTCCCAAGTCATCCGCTCGAAAAGGAGAGGACTCTGATGCACCGCCGCAATTCCGGCACGGAGCGCTGCGTGCGGTGAGCCGGCGGTGAGTGCGACGCCGTCTAAAGACGCCGTGCCCGCGTCGGAGCGCAACGTCCCGGCGAGCACGTTCATCAAGGTGGTCTTGCCCGCGCCGTTCTCACCAAGCAACGCGTGGATCTCGCCGGCCCGCGCTTCGAAATCGACGTGGTCGAGCGCGACCGTGCTCCCGAAGCGCTTGCTTATCGCGGCGGCCTTGAGCACGCCGACACAATCATCAGGATGCGCGGGGCGCGGCAAGAGGGACGCCGGATAGTCACGCGCCGGGCGCCGGGTTCGACGCACGGTAGCGAGTACGGACGTAGTCCAGTGCCGCTTCGCGCGTTGTGAGCGCTCCATCAAGCTGCAGGTCTTCGACCTCGCGCAGGATGGTCTTGAAATTCGGTCCCGGCGCGAATCCGAGCGCAATCAGGTCGTTGCCGCCAATTAGGCGCAGCGGCCGAATCTCCTCAGCCGTCATCGAGCGCAGCGCACGGCGGCAGAAATGGTAAAAGCCGAGGTAGGAGCTTGATGCGAGCGCGTCGAGGCGCGAAACCTCGAGCAGCTCATCGAACCCGTCTTCGGTGAGCATCCGTTTTAGCGTCGCCGGACGCATCCGCGGCGCCATGCACAGCCGCAGGTGGTTGCGCACCAGGTAAGCGACACGCTCCTGCACGAATCGCGAGCGCTTGAGCCGCGCCATGATGTCGGTGGCAATCCGCGCGCCTTCGTCGGTGTGGCCGTAGAACGTAACCTTGCCGTCGCCCTGCGCGCGGCAACCCGGCTTCGCGATGTCGTGCAGCAGAATTCCGAAGGCGAGCGCCTCGGTGCATCCCGCCTCCAGCATCGAGACCGCAAGCCGCGTGTGCACATACACGTCACCTTCGGGGTGGAAATTCTCGGGCTGCGCACATCCGATCATTGCAATGGCTTCCGGCAGCAATACGGCCATGAGCCCGCTCTCGAGCAGCAGGTCCATGCCGCGGGCGGCTGCGCCGTCAGTCATGATCATGACAAGTTCTTCGCCGATTCGCTCAGCGGCGATGTCTCGGATGCTCGGTGACGCACGTTTGATTGCCGCCCACGTTCCGGGCTCGATCGTGAATCCGAGCCTCGATGCGAACCGCACCGCGCGAAGGATGCGAAGCCGGTCTTCCGCGAAGCGCTCGAACGGATTTCCGATCGCGCGGACGATTCCGGCGCGCAGATCGCGCATCCCGCCGACCAAATCAATCACGCGATCGTTGGCCGGGTCGTGGTACATGCCGCCGATCGTAAAGTCGCGGCGTTTCGCGTCTTCTTCGATCGTCCCGTAATGCACGGCGGACGGACGGCGGCCATCCATGTACGGTGCGTCGGCGCGAAAGGTTGCGACTTCAAACGGCTCACCGTCGAGCACAACGACGATCACGCCGAAGCGCGCGCCCACCGCGATCGTGTGATCGAACATGCGCTGCACGACCTCGGGACGCGCGTCGGTGGCGATGTCGAAATCCTTGGCCTCGACACCCAGTACGCGATCGCGCACGCATCCGCCTGCGAAGTAGGCCTTGAAGCCCTCCTCGCCAAGCCGGCGAACGATCGCGCGCGCCTTTTCTTCCTTGGCCGTCATCCGGGTTTCCGCGCCGTTAAGTTTATCGCCCGCGAAGCAAGGCGTTCCATACGGCCTGAATTGCCTTCGCGCGGAGCGATCTGAGGAAGGACCGCGCGGTTGAGACTCGGCGTCGATCGCAATATCACCGGCGCCGCGCTTGTGCTTAGACCTATAGTGCTACTTCACCTTCGCGGCGAATCGACGCTCCGGCCCGATCAACCGCGCGCGAGGAGAGACCATGGCAGACGCCCAACCACAGACCTCTCAGCGATCCGACGTCGATCAGCTGCTTGACGTGTGGCGAACGCTCGAGCCCGAGGAACAGCTCGAGCGTTTCGCCCAGCTCGACCGCGAGTCCGCAGTGCAATTGATGCAGGGCCTTACCGTACCCGCACAGGCCGCCTTGCTGATCGCACTGCCACCCGGAGAGCGCCGCATTTGGCTGCGCCTGCTTGCTCCCGATGACGCAGCCGACGTTATTCAAAATACGCCCCCGGAGCGGCGCGCGGAACTTATCGAACTGCTCGACGACATCACGCGCAGTGAGGTCACCGCATTGCTCGCGTACGTCGAGGATGAGGCTGGCGGCTTGATGAACACGCGGTTCGCGCGCGTTCGGCCGGACATGCGAGTCGCAGAGGCGCTTCGGTACCTCCGCCGCCAGGCGGTCGAACGCACCGAAGCGATCTACTACGCCTACGTTCTCGGCCCCGGGCAGGAGTTGATGGGCGTCATTTCCTTCAAGGAACTCCTGCTCGCGCCCGACGATCAGCTCATCGTCGACATCATGCATCGCGACGTGCTTTCGGTCCCGGAAACCATGGACCAGGAGGAAATCGCGCGGGTGATCGCGCGGCGCAATCTGCTCGCGGTGCCGGTGGTCGACAGCGGCGGGCGCATCAAGGGCATCGTCACAATCGACGACGTGGTCGATGTCCTCGCCGAGGAGGCCACCGAAGACATTCAGAAGTTGGGCGGTATGGAGGCGCTCGACCTGCCGTACTGGCGCACCAGCTTCGTCACACTCGTGCGAAAGCGCGCCGGCTGGCTGGTGGTGCTGTTCCTGGGCGAGATGCTCACGGCCACCGCGATGGCTCGATTCGAGGCCGACATAGCCAGAGCGGTCGTCCTTGCGGTGTTCATTCCACTCATCATCTCGAGCGGTGGCAACTCCGGCTCGCAGGCCACCACGCTGGTCGTGCGTGCGATGGCGCTCGGAGAAGTTCGGCTACATGAAATGTTTCGGGTGTTTCGGCGCGAGCTGGCTGCGGGGGTTGCGCTCGGAGCAATCCTGGGGACGATCGGAATGACGCGCGTGATGGTGTGGGAGCAACTCTTCGGCTCCTACGGCGAACACGCCTCCCTGCTCGCGATGACGGTGGCGCTGAGCGTAGTGGGAGTCGTCGCGTGGGGCGCGTTGGCGGGAGCGATGCTGCCGTTCGCGCTGCGCACGTTCAAATTCGACCCCGCGAGCGCATCGGCGCCATTGGTCGCAACCCTCGTCGACGTCTCCGGGCTTGTCATCTACTTTAATATCGCGCAGTGGCTGCTGCGCGGAACGCTGCTGTGAACGGCCGATGTGACAGCGCCGTGACCGCGGTGCCGATTACCGAGATGTTTCACCGATGCGATCGGCGCATCTACGCCGCGGCCTTGCCGTCACCATAAGTCCGCCGATAGACCCTCAGCAGCGCAGCGAAAATTGCGATCACCGCCGGGCCCGCGAACATTCCGATAAACCCCCACGCCTCGAGACCGCCCATCATTCCAAAAAACACCGCCATCGTCGGCAGCCCGGTACCTTCCTTCATCATCGTGGGGCGGATGAAATTGTCGATCACCGCCGCCCACAACGATGACCACACGACCAACGTGATCGCCCACCCCCATCCGCTCGCGTACAGAAGCCAGATCGCCGCCGGCACCCAGACGAGCGCCGTGCCGACCAGCGGCAGCAGTGAGCAAATCGCGGTTAGGACCGCGAGAAACAGCGAGTACGGCACTCCGCAAACCAGCAGGCCGATTCCGATCCCGGCGCCCTGCAATACCGAGGTTAGAAGCAGCCCTCGCATCACCGCGGAAAGCGCCGAACGCAGACCTTCGAAGACGATCTCCTTGTCGCCCTCCTCAAGCGGCGTCAGTCCACGCAGCGTTTCGTAGTACTGCTCGCCGTCGCGCAGCAGGTAGAAAAGCGTGAACAGCACGATCGTAAAGCTGATCAAAAACGAAATCACGTTCCGCGCGACCGCCGTCACATTGCGAACCACGTAATCGCTGCCGAACTGGGCGGCCTGTACAGCAAGCTTGGGGATCTCGTCGGCAAGCTTGACGTCGAAACGCGCGAGCATATCCGTGATCGACGCGACGAACGGCGATCGCGCCGCCCAGCGGTGTGCAAACGCGATCCCATCGCCGCCGGCCGCCTGCGTCGCGGACGTATAGAGATTCTGCACTTCCACCGCGAGCCGCCCCGATAGCCAAAGCGCCGGCACGATGACGCCCAGCGCGACCGCAGCGGTGATGATTGCAGCCGCTATCGTTCTGCTCTTCACCCACCGCTGCAGATGGCCCACGAGCGGGTGCACGACGAACGCGAAGAGAATTGCCCAACCGATCGCCGCGAGAAACGGCGAGAGCAATACGTACAGCTCGTACGCGAACAGTACGAGGAACGCGAAGAAGAAGACTTGGAGGATGCGTGTGCGGTCCATGCCGTGACGCCGACTTGGCGCCAGAGCTTAGCAGATGCGTTGCGCGCCGGTCGCCACGCCGGTGAGCTTCTATCGCAGTTGCGAGCGCTTCGGCGCCGTCATTCTGAGCGTGTCGCTCGCGCAATCGATCGACGCAAAATGCACTTGCGCGCGCCGCAGATGCACGCGTCACGGCATCCCTGCAAGCCTCGCGCGAGCCTAACCTCGCCGCCATCCGGTTGCCCGCGCTCCGGAATTTTGTTAGCAAATCTCATTGCTTGCTTCGGCCCATTCAAACCTCGCACACACAGGCACGTAGCTCAGTGGGAGAGCACTTCCTTGACGCGGAAGGGGTCGGCGGTTCAATCCCGCCCGTGCCTACCAAGTCCCGCTAGCCGCGCCTATTCGATGTCTTACGAGGCAGTGCCCTTCTCGCGCATTTCAAGAACCGGCTCCTCATGACCGCCGAGCTTAAGGTAACGCTCGGCGGCCAGACGCGCGCAGTCGCACGCGGCACGCGTGTCGATCAATTGCTCGACGGCGCGCGCACCCGCGACATCGTGGCAGCGCGCGTCAACGGCAAGCTGGTTGACTTGAGCCGCGCGCTCACTGAAGACGCCAGCGTCGAGCCCGTCCACGCCGAGAGTCGCGACGGTCTCGAAGTGATTCGCCATTCGACCGCGCACTTGATGGCGATGGCGGTGCAGGCGTTGTTCCCCGGCACTCAAGTCACGATCGGCCCGGTCATCGAGGACGGATTCTTTTACGACTTCGCACCCTCGCGCCCATTCACGCCCGACGACTTGCCCAAGATCGAAGCAAAGATGCGCGAGATCGCGAAGGCTAACCTGCGCATCGAACGCACCGAAGTTCCGCGTGCAGAGGCCATCGAAAAGTTCCGCGCGCTCGGTGAGCACTACAAAGTCGAGATCATCGCGGGCATCCCCGACGATGTCGTCTCGATTTACCACCAGGGCGAATGGATGGACCTCTGCCGCGGTCCGCACGTTCCTTCGACTGGCTATCTGCGCGCGTTCAAGCTGACCTCGGTCGCCGGCGCGTATTGGCGCGGAGATGCGCGCAACGCGATGCTCTCGCGCATCTACGGAACGGCGTGGGCAACCAAAGATGCGCTCGACGAGCACCTGAAACTCGTCGAGCTCGCCCGCCAGCGCGACCATCGCAAACTCGGCCGCGAGATGGGGCTTTACATCTTTGATCCGGTAACGCCGGGCTGTCCGTTTTTCCTGCCGCGCGGCGCGGTCATTTACAACGAGTTGGTTGATTACATCCGCCGCCTGTACCGCCGCTACGGTTTCGACGAAGTCATCACGCCGGAAGTCTTCAAGAAGGAGCTGTGGGAGACCTCGGGCCACTGGGCGTATTTCCGTCCGGACATGTTCCTGACCGCGGAGAGCGAGTCGAAGACCGGCGAGCTCGACTATGCGTTCAAGCCGATGAACTGCCCCGGGCATACTGTGATCTACGCCTCGGAGAAGCGCTCGTACCGCGACCTGCCGATGCGTCTCGCTGATTTCGGCCGGCTGCACCGCAATGAACGCTCGGGCGTGCTGCACGGACTTCAGCGGGTGCGCTCGATGTCGCAGGACGATGCGCACATTTTCTGCACGCCAGATCAGATTGAGAATGAGGTCGAGGCGAACCTGCGCATGGTGCGCGAAGTTTACGGCGCGCTCGGCTTCGAGCAGCTCGAGTTCAAGCTCGCGACGATGCCCGACGAACATCTCGGCGCCGAGGAGCAGTGGCGCGACGCCGAGGCCGCGCTTGGAAATGCGCTGACGCAAAGCGGGTTTGAATACACGATCAATCCGAAGGAAGGCGCATTCTACGGCCCGAAGATCGAGTTCTATGTGCCCGACGCGCTGAAGCGGAAGTGGCAGTTGGCGACGATCCAAGTCGATTACAACCTGCCCGAACGCTTCAAACTGGCCTACACCACGAGCGCCGGCGCCGAGGAACGTCCGGTGATGATTCACCGCGCGATCCTTGGTTCGCTGGAACGCTTCATCGCTGTGCTCATCGAGCACACCGGCGGCGTGCTGCCGTTTTGGTTAGCGCCGGAGCAAGTGCGGGTGCTCGCGCTCAGTGAAAAGGTCGAGGATTTCGCCAAGGAGCTGGCCGACGGTCTCAAGCGCGACGGCTATCGCGCGACCGCCGACCTGCGCAACGAGAAGCTCGGCTTCAAGGTGCGCGAGGCCGAAATCGCCAAGGTCCCGTACATGATCGTGGCCGGCGAACGCGAAGCGGCTGCGCGCACGGTCTCACTGCGCAGGCTCCGCGGCGCCAAGAGCGAAACGATGTCCATCGAAGAACTGATGCGGCTGCTCAAGAGCGAGCCGATACCGTCGTGAACGCAATCGTGACAAGGGCGCGCCGCACGGCGCGACAGGAGGTGTCTTATTCGCCGCGATTTTAGAACTCCACCATCGAGAGAACCCACGGTTCGCGTGAACCAGTTCATCCGAGCCGCCGAGGTCCGCGTCATTGACTCGGACGGCACACAGGTCGGGGTCGTCCCGCTGCGCGAAGCGCTCAAGATCGCCGAGACGCGCGGGCTGGACCTGGTCGAAGTTGCGCCCAACGCAAGTCCGCCGGTCTGCCGCGTCATCAATTTCGACAAGTTCCGGTATGCTGCAAAAAAGAAGGCGCACGATCAGCGCAAGCACACCGCCTCCGGCGTCAAGGAAGTGAAGATGGGCGCGCGTACCGCGCCGCACGACGTCGATTTCAAGGTCAAGCACATTAGGCGCTTTATCGGCGAAGGGCAGCGTGTTAAGGTCTCGATTTCGTTTCGCGGCCGTGAGGTCACCCGCCCGGAACTCGGGCGCAACCTGCTCGAAAGGATCCTGGCGCAGGTCACCGACGTGTCGCAGGCCGAGGGTTCGGCCCGCATGGAAGGACGCAACATGTCGGTGCTGCTGACGCCGCGCTAACGGATATTCACGATGCCGAAGATGAAATCCAACCGCGGCGCCGCCAAGCGCTTTCGCTTCACCAAGACCGGCAAGGTGAAGCACAAGAAAGCCAACGCGCGGCACAAGTTTACCCATAAGGGCGCGACGCGCCGTCGCAGACTCCGTGCGGCGGGCGTCCTCAACCGGACTGACGGCGAAGCGATTCACCGGCTGCTGCCATACGGCTGGTAATCGACGAGCGGCCAATCAGGAAGGACTGACGCGCAATGCCCCGAACTAAAGGCGGTCCCAAGGCCCGCCGCAGACACAAGCGGATTCTGAAGCACGCGAAGGGCTTCGTCGGCGGGCGCTCGCTGTTTAAGCAGGCGCGGAGCACGCTGGAGAAGGGCCTCACCTACTCTTACCGCGACCGCAAACAGAAGAAGCGCAACTTTCGCGCGCTCTGGATCACGCGAATCAATGCGCTCGCCCGCGAGCACGACCTCAGCTATAGCCGGCTAATCGATGGACTCAAGAAGGCCGGCGTGGAACTGGATCGCAAACAACTCGCGGTGCTCGCAATGGATCGCGACGGATTATTTGGTGAGATGGTGCGCACCGCCAAGAGCGCGCTCGGCATCCCGGCTGCCTGACGCCGATCGCACTCAAAGGCCGCGCACCTGATTAACCATGTGGGCAACCACATGGTTTTTTTGTTTCCGGCTCAACACGTGAAGGAGGATCGCCGGGGCTGTGACGCTTAGGGACGAGATCGAACAGATCAGAGCGCGGGCGAGCACGGAACTCGCGGACGGCGCCGGCGACGCCGCCATCGAGAATGTCCGCGTGCGGGTGCTCGGACGCACCGGCGAACTCACCGAGATCATGCGCCGCATGCGCGAGCTCCCGCAGGACGAACGCCCCGCCATCGGCCAGTTGGTCAATCGGATCAAGCGCGAACTCGAGGCGCGCATTGAGACGCTCAAGGACGCGGCGAGGGGCCAAGGACTTGAACGGGCGCTGGGCGCCGCGAAGCTCGACGTCACACTCCCGGGGGCGCGCATCCCGCGCGGCCGAATCCATCCGATCACGCAAATTACCGAGCGAATGCTTGACATTTTTGGTGCACTGGGGTTCGAAGTGGCGTACACTCCGGACCTCGAAGACGACTTTCACAACTTCGAGGCGCTCAACTTCCCGCCCGACCACCCTGCGCGCGAGATGCAGGACACGTTCTTTGTGGGCGGCGGGATGCTTCTGCGCACACACACGTCGAACGGCCAGATTCGAATCATGGAGCAGCGCAAGCCTCCGCTGGCGGTGGTGTGCCCGGGACGCTGCTATCGACGCGACGAGCTGAGCGTGCGCGCCTCGCCAATGTTCACGCAGATTGAAGGATTCATGGTGGATCGCGCGGGCCTGGTCACGATGGCGCACCTAAAGGGCGTGCTTACCGAGTTCCTGCGCGCGTTTTACGGCCCCGAGACGGGCGTGCGCTTCCGCGCGAGCTTCTTTCCGTTCACGGAGCCGAGCGCGGAAGTGGACATTCACTGCTTGCTCTGCGGCGGCAAGGGGTGCCGCGTCTGCAAGCAGTCCGGATGGACCGAGATTCTCGGCTGCGGAATGATTCACCCAAACGTGCTTCGAGCGGTGAAGCTCGACCCGGCCGAGTATCAGGGCTTCGCGTTTGGTTTTGGGGTCGAACGGCCTGCGCTGCTCAAGCTCGGGGCCGAGGACATGCGGCTCTTCTTCGAGAATGACCTGCGCTACCTCGCGCAGTTTCCCGCGCTCGCAGGCGGAGGTGAGACGTGAAACTCCCGCTCTCGTGGCTTCGGGAGTTCGTCGCGATCGAGGCGGACCCCGGCGAGATCGCCAACCGGGTTACGGTCGCCGGCCTCGAGATCGAATCGGTGGAACGGCTGAAGCCCGCATTTTCCGGAGTGACCGTTGGAAAGGTGCTGAACGTCGAGAAGCATCCGAATGCCGACCGGCTGAGCCTGTGCGAGGTCGATGCGGGCGCGGGCGCTTTGTACAAAGTGGTGTGCGGCGCCCCGAACGTACGCGCGGGGATGATGGGCGCTTTCGCGGCGGTCGGAGCGAAGCTCGGCGATGCGCCTGCGCTCGAAGCCGCAACGATTCGCGGAGTCACTTCGCAGGGAATGCTTTGCTCCGAGCGCGAATTGGGCCTCTCCGACCAGCATGGCGGAATCATCACACTGCCCGATGACGCGCCGCTTGGTGCGGACGTCGCGGAGTATATGGGGCTCGATGACACCGTGTTCGACGTGGCGATTGCGCCCAACCGTGGAGACTGCGCATCGGTACTCGGCCTCGCGCGCGAGGTCGCGGCGGTGTTTGGCTTGAAGCTGAAATTGCCGCGGCTCAAACCGCCGATCACACGCAGCGCCGATCCTGCGCTCGCTTTTTCAGTCGACATGGCGGCACCGGACCTCTGTCCGCGATATGTGGGGCTGGTGATGTCGCGCATCAAGATTGGCCCCTCACCGATGTGGGTGCGGCGCAGGCTCGAGCTTTGCGCGATGCGCGCGCTCAACAACGTGGTCGACGCGACCAACTACGTGATGCTCGAGCGCGGGCAGCCGCTGCACGCATTCGACCTTGAGCGTATTGCGAGCCGCCGCATCATCGTTCGGCGCGCCGGCGACGACCGCCAGTTCGTGACGCTCGACAACGTGACGCGCGAACTTCGTCCCGATGATCTGCTGATTGCCGACCCCGAAAAACCGCTCGCAATCGCGGGTATCATGGGCGGGCTCAACTCGGAGGTCAGCGAAGCGGCAACCACCATCCTGCTCGAAAGTGCGTACTTCGAGCCGATGACCATCGCGCGTACGTCGCGACGGCTGGGGCTGCGCAGCGAGGCGAGCTATCGGTTCGAGCGCGCGATCGATCGCGACGGGCAGGTCGCCGCGCTGGTTCGCGTCGCGCAGATTATTCGCGAGATCGCCGGCGGGCGCGAGGCAGGCGCGATTGGCGACCATGAGCCGCGCAAAGCGGCTCCGCGCGAAATCAGCCTCGATCTGAAGTGGATGCGGTCGCTGCTGGGGGCGGAGATTCCCGCCCCGCTCGCGACACTGCGTTTGAAATCGCTGGGCGCAAAGGTCGCGCGCGCGGGAAACGGCATGTTCAAGGTTGTGCCGCCGTCCTTTCGACCCGACTTGAATGAGCCAGCGGACCTGGCCGAAGAAGTTGCGCGTCTTTCAGGCCTCGCGGAAATTCCGGCGATCACGCCGCTGAAAAATACGGCGTATCAGCAACCCAACCGCGAACGCGAGATCGCGCGCGCGACGCGCGAAGTAATGCTCGGCTGCGGACTCACCGAAATGACAACCATCGCGTTCATTCCACCCGCCGACAATCGGCGCTTTCCGGGCGGCGGCGAGGGCGCGGCGGTGGTGGTCGAAAATCCGCTTTCGATGGAGCTGAGCGAGCTGCGCCGAAGCCTGGTTCCCGGCCTGCTCACCGCATTGCGCTTCAACCTGAACCGCGAGGCGACGGCGCTGCACGCATTCGAGATAGGCAAGGTGTTCACGAAGCACGGGGACATGGCGCGCGAGGACCAGCGTATCGCTATGCTTAGCTACGGCGCATACGCGCGAGCGGCAGTGGGCGAGAATCCGCTCAAGGCGGGCTTCTTTACGCTCAAGGGAGTACTTGAAGACTACTTCGAGACGTTGGGCATCAGCGGGCGCGTGAAGTTCGAGGCGCACGCTGGCGGCACGCTGGCGTTCCTGCACCCCGGCCGCACGGCCAGAATCGTTCTCGATTCGCAACCGCTCGGCTACCTCGGCGAATTGCATCCGTCCGAAGCACTGCGGCTTGAGTTGGACGATGCATGCGGGTTGTGCGAACTTGACATAGGAAAACTCATTTCTTATGGTTTCTCGCCGCGCAAGGCGATCGAGCCCCCTCCCAGGTTCCCATCAGTTCGGCGTGATCTGGCTCTGGTAATCGATCGTGATTTTCCTGCGGACGAGATCGTGCGAGCAATTCGCGACGTCGCACCTGCGCTGCTCGAGGCTGTCGAGGTGTTCGATGTTTATGAAGGCGGGACGATAACCGCCGGAAAGAAGAGTGTCGCGTTGGCTCTTAGGTTCAGGGGGAAAGATCGCACGCTGAGGGATGAGGAGGTCAATCGTGCGCAAGCGCTCATCGTCGAGCAGCTCGGCGCGCGGCTGGGGGCGGAGTTGCGGCAATAGAGCGTGCTGACCACGACCGTTCGGGGGAAGCTACGCCGCCAAGCATGACCAAAGCCGACCTCGTGGATTTGATCTACGAGCGGGTACGCACCTCCAAGAAGGAGGCGAGCAAAGTTGTTGAGGAGATATTCTCGATCATTCGCGAGAAGCTGCGTGACGGCGAGAAAGTGAAAATCTCCGGCTTCGGCACCTTCGCTGTGAACGAGAAAAACGCGCGCCGCGGCCGCAACCCGCAGACCGGCGCACCCATCATGATCGACTCGCGAAGGGTGCTCTCATTCAAGCCCAGTCAAGTCCTCAAAACCGACGTCGACAACGGCAACCGCTCTCGCTCATGACCCGAAACAATCGCCGGGCGGTACGTTCCCGACGTCCGCGGAAGTCCGGGCCGCCAAGCGCGCCGGCGTCGATACCGGAGCGCGGACTCAAGATCGGCGAGGCCGCCAACCTGCTCGGCGTCGAGACCTATGTGCTGCGATTTTGGGAGACCCAGTTTGCGGTGCTGCGCCCGGAGCACACGCGGTCGCGACATCGCTTCTACCATGAGAAGGATGTCGAGGCGTTGCGCCTAATCAAACGCCTGCTGCACGAGGAGGGCTTCACGATTGCCGGCGCAAACAAATATATCCGTGAGTTCGGATTGGACGCGTCGCACCTTGGCGTGGTTGCCGCGCGTGCGCGCCGCGAGAGCGGTGGAGAATCCGCACCGGGGCGCGCGTCAGGAATGGATAGCGGCGTGCGGCGGGTGCTTTCCGAGGTGCGCCGCGACCTCCGCGAGCTAAGGAAGATTCTTCAGGGCTGAGCGCCGGCGTCAGGCTCGGACGCGGCGCGCTGCGCTGCGAAATCCTGTGCCGCAAGCGCGGGACGCGGAGCTGTGACCGTCGCTCCGGCCGCCTGCGTACGCCGCCACTGGCGGGTGGGCTTGCCGAGCGGAACCAGCTCGAGCTCCGATGCGCCCTGCTCGATGGCGCGGTAGGCCCAGCGCGCCGCCGCCATCGTCTGCATCAAGACGTACGCGGCGCCGACAACGGTTGCAGCCGTGGTCGCGGCGGCGGGCAGCGGCAGGCGCATCGCCGCGCACCCGACGGTCACCATCGCGCCGGTCATCAGGCCCATCTTGCTCAACATGGTGAGTCTCACGCGCGCGACGACATGATTCTTGAGCCGCGCGCCTTCGTGCTCCTCGTCCGCGGTTTTCAACTGAAGCTTGACCCACGGATTGGGGCGAATCTCGAGGTCGTAATCGTTCCAACCCTGGTCGACGAGCGCCGCGTACCCTGCGCGCGACGCAGCCTTGATCACGCGGTCGAGCAGGCTCTCGCGCGTCACATGGGTCTGGTTCCAGTAGGCGAGACGCAGAGCACGGCGGAAGAAGCTCCATGCGGGGCGCTGGCGGGCCGGCGAATCGAATGCGGCGTCGCGCGCGAGCCTGACCCGCGTCTTGTAGCGTTCGATTGAGCGTGCCATCGGACCTGTGAATGCGAGGAACGCGATCAGGAGGCGTGACTTCAAGCCATCGTGGCACTTTTCGAGCGGCGCGTGCCACGCGTAGTAGAGCGACCAGATGGGCCCGAGCGTGAGCATCGCGAGCGCAGGCATCACGCCAAGCCCGGTCAGCGCGAAGGCGACTGCGACAATCGCCCACACCAGAGTCCATTCACCGGTGAGCGGCAGACACTTCGCAACGCTAAGCGGTTGATCGAACGTCGCGGCGGTGATCGCCGGGCTTTTCACCGACCAACGCACGCGTTTGCGCGCGCCGCCGGGAATCGTGCGGGCGAGCCCCGGAATGGTTCCGCGCCATCTGATCTGGCTGAGACTATTGAAGCGCTCCGGATACAACTCGAACAGCATCGCTTCTGCGCGACCGTAACCCTTTTGCTGTCCGTAGTAGGCCCGGATGGTGTTGCGGCGGAAGTGCCAGACGAACGCCGCCGGACTGTAGCCGAGCGCGAAGCCGGCATCGATAAGCCGCCAGCAGATGTCCACATCGTCGCCGGCAGTGCGGAAGCGCGCGTCGAAACCGCCGACCTTCACGAGCGCCGTCTTGGTGAACATCATGTTGCAACCGGCCAGATGCTCCGCGCGGTCTTGCGCGACCAGCACGTGCGACGGGGCGCCGGGCGACGCCGCCACGCAACCCTGAGTCCTGCCGTCTTCGTGCGGCGCGTAGTTCGGACCGCCGCACCCGTCGAAGCCGCCTTGCTCCATCGCACGCACCATCAGGCTGACCCAGTGCGGATCGACTACGCAGTCGGAGTCGGTGTACGCGACGATTTCGCCGCGCGCGGCGTGAAGTCCCACGTTGCGCGCTACCGCCAATCCCTTGTTGGGCTGGCGAATCAGGCGAAACTGCGGGAACTCCGAAGCGATCTCGGCGGTGCGATCGCGCGAGCCGTCATCGACGATGACGACCTCAAGGTTTGGATAGTCGATGTGACGGAGTGATTCGAGGCAGGCGCGCATCGTGCGCTCTGCGTTGTATGCGCAGATGACGACCGAGACCATCGGCGTCTCCGCCGGTCCCGGCGGGCACGCACCATTGAGCGTCACGAACGGCATCAGGTCCGACGCCCGCAAAAGCTTCGCGCCGAGCCAGTCGTGCGACGCCGGCGGAGCCGCGGGAACCGGCGGTGCGACCACGCCCGCCGCCCCGGCGCCGAATACCAGCGCAACCGCCTCGTCCTGTCCCGGCGACGGCACCGCGAATTCGAGCACGACCGGCCGTG
Source organism: uncultured Binatia bacterium (SeqCode) (assembly GCA_964429575.1). GTDB lineage: Bacteria > Desulfobacterota > Binatia > Binatales > Binataceae > CAYSCX01. The sequence goes on along the minus strand of CAYSCX010000013.1, from coordinate 8,926 downwards.
ACTCGGCGAGGTTGTGCAGTCCTGCGACGTAGTTTTTGAGATCGACCGGCGAGAGCGCCGGGACGTCTGCGTAAATGAAGTCCTCATCAAGCAGCGCAAGCGCGCAGGTGGCTGCGCGATGCCTCAGCGCGACCATCGCTCGCTCGTCGCGCTGCTTGAGTGTGGTCAGTAAGTAGCGCAGGCGCCGGCGCGCGCGTTCGAGGCCGAGAGCGCGCAGTTCGTCCTGGCCGAGCGGGCAATCGACGAGATATCCGAGCAGCGCCGGGCGTCCGCGCAGTACGTTGGCGAGGTGCGCCACTCGTGAAACCGCGCTCCGCCACCGATCCGGATCGCGGACCTCGGCGGGCTCAATTCTGATTTCAATCAGGGTGGGAAGACCGGCCTGTGCGGCCAGGTCGAGAACATGTTGCGCCTGCGATTCGTCGAGGATGAGGCCGGTCGCGTAACCGGACTTGAGGTCGTCGAGGCGCTTGCGGAGCTTCAGTTTTTCTACGAAATCGAGCACTGCGGGCGTGTGCCCGATGCGCATTCCCTTGAAGAAGAACTTCTGCTTGTTGCGGGAAAAGAACTTGCCGTGAGTAGTGATGGTAATCGACGACGAGATGGCGCTGACGGACATCGAGATGGGTCCCTCTGAGAGAGGCGCTAGAGCGAGAGATGTGCCACTCCGGAACCGAACAATTTCAGCCGCTTATCTGGTAGGCTCCGATTGCCCGAGCACGTATTGGGATGGCTGGTCAACGATTTGCGGCTTTGATCAGGACTCAGCAGCGATTCGCAAAGTGCGAGCAGACCCCCCGGGTTTTGCTTCGCAGAATTGCGAATGTTATACGTCGAGTCAGATTTGCTTACGTTGGAATGGTGGCGACGCGTCCGAGAGTCCCCTCACCAATCTCGCGACACTAGGACGTTTCGCTCAATCGCTCGCCCAAGGATGACCATCAAATGAAACCTGTACGCGCTTGCGGATGCAGCCGAGAACCCAAGTTCACGACCCCGCAAGTACCAACCGATCCGGCCATTGAGGCGAGCCCCGATGAGCTTGAGACAATTCGACAGCAGCTGGCGACAATAGAGCGATTGCTATCCCGGCTTTTCGGCGAGGTCTATTGCCGCGAGCCCGACTGCCTGGAAGCGCGCGCGGAGGCGGCCGAACTGATCGAGAACCATTTCGATGGAATCGTTGGAGAATGGTCGGCCGCCATCTCGACCATCTTTGGCGACCCGTTCGGCGCGGAATCCTCAGCACGCCGAAAACCTGACCTTGCGAACTCGCTTGCCCGCTTCGTCGCGCATCTCAGAGACCCGGACGATCTCAGGACGTACGTTTATTTGCGGCGTCATTGTCAGGAGGGAATGCTCGCGCGTGCGGAGCCGTCGCAGTTCAACACGATACACATCGCGCTCAAGCAGATAATCCTTCGGCACGTTCGCGCGGCGGCGCAAGGCGCGCGCGCGGAGCGGTTGCGCGACATCGTGGTCGCCGCGATCGACGAGCGGCGCCTGATGGTTTCGCAGTTCTACATCGAGTCTCGCGAGCGGCTGTTGCGGGCGTCGGAGGAGAAGTATCGCAATTCGATCGACCATGCGCCCGACCCGATGTACGAAATCGACGCGGACACGTTCACGGTGATCGGCGTTAATGCCGCGGCGCGCGAGATGTGGAAGGGCGAGTCCGCCGACCACCAGCCGTCGCCGGTGGGTTTGAAGCTCACGGAGATGGTGCCGCCGGAGATGCGGCCGGATACGGAGAAGCACCTGCAAACGGTAGTTCAGCAGGGCACTCACTGGGCGTTCGACCTTCCGCTCGGTCCACGCTTCTTCGACGTGCACTCGGCGCTGATCTCGTTCGGCCACCAGCGCTTCATCCAGATGATCCTCCACGACGTCACGCAACGCCGACAGATGCTCGATGAGCTGCTCAAGGCCGAGCGTCTGGCAGCGACTGGTACGTTTGCGGCGGGCGTCGCGCACGAAGTGAACAACCCGCTCGCATCGATTTCATCGCTTGTGCAATCGTTGCTCTCCGGAGAAAACGATCAGAATCGCCAAACTACGCTGCACACGATTCTTTCGCAGATCACGCGCATCTCGGGCACGCTCAAGGACCTGGTCAATTTCGCGCGGCCATCCACCACCCAGCGCAAAGCCGTCAATCTAAACGACCTCATCACCGAAGCCTTGCGGCTCGTCACGTACAACAAGCGCTTCAGAGCAATTCGAATCGAGCCTGATTTGGCGGCCGACCTGAGGCCGGTATTTGCCGACGACAACGAAATTCAACAGGTGCTGCTGAACCTGCTCTTTAACGCCGCGGATGCGAGCAATGGCGACGGCAGCCGCATTCGCGTCATCACCGAGAATCTCCCCGACCAACAGAACAAAGGCAGCGCGCGCGGCGTGGTGCTGCGAATCATCGACAACGGCGCCGGCATCCCTGCGGAGAACCTCAATCGCGTCTTCGATCCCTTTTTCACCACCAAGCCGGCCGGGTCCGGCGTGGGACTGGGGCTGTCGCTTTGCCAGCGGATCATTCTCTCTAATCGCGGGTCAATTCGTGTCGAGAGCGAGGTCGGGAAGGGAACTACCGTCACCATCGCTCTGCCCACCGCTGAAGCCGAGCCACAGACCCAGCTCGCATCGCCGGTCAGCGCACAATGAGCAACGGGCAGAACTGGAACGCACCTCACGACGGCCATTACCGGATTCTAGTGGTCGAGGACGAGCCGTTGATGCGCTCGATCATCGTGCAGCTCGCGCGTGCCGACGGCTATGAGGTTTTCGAGGCCGCGTCGGCGCAAGAGGCGCTCGCGATCTTCAGCAACGAGAAGATCGATCTCGCAATTCTCGACCTCAACCTTACCAGCGGCGGCAGCGGTCTGGACCTGTTCGGCAGGATCCACGAGCGTGATCCGGAAGTGATGGGCATCATCGTGACCGCTTACGCGAGCGTCGAGTCGGCGGTCGAGGCGTTGCACAAAGGCAGCTACGACTACATCACCAAGCCCTTCGCAAACGACCATCTGAAGGCGGTGGTGCGCAACGCCTTGAAGGAAAAGGCGCTATTCCGCGAGAACCGTTACCTGCGGGCGGAGTTGCGCGAGAAATACCGGTTCGAAAACATCATCGGAAAGAGCGTCAGCATCGAGAAGGTCTTCCGGGTGATGGAGAAAGTCGCGCGCACCGACTCAAGCGTGCTGATTACCGGCGATTCCGGCACCGGCAAGGAGCTGGTGGCGCGCGCGATTCATTTCTCGTCGGAGCGCGCCAACCACCGGTTCCTGCCGATCAACTGCGGCGCGCTGCCGGAAAACCTGCTCGAGTCGGAGCTTTTCGGTTACAAGCGCGGAGCGTTCACGGGCGCCGCGCAGGACAAGCTTGGGCTGCTCAAGGCCGCCGACAAAGGCACCGTGTTCTTCGATGAAATCGGCGAGCTGCCGCTCTCACTCCAGGTAAAGCTGCTGCGCGCGCTCCAGGAGCGTGAGTGCTACCCGCTGGGATCCAACGACCCGGTGCAGTTCGACGTGCGCGTCCTGTGCGCGACCAATCGCAATCTCGAGGCAGAGGCAAAAGCGGGGCGGTTCCGCGAAGAGCTTCTCTACCGCATCAACGTAATCCATCTGGAACTGCCGGCGCTCCGCGAACGGCGCGATGACATTCCGCTGCTCGCCAACCACTTCCTCAGAAAATGCGAAAAGACACTGGGCCGCACCGGCATGCGATTCTCCAAGAACGCGATGCAGATAATGGTCAATTATGCATGGCCCGGTAATGTACGCGAGCTCGAAAATACGGCCGAGCGAGCCGCGATCCTCGCGGAAACCGACGTCATCCACTCTCACGACCTGCCGGACAAGCTGCGCGTGTCCGAAATGGCGCCCACCATCGAGGCCACCGGCATGACGCTCGAGGAGCTCGAGCGCGAGCACATCCGGCGCGTCCTGGAGCAAGTTGACGGCGACAAGGCGAAGGCCGCGCAAGTGCTCGGCATCCATCTCTCGACGCTCTACCGAAAGGTGCAACGCTATCGGCTCGACGGCGCCGGCGAGGCAACGCCGCAGCCGGTCGCGCGCAGCGCGTAGCAAGCGCGGGCCGGTGGTATTGGCGCGAGCGCGGAGTATAGACTGATTACAGCTCGGCCATTATCGCGGCCGCGCCGGAGTAAGCCATGGGATGGTTCGGACCCACTGAGCTGTTGATTATCCTGCTCATCATTCTTTTGGTGTTCGGCCCCAGCAAGCTCGGCGACGTGGGCGGCGCACTTGGAAAAGCAATCCGCGATTTCAAGCGCGCGGTCAGCGAGCCCGAGAACCCGCCGTCCACCAGCGCCAAACCCGACGAAACCAAGCCGGGTGAGAGCAAGCCCGGACCGACTGCCTGAGGTTTGTTCCTTCCCAAGTGCGTCGCGCGGTTCATCGCCGTGCGATTTGCTTTAGCCTCATACCTGCCCCCATCGAACGATTCGCGCCGCGTTTGGCGGGGCGCTTTGCTTCCGCCTGATTCCTGCCCTCGCTAGACTCTCGGCGGGGCGGCATTAGTTCGCCGAGAGAGCCGCGGCTGCGATGACCTACATTCGAATCCTGATGTGGACCGCGATTGCGGCGCTGGGCGCGGCCGGTCTTGGCGTAATCGCGACTGCGCGCGGCGAGGACGCTCCGAGCGTGCTGTGGTTCATGGTCGCCGCGGTGTGCATTTACGCGGTCGGCTACCGCTTCTACTCACGCTTCATCGCCGACCGCATCCTCGAACTCGACGACTCGCACCCAACTCCGGCGGTCCGACTCGACAACGGACGCGACTACGTTCCCACGCCCAAGTGGATAACCTTCGGCCACCACTTCGCGGCGATTGCAGGTCCGGGACCGCTGGTCGGCCCCGTGCTCGCAGCGCAGTTCGGCTACCTGCCATCGACGATTTGGATCATCGTCGGCGCGGTGCTTGGCGGATGCGTCCAGGACTTCGTGATACTGGGCTACTCGCTCAAGCGCGACGGCCGCTCGCTCGGCCAGATGGCGCGCGAGGAGATCGGCCCGGTCGGCGGTCTCACCGCGCTGGCCGGCGTGATGCTCATCATGGTGATTCTGATCGCGGTGCTGGGGCTGGTGGTGGTCAACGCGATGAAGGACAGCGCGTGGGCGACTTCGACCGTCGCCGCGACGGTGCCAATCGCGATGCTGGTCGGCGTGTACATGACCTACTTGCGGCCCGGGCGGTTCATCGAGGCGACCGCAATCGGCCTCGCGCTGGTGGTTCTCGCGGTCGTCGGCGGCCGCTACGTCGAGAGCTTCAGCTGGGGGGCGTACTTCCTGCTCGATGCCCGCGCGCTTTCGCTGTGGATCATCGCCTACGGGTTTTTGGCCTCGGTGCTCCCGATTTGGTTGCTGCTCGCGCCGCGCGACTATCTTTCCGCGTTCATCAAGATCGGAACCGTCGCGGCGCTCGCGGTGGGAATCGTTCTAATCGCGCCGCCAGCTTTGATGCCCCCGCTGACACAGTTCGTCGATGGCAACGGCCCGGTCTTCGGCGGCAAGGTCTTTCCGTTTGCATTCATCACGGTCGCGTGCGGCGCGATTTCAGGATTCCATGCGCTGATCGCCTCTGGCACGACGCCCAAGATGCTGATGAAGGAGCGCGACGCGCGCCTCATCGGCTACGGCGGCATGATGATGGAGTCGTTCGTGGCGGTGATGGCGATGATCGCAGCGGTGATGCTCCAGCCGGGTGTTTACTTCGCGATCAACAGCCCCGCGGGGGTGGTCGGTCACGGCGCCCTTGCCGCCGCAACAATTTCGTCGTGGGGCTACGCGGTGACCGACGCTGAAATGCAGTCGCTCGCGCAGTCGGTCGGCGAGACCACGCTGTACGCGCGGACCGGCGGTGCGCCGTCGCTCGCGGTCGGCATGGCGCACATCTTTGCAAGCACGCTGGGCGGGCCGGCGCTGATGGCTCTTTGGTACCACTTCGCGATCATGTTCGAGGCGCTGTTCATTCTGACCACTCTCGACGCGGGCACGCGCGTCGCGCGCTTCATGCTTCAGGACCTGGCCGGCAATCTGTTCCGTCCGTTCGCAAATGCGGCGTCGTATCCCAACATCATCGTGACGTCGGCGCTGGTTGTTTCGGCGTGGGGATACTTTCTTTATTTCGGCGCGATCGATCCGCTCGGCGGCATCAACTCGCTGTGGCCGCTGTTCGGGATTGCCAACCAGATGCTCGCGACCATCGCGCTGTGCGTCGCGACCACCGCGATGATCCGCAGCGGCAAGGCGCGCTTTGCGTTCGTTACGTTGATTCCGCTGGGGTGGCTCGTCTCGGTTACGATGACCGCGGGGATCGAGAAGATTTTCAGCGCCCGCCCCAACATCGGGTTCCTCGCCCATGCGGCGCAACTCGAGGCGGAACTCGCGCGGCCGGACCTGGCTGCAGGGCGCGCATACGAAATTTCACGTTTGGTCTGGAACGACCGCATCGATGCGGTGATGACCGCATTGCTGATCGCGATCGTGCTTATCATCATCACCGATTCCGCGCGCGTGTGGCTGAAGCTGATATTCGCAGCGCGGAAAAAGTCCGGGCGAACGGAGCGTGCCGCGGCATGAAATCACTGCGACGAAAGATCGCTGAGTTTGCCCGCGACGTGCTGCGCGAACTGGCGCGAATGAATTCCGCGGGCCTCGGCGCCGATGGTTTGCGCGCGCTGAGCTTCGACCAGCGCAGGCGGGCGGCAAAGTCCGCGCTTCACGACTCGCATTCAGGACCGAATCGTTGCTGTTGAATCCCGCTAGTGCCGTTCCAACTATTTTTACCGAAGACGATAGAACGCTGCCCCGAGGCAGGTTGGCAAACTTTGCCACGTCAGTTAGCACCAACAAGTTGGAACGGCACTAGCTGCGAGTCATCAGCCGCTCTCACGTCCGCATAGGTACTTTTCCCCCGGCGTCTAAGTAGTATTTCCCCGCCCACTACGTACTTCTCTGATTGGTCGTCGCCGCCTGATCCTTTAGCGTCAGAACCGCCGGTTCACCTCGCACGCATCGCGAAGGCGTGGCGCAAGCGAGAGAACCAGCGAGAAGGAAAGGGGCACTTGGACGATTTCTCTCACTCTGGCGCGACCGGGACCGGCAGTACTGCACGCCGAGGAGCGCAAATCGGCACGGCCGCGCAAGATCTCGATACGCTTGCCAATCTGGCGCACGAGCTGCGCACGCCGGCGCAGGTGCTGCTCGGCTATCTGGAAATCCTGCGGGAGGATATGGCTCCCGATCTCACGGCGCGCATGCGTCCGCTGATTTCGCGGATGCAGTCTCACGCGTACGATCTGGCGCTCGCAATCGAGAACATGCTCGATTTCGCGCGAGTCCGCGCCGGCGCCGAATTGGCCGATGATGAGGACGTCGACCTCTGTGAGCTCGGCGCCGAGCTGATACCGGCGCTGGAAATCGCGAATTCTGAAAAGGGCCTGGCGCTCGCGATCGACATCGACGGCTCATGCGGGTCGATACGAATCCGCCACCGCGCGTTGCGCGCGATACTGCTGAACCTGGCGCTCAACGCGATTAAATTCACCGAGAGTGGCAGCGTGACAATCAGCGCGCATCGCCGCACCGGTAGCAGAGACGGGGATACAATTGAGTTCGAAGTGAAAGACACCGGCCCCGGAATCGCCGCCGCGGAACTGGAACACGCATTTGAGCCGTGGGCGCAACTATCGGCATCCACGACGCGCCGGCATCGCGGGCTGGGGCTCGGGCTCACGGTGGTCAAGCGCAACGTGGGCGCGGTCGGCGGTGATATGAAAGTCGAGAGCTCGCGCGACGGCGGTTCGAAATTCACGGTGACGATTCCGTGCGTGCCGGCGCCGCAAATGATCGAGCCGCGCGAACGAAAACCATCGATCTTTGGCGGCGCCACGCAGCCCGCGCTCGCCGCAAGACCGAAAGCGCCGCCGCGCCAACCATCGGGCCCGCGAGTTCCGCGCTCGCGGCCGTAGCGGCGAATTTTGTCGAGTCGAATCGAAGATCGCTGGCGGCGCGTCAGCGATAGTGGCGCATCAACCCGACGACCACGCCGCGTATAGCGAGATCATTCTCGCTCACGACGATTGGCACCATGGCCGAGTTTGCGGGCTGAAGCCTGATTCTGCCGCCCTGCTCGCGATAGAATTTCTTGACGGTCGCCTCGCCGCCTATCAGCGCGACTACAGTTTCGCCGTTGTCCGCTGCGTCGCGCCCCTCGACGATGATGTAGTCGCCGTCGCGAATTCCGTCCTCGATCATCGAGTCACCCTTGACGCGCAGGCAGAAGGTATTATCGCGCCGCACAAACTCGTCAGGCACGCTGATCGTATCGTTGCGCTCGACCGCCTCGATCGGCGCGCCGGCGGCAACCAATCCCAGCAGCGAAATTTCACGCGCGCCGCTGACGCGCCGCTCGGGCGTTATCTCCAGCGCGCGGCTGTGGTTGTGCATCCGCTTGATGACGCCCTTCTGCTCGAGGTTGTGCAGATGCTTGTGAACAGTGGCGAGCGACGAAAGCCCAAAATACTCGCCAACTTCCGACAACGTCGGCGCGTATCCGTGCTCACTGATATAATTCTTGAGGAAATCGACGAGTTGCTTTTGACGTTTGGTCAGCGTCGCCATGCTCCAACGCCTCCTGCGCGATACGCGTTCATGTTGGCGAAAATATAGCGAAGTCGCAAGGAGCCGCCAAGTATCTGTTATGTCAACAGAATTCTTGCTGCGGTAAATTGTTTCGCACGAATCTACGGACGGATTTCGAGCGGCGGCGTGAGTTTCGGCGGATGGCGCGGTCACATATCCTGAGCCCAGAGCACGCAGCCAGATGGCGAAAATAAGAGTGATCTTCGAAAGCGGCGAGCCCGAACGCGTGATCGAATTCGATCCGGCGAAGGCGCCGTTTCACC
>CAYSCX010000012.1:0-80831 GCA_964429575.1 uncultured Binatia bacterium (SeqCode) | reverse complement strand
AAGCTCTATGACATGGGATTGATTCGATTTGATCCGGCTCTCTCGCTGCGCGATGAGGCGCTTCGCGACTATGTTGTGAAGGCGCCCGATCGAGAGGTTGTGGTTGCGCTGGAACGTGAGGACAGATCCGCAGGCTGGGCGAATGCGAAAGTGGTGATCGCGGGTTCCCTGCTTGCCTTGGCTGGTTTTCTGTTTGTTACACAGCCGGGTTTACTAGGCTCCGCGCTCGCAATCATGACCGGCGTCGGCGCTCTGGTGCCCGTAATCTCGCGCCTCCTTGGAGGATTTACGTTGGACAGAAAAGCATCTGGAAGTTGAGGCGGCCTTCAGTTCCTGGCCGCTCAAAGTCCGCGGTCGAAGCGGGGTGGCTTGCCGGGCGAGCCATCGGGCCCGCATCGAGGCTTGCGCCCGCTCCCGCTCACCAGCACATTCTAGTGGGTGGCATCAGAGAGCCGCTTGCGACCGGTCGCGGAGCTGAACCGGATCATCGGCGAGAACCGAATCAGCGAGTACGAATCGCACAACTTGATGCTCGGGATGCGCCCGGAGGACTTCACCAAGGGCGCGTCGCGATGGGTGTGGACCGCGCAGCCGGCGCACGCGGTTAATCCATTCGGCACGGTGAGTGGCGGTTATCTCGCGGTCTTCATCGACGAGATGTTCGCCGCCGCGATTGCGTCGCTACTCGACGAAGGCGATCTCGCGGCGCTGAGCGGAACTGCAGCTCGCCTCCAGACGTGAGCGGCGCGCTCCCAGAATTTCGTACGAGGTACGCGGCGGCGATTGCGCGAGCCTGCGCGCGGGGCGACGCCGCCAGATGGGGCGTCGGCGCGGACGACTTCGCGGCGGCGCTTCATCGCAGCGTCGAATCGTTCAAGCGAAGCGCGGGCAATGCTGCGGACCTCGAGCGATATTTGGACTCGCTGCGCGCGGATGATCTTGCACTCGCGGTCGCATGCCGATGCGGCTCGGCGCCGGCATGGGAATATTTCGTCGAACGTTACCGGCCGGCGCTTCAATCGGCGGCACGCGCGATCGCACGCGATGAGACGATCGGGCGGGAGCTCGCCGATTCGCTCTACGCGGAGCTGTTCGGGCTCGAGGTGCGCGCGGGGCGCCGCCGCTCGCTGCTCGACTACTTCGGCGGCAGGAGCAGCCTCGCGACGTGGCTTCGCGCAGTCATTGCGCAACGCCACATCGACTACCTTCGGGCGGCGCGAACGACCGAACCGCTCGAGAGCGCGCCGGAAGCCGCGACGGATGATCCGCCGCCAAATCCGGATCGCACCCGCTACGTGCAGCTGGTCGGCCGCGCGCTTGCCGCGGCGCTCGACAATCTCGATGCGCGCGATCGCCTGCGGCTTGCGTACTACTACCGCGACGGTCTGACGCTGCGCGAAATCGGGCGGCTCATGCACGACCACGAATCGACGGTCTCGCGCAGACTCGAGCGCACGCGCGGCGAAATTCGCGGGCGGGTGGAACGCACGCTGCGCCATGACGGCGGACTCAACGATGACCAAATTCGCGTGTGTTATGATCTTGCAAGCGAGGAATTGAACGTCGATTTCGGCGCCGCGGTGGAAACCGCGCGCTGAGTTGAACTGCCGAACGTGCAACGAACCGCGATTCAAACGTTCTTGATCATGGGATGGCGCAATTGAGCGAGAACGACCAGCGACAGTTCGAGGCGGCCTTGCGTGGTGCGCTAAGGAGCGCAGGCTCGCGGCCTCGCGGTGACTGCCCGGCGTCCGAGATACTCGCGGCGTACTGCGAGCGAGCGGTGACGCACGCCGAACTCGAGCGCCTCGATCAGCATTTCGCGACGTGTGAACGCTGTCGGGCGCAGCTCGCGGCGATCGGCCGCAGCGAGGAAGGCGGCGCCGCGCAAATCGGACTGGCGCAAGTGCTTCCGCAGGCACGGGCTTCTCGTTGGCGAGTGCTGGCGCCGGCGTTGGCGGCCGTGCTCGCGCTGGTCGTCGTTGCAACGGTATTGCGCTCGCGGGACCAGGTGGCGTCGCGCGGCGAGATCGCGATGTTGTCCAAGCAAGAGCGCGAAGCGGCTCGACCTGAATCAGCGGACGAACTTAAGCAGAAGGCGGTAAGTTTGCGGCCGCGCGATACTGAGAATCGCCGCGAGAACACGCCGTCCGTAATCGGCGGCGCGGCGAGTGACGTGCGTCGCGGCGGCGGGGATGTCGGAATGTCGAAGGACCGCGACGTTGCTGCGCCCGCCGACGTGATTGGAGGCGCGGCGCCCGCAGAACGACTCGTTGAAGGCCGACTCGGCGAGGCCGCGGGTGCACCCTCCGCATCCGTGGCGGCTTCGGAAGCACGTGCGGAGTTTCGCGCGAAGACTCTCTCGCGCGACCGCTCGTCGTTCGGCTCGATGAGAGCCGACAAGCTGGGCGATGAACCGGCGGTTGGAAACGTCGAGGTAAGATCGGCGGATGGCGCAAAGGAATGGATCGTAGGCGAAGGAGGGCTCATCGCCTTGCGCGAATCGAGCGGCCTCCGCGTGCTTGCGAGCGGGGTTGGCGCCGACCTGCTGGCCGGCTCCGCGCCATCGTCGAAAGTGTGTTGGGTGGTCGGACGCGGATCGACCATCCTGCGCACGACCGACGGTGAGAAGTGGCAGCGCGTCGCGGTGCCGGCCAGAGCGGACTTTGTGGGAGTGCATGCGCAAAGCGCCGACCGTGCGAGAGTGCAAGCGCGCGACGGGCGGGAGTTTGCAACCGTCGATGGCGGCGTCAGTTGGAGGTCCGTTTCGCACCGTTAGCCGCGCCGTCAGATTACCCCCTGCAAGAAAATTCGGGGCAGCCGTTCAAAGGGTCGAGAGGGACGACTCGATGGATGGCACGACCCACGATTCAGCCGCGGACAAGCTCGCGCGATTTCGTGTATTTTTCGCCGACGCGCGCATCTTTCAAATATTCTTCCTCGGCTCTCTCCTTGCTGCGGGCGCGCTGCTGCGCGACTTCAGCATCCGGCCGCTCCAGATCGCGCTGACCTTTGCCGCGGCTCTCGCCGCGCAACACATCGACTGGCGGCTCAACCCGCATAAGCCCCGCTCCTATCGAAGCGCGCTCATCACGTCGCTGAGCCTCGCGCTGCTGCTTCGCGCGGACAACTACTTCGTCCATCCGCTCGCCGCAGGAGCCGCGATCAGCTCGAAGGGAATTTTTCGCATTCGAGGGAAGCATCTCTTCAACCCCGCGACGTTCGGGATCATCTTCGCGCTCACCGCGTTGCCGGGGGTGTGGGTGTCGCCCGGCCAGTGGGGCAACGAGGTTGCGGTGGCGGGATGGCTGTTTGTGCTCGGTACGCTGGTGACACGCCGCGCGCATCGCGGCGACATCAGTTTCGGGTTCCTCTCCTTCTATCTGGGCGCCATCGCGATTCGGGTGGCGTACCTTGGGCAGCAGTTCGGCGTGTGGACGCATCAACTGCAGAGCGGCGCGCTGCTGCTGTTCGCATTCTTCATGATTTCCGATCCGATGACCGGGCCGAATCACGCGCGCGGGCGGATTGCGCACGCGGCGCTGGTCGCGGCGGCGGCATTCGCCTGGCAGTACGAACTGTATTTCACCAACGGTTTGATCTGGGCGCTGTTCATCGCGTCACCCGCGGTTGCGCTGTGGGACGTGATTTGGCCGGCGCCCAAGTTCGAATGGAAGCCACAAGGAGGCAGCAATGATCGCACGAAGGACAATAGTGATAGGCGCGGCGATGTTCGCGTTGACGCTGCTCGGGGCGCTCGCGAAGCCGCCTGACGCAGGCGCATTCTGCGGTTTCTACGTCGGCAAAGCCGATGCAAGCCTGATTAACAAGGCGTCGCAGGTGGTGATCGCGCGACATGAGAACCGAACGGTCATCAGCCTGATGAACGACTACGCGGGCGAGCCTGCGGAGTTCGCGCTGGTGGTGCCGGTTCCGACCGTGCTCAAGCAGGGGCAGGTGCACATTGGGGATCGCGAGTTGTTCCGCAAGCTCGACTCGTACTCGGCGCCTCGACTGGTTGAGTACTTCGATCCGGACCCGTGCGCGATGCCCGGGCCGTACATGCTCATGGAGAAATCCGCGGATGCGGCGGGGGCGAGCGGAGCGCCGTCGCGACAGAATGCGCGCAGTCTCGGCATTACGATCGAGGCGCAGTACACGGTCGGCGAGTACGACATCGTGATTCTTTCGGCGAAGGATTCCGCGGGCCTCGAAACCTGGCTCATCCAAAGTGGCTACCGGATTCCTTACGGCGCGCGCGAGGCACTTCGGCCGTACATCAAACAGGAGATGAAGTTCTTCGTCGCGAAAGTGAATCTGGGCGAGCAGAAGCGGACGGGGCTCACCTACCTGCGGCCGCTGCAGTTCGCGTTCGAGTCGCCAAAGTTCATGCTGCCGGTGCGGCTCGGGATGATAAACGCGCAAGGTCCGCAGGAGCTGGTGATCTACGTGCTCACGCGCGACGGGCGCGTCGAGGCGACCAACTATCGCACCGAGATGCTGCCGACCGACGCGGAGCTGCCAGAGTACGTGCGCGACGATTTCGGGAGTTTCTACAAGGCGATGTTCGGGCGTCTGGCGGAGCGCAACTCGATGAGCACCATGTTCACCGAGTACGTATGGAACATGGGCTGGTGCGACCCGTGCGCGGGACCGCCGCTGACGGCCGAGGAGCTGAGGAGTCTCGGTGTGTTCTGGCTCGAGGATGACGGAGGCGTTCAGCCGCAGGGTCGTGGCGCGCGCTCGATGATCTTCCCGCAGCCCGGCGGCGGGCCGCTTGCAGTGATGGTCACGCGGCTCCACGTGCGCTACACGCGCGAGAGCTTCCCGGAGGATCCCGTGTTCCAGGAGACCGGCGACCAGCAGAACTATCAGGCGCGCTACGTGCTGAGACGCGCATGGAAGGGAGCGCAGGACGCATGTCCCGAGGCGCGGCGGTACTTGCGGGAAGTAGAGCGCAGGCGCGTGCGTGAAGCCGAGACGCTGGCATCGCTGACGGGCTGGGACGTGAATGAAGTGATCAAGAAGGCAGGCGTCAGCGGCGGCGCGGCGAAATCACGGCCGTGGTGGGCGACGATGTGGGAGTGAGGGGTTGAGGTGGCGGCGACTGTATGAGTGAGGCGGGACGCGCATGCAACGCGCGTCCCGCTGGAGTTTTATGTCGTTCCTCGCAGCGCTCGGAATGACAGCGATAAACCCCGGGGCGGCGCGGCCGATATGACGAATTGACCCATCTGCGCGGCTGTCCTATGCTGCGCGGTTTGCTAGACTCCCTGTACCTGAAGTACCGAAGTCATTCTTCATCTCGACCTCAACCCGGCTCCACTTTATGTTCGACGCCCTAAGCGACCGCCTCGAAGGGATATTCAAGAAACTCCGCGGGCAAGGACGCATCACCGAAGGCAACATCGATGAGGCGTTGCGCGAGGTGCGTCTTGCGCTGCTCGAGGCCGACGTCAATCTGAACGTCGTCCGCGAGTTCGTCGAGCACGTAAAGCAGAAGGCGCTCGGACAGGAGGTGCTGCGCTCGCTCACGCCGGAGCAGCACTTCATCAAGTTCGTGGCGGCTGAGATTGCCGCGACCATGGGCGGCCAGGCGCACGAACTCGACCTCAAGGCGAAGCCGCCGATCAAGATTCTGGTTGTCGGTTTGCAAGGCTCGGGTAAGACGACCAGCGTGGCGAAGCTCGCGCGATTTCTGAAGAACGAGCGCAAGCGGCATCCGCTGATGGTCTCGACCGACGTCCGGCGTCCCGCGGCGATGGAGCAATTGCGGGTGCTCGGCGAGCAGGCCGGGATTGCGGTCGCGGAGAGCCGGCCGGACGAAGATCCGATCGAAATCGGAAGCCGCGCGTTGATGAAGGCCGAAACCGGCGGGCATGACGCGCTGCTATTCGACACCGCCGGCCGGCTGCAGATCGACGAAGAGCTGATGGACGAGCTCGCGCGGCTCAAGGCCGCGGTCGCGCCGCATCACGTGATACTGGTCGCCGACGCGATGACCGGCCAGGAGGCGGCCAACGTCGCGGCGGGGTTCCACGAGCGGCTGAAGCTTTCCGGCGTCATCTTGACGAAGCTCGACAGCGATGCGCGCGGCGGCGCGGCGCTTTCGGTACGCGCGGTCACCGGCGCGCCGATTTTGTTCGCTGGTATCGGCGAGAAGCTGGACGCGTTCGAAGTCTTCCACCCGGACCGGCTCGCATCGCGCATCCTGGGCATGGGCGACGTGCTCACGCTGATCGAGAAGGCGCAGGCCGGCTACGATCAGGCCACGGCGAAAGAGCTCGAACGCAAGCTCAAGCGCAATGAGTTCACGATTGCGGACTTTGCCGAGCAGTTGAAGACGATTCGCCGCATGGGGTCGCTCGGAGAGCTGCTTGGAATGATTCCGGGACTCAAGAAGATCGCAGGCGCGGCGGACTCCGACGAGGCGCGCCGCGAGTTCGCGCGTATCCAGGCGATGATCGACTCGATGACCAACGAAGAACGCCACAACCACCTGATTCTCAACGGGCGCCGGCGCGTGCGTATCGCCGCAGGCAGCGGCACCGCGGTACAGGACGTCAACCGTTTCCTCAAACAGTTCGAGCAGACGCGCAAGATGATGAAGAAAATCACCCGCATGGGGGGCGGAAAATCCATGATGCGCGGACTGGGACTCGGGAGCTAGAATGACAGGGAGAAACCTATGCCACTAGTGATGAGGCTGCGCCGCCACGGCGGCCGCAAGAAACCGTTTTACCGCATCGTGGTCGCTGACTCGCGGTCACCGCGCGACGGCCGGCTGGTCGAACAGGTCGGAACTTACGACCCGAAATTCGATCCGCCGAGGATCACGTTGAAGCAGGCGCAGATCGATCACTGGCTCAAAGTCGGAGCGAAACCTTCCGACACGGTACGCAAGCTGATCAAGCAGGCGTCGAACGCGTCGCCGCCGGCCTGACCAAAGCAGCTCCAATGGAGCCCGCCATGAAGGCGCTCGTCGAGTTTCTGGCTCAGCAGTTGGTCAACAATCCTGAGGCGGTCGAGGTCAAGGAGACGCAGGGCGACACCGCCTCGGTGCTCGAACTGCGGGTGGCGAAGGAAGACCTGGGGCGGGTAATCGGCAAGCAGGGCCGCACCGCCAAGTCGATCCGCACCATCCTGAACGCGGTCGCATCGCGCAACAACCGCAAGGTGGTCCTCGAGATCATCGAAGACAAGTAGGCGCGCGATGGCCGCAGGCGACCGTCGCCGAGCACCGCGCGCATCGATGCGTCCCGAGCTGCCGCGGCCGCGTGGAGAAGAGTCCGCGGCACTGCCTTCGACAATAGTTCGCATCGGAAAGATCGCAGGCGCGCACGGGCTCAGGGGCGCGCTACGGCTGCGTCTGGATAACCCCGAATCAGACACGCTTCGGGCCGGGTCGCGAGTGGTAATCGAATCGGGCGGCGTCGCGCGCGAGCATCGGTTGGCCACGTTCGAACCCGCCAGTGGAAATCTCGCGCGGATTACGATCGACGGCATCGCGGATCGCGACGCGTCGGAGGCGCTGCGCGGCGCGGTGGTCAGTATCGCGAGGTCGGAGCTGCCCGCCAAGTCCGAGCGCGAGTTCTATTACTTCGAGGCACTCGGCTGCGACGTGCACATTGCCGGTGGCGAGCGGCTCGGGTCGATCACCGAGGTGTTCAACACCGGAGCGAACGATGTGTGGGTGGTGCGCGATGGCGAACGCGAGGTGCTGATTCCGGTCATCGAGGAGGTGGTGAAATCGATGGACCTCGATGAGCGCCGCATCACGATCGTTCCCCTGCCCGGCCTGCTCGATTGACGCCGCATCGCCGGCGTATCGCCCGCGCCGCCTGGCGGCGGTAGAGTTGGAGAACACGCGTCCGGTCGCGCCCGCGTAGATGGAATTTCACGTAATCACGCTATTCCCCGAGATGTTCGAATCGCCGCTGGGGGCGGGCATCGTCGGGCGTGGCGTCAAGCAGGGCTTGATCACGATTTGCACGCACGCGCTCCGCGAATTCGGCCTCGGCAGCTATCGCCAAGTGGACGACACGCCTTACGGCGGCGGGAGCGGAATGGTGATGCGGCCGGAGCCAATCGCCGCAGCGATCGACGCATGCGGCGCGGAGATTCCCGGTCTTTGGAAAGTCCTAATGACGCCGCAGGGCGAGGTACTCGATCAGCCGTTGCTGCGCAAACTCGCCGCGCGAAAACCCGGGCTGTTGCTGATCGCGGGGCGCTACGAAGGGATCGATGAGCGCGTGCGCACGCTGGTCGATCAGGAAATTTCGGTCGGCGACTATGTGCTTTCGGGCGGTGAGCTTGCTGCGATGGTCGTGATCGAGGCGGTCGCGCGGCTGGTGCCGGGCGTGCTTGGCAATCCGGAATCTCTCGAACAGGAATCGTTCAGCGAACCGCTGCTCGAATATCCGCAGTACACGCGCCCCGAGGAATTCCGCGGCATGCGCGTACCCGAGGTACTCTTGAGCGGCGACCACGCCAAGGTGCGCAAGTGGCGCGAGGACGAAGCGCGCAAGCGCACCGCAGGCCGCCGCCCCGACCTGCTCACCTCGCGCAAGTCCTGAGCGTGGCCGATCTCTTCATCGCGCTCATTCACCATCCGGTTCTCGACCGCCGCGGCAAGATCGTGACGGCGGCAGTGACCAGCCTCGACATCCACGACCTTGCGCGCGCATCGCGGACCTACGGCGTTCGCGCGATGTACGTCGTGCACCCGGTGGCGGAACAGCGCGAATTCGCGCGCACCGTGATCGATCACTGGAGAATCGGCACCGGACGAAAGTTCGATTCGCGGCGCAAGGAAGCGCTCGAGAACGTCGAAGTGATGCGCGACCTCGATGAGGCGGTTGCGGCAGCCGAACGCGACGGCGGCGCGCGGCCGCTGCTCGTCCACACGTCGGCGCGGAGCGAAGGAGGCCGCAGCGCCGAGGAAGTGCGCGCGATGGCCGAGTGCACGGACGGTCCGCCGCTCATGGTTCTGTTCGGAACCGGATTTGGCCTGGCGCCGGAGGTTCAGCAGCGCGCCGACGTCGTCATGGGGCCGATTCGCGGAGTCGGCGAGTACAACCATTTGTCGGTCCGTAGCGCGGCGGGAATTATTCTCGACCGGCTTCGCGGCCGTTGATCGACTTTCAGCGCGCACGCCGCTTCGCGCGCCGCGTCGCCGTAGTCATCGCAGCGAGCGCATCGCCGAGAATTGCGCGCGCGTCGTCTTTCGACATCGATGCGGCCGCGCGATTGACGTCGTCTGGCACCCACTTTGGAAATGGGATGCGGACGCTTCGATGAGACCCTGACGGCGTGTGCTCCTCGCCGACGGCGGCCAGCCGCTCACGTCCGATTTCATCAGCGAGCCGCACCAACGCGGGCCAGCACCGCCTGTGCACCAAAGTCACCCTGCCGCCGACCAGCTTGCAGCTGAGGACGTCGGGCGAATCGCTCACTTGATCGAGAATCATGTAGATGGTGTTGCCGCGAGGATGGCCCCACCAACTGCCGCGAATCGCCTCCCCTGCGATCGCCTCCGCCAGATTCGGCAGTGGGCCGTGCGCGGACTGCAGAACAACGCCGTGTCGCTCGATGAACGCAAGCGCCTGTGCGGCTGTGCGAATCGCCATTCTCGGTTCGTGACCCCCCCGCGCATGCGCCCGTTGAGTCCCTGCGCGCGTTTGGGTATTTTCTTAGGCTCTACGCGGGGTCTGGATTCCCATGAACAGCATCATCAAGAAGCTCGAAGATAGAGGTTTGCGCAGCGAACTGCCCGACTTCCGGGTCGGCGACACTGTGCGCCTCCAAGTAAAAGTTGTCGAGGGCGAAAAGGAACGAATCCAGCCATTCGAGGGCGTGGTAATCAAGATCAATCGCGGCGGCAACCGCGCGACGTTCACGGTGCGCAAAGTATCGTACGGCGTCGGAGTAGAGAGAATCTTTCCTATGCACTCGCCGCGGCTTGAAAAGATCCAGGTGCTGACACACGGCAAGGTGCGCCGCGCGAAGCTGTACTACCTGCGCAAGCTCTCTGGTAAAGCGGCTAGGATCGAACAGTCGTAGCAGCCGCGAGCCGCGTCACGCTCGCCTTCGGACTGCCCGTCACGCGCAAATGACCGTCCACCTGCGCGCCTTCGCACACGCGTAGATTGTCGGCCTCGATATTCCCGTAAACCTTCGCGCGCGAGCCGAGCACCACGCGCTGGCTGCCTTCTACGTCTCCGCGCAGCTCACCCTCAACCAGCAGGCGCGGCGCGCGCACACGACCCTCGATAGTCGCGTCCTCGCCGACCACCACCAGCTCGGTTGAGCTGACCTCGCCGCGGAAGCGGCCCTCGATGCGCACCGGCTCCTGAAAGATGAGCTTTCCGGCGACGGTGACGTTGCGGCCGACCGCGACGCGGGTGCGTTCTTGGAACCAGCGCTCGCCCGGATCGAGCTCGATCGCCTCGGGCGCGACGCGCCGGTCGGCGTCGCGGTGGTTGTCGAATTCTTCGGGTACGCGAGGAGCCATTTCGAACGTCACGGCGCGGGAAATACGTGACACGCCACCGCATGTCCTGCGCGGCCCGTCTCAAGCGGCGGCGAGATGCTGTTACAAACATCCTTCGCATATGAGCAGCGGGGATGGAAGCTGCAGCCCGGGGGCGGATTGACGGGGCTTGGAATTTCGCCGGGAAGCTTGACACGCTCCGGCCGCCCGGCGGCGTCGATGGCCGGAATAGCCGACAGCAACGCTCGGGTGTACGGATGTCTCGGATTGGCGAAGAGTTCCTCGCACGGCGCAAGCTCGACGATCTTGCCCAAGTACATGATCGCGACGCGCTGGCTGATGTGCTCGACGACGCGGAGATCGTGAGCGATGAAAAGGTAGGTGAGCTTCAGGCGCTCCTGAAGGTCCTGAAGAAGATTAATGATCTGCGCCTGGATCGACACGTCGAGCGCCGAGACCGGTTCATCGAGCACCAGGAATCGCGGGTTGACGGCGAGCGCGCGCGCGATTCCGATTCGTTGGCGTTGTCCGCCGGAGAACTCGTGCGGATAGCGCGACATCGCATCGGGCTCGAGTCCAACCATTTCGAGCAGCTGCGCGATTCGATCGATCTTCTCCCTGCCGCGCGCGAGATTGTGAATCTCGAGCCCCTCGCCGACGATTGACCGAACGCGCATCCGCGGGTTGAGCGACGAATACGGATCCTGAAAGACGAGCTGCATTTCGCGCCGGAGCGCACGCAATTCCGCGCGGCCGATCGCGGCGAGATCGCGGCCGTCGAAGTAGACGCGTCCCGCGGTCGGCTCGATGAGCTTCAGGATGAGCCGGCCAAGCGTTGATTTGCCCGAACCCGACTCGCCGACCAAACCGAGCGTCTCGCCCGGCTGAATTTCCAGATCAATTCCGCTGACCGCTTTGACAGTGAGCTTCGCGCGACCCAGCAGTCCGGCCGAACCGGTGGGGAACTCCTTGACCAGCCCTTCTACGCGCACCAGCGGAGCGCCCGAGGCCGTCTGCTTCACGATAGCTCCAGAAGCCATCGAGGGATCAGACACGGATGCACGCGGCATCGTGGCCGGGCGCCTTTCGTTCCAGCGCGGGATCGACGCGGACGCAATCGTCTATCGCGCGAGGGCATCGCGGATGGAATCGGCACCCCTTCGGCGGATTGAGCGCGCTCGGGATGTTGCCGGGAATCGCCTGCAGGCGGTGACGGTGCTGATGGTCCACGCCGGGCATCGATGCGAGCAGTCCGCAAGTGTAGGGATGCAGCGGGTTGCTGAACAGTTCCTTTACACTGGCCTGCTCCATGACGCGCGCTGAATAGAGGATCGTAACGTCGTCGGCGTACTCGGCGACGATTCCGAGGTCGTGCGTGACGAGGATCACGGCGAGCCCGAGCCGCGACTGCAGGTCGCGAATCAAATCGAGAATCTGCGCCTGGATGGTGACGTCGAGCGCGGTGGTCGGCTCGTCGGCGATCAGAAGTTTCGGATTGCATGAAAGCGCCATCGCGATCATGACGCGCTGGCGCATCCCGCCCGACAACTGGTGCGGATAATCGTCGATGCGGCGCTCCGGGTCGGCGATGCCGACCAGCCGCAGCGCGTCGATGGTGCGTGCGCGAGTCTCGGCGCGCGAGGTCCGCTGATGCAACCGGATCGCCTCGCCGATCTGGCTTCCGATGGTGAAAACGGGATTCAGCGAAGTCATCGGCTCCTGGAAGATCATCGCGATTTGTGCGCCGCGAATCGCGCGCATCTGGGGTTCGGTAATCTTCAAGAGATCGCGCCCGCCGAAAATAATCTCGCCGCCAACGATGCGCGCTGATTCCGGAAGCAGGCGCATTATCGAGAGAACGGAGACGGTCTTGCCCGAGCCGGACTCACCAACCAGGCCCATCAACTTGCCGGGCGCGACCGAGAAGCTCACGCCATCGACGGCGCGAATTTCGCCCTGCTCAGTGAAGAACGTGGTGCGGAGAGCTTTGACCTCGAGCAGCGGCTGCACTGTGGGTTCAGGTTATCAGAGGACTGGTGGGCGCAAAACGACGCGGCTCAGCGCGGGACGAACGAGGCGGTCGCGCTGGAGGGATCGATCCGGTCGCGCAGGTGATCGCCGAGAAAGTTGAACGACATCACGGCGAGAAAGATGAACACGCCGGGCGCGAGAATCCATGGATAGCGCCCGAGGCTCTGCACGTCCTGCGCCTGCGCGAGCAGGTTGCCCCAGCTTGCCGCCGGCTCCTGGATACCGAGTCCGAGCAGCGAGAGCGCGCTCTCGCCGAGGATGTAGCCGGGAATCGAGAGCGTCGATGCGACGATCGCGTAGCCCAACAGCGACGGAACCACGTGGCGCAGGATGATCCGGGCGCGCGAGGCACCCAGCGACCGTGCCGCCTCGACGTACGGCCGCGAACGCACCGACGCAGCCATGCCGCGGATGATGCGCGCGAGCCCGGCCCAGCTGATGAAGCTCATGATGGCGACGATCAAGAAGAACGTCGCGACCGTACTCATCCCGGACGGAATTACCGCGGCGAGCGCGAGCAGAAAGTAGAACGACGGCAGCGACATCTCGATCTCGCACCAGCGCATGATGAGATTATCGGTCAGCCCGCCCACATAGCCGGACAGCGCGCCTACCGCGACGCCAAGCGCAAAACTGATCGCGACTCCGATAAGGCCGACGAACATGCTCACGCGCGAGCCATAAACTATGCGCGAGAACAGATCGCGGCCGAGCGCGTCGCTGCCGAAGATGAAGAACGGCGGATCCTGCGCGGCGGTCGTGAACAGATGGCCGTCGTGGAAGAGGTGAATGACAACGCGGCGGCTGCGGTCGGTCTCGTAGCGCCGCGCCGCCGGATCGACGTTGGTCATCGGATGCGTGTAGAGAAGCCCTTCGGACCACTCGGAGGGCGGCGCGAGGTGTATGCCCATCGGTGGGCAGTTCGGCAGGCCGCGATATTGAAGCGTCGGGTCGTAGGGAGCGACGAACGGTGATGCCGCCGCGAAAAAGTAGAAGAGCACCAGGCACAGCACGGAAATTCGCACCGGCCACGACGCTTTGCGCCATTCGCGCGCAAGCGAACTGAGAAGCGACGCGCAAGCGCGGCCGTCAGCTTCGGCGACGTGGGCAAGTATCGCTTGCGTGTTCATTGCGAGCTGATCGACGAGAAATCGACGCGCGGATCGACGGCAACCAGCGCAAGGTCCGCGAGCAGGTTGCCGACCAGCAGCAGTACGGCGCCCATCAGCACCGAACCCATTACCAGATAGATGTCGAGCGAGCGGACCGCATCGAGCAGCAGCAGACCGAGGCCCTGCAGATTCATCACCGCCTCGACCAGCGCGGCGCCGCCCAGCAGGTTCGCGAGCGAGTAGCCCGCCATCGTGACGAACGGATTGAGCGCGTTGCGCAGCACGTGCTTGTAAATGACGATGCGCTCCGAGAGACCCTTCGCACGCGCGGTGCGCACGTAGTCCGCGTTCTTGATTTCAAGGATTTGCGATCGCATCAGACGCATCAGGCCCGCCATGCCCGCGGCGCCCAGAACGAACACCGGCAAAATCAGATGGTTGATGCGGTCGGCAATCTTGTCCAAGCCGTCGAGGCTCGCGTAGTCAACCGAAAACGTTCCGCCGATCGGGAACCATCCGGTCTTGAGCGCAAGAAACATCATCAGGAATGCGAGAAAGAAATTCGGCACCGACATGCCCAGGAACGCCAGAAACGAAAGCACGCGGTCCCAAATCGAGTTCTGCCGAACCGCGACGATGATCCCGATCGGAATCGCGAGCATCCATGAAAACGCCATGCTCGACGCCGACAGAATCACGGTGTTGAGCGCGCGCGCCGCGATCAGCTCCGTGACGCTGACGCGGAATGAGAGCGACACGCCGAAGTTGAGGTGCAGCGCCTCCCAGAGCCATTTGCCGTAACGCAGCAGGAGCGGCTGATCGAGGCCGAACTGCGCCTCCATCTGCCGAATCACTTCCGGCGATATCTGGGGATTGAGCTTGAGGCTCGAAAGATAGTCGCCGGGCACCAGCGACATCACGCAAAAGGAAAGAAACGTGATCCCGAGCAGCAGCGGGATCATGTTGAGCAGCCGGTTTACGAGAAACCTGAGCATAGCGACTACCGCCCCGCGCCGAGGTTCAACTGACGCGCATGTTTACTCGGCGCGGAACTGCATCAACTCCTGACGGTACGTTCCCCACACCGTCGGCTGGTAGTTCTCGAGCGAGTTCTTGTAGGCGGTGTAGCGGATTTGGCGGACGGTCTCGAGCAGCGGGAGCTGTTCGTGAAGGATTTCCTGGATGCGCCAGTAGAACTTGGCACGCTTGTGCGGATCCATTTCGGCGGTGCCTGCTTCGAGCAGTTTGTCGATCTCGGCCTCCCACTTTGTCGCGGGCTTGGGTTGGCGCGGATCCCACAGGTGCAGATTGCCCGACGAGCGCAGCACATTCGACCCGTTGTTCGGCTCGATGGTGCCGGTGAATCCCATCAGCACGACGTCCCAATCGAAGGTGCTGTCGAGTTTTTCGACCAGCGTGGTGAACTCCAGCGGCCGATAATTCACCTTGATGCCGAGGTCCTCGAGGTCCTGCTTGAAGATCGCGCAGAGTTGCTCGCGCTCGGGATTTCCAGTGTTGGTCGTCAGGTTGAACTCGATCCGGTTGCCCTGCGCGTCAACGCGCTGGCCAGACTTCGCGAGCCGGTATCCGGCCTTCTCCAAAAGCTCCGCGGCAAGCCTCGGATCGAATTCGTACTCCTTGAGGTTCGGGTTGTGAAAGATCTTGTTCGCCGGCGAAATCTCGGCGACCGCGGGCTCCGCGAGGCCGTAGTAAGAAAGATCGATCATCGACTTCTTATCGATCGAATGGGCCAGCGCGCGCATGAAGTTCAGATCGGTGAACCACCTCAACTTGGGATCAGTCACGCCGTTTTTGAGGTAGTGGCGCGGGTTGCGATTGAACGCGAAAAACATCGACCCGGTGTCGATGCCGATTTCCTTTACCGTAATGTCGAGCTGCTTCGCCTTCTCGCGGAGATCGTTTACTTCCTTCGCGCGCGGAGTGTAAACGTCGATCTGTCCGGACTGAAACCGCAGGTACGCGGTATTCAGATCCGGCACGATGAGGACGGTCTGGCCACGCAGGCGCGGAAGTTGCCCGCCTTGCTCATCCTTCATCCAGTAGTTCGTGTAGCGCAGGAACTGCAGGCTCTGGCTGGGTTCGAATTGCACAAGCCGGTACGGTCCGCTGCCGATCATCTTGTCCGCAGCAGTATCAACGCCCCAGGTCTGATTGAATCTCCCGTTTTGGTACTGCTCCTTCAGAACGTGCTCGGGGATAATTGGAAAGCCGACCGCATAGAGCAGCGGTGCGAACGGCCGCGCAAGTTTGAACCTGACCGTGTAATCGTCAATCGCATCGGCGGCGAGCGGCTTATCATCGATCATGAGGCTTGACGCGATGCTGTTGGGAATCTTGGGGTCATAGATCACGCGCAGCGAGAACAGCACGTCGCGCGACGTAAGCGGAACCCCGTCAAACCATTTCACATCGCGGCGCAGGTAGAACGTAATGGACTTCTCATCCGGGGCGATCTCCCAGCGTTGCGCGATGTCCGGCTCCGGAAGCGTGGTCTTGGGATTGATATCAAGCAGCCCTTCGAACAGGCGCCGCACGGCCTCGCCCGAGGCAGTGTCGGTTACGATGATGGGGTTGTAAGTGCGCGGATCGCTGGTCGTCGCGGTGTAGAGAGTCTGGCTCTGCGCGTGCTGGTTCGCCGGACGAGTGACGCGGCACGCGACGAGCATCGTCGCCGCGATGATCGCGGCACCGGCCACCAGCGCGCAGCGTAACTTTTGCGGCATCGTCGTTCGCTTTACAGATTCGACGGCGCGGCCGCCGCCGTCTGCTCAAGGTTTACGAGGGTGGCGCCGGGCCCCGGGGTCAACTCGAACAGGGACTGCGGCAATTGGCCGTTGATGATGGGGCGTTCGAAGCGAAACTTCACGACGGTGTGTTCGGCTGGGAACTCCGCATCGACCTGGTACGCGAGCATCATGCCGCCGATGTCGCGATAATCGCTGTAGCGCACCTCGTAACTGCGATCGCCTGCGCCGCTCAGCACGTTCACCATCGCGAGGTTGCCGTCGCGAAAGCCGAGGTTGCTGCGCCGCAAATCGGCGAGATGAAATTGTAGAACCGTCATGCCGTCTGCGTGCGAAATCGCCGCGGGCTGCGGCAACGCGCCGGCGTCGGGTGCCAGGCCCATCAGCAAGCGGACCGCGTCGCGCGGCGCCATCGGGATACGCACGAAGCGGTTGAGCGTCTCGGCGGTTGCGGCGCCGCGCAGCAGCTTGTTCTCCGAGGGATCGAAGATCTGCAAGTCACCGCCGCGCGCCGCGACCACGAGTCCAACGCCCAGCGGTGAGAACGCGTCCACCCGCAGGTTGTCGGGGCGCCGCACGGTGATCTCTTCCTTCGCCTTGAGCTTGCGATCGCCGGACGAGTATTCCATCACCGCTCGGGTCTGCATCGACTCGAGCGACTTGTCGCGCTCCACGAGCATTTTGATTAGCGCGGCAGCTTCATCCATCGCAGGCGCAGCCGCTTGCACGATCGTGCTCGGAGCGGGCGCGCGGCTGAGGAGCGAGCATCCCGACAGTGATGCTGTGATGGTAAGTGCCGCGGCGCGCGCCAATAGTCCGATACGCCGCTCGACGCGAGTCTGCCGCCTACTCGCCGGCGCCGGCGGCATTACCGATGACCTGCAGCTTGTCCTTGATGCGCGCGACCTGCTCCGGCTCCTCGGACTTCTTGAGGGCGTGACGGTATTCGAGCGCCGCATCCTTGAGCTTGCCGATTTTGAGATACGCGTCGGCAAGATGCTCGGAGATGGTTGGATCGTTTCCGGTCAGGTGCACCGCGCGTTCGAGTTGCTCAATGGCGCGGTTGTAATCGCCGCGCTGGTAATACACCCAGCCGAGGCTGTCCACGAAGAATCCGTCGTCGGGTTCGATGGTGAGCGCACTTTTGATCAGCTTCTCCGCCTCGTCGAGGTTTTTGCCCTGTTCGGCAAAGGTGTAGCCGAGGTAGTTGAGCGCCTGAGCGTTCTTGGGATTCAGCTCGACCGCCTTGCGCATTTGCACGACCGACTCGTCCTTCTGTTTGTTGAGGTCGTAGAGCGCGCCGAGCGTGAAATGAAACTTGTCGCTCTTGGGATCGATCTCGGTAAGTTTGCGGGCGGTCGCGATCGCGGATGGGTAATCCTTCTTTCCCTGGTACACGCCGACCAGGAAGCTCATTATTTCGGGTTCGTTTGGCCGCTTGGTGAGAGCTTCATTCAGCGAACGGATCGCGCTGTCGAAATCCTTCTTGCGCGTGTACACGCTCGCGAGCTGAAGGCGCGACTCGACGTAATACGAATCGCCGTCTGGAATCTTGCTGAACTCGGCCATCGCGCGGTCCGGCTCGTTCTGGTCCGCATAGACGGCGCCGAGGTAGTAGCGCACCTTGAAATTTTCCGGCTCCGACCCGAGCACCAGGTTGAACTCGGTGGCCGCGTTATTCAGGTCGCCTTGCTCGTAGTACAAAAGACCGATCTTGGTCCGCGTGTCGGTCGCGTTGGCCTGCATCGATTCAAGCCGGCGCAATTCGCCCAGCGCTTGGTCGTAATTCTTCTGCCCGGCGTAAAGCTCGGCGAGCCGCTTGCGCACCAGCTCGTTGTTCGGATTGATGGCCGTGATCTTCTTGTAATAGACGATCGCTTCCTGCGGCTTGCCCTGAATCTCGCGCAGCACCGCAACGTCGATCAGGACCAGCTCCTGCTGCTGGTTGAGCTCGAGAGCCTTCTGATAATACTTGTCGGCCTCGGAGTAGTTGCCCGCCGCGACCATCACGCGGCCCGCGTAGTAGTAACCGAGGAACGAGTTGGGCTGCAGCGCGATGAGCTGCTCGAAGATCTCTTCGGCTTTCTTGTAGTCGCCGCGCTTGGCGTAGATCGTGCCGAGGTAGATGTAAGCCTGCTGATTCTTCGGATCCAGCTTGAGCGCCTCCTGATACTCACGCTCGGCGCCGGCGTCATCGCCGGTGGCAGTATCGATGCCGGCCGCGAGCAGCCGTGCATCGACAGAGCGCGGGTCGGCCGCGATCGCTTGTTGGATTTGCTCGCGGGCCTTGTGCAGCTCGCCGTCGCGCACGTACAGCGTCGCGAGCTTCAGCCGCAGTTGCGCGTTGTGCGGATCGTAGCGGACCGATTCGGCAAAGTCCTTGAGCGCCTCCGATCGATCGCCCTCGTTGCTCGCGACCTGCGCCTTGAGGAATGAGCCCATCGCGCGAGCCTCAGCCGGAATCGCGATCGCAGGCTCTCCACCGAATGGCCCGGCGCTTCGTGGCGATTGCGTAGCCGACGGTTGCACGTTGGGCACCGTCACGCGCGAACATCCGATCGCGACGGCTGGCATCGTGAGCGCGAACAGAACCAACGCGGGTGCGATTCGCCGCCGCGGTAAGAAGCTTGGAATGGTGGTTGGGGTCACAGTCAAAAGGGGCGACCTATCCGCGACGCTTGGCAGGATGTTGAAACAGGCATTTTCAACAGCCTGCTCCCTCGCTCGCGTCTCCCCCTCAGGGGGAGAACAATACGAAGGCGGCCCGATCCGTCGCCCATGGCTCTGGACAAGGTTTTGACGCAGGGTGTTGGGAATAAGGCCGATGCCAATTTGGTATTCAAGGCTTTTCTCAACACCCTGCTAGTGGCCCGCCGCGATCCGCCGAACCTCCATTATATGATTTGCTTGAGCCAAAGCGACCGTGCAACCACGACGCGACGATCCCCCCGCCTTGCCGCATACCGCGCGTTCGAATGGACGCGTTCGCCGAGTTGCCCAGCGTTGAAATCCGAGCCGTGCTCGCCCCGCTGTAAGCGGGACGCTCAGCGCGGCTTGAGCTGAAACAGAACCAGCTCGCTACCGCGCATCACCGGCTCCATCGTGAAGACGGTGTCGATCGCGTCGAGGTCGCGCTTGAGCGTCTGGGCATAGGCGGGCGAGTGCGGCGCCGCGAGGAGCAGATAGACCGGCTTGCCTTCGGTGCACTCGGCGAGAAGCGACTTGGTGAGCTCCGATGACATTGCGACCTCCGCAAACAGCGCGGGCGGCACTGGACCGTCGAACCCTGCCGCGCGTTTCGCGTAGAGACGACTCGCATGATAGTCCGTGTAGCTCTCGCCCGGATCGTCAGCGGTGAGAGCGACGAACGTTCGATCCGGCGCCGACGCATTAAGCTCGAGGAACTGCAGCGAGACATTGCTGAGCACGGTGGCTGCGGGTTCGATCGCTCCACTCGTCGCCGCGAGTTCCGTCAACATCGTCGAGTCGGC
Source organism: uncultured Binatia bacterium (SeqCode) (assembly GCA_964429575.1). Classification (GTDB taxonomy): domain Bacteria; phylum Desulfobacterota; class Binatia; order Binatales; family Binataceae; genus CAYSCX01. Next base: position 60,940 of record CAYSCX010000012.1, on the reverse strand, counting down.
AGGGCGCGCTTGGAGCCGCCCGGTCACCACTGTTGCAATTGATCCGATCAGCATCAGGTCGAGTGCCAGCACTGCCAACATTCCAGTCAACTCGTAGGCGTTGCGCGAGCGCACGCCGAACACATCGCGCATCCAGCGGTTCGCCACGACCACTCCATACCCTGCGGCCATGAACACAACGAAAGCGGCGGGCAATATAAACGCAACCTCGGTGAAGAAATACATGAGATACACGGCGAGCAGGGCGGCGAGGAATCCCAGCCCGAAAATCACGACGCGCCGTTCCGCGCGATGGCCGGGCTTGCGAAGAATCGCGCCAAGCCCCATCGCTGCAAACACCGCCCCGGCAAACGGATAGAGATAATAGCTGGGGCCCGCGGAGTCCTGCAGCGCCCCGTCGAGTCCAAGCAATGAAAGAATGTACACGGGCGCGTTGCCGTACGGGTTGCGCGGCATCGTCGGGCCGAACGCGAACGCGAGCTTGAATGTCTTGCCCGCCGCGCCGTACACCTCCGGCACCCAGTAGCTGTAACCGCTGGCGAGCGCATGACCAAGTTCGCGCATGTTTGCCGCAGCCTGGATCACGGGAGCAACGCAAAACGCGACCGCGGACAGCGCAAGCGCTACGACGGCCTTCCATCGCGCAAGCCCAACGCCTGCCGGTGGCACCAACCATAACGCCGCCGCGACGCCCGTCAGGAGCACTGCATTGCTTGGCCGAATCATGACGGTGAATCCCGCGAGCAGCCCGAAGAGCGCCCACCACAACCACATGCCGCGCGCCGCGATTCGCTCCGCGTCGGTCGCCGACGCGAGTGCCAGCGCCGCCAAGACGGTGACGGCGAGCGCCGGCACATCGCTCAGCACGAGCGTCGAGTAGGTCACGAATAGCGGCGACGTCGCGAGAATGAGCGATGCGAACAGCGCGCTTGGGCGGCCGAAGAGTTTGAGCGTCAGGAGGTAGAGCGCCGCTAACGCGAGCAGCCCCAGCGCGAGCGTCACGCGGCTGAGCCGCGCGACCTCACGACCGACCAGCGGAAAACCCGCCGCGAGCAGCAACGGGTAGCCTTCGGTGTATCGCGACGGGTAAGAATAGCCCCCGAAATGCAACACCGGACCCAGCCCGCGATCGAGGTTGACCGCCGCCGCCGCGTATTCGAGTCCGTCGGGCCACGGCATCAGCTCGGCACCGCGCTTGGCGCCGCTGCGCACCATCATGGTGAAACTCAGAGCGAGTACGAGCGAAACCAACGCTACATCGAGGAGACGGAACCGGCGGCGCACCGCCGCGACATCCAGCGCTGATGACTTCGTCGATTTCACAAAGGTCATCGCGCCAAAGCCGCAAGTCGTCGCCTGCTGATGCGGGCGCGTCCGAGGCTTGGCTCTACGCCGTCCTGTTGTTGCCGCGGGTTGTGCGCCTGCTCTACCCCGCAGTGTGGGTGGAGGACGACTTCTACCTTGAGAGCGCATTCCTGGTGAGCGTCGGAATGCGCCCGTACCTGGATTTCGTTCATCCGCACATGCCGCTGTTGGAGTGGCTTACTGCAGGGTATCTCAAGCTCTTCGGCGCAAGCCACTTCACGATTGAAATCCTGAACGAGGGCGCGATCTACGCCGCGAACATTTTCACGTACGCGCTGGCGCGGCGTGCGGCGAATCGGCGTACCGCGATCCTTGCGGCGCTGCTGTTCGGATTCTCCGCGCTGCTGTTTCGCTATCACGTCTATGAGCGCGAATGCTTCGTTGCGCCGCTGGTGCTGCTCGCGATGATCATCGCCGTTCGCGACGATGCGAAGGGTCCGCAATACGCCGTACTGATCGCAGCTCTTTTCATCCTCGCGTGCGCTGTGAAGCTGACGGCTGCGATTGCGATCGTCGTGGTCGTCGCGCATCTCGCAACTGACGGTCGCCGCTCGGGCGACGCGATCATCGTTGGCGCCGGTGCGGCGTTGGGCGTAGTGGCGTTGAGCGCCCTGCTTTACGGCCTCTACGGGTTCGAATTCTTCTTTCAGACCTTTCTCTTCCATTTCATGAAGGGGCGTCTCGACGCCTGGGCGGTTGTGGCCTACCCGCTTGAGATTCTCGATGTGTTGGTGCCGCTGTTCATCCTCGGCGCCGTGCGCCTCGCGCTGACACGCCCGCTCGGGTCCGCGATGCGACTGGTGTTGGCGATGGCGCTCGCCGAGTACGCCTTCTACGGCCTGCTGAGTCCGACCGCGTGGGGCCACAATTACATCGAGGCGCTCCCGTACATCGCGATCATTGCCGGGGTTGGTCTCGACTCGATAGTCGCGGCACTGGGCGACGTGATTCGCGGCGAACGGCCGTCACCAAGAGCGCGCAGCTGGCTTGCTCTCGGCGTCGGGTTCATTGCGGCATCGCTCCTGTGGTTCGCGCCGCTGGTGAACGAGAACTGGATTCGCGGCAGCGTGTACGGATTCGGCTTCCTGCCGCGCGCGGAATTACGAACGCTCGCGGAGTCCATCCGTCGCGCGAGTCCGCCCGGACGCGACGTCATCGCGCCGGCCTTCTTGAGCTTCGAAGCGAACCGCGCGGAACTCATCCGCTATCCAGAAACATACGGCGTGTACCGCGAAGCGAGGGCGAGCTATGAGCGCGACGGTTTCTGGGCGGCGCGGGAACGACTGGGCCGCGCGGACTTCTTCCGCCTGGTCGCGACCACCTCCAGCTATTGGAGCGCGCCGATTTCGGAGGCGATCGCGGCAGGCACCGTATCAGCCGTCGTCGGCGACTCGCCCATCATGACGCTCCCGCTCGTGCTGGTTCGCCCGAACTACATGATTGAGAACGGGTTCGTGCCGGTTTCGCGAACCGAACACTTCACCGTCTGGGGAACGGCTCCGGGTAGCTCACGGCGTTAACCAAGCCACCTTGGCGGCCGTACCCTTGACGGTCGCGCAAGCGCGGCGTCACCGGCGCGGCGGGTTGTAAAGATGCAGAAACGAAAACGCCGCGATCACCAGCGCGTGCGTAATCTTTCCTGATGCGATTAGCTGCTTCACCTTCGCAAGCGGTACCAACGTGACTTGCGTCTCTTCCGTATCGGTGTGCGACGCGCGGCGCACCTTGCGCACGTTGCGCGCGAAAAACGTGTAGCAGAAGTTCGGTTGTATGGCCGGATTGGGATGTACGCGCCCCAGTTCGACCACGTCGCCTGAGTCGTAGCCGCACTCCTCGACCATCTCGCGCCGCGCCGCGACCAGCGGGTTCTCGTCGCTTGGATCGATCATCCCTCCCGGAATCTCGAGCGTGAACGCACTGACGCCGTGGCGAAACTGGCGCACCAACACCACCTCGCGCTTGGGCGTCACCGGTATGATGTTCACCCACGCGGGCGCCTCGAGGATGAAGAAGTCACGCTCACCGCGCACAGGATGGTTCGCGCGGCGGCGGTGAAGATCGAAAATCGGCGTCCGATAGACCGGATCGCTACCAACCGTGGTCCATTTCCGAATTTTCATGACGGCGGGCCGCCGCGCACTCAGAAAAGGCGCGCGTATTCGATCGCGGGGCAGCGATCCATGATCACGGTCATACCGGCACGCTGAGCCTCGCGCGCCGCGTCGAGATTCACAACCCCGAGCTGGCACCACAGGATGCGCGCGCCCTTGCGGATCGCGTCCGCGACGACTTCCGGCAGATACTCCGGCCGCCGGAACACATCGACTATTTCGACCGGGTCTGGAATCGACGCGACATCCGGGTAACACCGCTCGCTCAGCACACTAGCGAGCGCGTCGGGGACGAGTGTCGGGTTGACCGGGATCACTCGAAAGCCGCGCGACTTGAGTAGCCTGGCGATGCGCAGGCTGTCGCGCGCGTCCCTGTCGGAGCATCCAACCACCGCGACCGTCGCCGGATGCGACAAAATCTCGCGGATGACTGAATCGGGAGGATTCTCAAACCACACGCGTCGATCTCCCGCTTCAATCGTCGCCCAGGATGCGGTCCGCGATCCGCGGCACCAACCGCATGATCTCATCGAGACAAGCGTGAAAGACCGCGTCACCCTTCTCATAGGGATCGTCGATGTCGCCGGCGTGTCCCGCGAATTCCTTGAACGTGAATACTGCGCTCTCGGCCGGCACCGAGAACTTCGCATGAAGCTCGATGGCCTGCTGGCGCGTCATCGCGAGCACCAAGTCTGCCGCTGCGAGTAATTCCGGATGGCGCTTCAAATCGGTCGATGTGGATTCTTCGTCGAGATGGATGCCTTCGGTGCGAAGCACGAGGCGCGTATCGAGCGAGACCAGCGCGCCGTCGCGCGCGTACGGCGCGATGCCCGCCGACACGACTCGCACGTGCCCGTCACCGCCGCGCACCTTTAGTTCGCGGCGCAGTATATGTTCAGCCATAACGCTGCGCGCGGTATTTGCCGCGCATATCATCAGCACTGAACGAAAGCGCGGCCCTTTGGAGGCCGCGCTTTCCGCTTTTTTCTTTCCGCTCACCCGCCTACCACGCTGTTGAAAACGTCGCTTTCAACAGGGTGCGCCCTCTCTCACATCTCCCCCAAGGGGAGAAGATTATGAAGGAAGCCATCTCTCACGCAGGGCGTTGAGCGTACTGCTTCGAGCAATCTTGGATCTCTTGGGCTCCTCAACACCCTGCTATCGGCCCTGCGCCATGATTTGACCCATGCTTTCCTTGGCGGTCGCGCCCTTGGCCAACTCTTCCTTCAGCTTGGCGCCAAGCTCCGCCGGCGCCCACATCGACCCGGTCTTGGTCACTTTCGCCACCGAGTGCCAGCCCTTCATCAGCCACACGTTTCCCGTGCCGACGCGGAACACCTCGCCATGCACATCTTTGGCGTCGTCGCTGCCGAGCCAGGCGACCAACGGCGCGACGTGGGCGGGACTAAATGGATCCCACTGCCCTTCCTTCGCTTGCGGCATTCCCGCCGCGGTCTGCGGGGTCGCATCGACCGTCAGCCGTGTCCGCGCGACCGGCGCGATCGCGTTTGCGGTTACACCATAGCGCACCATCTCGCGATCGATGATGACCGCCATCGCGGCGACCGCCGCCTTGGCCGCGCCGTAGTTGCTCTGGCCGGCGTTGCCGAGCAATCCCGAATCGGAGCTGGTGTTGATGAGGCGTCCGTTGAGCACGTTGCCGCCCTTGTGCTGCTCGCGCCAGTAGGCGCACGCGTGGCGTGCCACGTTGAAGCTGCCCTTGAGGTGCACGCCGACCACCGCATCCCAGTCTTCCTCGTTCATGTTGAAGACCATGCGGTCGCGCAGGATGCCCGCATTGTTCACTATGATATTGAGCTTGCCGAAGTTGTCGAGCGCGCACTCGATGATCCGCTTGGCGGATTTGAAGTCGGTCACGCTCTCGAAATTCGCAACCGCCTCTCCGCCCGCGGAGCGAATTTCCTTCACAACGTCTTCGGCGGGCGAACGCGACTGGCCGGTTCCGTCGAAGTGGCCGCCGAGGTCGTTGACCACGATTTTCGCGCCCTCGCGCGCCATGAGCAGCGCCTCTTCGCGTCCGATGCCGCGTCCCGCGCCGGTGATTGCTGCAACTTTGCCGTCGAGAATTCCCATGATGTTAATCCCTCTTCGCCTTCTCCTGCTGGGTTGTCGTCTTTTGTACGTACTCGCCCGGTCCGACTACGTCGAAGTTTTCTACTGGCTCCATTAGTTCCGGATCAATCTTCCTGGGCATCTCGTACACCAGGTCGATGGTCATGCGCGACTTGTCGAGGTCGTGCGGGTATAGCAGCACCGTCGCCTGCATCCCCTCCTTGTGAAAATCGCATGACCAGGTGCGCCGCGCTGCCATTATCAGCGCCGACGTGATGTGAAAGCCGCGCTCCTTGAGTTGCGTCTTATAGAAATTGACCAACTCGTCGAGCGATGCGTCGCTGACGAACATTATTTCCCGCATCGCGCCCTTCGGTTTGCGCACCTGCTCGATCTCAGCACCCGGATAAATCGGCAACGACTTCATGAAATCCGGCGGCAGATCTTTGGTCGGCTCAAGCGGGTTCTTGACCTTCTGCTCCGGTTGCGGCGCGGGCAAATAAGTTTTCTCTTCGGCGCGCTCGCACGCGCCTGCTGCGACCGCGATCAACACCGCCAGCGCCGCAGCAGCCGCAATGAATGTGAGGCTGGTGGACATGGCCCGCGCGCGCGGCGTCAAACTCTTTTGATTGAGCATTAGGACGACAAAAACAACGACCGCATCGCGGTCAAACTCTGCTTAAACGCGCCTCCGATAGAAGTCAAGGCGAGTTGCCGCCGCGCGATGGCGTCCGATGTGTGATTTTTCACCGACTTGCGCGCGACTCGATCCGTCGCGCTTGCCCTAACCGCGTCCATCTGAAACGATTCCACTGGCGTGGGTGAGCGCCAGAGGGCGCCTGCAGTGAGTGCGGCGGCCGCGCGATTGCGGTTTTTCCATCCGCCACGCCAGTCCCTCTTGACAAAAACCACTCGATTGTAGCATTGGAAGCAACCGCGCTGTTTCTTGCGCATTGGGCACTGCGGCATGCCGCCAGCCCAAGTCCGCAAACGGAGCGCGTGGCCGGTATCAAAGCGAAGCGTTTGGGGTTCTTTGGGGGCCAGTAGTAAAGGTTGGAGCGGGACCTCAACCGCCGCTCGATTCAAATCTTAGCTTGAGAGGATAGGCGATGCAGACTCAGTTCGGGATTATGGCGATGATCTCGCAGGGGTACTACGCGACGTACCCGCTGCTCTTTATGTCGGTGATGTGCCTCGCGATCATTTTCGAACGGATTTGGGCGCTGCGCGGGATCACCTCGCGCGCGGCCAAGACCGCGGACTCACTCATCGCGCAGTTGCGCGCTGGGAAGATGAACGAGGCGCTGCAGGCGACTCAGGCGCGGGCCACTCCCGAAGAGCGCGTCTATCACGCATTGATCGCAGGCGCCCAGAGCCTCACCCGCGACCAGCTCGTCGAGCTCGACGAAGAGCGCCGGTTCGTGGAGATGCTCGAACTCAAGCGTTATCTGTGGATCCTCGCCACCGTCGGCGCGTCGGCTCCATTCATCGGACTGTTCGGCACCGTGGTCGGCATCCTGGTCGCCTTCCAGTCGATGGCCATCATGGGTACGGGTGGTTTCTCGGTCGTCGCGGCAGGTATCTCCGAAGCGCTGATCGCAACCGCGCTCGGGCTCGCCGTCGCCATTCTGGCGGTTATCTTTTACAACTACTTTGCGACTAAAGTTGAAAACATCAACGCCGTGATGCACATCAACGCCGATCGCCTGATCGACGCCGCCCTGCACGGGAGGGAGTCGCATGGCCGTTAGCGGCCCCAAGGAAGCAGGCGGCGTATTTTCGGAAATCAACATCACGCCGCTGACCGACGTCTTCCTGGTACTCCTGATCATCTTCATGGTGACGACTTCGGTCACGGTCGAGTCGGCCGCCCGCGTGGACGTGCCGACCGCAAATAACACATCGCCCGAGAACAAGGGCGTCATCGTTACCTACACGGCCAATCACGAGCTGTTCGTCAACTCACGTGACGTTCCCGAGCGCGAGCTGCTGCCGGTCCTGCGCGAAGCGCTCGACAAGCTGGACGCCAAGATCGTTGTGTTTCAGGGCGACCGAAAGGTGCTGCTTGGCGACATGGTGAGAATCATGAACATCTTCAAGGCTGCTGGCGCGGGTCAGATCGCGATCGCGGCCAAACGCGCTACCGGCGCCCAGACGACCGCCGGGGGACCGGGCGGCTAGCGCGGGGCGCTGCCGCCGGCCTTGACCGCGCAAAGGGAATTGACCCATGGCCATGCAGGCTAGCAAAGGCGGCGGGGTGTTCGCCGACATCAACATCACCCCGCTGACCGACGTTTTTCTGGTTCTGCTGATCATTTTCATGGTGACCACCGCCGCGACCATTGAATCCGCGGCTCACGTTGATCTCCCGAAGGCGGAAGCCACTACTCCCCAGGACCAGCCCAAGGGCATCATCGTCACCTACACAGCCGAGCATCAGATATTCGTCAATGAGCGCAACGTGTCGCTCGCTGAACTCCAGCCGGCGCTGCACGAAGTGCTCGAGAAATCCCCTGACAAAATCGTGATCTTTCAGGGTGACCCGAAGGTCATTCTGGGCGACATGGTCCATATTCTCGACATCGCAAAAAGCGCGGGTGCTGAGGCGATCGCGATCGCGGTATCTGCGGCGCCGCCGGGCGGCGCGGCGCCTGGCGGAAGTTAGAATTTCTGGCGGAGAGTTTCGTCTATCTTTAATGGAGAGGCGTGCCCCGAGCTAATTTGGTGGGGCCTCGAACAGGGATAAGGTGATTGGACACCCTGGCGAGGAGCAAAGTAAAAGATGATTGTTGCAATCGTAATCGGGCTGATCATCTCGACAACCGTCGTCGCCATCATTCTCTATCGATGGACCTCGAAGAAGGAGCTCGAGGCCGAACTTCATCGCGACGAAGACGAAGCCGACGTTGAGCGATTTGAAACCTTAAGAGACTATCTGCGGTTCTTCGCCGGACCGTTTCCTCTCTCCATCGCAATTCACGTTATCGTCCTGCTCTTCCTCATCATCAGCACCCACGTCCAGCGTGGACGCGAACTGATCATGGTGAACCTGGAGGCGGGCGGCGGTGGGGGCGGCGGCGAACTGGCGGACCTCGACATTCCGGAAGTTCCGATGCCTGACACGTCGCCGGAGGCGTTCGACCAGCCCACCGCGGTCGACACCTCGCAGGCGGTCGGTCTCGCCAACGACTACGTGCGCGCCGCCGGCGGCGGCGGCATCGGCATCGGGCGTGGCGGCGGCATCGGCTCCGGCTACGGCCGCGGGGTGGGTTCGGGCTTCGGCGGGTTCATCGGCGAATTGCGGCGCAAGGGTCTCGACGTGGTGCTGGTCATCGATGGCACCGGCTCGATGAAGCTCATCATCGAGGACGTCAAGGCCAAGATGGCGCAGTTGGTAAACGCGATCCATCGCCTGGTGCCCATCGCGCGCGTGGGCGTGGTGGTGTTTGGCGGCAAGGGCGAGAAGCAGCAGCTTCAGCCGCTGACGTTGTCGGGCAAGAAGCTCGAGCAGTTTCTGAGCGGCATCCAGGCGGCGGGCGGCGGTGAGTGGGAAGAGGACACCGCGGGCGCGGTGCAGGCAGCGCTGTCGCAGATGGACTGGAAGCCCTATGCGAAGAAGGTCATTGTGCTGGTGGGCGACGCGCCCCCGGCCAAGGATGACTTCGCGCCACTGCTCGCCTCAATCAAGCAGTTCAAGGCCAACAACGGCACCTTCAACACGGTGGACGTGGCGGCGGAGGAGCACGAGCGGTTCGAGCGCGAGTTCTGGCTCAAGGTGCATCGCCAGGAGCCGCCCAAGATCTCGCAGCTGCCGCAGTTCTATCAGCAGACGCGCATTTCCTACAAAGTCATGGCGAACGCAGGCGGCGGCGCGATGCGCAGCCTCTCCAAGGACTCGCACATCAACCAGCAGGTGTTGATCCTCGCCTTCGGCGAGCAGTGGCAAAACCAGGTCGCCGCCTTCGGCCGCGGCATCACAACCGGCGGTTCGAAGAGCGACAACTAAATTCCCCGCACACCGTCGCCGTCCAAGCTCTACGGCGAGGGATGAAATGAAATCGGTCCTCAACATAGGCGCGGTGGCCCTTGCCGCCGCGCTTGTTTTCCTTGCGCTGGTTCCGAGCGCCCACGCGGCTGATATTCGCAAAAGCCGCCAAGCCAAGGATCTGTCTGCCGCACAGAAGGAGGCATTGTTCGACACGCTCTCAGACGCGACGCAGACTTTCTTCGCAGAGGAAGAAAAAAAGAAGGCCGACGGCAAGCCCTACGTTGATCTCCGCCCCGATATCGTCCAGTACCTGCCGAACTACGGATCGGGCGGGCGAGTTATCGTCAGCGTGAAGCTCGGCGGCGCGGAGTACGATCCCACCAGCAAGGCATCCTCCAAGGGCGCGGCGACCGGCAAGCTCCGCTACCTCGTGCTGTCCTACACGCTCAAAGACGGCAGGTGGGTCGAGTACAAGAAGCCCAAGTGGCAGGAACAGAACCTTGGCGCCAAGGCCGCCACCAAGATGACCGCCGACCGTACGCGGCGCGACGTGCGGGAAGCGGCACTCGAAGCCAGGAAGGCAGCCGCGGCTAAAGCTGCGGCCGACAAGGCTGCCGCTGCAAAGGCCGCCGCAGAGGCGGCAGCGAAGGCCAAGGCCGCTCAGGAAGCAGCTGCGAGGGCATCGACCGGCAAATCCGCCGCCGCCGCGAAACCCAACTAGTGCCGTTTGCCCGCATCGTCGAAGCGGGCGTGCCGCTAACGACCCACTCTGCGTCGCGCGGACGGATGTGCGCGCGCGTCCAGCGCGACCCGACTGTGAAAGCGTCCATACGCGAAATACACGATGAATCCCAAGGCGAGCCAGCCAAAGAACCGCGCCCAAGTGAGCATCGGCAGCCGTAACATCAGGAACACGCAGAACACGATGCCGACCAGCGGCACCAACGGCACCAGCGGCGTTCGGAACGGCCGCTTCAGGTCGGGCTCGGTGTAGCGCAAGATCATCACGCCCGTGCACACCAGCACGAACGCGAACAGCGTGCCGATGTTGGTCAACTCGGCGATCTCGTGAATCGGCAACAGTGCTGCCGTAAGCGCGACCGCGATTCCAGTGATGATGGTTGGAACGTACGGGGTGTGAAACGTCGGGTGGATCTTGCTGAAGGCCGCCGGCAGCAGTCCGTCGCGCGACATCGCGAAGAAGATCCGCGACTGCCCCAGTAACAGCACCAGCAACACCGAGGTCAATCCCGCGATCGCGCCCAGCGAGATCATCCACGCCACGAAATTAAGCCCGCGCCCGACGAACGCCGATGCGAGCGGCGCGGTAGGATCGATTTCGATGTACGGCACCATGCCCGTCAGCACCGCCGCGACTCCCATGTACAGGACGGTGCACACCGCGAGCGAGCCGATGATTCCAATCGGCAAGTCGCGGCCCGGGTCGATCACTTCCTCCGCCACCGTCGAGACCGCGTCGAACCCGATGTACGCGAAGAAGATTAGTGCGGCGCCGTTCGCGACGCCCATCCACCCGAAAGGCGTGAACGGCGTCCAGTTCGCCGGCTGTACATAGAACGCGCCAATCGCGATTACCGCGATCACGACGAGAACCTTGATCGACACGAACACCGCGTTGAGCCGTGCGCTTTCGCGGATCCCGATGTAAAGCACTGCCGACATCAAGCATACGATCAGCAGCGCGGGCAGATTGATGATCGCGCCTTCCGCGGTGCCCTGAACACACGGCGTGGTGGTGCACGGTGCGCTCGCAATCTCGATCGGAAGATGAATTCCAAGACCTTCGAGGATCACGCGCAGGTACCCGGACCATCCCGATGCGACTGCTGCCGCACCCACGGCGTACTCCAGCACCAGGTCCCATCCGATGATCCATGCGACGAACTCGCCCATCGTCGCGTACGAGTACGAGTATGCGCTGCCCGCCACCGGAATCATGGTCGCGAACTCGGAGTAACAGAGCGCCGCCATCGCGCACGCCAGTCCGGCCAGGACGAACGACGCGATGAGACCCGGCCCGGCGTGCTGCGCGCCAACGCCGGTCAAAACGAAAATTCCCGCACCGACGATTGCGCCGATGCCGAGCAGTGTGAGGTCGGATGCCCTGAGCGCGCGATGAAGGCCGAATTCGCTCGCGGCGTCCGCGTGCATCATCTCGGCACGCTTGCGCCGCAACAGTTGTGCGACAATTCCGTTGGATGCCATCTGCGATATCCGACCTCCCCTCCCTCAACCCGGCGGCGCCCGCGGGCGCCCAGCCGCGCTTCACCACGCGGTGTAGCCGCCGTCCACCGCAAGCACCGAGCCGGTAACGTAGCTGGCCGCCGGACTCGCGAGAAAGATCACCGCGCCGCGAATCTCTTCGGGGCGCCCGAGCCTGCCGAGCGGCGTCGCTGCTTCCATACGCGCACGATTGGCCGGCTTCGAAATTCCGCCTTCGGTCGCCTCGGTCGGAATCCATCCCGGCGCAAGCGCATTCACTAGAATGCCATGCGGCGCCCACTCGACGGCGAGCTGACGCGTCAAGTTCGCGAGCGCCGCCTTGGTCGCGGTGTATGCGGAAAGCCGGTACACGGAGCTTGCGACAGTGGCATAGATCGAGACCATGTTGATGATGCGCCCGGGACGCTTCAGCTCGATGAGTCTGCGCGCGACGTGCTGCGAGAGCACCATCGGCGCCGTCAGATTCACCGCCAAAGCCTGATCCCATTGCTCGCGCTTGAATGTCTCTGCGCGGCCGGTCGGCGACACCCCCGCATTGTTCACCAGGATGTCGATCTCACCCAACGCGCGCGTGGCTTCGATTAGTGAGCGCTCGAGGTCGGCTTCGACCGTGATGTCCGCGCCGACGCCGATCGTTTTAGTCCCGTGCTCGCGTGACAGCTCGCTTGCCAGCTTCTTCACCTGGTCGCCGCGGCGCGCGACCAGCGCGACGTCCGCGCCCGCGATCGCCAACGCTTTCGCGCATTCGAAGCCGAGCCCCGAAGAGGCGCCCGTCACGAACCCGACGTGCCCCTTGAGCGAGAAGAGCGCCTCGAGCGAATCCATTTGTACCTTGCTGTCAGTCGCCGAGCGCGGCGGCCGCCGCCTGCGCCGCCGCCGCGACCGCGCGATCTACCTGCGCGCGGCTGATGCCGTAATGCGTGACGGCGCGAAATGAGGTCGCATCGCGCGCCGAGATCAGGACGCCTTGTTCCTTCATCGCGGCCTGAAACTTGCGCGCGCCGGCCGCTTCGCCGTCTATCTCGAACACCACCATATTGGTGCGCCGCTTCACGGGACGCACGTTGATGCCTGCAACGAGCGCAAAGCCTTCGGCGAGCGCGCGGGCATTTTGATGATCCTCGGCAAGGCGATCGATCATCGTATCGAGCGCGACGATTCCCGCCGCTGCGAACACTCCCGCCTGCCGCATTCCTCCGCCCAGCAGTTTGCGCGCTCGCCGCGCTCGCCGAATGAAATCGCGGCTCCCACACAGGAGCGACCCGACCGGACATGCGAGTCCTTTCGAAAGGCAAAACGAAACTGTGTCCGCGTGCGACGCGATTTCGCGCGCCGTAGTTTCCAACACGAGCGCCGCATTGAAGATCCGCGCGCCATCGAGATGCACCGGCAACGACCGCCGCCGCGCAAGCTCCGAGACTTCCGCCATGTGCGAGAGCGCAACCGGCGACCCGCCGCAACGGTTGTGGGTGTTTTCGAGCACGACCAGTCCCGCTTGGGCGAAGTGCTCGTCGGGCGGCGTCGACAGCTCGCGTTCCAAATCTTCGAGGTCCAACCCGCCGTCTTCGGTGTTGCGCACCGCAGTCAGTACGACGCCGCCGAGCGCTGATGCGCCACCGGCTTCGTAGAGGTTCGTATGCGACTGGTCGCCGACGATCGCCTTGGCGCCGCGCGGACAGTGCGTGAGAATCGCCGCGAGGTTCCCCATGGTGCCGCTCGGCACCAGCGCCGAGGCTTCCTTACCCATCAGCGCGGCGGCCATCTGCTCGAGCCGGTTGACGGTCGGATCTTCGCCATACACGTCGTCGCCCAAATCGGCGCGCGCGATGGCCTCACGCATCTCGGGCGTCGGCAGGGTAACGGTATCGCTGCGAAGATCGATCAACCGCTGCGTCGTGCGTCCCCGCAATCAGGGCGGGTAGAGCGCCGTGAAGTTCCCGTTGGTGGTATCGACTTGCTGCACGGAGTTCTCGGTGGTGTCCGAGACGTAGAGCCAGTGCTTGTCGGAGCTGAGCGCGGCCCCCGACCCGAGGTGCCCCGTCAGATGAGTCAGCGTGCTCACTTGGTTGGTCGTGGTGTCGAGCTTGCGCACCGAGTGATTGTCCGCATCGAGGATGTATAGCGTCGTCCCGGTGATCACCAGCGCCTTCGGGCTTGCGAACTGCGCCTGCGCGCCAGGGCCGTCCTGACGACCCTCCTCGCCCGTGCCGGCAATCGTGGTTGCCTGCAGCGACGGAAGCTCTATCTTGCGAATCACGTTGTTGCCGGTGTCCGCGACGTAAACCGCCCTGCCGTCGGTCGCGATTCCGGTCGGCAAGCTGAATTTCGACTCCGTCGCCGGCCCCTCAACCTTGCCATCGACTCCCGATTGCCCGCCGATGGTCTTCACCATGCCGTCCGACAACTGAAAACTTCGGACCGTGTTGTTATACGTGTCGGAAATGTAGAGCATTCCAGCGCCGTCGCTGGTGATTTGCGACGGCAGGTTGAAATGCGCGACCGGTCCTTTGCCGTCCTGCCCGCCGGAGATGTTCGCGGTGCCTGCGACCGTCGTGACCACTTTGCTCGCCAGGTTCATCTTGCGGATGTCGGAGTTTTTGGTGTCGACGATGTAAAGATCGCCGCCGACGATCACCATGCCCGACGGGCTTGCAAACAGCGCAGAGGCGCCGGTGCCGTCGTTACTCCCCTCCTTGAACGTCTGCCCCGCGGCGATCGACAACGTACGAGACGACAGATCAATTCGCCCGATCGTATTGTTGCGCCCGCTCGCAACGTAGAGTGCGTACCCGTCCGTTGCGAGGCCCGCCGGAAAGTCGAGACGCGGACCCTCCTGCACCTGCGCGTTCGCGGCGCCGCGCGCGCCCGCCAAGAGCAGCGTTGACGCAGCTGCGAACACCGCCAGCAGTTTCGTGCGCCGGAGAATCATGCTCATTTGTGTCCTCGCTCGACCCAGAGCCTGCCGACGCGCGCCCGGGCGCGCGCCAATTGTTCCCGGTTACGGGAAGATCGCCTTCACGACTTCATCGATCGCGCGCTTGCTGTCGCTCTCATCGGTCAACGACCACGTCACCGCGACAGTCGCAGCGCGGCGAGGCTTGATTCCGTGCGTCATGAGTTCGCCCGCGTAAATCAGCAACCGTGTCGAGACGCCCTCTTCCAGCCCGGACGCCTTAAGGTTGCGCACCTTCTCACCCAACAGCGCGAGTTGCATCGCCATGTCATTGTCCACGCCGGCCTCGTGCGCGATGATCTCCACTTCTTTGTCGGCCGGCGGGTAGTTGAACTCGATCGTCACGAAGCGCTGGCGCGTCGAATGCTTCAGGTTTTTCTGGATGCTCTGGTAGCCGGGGTTGTACGAGATGACGAGCAGAAATCCGATGTGCGCCTCGAGCGTCTCGCCGCGCTTTTCAATCGGCAGCATGCGCCGATGGTCGGACAGCGGATGGATCAGGACGGTGGTATCCTTGCGCGCCTCGACCACCTCGTCGAGGTAGCAGATCGCGCCGCGCCGCACCGCCTGGGTGAGCGGCCCGTCAATCCATACCGTCTCGTCGGCCTGAATCAGGTAGCGGCCCACCAGGTCGCTGCCGGTCAGATCCTCGTGGCAGGCGACCGTGATTAGTTCGTTCGGACCGTCGGGCATCTCCGAGAGCTTGTGCGCCATGTGCTCGACGAACCGCGTCTTGCCGCATCCGGTCGGCCCTTTGAGCAGCACGGGCAGCCGCGCCTTGTACGCCGCGGTGAAGATCTCCACCTCGTCCGAGATCGGCAGATAGTAGGGCGCGGCACGCGGGTCCAGCCGGCGAACCTCTGGCTGCGCACCCTGGATGCGCGTGTCGTATTTCTTTAGCTCAATACCCATTCTTTACCTTGCTGCGGACAAGACCTCGGCCAGTCGGCGATTGTAAGAGAGCCAAGCCTTTCGGTTCAAGGCGCGGTGATGCGAAAAACTCGCGTCCGCGCGGCTCACGATTGGCGCCTTTGGTAGGTTGCCGTTCCATCGCGGTTGTCCTTCACCTCGTAGCCCAGCGCTTCCAGCTGCGCACGTAGCTCGTCGGCGCGTTTGAAATCACGTGATTTGCGCGCGGCGGTACGCGCTGCGATCAGGCTTGCAGCCTCGGGCGGAAACTCGGTTTTGCGAGATACGCGCGCAGTCTGCTCGAGATCGAGCGCGAGCACCGAATCGACCGCGCGCAACGCGCCCCAGACTTGCTGGTCTTTGCGCCGGTATGACTCCGCGACAAGTTCCAAAGCCGCCGCGAGCGCCTGCGGCGTGTTCAGGTCATTGAACAGCGCCTCTTCGAACTTCGCGCGGAATTCCGCCGCCCACGCCGAGTCATCGCCGCCGTTGAGAGCTTCATCCGCGGAGTTGCGCGCGAACTCCCGAAAGTACTCCAGGTTCTGTTGCGCCGCATGAAGCCCCTCGTCGTTGAACATCAGCTCGGAGCGGTACTTGGCGCCCAAGCAGAAGAGCCGAAAAGTCAGCGGGTCGAATCCCGCCGGTGCGAGCTCGTCGAGCAGAGGAAACGACCCCGCGCTCTTCGAGATTTTCGTACCGGCCTTTCCGACCAGGAACGCGCTGTGGACGAAGTATCGCACGAACGGCTTGCCGGTCGCGCTCTCGGATTGCTCGATCTCGTTCTCGTGATGAACCGGTATGTGGTCGAGTCCGCCGGTGTGGATGTCGATCGTCTCGCCGAGGTAGCGCATCGACATCGCCGAGCACTCGATGTGCCAGCCCGGATAGCCGCGTCCCCACGGACTGTGCCACTGCATCAGGTGATTCGGCTGATTGAGCACCCACAGCGCGAAATCATGCGGACTTCGCTTGTCCGACGAATGCTCGAGCCGCTGGCCCGCGAACTGTTCCTCGAGCCTCTGACGCGAGAGACATCCCGCGCCGGTAGGTCCCCGCCACTTCTCGACGTCGAAATACACGCCGCTTTGCGCCAGGTAGGCGTGCCCTGCCGCGATGATCCGCTCGATTAGCGCGATCATGTCGGCGATGTGCTCGGTCGCGCGGCACCAGACGTGCGGCGGCTCGATGTTGAGCGCGGAGCAGTCGCGCTTGAACTGCGCAAGGTACTTGTTCGCGACCTCGATGGGCTCGATGCCCTCGGCGCGCGCGGTCTTTTCGATCTTGTCCTCGCCGGCATCTCCGTCCGACGTCAGGTGGCCGACGTCCGTCACGTTCATAACGTGTTGAACTTTGAAGCCGCCCAGTTCGAGCGCGCGGCGCAGAAAGTCCCAGTTCAGATACGTACGGAGGTTTCCCAGATGTTGCGGCAGGTAAACTGTCGGCCCGCACGCGTAAAGCGATACGCGCGGCGGTGCGATCGGATGAAACTCCTCGACGCTGCGGGAGAGCGAATTAAAGATGTGAAACGGCTTCACTTGGGCGAGCATCCAAGCTTATCCTGCGCGTGGAATCGCTAACAAGTAAGGTGAACGACGGGCGCGTCGCGCTGCCGCCGCAGACGCAGCGACTAGTGCTGACAGGCGGTGACCGACTTGAGCCGGCCTTCGGAATCGCGCTGATAACGCGTCGCCGCGATGCGCTTGTACTGGCGATCCGCGAACCACGGATAGCCGGGCACGTACCACAGGTACGCGAGCCAGCCCTTGAGCCCGCGCTGCCGGCGCAGGATCTCATTGATTGCGCGCGCGCCGCGGAACACGCGTCCGTACTCGTCGATCGCGTGAAGCTCTTCGAGCAGGTCGTCGAGCTCCAAGTCAGGGAATCTCGCACGCGCGCCGGCGTCGTGCAGGTCGAACGCCTCGACGCGGCCGGAGTTGTCGAAATGCTCGATGGCCTGCACGCTCGCGCGGCACATGTCGCACGAGCCGTCATACAAAATCGCAAGTGTGCCGGGGTCAGCACGCCCATCGCTCAGTTCAGGTTTGTGCTTGGCGACCGCCATGGCTTATCGCTGTGAGATTCGCGGGTTCGCGTTGACGCGGCGAAGCTTCAGGTTTTCCATATTGATCCGCCACTCGTAACCGTCGAGCAGCGATTTCCAACCGGCTTCGACCGTGTTTGCGGACCTCGCGAAGGTGGTCCAGTTTACCTCGCCGTCGGTGAACTTCTTCACCGACACGACCTCGGCCTCGGTCGAACCGCCCGTCGCGTGCGTGTACGTCTCGGAAACGGTGACTGCCTCGAGGTACGGGAAGTACTTGAGCAACGCCTTGCGCAACGCGACGTCTAGAGCGTGAACCACGCCGACTCCGCGCGCCGCTTCGGTCTCCTCGACAGTGCCGACCTTGATGACGACCGTCGCATCGATCGTCATCTTGCCTTCGTAGTAATCGTCAATAACGCGCCGGCGCACGACTTCGAATGGCGCCTCGTAGTCGGGCGAGTTGCGCAGCTCGTTCAGCTCGCGCGATGCCTGCGGAGGCTCGGCCTCGTAAAAGTTGTCCTGCCGATCGGTACGCATCAGGCAACACCCTCGCAGCAATTATCCGAGGCGCGGACCACCCTTGCAAGTTTGGCTTGCCGATTCACAACGATCGGCCGCGTCTGCGCCCGCCTCGCGGTCAGCTTCGGGCGGCCAAGATTGTCTATGCACCGCTGCGGAATATCGCGGGCGCGCTACAAAGTGCTTGAATGCGCCTGTGGATTCTTCTTCCCGCCGCGCGCCAGGATCGGCCGACGGTTGAATTCGCGGCCCACCACGCCACAATCAGGCATCCTTACTCCGCATGTTCCCCCGCCGCTCAATCACCACCAACGCCATTCGACTGTTCCGAGGGCGGCTCCGCGCGAGCGTGTACGTCCTCCTGATGCTGCTCGCATTCATCTCGCATGCTGACGCCGGTGAAGTGAAGATCCCGCTCACCATCGACTACGTAACGCTCGACGCGGGGCTCGCCCGCCAGGTGTACACCGGCGCCAATGAGCGCGCCGAGCTTTGGCAGGGCGCCGACGAGTGCCAGTTCCTGAACGCCGAGCATCCGCGGTTTTCCGGCGCCGACGACAAGCTGCGCCTCAACACCGACGCGAATCTGAGCCTCGGTCTCAGAGTTGGCGAGCGCTGCGTCAACCCCATCGAATGGAGCGGCATTGCCGAATCCGACGCCACCGCCTACATCGACTCGAATCTCGCGCTTCGGCTTCGCGTCACCGACCTCAACCTCTACAATCGCGAGCATCAAAAGACCTTGCTCGTCGGCCGCGGCTTCGACCTGATCAAGCAGCAGCTAATCCCGCGGCTCGACACGTTCTCGTACGACTTGAGGCCGGGTGTGCACGAGTTGGCGGAACTGGCCGCAAGCGCATCACCGCCAGTGGCCGCCGAGCGCGTCCGCCGCGCCGTCGACACCCTTCGCGCGGATCCCCAGGTCACTCCCGTCGAGGATGGCCTTCGCGTGACGCTCATCATCTCCGTGCCCGAGTTTCCATCGCCCAGCGCGACACCGACACCGGGAGCGCTCACGCCTGCGGAGCTCGCAGCGTTCGACAAGGTGCTGCGCCAGTGGGATGCGTTCCTGGTGTTTGCGGTCAAGCAAGTTGGCGCCGCGGTGGGCGACCAGAAGTTCCGCGAACAACTCCTTGCGATTCTGCTGGACAGCCGCTTCCGCCTCGTCGCAGCATTGGCTCACCCGGCTCGCGACGCGGACAGCGACCCGGTGCGGCTCCTGTTTCTCGACAATTGGAAGCAGCTTCGCGACGCGATTCGCGCGGCCGCACGGCGCGGCCAGTTGGGCTCGCGCTCGCTCGAGTTTCTCTCGTTCATCTCGGCAGGCGACGCGCTGTTCGCGCTCGATGAGGCTGCGCCGGCGCTGGGTATGCGCATCTCCGCCGACGATCTGCGCCGGCTCGCGCGAATCATGGCTCCCAAAGCAACCGGTGACCCGCTCGACTACAACTTCGAAGTGGACCCGGAGCTGCGGGACATCTTCAAGGTGCCCGAGCCTGCGGCGAGCGACGCCGCTGCCGAGGGAACCACCGGCGACGGCGTCGAGCCGGCGCCCCCTCCGTCGCCGATTCCTGGCGCGACACCTTCGTCAGCGCCCTCGCCTGTCTCGCTGCTCGACCGAATTCTTGATGCGGTCGCGCCGTGCGAGGTTTACGCAGCGACGCTGACACCGGCTACAACTCCCTCTGATGCCCGTGCGAAAACGCTTGCGCAAAAGCTCAGACTCGTCATCGTGAATCAGGACAACGTCGAGGACTACGAGGCCTCGGTCAGGCAACTCCTGGAGTTTTCGGCGCGCAACGTGCTTGATGCGCAGCCGCGCAACGCGCCGCCCGACGCGATGTTCGTGGTACTGGTGAAGAGTACCGCGTGGCAAGAGAGTTGCTGGCGCCAGTTCGTGCGCGTGGGCGATACGGTGCACTGGCTGGAATCATCAACCGGCGACATCGGCATCATGCAGGTCAACAAGTACGTGTGGCGCGGCCTCTACAAGCTCGACTCGCTCAAATGGGACATGCTCTACAACACTGGCGCAGGCGCCGAGATTCTGATGCGAATGTTGCGCTACGCGATCGAAAAGCGCGGCGGGTCAGTGCGCGACCTCGATGGCCTCGCGCGATCGGCATATGCCGCGTACAACGGCGGTCCCGATGCGCACGATCGCTGGCGCGGATTCAAGCCGGGCCGTTCGCGCAACGTTGATACGGCCTTTTGGAAAAAGTATCGCGCGCTGCGCGACGGGCAATCGCTTGACCTCCTCGCCTGCGCCGCGCAATGGAGCACCAACGTGAACGACTGACCCTGTCCGTCCCCTCTCCCTCTGCTCTGTCCCCTCTCCCTGGGGGAGAGGGCTAGGGTGAGGGTCGGCGCACACTCGCACAACTGCCCGCTGGTCCCCTCCTACATCGCGAGGCCGCCGTCCACGTGAATCACCGCGCCCGTGATGTACGACGCGGCATCCGACAGCATGAACGCCGCGACCGGCGCCACTTCCTCGACCTTCCCGAATCGCGCCAGCGGAATCATCGCGAGCGCCATCGAACGGTTCTCCGCGGGCAGCGATGCCGTCATGTCCGTCTCGATGAATCCCAGCGCGAGCGCATTGACGCGCACGCCGAGCCGCCCGGTCTCCTTCGCGAGCGCCTTGGTCAGCCCGACCAACCCTGCCTTCGACGCGGAGTAGTTCACCTGCCCCGCCATCCCGACCAGCCCGCTCACTGACGTGATGTTCAGTATCGATCCGCGCTTCGCCTTCATCATGATGAACACGGCCGCGCGCGCGACGTTGAACGCGCCGGTCAGGTTGGTTTTAATGACCTCGCCCCAGTCTTCCTCCGTCATCATCACGAACAGTTTGTCGCGCGTCAGCCCCGCGTTGTTCACCAACCCGTCGAGCCGCCCAAACTCCTTCTTCGTAGTGTTCACCATCTCGCGCACGGACTTCAGGTCGCCGACGTCTAGTTTGAATGCGAGCGCCTTGACGCCCAGTGCTTGCAGCTCGCCCTTGAGCGACTCCGCCTGCTCGTCGCTCTTGAGATAATTGAATGCGACGTTCGCGCCGCGCCGCGCGACCTCCAGCGCAATCCCCCGTCCGATTCCGCGGGTTGCGCCGGTTACGATGATGCCCCTGCCGTCGAGGTCCTTCACTCCGATCTCCCTTGCGCGCGGCCGTGACAGTGCCGCGCGGGGCTATTCCTGCTCGCGGAGGTCGCGCTCCAGAACTGAGCGGTACTGTTCGATGTACGATAGGTACTGGTAACCGAGCCGCTGCTCAAGGCGCGCGTCGTAGGCGGGGCGCTTTGCGCCCAGATCGCGCACGAGCCAGGTGTAGAGCATCCACTCTTCGGAGCGCGGCGCCTTTCGCAGCGCGTCGCGCCGCAGCATCACGTCCTTCGGCTGCCATTCGAGCACTGCCGCAAGCAGCGGCGCCAGTTCGCTGTCGTCGCGCGAGAAATCATCGCGTGCGAAAAGACTCAGCGAATAGATCAGCATCGACGCGAGACACGCGCCGACCGCTCCGGGCGTGGCGCTGGACTCGTAGCGCTCCAGTACGCCGCGGCGCGAGAGCGCCTCGTAGAGGAAGTCGGCGTTCGCGCCAAGTAAGGTCCGAATCGCCCGCCTCGCTCGATCCGACCCGAGCGCGCTTACGCGCGACTCATAGCGCTCGAGCGCGGGCCGCGCGACCTGTCGCATGAACCGACGACGTGCCGGCGACAGCCGGAACGCGAGCGCCGATGCGACATCGCCGATCCAGCTCAAACCGTATTGTGAGAAAGTCTGGGCGCGATGTTACGCGCTGAACGACGAGCCGCAGCCGCACACTCGCGACGCGCGCGGGTTGTCGAACTTGAACCCGGCGCCGTGCAGCCCCTCGATGTAGTCGAGAGTGGTGCCCGCGATGTATGGCAACGAGATCTCGTCAATGTACACGCGGAATCCGTCGAACTCGGTCACCGAGTCGCCGTCCTTCAGCGCGTCGAAATTGAGCGAATACTGGAATCCCGAGCAGCCGCCGCCCACGACCGACACCCGAAGCCCCTGCTCCGCGGGCAGCCCTTCCTTCTGATGCAGTTTGCGCGCCGCCTCGATCGCCTTGGGCGTTAGGACTATTCCCGCCAGCCCTTCCGCGCCGGTGGCGACGGGGCCTTCGTTAGTGTGCTCGTGATGCAGTTCCTCAGACATTCTCTCCTCCAACCAACGCGGTCGACGGCCGACCCGCCAAGACCTAATCTTAGCCCATTCGTCCAGTCAAGGCAGCAGCACCTTGGCCGAAGCGCCCAGTGCTAAACTCACTTCTGAGCCGTGTCAAACCGCAATGAGAACATAACCACGGCCGCGCGCGAACAGGGATTCGCGCTGGTCGGCTTTGCGCGTCTGCGCCGCCTGAGTCATCGCGAGGACTTCTATCGCGATTGGCTCGCCGACGGCCGCCACGCCGACATGGGCTACCTCGCGCGCGCTCCCGAGCGCCGGTTTGACCCGCGCGCTCTTGACCCGCGGCTCTCGTTCGTCGTGAGCCTCGGTTTTCCGTACTCGCCGCCGCCGGTTGCGCAGATCGACTGGCGCGCCGAGCTTCGCGGACGAATCGCGGCGTACGCACTCGGACCTGACTATCACGACGTGGTGCTCGCAAATGCCCGCGCAGTCGCGCGCACCATCGAGTCGCTGCGCCCGGGCGCGGTCACGCGTGCGTACGTGGACACCGGTCCGGTGTTCGAGCGCGAGTGGGCGGCGCAGGCGCGCATCGGCTGGTTCGGCAAGAACACGACGTTGCTCAATCACGACCAGGGCTCCTACGTCTTCCTCGCCGAGATTTTCACCGACCTCGAGTTTGAAACCCCGCGCGAGCCATACCGTGAGCACTGCGGCGGATGTACTCGCTGCATCGACCTTTGCCCGACCGGCGCGCTCGAAGACGGCTACAAGATGGAACCGCGCCTGTGCATCTCCTATCTCACCATCGAAAATCGCGGCGCTATTCCCGTGGAGCTGCGGCCGAAGCTTGGCAACTGGATCTTCGGTTGCGACGTTTGTCAGGAAGTGTGCCCGTGGAATGCCACGTCGGCTTGCGCCGACGCGTGTGACGAGTTGCTTCCGTTCATGCCCGGCATCCTGGCGCTCGACGCCGCCGCCTTTTCGCGCCGATTCGCTGGCAGCGCAATCAAGCGCGCGAAACGGCGCGGCCTTCTGCGCAACACCGCCGTCGCGCTCGGAAACTCCGGCAACCGCGACGCGGTCCCGGTGCTCGCACGCGTGCTTGGGTCGGAACCGGAACCGCTGGTACGCGCGCACGCGGCGTGGGCGTTGGGCGAATTGGGCGGCGCGAAGGCCCGCGCCTCACTCGATCGCGCGCGCCGCTCCGATTCCGATTGGATCGTTCGCTCGGAGGCGACCGCGGCTCTCGCCACGCGATAGACCCCGGCGCTTGTCAAACCCGCCGCCGGGATTAAGACTGTCTCAGAGGATGGCGGGTGGTAGGTCCTGATGAATGACGCGCGCCGTGAATTCTCGATGCTCGCATCACGCGAGCCGGTGCCCCTCGCGCGCGGCGCGCTGTTGATCGCCAAGGAGCATTACCCCGGCCTCGACGTCGATGCGTACCTCGAGCGGCTCGCCACGCTGGCGCGCGAAGCCGACCCCATCATTCGGCTCGGCTCGGACACGGTCGAGCGCGTGCAGCTGCTCTCCCACTTTCTGTTCGACCAAAAGGGATTCGAAGGCAACCGCGAGCAGTTCGGCGATCCGCGAAACTCGTTCCTCAACGACGTCATCGACCGCCGCCTTGGCATTCCAATCACTCTGTCGGTGATCTACCTCGAAATAGGCCGGCGCCTCGGCCTGAATCTCTACGGCGTGTCATTTCCAACTCACTTTTTGGTGAAATGCGTCGATGAGCGCGGCGAGTTGATCATCGACCCGTTCCACCGCGGATCGATCCTCGGCCTCGACGAGATTCGCGCCCGCCTGATGCAAATCTACAACCAACCCATCGAGGTCCAACCGGCGATGCTCAAGCCGGTGGGCGCGCGGCACATCCTGGCGCGCATGTTGCGCAACCTCAAGAACATCTACGTCAGCGCTTCCGAATGGACGCCCGCGCTCGCGGCGCTCGATCGCATCCTGATGCTTGAGCCGCGCTCCGTCGATGAACTTCTCGAGCGCGGCGCGCTCTACGAGCGGCTCGAGTGCTTCAAGGCTGCGCTCGACGACTACCAGAGCTTCCTTTCGCAGGCCCCCGAACACCAGCACGTCGACGCCGCGCGCGACGCCGTGATGCGCCTCGTGCGCCAGGTCGCACTCATCAATTAGCCCGCGGCCGAACAACTTGATGGCCGCAGCAGCGAACCCGCGCGAGTTCTTCAAGACCAGTGCCCGCGCCACCGCCGACGTGGAACTTCGGCGCAAGCTCGACAACGCCACCGGCCGCCACCTCGACCAGGTAAACCACGCGCGCGACGAGTTCCCGCCATACGACGACGAACGCGATGCCGCGCGCCGCATCAAGGACGATGCCATCCGGCGCATCGATGAGCTGCTTGTCGAATTGACACAGAATCTCGAGCGTCGCGGCGCGAAGGTCTTCTTCGCGGCCAACGCTGCGCAAGCCCGCGACTACATCATCTCGGTCGCAAAGCACAACCGTGCTCGCCGCGTGGTCAAGGGCAAGTCGATGACTACCGAGGAGATCGAGCTCAACGAAGCGCTCACGCGCGAGGGTATCGACGCGGTCGAAACCGATCTCGGCGAGTACATCGTGCAGCTCCGCGGCGAACGCCCCTCGCACATCATCACTCCCGCCATCCACCTGTCCAAGGAGGACATCGGCGGCCTGTTCCACGACAAGCTCGGCATCCCGTACACTGCCGAGCCCGAAAAACTCACGCTCGCGGCGCGCGATCGGCTCCGTGAAATCTTTCTCGCCGCTGAACTCGGGATCACCGGCGTCAACTTCGCAATCGCCGAGACTGGCACCCTCGTGATGATCGAAAACGAGGGCAACGGCCGGATGTCCAACACGCTGCCCGAAACCTTCATCGCGGTGATGGGTCTGGAGAAGGTGATTCCGAAGCTCTCCGACCTGAGCCACTTTCTCGAAATCCTCGCGCGCACCGGCACCGGCCAGAAGCTCACCACCTACACCAACTTCATCAGCGGACCGCGCCGACCCGGCGAACTCGACGGCCCGCGCGAAATGCACGTCGTCATCCTCGACAACGGCCGCAGCGCGATGCTCGCCGACCCGGTGCTTCGCGAGGCGCTCTGTTGCATTCGTTGCGGAGCGTGCCTCAATGTCTGCCCGGTCTATCGTCAGATTGGCGGCCACGCCTACAACTCGCCGTATCCCGGGCCGATCGGATCGATCGTGAGTCCCGCGCTAATCGGCTCATCGGCGGCATTCCTGCCGTTCGCATCGACTTTGTGCGGAGCGTGCAAAGAGATCTGCCCCGTCAAGATCGACATTCCGCGCATCCTGCTGCATCTGCGCTGGAAGGGATCCACGCAGCGACGCGCGTTGCCGTGGCCGGGGGCCGCCGCGCGCGCCCGTCGCGGTGTTCGGCGCTTCGCGAAACTCGCGCGGCACCCGCGCACGATACGACTCGCGGGCAGGCTCGCGGCTCTCCTCCTGCGCCCGTTCGCGCGCGACGGATTTCTGCGCCGCATGCCGCCGCCGTTTGGCGGATGGACCCGATATCGCGATTTCCCGCTTCCGAAGCCGCGCCGGGCGCGCAAACCTGGCCACTGAGGCATCCCGTCGTGGCCGAGCTGCACAAATTCGTCGCTACGCTCCGCGATGCGCTCGTCAAGGGCGCCGCCGCCGAGCCGAGGCACGACGCATCGGAGCACGAGTTGGTGCCGGTCTCGCCGTCGGCCGCGCGCGCGGAAATGGTGTCGCGATTCGCGCGGGAACTCGAGGCGGTGGGCGGACGCTTTCTCGGTATGCTCGCTCCCGCCGATGCACCCGCACGCATCGTCGCATTCGCGCGTGAGCTCGGCGCACAAAGCGTCGCCATCGGACAGGGCGTGCTCTGCGACCCCGAGCCGATCGCGGACGCACTCGCGGCCGCCGGTTGCGCGGTGCTGCGGACACGATCCGTCGATGATGCCGTGCGCGCAGCGACTCGCGATTCTGTCGCGCGCGCCGGTCTCGGCATCGCGGAGGCGCACTATGCAATCGCCTCGACCGGTACGCTCGCTGTGGTCGCCGAGGAGACGCGGCCCGCGTCGCTGACGCTGCTCCCGCCGGCAAGTCTGGTGCTGGTGCACGCCTCGCGCCTGGTCGCGGATCTGGCGGCGGCGCTCGATGCGATTGGCCCACAACTTGTCGCCACTCGCCGCATCTCTCTCATCACCGGCCCTAGCCGTACCGCCGACATTGAAAAGCGCATCGTGATTGGCGTGCACGGCCCCAAGACCTTCGTAGTCGCCGTGATCTGGCCTGCCAATGACTGAAGTCAGGCTCTTCCAGACTTGCCTCGCCGAGGAGTTCTATCCGCAAGTCGGCGACGCGGCTGCCAGCGTGTTGAGCGGGCTCAAGCTTGGTGTGCGACGCGTGCGCCGCGCATTCTGCTGCGGGCAGGTCGCGTTTAACGAAGGACTTCGCGACGAGGCGCGCGACCTGGCGCGCCGCTTCCTCTCGGCGGTCGAGCCCGGCGGTCCACTTGTGGTTCCGTCCGGCTCGTGCGCGAGCATGATCAAAGTCTTCTACCCCGATTTGCTGGCGGATGAACCGACGCTGCTCGCAAAGGCCAACGCGCTCCGGCCGTGGGTGTTCGAGTTCTCGCAGTTTCTCGTGAACGTGCTGAAGGTCAAATACGTCGGCGCGCGATTCGAGCGCACCGTCGCGTATCACCCCTCATGCCACCTGCTGCGCGAGCTTCATGTCGCCGACGAGCCGCGCACGCTTCTCTCCGCTGTAAACGCCATCAAGATTGTCGAACTCCCCGATGCGCGCGAATGTTGCGGCTTCGGCGGCCTGTTCTCGGTGAAGTTTGCGGAGATTTCCAGCGCGATGCTCGACGCCAAGCTCGCCTGCATCCGCCAGAGCGGCGCCGGCGTGGTGGTCGCGAATGACTGTGGATGCTTGATGCAGATCGGCGGCGGGCTCCATCGCGCAGGAGCGCCGATCGAAACCCGCCATCTCGCCGAAGTCCTCGCCTCGCGCTAGATGCGCAGCGGCTGCTGCGTGAGCGAGTTCACGACCTTCTGCACGCGCTCGTCGATCTTCTGAATCTGCTCGCTCAGCTCGGCGAGCTTGCGCTCGACCTCCGCGATCCGCGCTTCAAGGTCCTTGGTAAGCACGCGTTTTCCACCGCCGCTGTTCGCCATCTACGAAATCTCCTCCCTCAAAGCCGCCAGCTTGGCGTTCATCATACCCGCGCTGCCCGCGCTGAAAACAGAATCCGTCGTGTCGCGCCTCAGCCCAGCAGTTCGAGCCCCCGTTCGAACAGCCGCGGCGCCGATAGTCCGATTCGCTCCCACTCGGGGTCGTGACGCTTGCCGCGCCGATGCAACATCAGGTTGAAGCAGGTAATCACGCCGAACCGGAAACCCGAAAATGCACGGAACCATCGCACCTCGTCCATCGAGGCCGCAAAGCCGGCGTACTCGGCGTATGCCAAGACGATCTCATCGGGGGTAAGCGGCGCCGTCGTCACCACCTCCCGCCCCATCCAACTATCGCGGTCGTTGAACAGGCAGAGCCAGCCGAGGTCGAGGAGCGTCGGACCGCAAAGCGCTATCTCCCAGTCGATGAGCGCGACGACTCGCCCGTCGTTGAACAAAATGTTGGACCATTGGAAATCGCCGTGGACGCATCCGATGCGCGGCGTCTCAGGAATCGTCGCGCGCAACTTTTCACGCAGCTCGGGCGCGCGCGCGACCGTCGCCGGGTCCAGCGTCGGACGGTCGAGCAGATGGTCGAGACGTTTCATCTCCTCGCTGAGCGGCGACGGCTCCCCCCATGCATCGCGCCGCGCTTTCCAATCCACGCGATGGAGCGCCGCAAGGGTCGCTATCGCTATGCGCGCGAGCCGCTGGGCCTCTTCGCGGGGCAGCGTCACGTCGGCGAGTTTGAACCCCTCGACGAATCCATCGACAAAGTATGGGCGCCCGAAGAATTCCGCTTCGTCGCCGTACCAGATGATCGGCGGCACCGCGACGTCAGTGCCCGCGAGCGACGCCATGATCTTCGCCTGCCGCACGACGTCCGCCGGCCCCGCTATCCGGACTCCCTCCGGAGCCACGCGCAGCACCAACTTTCCCGACGGACCGCCGGTAGTCGTGCGCTGCAGCGTGAAGCTGTAGCCGAAGCCCGCGTGCCCGGGCAGCGGCGTCACGTCCTCGACGCGCGCATCACTGTCGCCGGTCTTCGCGCGTACCAGCGCCGTCAATTGCTCGCCGATCTGTCCGATGTCCGCCGGCATCGCGTGCCTTGGCGCTACCCGCGCATCCCCGCCTTCGCCGCCGCGGGATGGAGACTCGCCGGTGCGCTCGGCCGCGAGCCGGCGCGCTGAAACCACGCGTTGACGTTCTTCAGCGACGGGTCGAGCTTCTGCCCGACGCTGCCGCCAAAATCGAGTGCGCAATACAAAATGATGTCGGCGATCGTAAACCGGTTGCCGCAAATGTACTGCTTGCCCTCGAGCTGCTGGTCGAGCCACTTGAGCTTGTCTTGCACGATCGCCTTCAGCCCCGGCGCCGCCTCGGGCAGAATCCGCATTCGCGACTTGAACAGCTCCGCGCCCTCCGCGTAGCGGAAACCGTTGTAAAGATGCTCGGTGATTTGCAGCTCGATGCGCCGCTGCCACTGACGCGCCTCTGCGCGCTCTTCGGGCGTTGTGCCGATCAGCGGCGGTTTCGGATTTTTCTCCTCGAGGTACTCCCAAATCGCGACCGTCTCGCCGATGCACTGGCCATTATCAAGCTCCAGCGCGGGGATTTGGCCGCCCGGATTGCGCTCGGTGTACGGTGCGCGCCGGTTCTCGGCGCCCATGATGTCCAATTCGACGGTCGGAATCGTGATGCCCTTCTCGGCGAGGAACATCCGCATCGCGCGCGGATTGGGCCCGAGACTGTTGTACAACTTCATGGCGACGCTCCTTGTGCGGATTCGATGGCCGCGCGGCACTATACAACAGCACGCCTCACACGCGTGAACAGTATCTGCGCCGTCACACCGCCCGTTACGTCTTCGTAGGGGCGCACCGCGTGCGCGCTTCCTCGCATCTCGCTGGTCGGGGCGAGACCGCTCACTCCGCGAGAACCCTCCCGCGTGTAGGTGATGGGAGAGCGTGCGCGTGCGCGTCCATATTCCTTGGCATCGTCCACTGTGTTGCCGCTCTCACAACGCTCAGGTAGGACATTCGTGATGCGATTTTGTCCGCATTGTGGCGCTTCGCTGGTCGCGGGCGCGAAGTTCTGTGTCGAATGCGGCCGGCCGCTCGCCGGCTCCGCCACGGGCGCCCCATCGCGTGGCGCGTCCGTGGGCGACCCCGGGTCCGCCGTCCGCGGATTCCTCGGCGCGTCACGGATCACAGCCGGTTTCATCGGCGTGTTCGTCGCAATCACCGTGATCGGACTCGCGTGGGCCGCGTGGATTCTGTGGTCGTCTCCGGCCGTTCCGACCGAACAGATTGCGAGCGTGCCGCCAACGCCTGCCGCCGCGCAGTCCGCCCAGATGCCGCCCGGCCACCCCAGGGTCGATCTGCCGCCAAAGGCGCGCGAGCTGATCGAACAGGTCAATCGCGAGGCGCAAGCGAATCCAACCGATGTCGCCGCCTGGACGCGCCTCGGCGTGGTTGCATTCCGCGCCGCAATCTTCGATCCCGATTACTACCGCCTCTCCGAAGACGCCTTCACGCAGGTCATCAGGCTCGACCCGAACAATACTGATGCGCTGCGCGGCCTCGGCGACATCAACTACGACCGCAACAACCACGACCAGGCGATCCTCACCTACGAGCAATACCTCAAACACAAGCCCGACGATCCCAACGTGCTCACCGACGTCGGCACCATGTACCTTTACGCGGGCAAATCCGAGCAGGCGATCGCGCGCTACAAGAAGGCGGTCGCACTCAATGGCGATCACTTCCAGGCTTGGTACAACATGGGGATCGCTTACGGCCAGCGCGACAACGCCGCCGATGCCAAGATCGCCCTCAAGCGCGCGTACGAAGCGGCACAGGACGACAACGCACGCGCGCAGGTGAAGGACGTGCTGACGCGCATGTTCGGCGAGCAAAGTGCGACGGAGCTGATTGCGTCGGCAAAGCCGCGATTGCCCGCCGCGCCCACCGCTAAAGCCGCGGCACCGCCGTCACCGGCTCCTACTGCGGCGCGCGCCGCCGCTGCATCGACGCCGTCACCGACGCCGACACGCAGGGCGCCGAAGGTTGCCGCTGCACTGTCCGCGGCGTCGACAACCACGCCATCGAAGACCACTGCCTCACCCACGCCCGCCGCTGCTGCAAAGACAGTCGTTAGCGCTCCAACTGAGAAGGCCACCGCGACGGCAACGCCAAAGCACACCACGACTCCCACTCCTTCGCCAACCGCCAAAGCCACCTTGACGCCCACTGCGTCAGCGACCGCGTCTCCTACGCCATCGCCGTCACCGTCAGCCGCGGCGTCGCCCACCGTCGCGGCAACTTCTTCGCCCGCCGCGAGGCACGCGCCCGCTCCCTTCGAAGGCGCATTCGAAAAGATGGTTCGCGGTCTGCCGATCGCCGGCCCCAAGGTGGACTCGGTCGAGTGGCCGTCCACCAACAAGGCGCGCGTGCTCATGAATAACTTCCCGATGGAGGCGATGCCCGATTTTGCGCGCGCGAAGTTCCTCGCAAGCCTCAAGCAGGGCATTCGAACGGTGAAAAAGGACAACCGGGTCAGCAACACGGTCGAAGTCGAGATTGTCGATTCGCTGACCGGCAAGGTCATGCAGACGGTCGCGGAGTAGCACGGCTGGCGCGGCGCTGCGCGGCCAACGCAGCGCCGCGCTCGACCCTCACCCGCGGGTTCCCCGCGGCCTCTCCCATCGGAGGGAGAGGCGGCGCCCCCGCCAATCACCGCTATCATTCAGAGCGCAGTGCGCGTAGCGAAGAGTCGCGGATCCGTAGCGGAGACGAACGACAGAGACCGGGATTCCTCGCGTCGTTCGGAATGACAGATAGTCACCTCCCCACAAATTGCGGAGGGGCGGTGTTGCCACCGCCCCTCCTGCCGTCACCACATCCGCCACCCCACCCCACATTTTGAAGCAGGGCGAAGTCTCCTGCCTGCTTACAACGTGGGACCCCCGGGGGAATCTTCAGCCAACAACCAACATCCTCTCAAACTCTGGGCGCCGCCTTCGGCTTCTCCCAGCAACCACGTCACAACACCCGGCTTGGACGATGGGACCTCATCCTTTCGACTCCCCCGGGGCATAACTCTTTACGAACATCCGCTCGTCGTTCCGCAGTTCAAGCACTTGTAGCAGGAGCCGGTGCGCACCATGATGCTTCCGCAATCGGGACACGGCGGCGCATCGGCCTGGTTGATAAATGTCTGGCGCATTGCGCTGTCCTTGCCCTCGCTGAGCGTCGGCACTGGCGCAAGCGACAAGGCCGGCGTGTCCGCGCGCTTCTCGCCGCGCTCCGTTTCCATCTGCACGCCGACCTCGCGCTTCGCCTCCTCGTCGAGGAACTTCGAGGCGAGCCAGCGAAACAGGTAATCGACGATCGACTTGGCGTACGGAATCTGCGGATTCTTGGTGAAGCCCGACGGCTCGAAACGCATGTGCGCGAACTTGTCCACCAAAAATTGCAGCGGCACGCCGTACTGCAACGCGTACGAAATCGCGGTCGCGAACGAATCCATCAGCCCCGAAATCGTCGAGCCCTGCTTCGACATCGAGACGAAGATCTCACCTGGCGTGCCGTCCTCGTACTTTCCGACCGTGATGTATCCCTCGTGCCCCGCGATATCGAACTTGTGCGTGATCGACTTGCGTTCGTCGGCGAGCTTGCGCCGCGGCGGCCTGAACTCGCCGCTGGGGACGACCGCTCTGGCCGCTTCCAGAGCCGACGGCGCTGCCTTCTCACTCTTTGCGGTGGTGAGCGGCTGCGTGCGCTTGGAGCCGTCGCGATAAATGGCGACCGCCTTCAGCCCGAGCTTCCACGCCGTCAGGTACGCCTCGGCGACTTCATCCACGGTCACGTCGGTGGGCATGTTGATGGTCTTGGAGATCGCGCCCGAGATGAACGGCTGCACCGCGCCCATCATCTTGAGGTGCCCGTTGTATTGAATCGTCCTCGAGCCGGCGCGCGGCTTGAACGCGCAGTCGAACACCGCGAGATGCGCCTGCGCCAGGTGCGGAGCGCCCTCGATGGTCTCGTGCTCGTCGAGGTATTCGACGATTTCCTGGATCTCTTTCGAATCGTAGCCAATCCGCTTAAGCGCGCGCGGGATCGTTTGGTTGACGATCTTCAGCATCCCGCCGCCGACCAGCTTCTTGTATTTGACGAGCGCGATGTCGGGCTCGATGCCGGTGGTGTCGCAGTCCATCATGAACGCGATCGTGCCGGTGGGCGCGATGACCGTCGCCTGCGAATTGCGGTAGCCCGACTGCTGTCCGACTTTCAGCGCGTCGTCCCACGCCTCGCGCGACGCGCGCAACAGCTCGAGCGGAACGTGCGCCGGTTCGAGCTTGTAGGCGTAGCTCCGATGCCGCTCGATCACTTTGAGCATCGGCTCGCGGTTCGGCGGATAGCCCTCGAACGGTCCCATCTGCGCGGCGACTCGCGCCGACTGCAGGTACGCCTCGCCGGTCATCAATGCAGTGATCGCCGCTGCGTAGTCGCGCCCCTGCTCGGAGTCGTACGGCATCCCGAGCGCCATCAGCAGCGCGCCCAGGTTCGCATAGCCGAGCCCGAGTTGACGAAACGCCTTCGCGTTCTTCGTAATCTCGTCGGTCGGGTACGACGAATTATCGATCACGATGTCCTGCGCGGTGATCATCACGTCCACCGCGTGGCGAAACGCCTTCACATCGAACTCGCCGCGATCGTCGAGGAACCGGAGCAAGTTTAGCGACGCGAGATTGCACGCCGAGTTGTCCAGATGCATGTACTCGCTGCACGGATTCGACGCGTTGATGCGCCCCGACGCCGGACAGGTGTGCCAAAGGTTGATCGTCGTGTCGAACTGCATCCCCGGGTCGCCGCACGCATGCGCCGCCTCGGCGATCATTCGCATCAGGTCGCGCGCGCGGTACTCGGCGTCAACTTCGCCGCTGCGGACGAATCGCGTCTGCCACTTCCCGTCGTTCACCACCGCCTGCATGTACTCGTCGGACGCGCGCACGGAGTTGTTCGCGTTCTGAAAAAACACGGAGCCGTACGCCGGCCCGTCGAGCGATGCGTCGTAGCCCGCGTCGATCAGCACCCACGCCTTCTTCTCTTCCTCCTGCTTGCACTTGATGAAATCGACGATGTCCGGGTGATCGGCGTTGAGCACGACCATCTTCGCGGCGCGCCGCGTCTTGCCGCCCGACTTGATCACGCCCGCTGATGCGTCCGCGGCCTTCATGAACGAAAGCGGTCCCGACGCGGTCCCGCCCGCGGAGAGTTTCTCGCGCGACGATCTGAGCGCCGAGAGATTCACGCCCGAGCCGGAACCGCCCTTGAAAATCATTCCTTCGTTGCGGTACCAGCCGAGGATCGACTCCATGTTGTCCTCGACCTTGAGGATGAAACAGGCGGAGCACTGCGGCTTCGGATCGATTCCTACGTTGAAATATACTGGACTGTTGAACGCCGCCTTCTGCGTGAGCAGCAGATGCGTCAACTCGTCGTGAAATGTGCTGCGCTCCTCGGAGCCGACCGCGAAGTAGCCCTGCTGCTCGCCCCACGCGGTGATCGTGTCCACCACGCGCGCGATGAGCTGGCGCACGCTGGTCTCGCGGCGCGGTGTGCCGAGCGGTCCGCGGAAGTATTTCGAGACCACCACGTTGGTCGCGGTCTGCGACCAAAAGCGCGGTACCTCGACGTCGCGCTGTTCAAATACGACGCGTCCGTCCTCGCCCGCGATGACCGCGGAGCGAATCTCCCACTCGACCTCGGAATAGGGATCGATGCCCGGCGTCGTGAAGTACCGCTCGACTGCGAAGCCGCGGCTGCGCGCGGCCTCCGAATCGATACGCCCGCCACCCGCCTGCGTGCGCTCTACGGTCTTAGAAGGCTTCATTTCCAGCCCCGTCGTGGCTTCCCCCGCCATCCGCCTTCCTCCCCGCCGCCCGGTTGCTGTCGCGTTACCGTGGCGTGTCCCATCGGTCAGCGCCCCCTTCTTAGGGCGCGCTGATCACTGCGAGACACGCCATGGTGCGGGCAAATATGCTCTCACTCGGTGCGTGCTGTCAAGCGTCGACCTACAACAGGTTGTATACAGGGCAGTGTCAACAACCTATTCATAGGGGTGTTGATAATATTTTGGTAAAACTTCGCCTAATAGGAAGGGCGTCAAAGCGTCGTTTCTGGTTTAGCTCTGCTTATAGCGCTGAATCAGCGGATTCATCGGTGCGAATGCACTCCCGAAGCCGTCGCGCGAGCGATTTGTCCGCGCGTACGAACCAGCCAGCAGGCTGTTGAAAAAGGCATTTTCAACAGCCTGCTCCCTCTCTCGCGTCTTCGGGGGAGAAGATAAGGATGGCGGCCTGATCCTTCGCCCGTTGCTCAGGACAAGGTTTTCACGCAGGGCATTGAGAACAAAGCCGATGCCAAGTTGGCGTTCCATGCTTTTCTCAACACCCTGCTAAGGTACTGCGCCGTATGAGCTCGCATCGCCGCAACGAACTTCAGCCGATCGCATCCGTCATCTCGCCGCTCCTTCAACACCTCGACACCGAAGGCCACTTCGCGATCGTCCGCG
This sequence comes from uncultured Binatia bacterium (SeqCode), assembly GCA_964429575.1. GTDB lineage: Bacteria > Desulfobacterota > Binatia > Binatales > Binataceae > CAYSCX01. The sequence goes on along the minus strand of CAYSCX010000012.1, from coordinate 25,829 downwards.
TAATTCGCGCGTGGCCCGACGTGGTCGGCGAAACGATCGCGCGTCGCACCGAGATCGTCTCGCTCAAGTTCCACACCGCGGTGGTGAAAGTGTCGGGTGCGATGTGGATACAAGAACTGAATCTGATGAGACCGGAAATTCTACGCCGGCTACGCGATGCACTCGCCGACGACTGCGTGCGCGAGCTGCGTTTCGTGCAAGGACGCCTCTCCCGACGCGAGCGGCCCAAACTGCGACCGGTGCCGCGGCGCGCCCGTTACGCGGTCGAACTTCCCGAACTGAAAGATCCAAAGCTCCGCCGCGCCTTCGAAAATCTTATCGAATCGTGGGGCCGCGCCTCTCGTTGAAACTTTGCCGCCCCCCATTTCGTATAATCAATTGGGATAAAGGAGTACCCCGTATGAAACTCATTACTGGAACCGCAACCGCATTCGTTCTCGCGTGCGCGCTGGCGTCGCCAGCCTTCGCGCAACCGCCGTCGGCGACCGGACAGGCGGCTCCTCCGGCAGCGTCCGATCCTCAGCCCGGCGCTGAGATGCATCAGCGCATGCAGGAACGTCGCGCGGTTATGGAACAGGTCCGCAAGAATCCGGCGCTCGCCAAAGACCCGGAATTCCTGAAGGAGAATCCGCGGTTCGGCAAGTGGCTTGAACGGCATCCCGAGGCCAAAGAGAAGCTCGCCACCAATCCCGACCAGTTCTTTAAGGACCGGGATGCGCGGCGCGAGGCGATGAAAAAGCGGCGGCTCGAGCAGAGCAAGCCGGCCGCTCCGAAAAGCTGACGCGAGTGCAGTTTGCCGCGCCCGTCTGCCGTTCCCTGACGTTCCACCCGTCGCGGCGCTGCGTTGGCCACGCGGCGCCGCGGCCTGGTCCACTTCCGCGGCCGTCACATCTATCGGCAGATGCGCGCGCGAGATTGGTAATCTAGCGCTCGAGTTCCTGGCGCTTCTGATCAAACTCGCGCAGCTGCGCCAGCTTTTGATCGGTCGGAATCCGGTCGTCCGCAGGCTTGGACACCACGTCGTGGCTCCGCATCGTCGGCAACTCGCCGCCAATCTTTTGAAGCGCTTCCTTGGCCAGCCGCCGCACCATCGGACTCTCATCCTCATCGACCGCGTGGGTCAGGATGGGAATCGACTTGTCGCTCCCGATTTCGCCGAGCGCAAACACCGCGGTTCCTCTCCCGCGTTCGTCAGGATTCTCGGTGTAGTACTCGACCACCGGCATCGCAGCATCGGCGTCCCCGATTCTTCCCGCCGCTGCCACCAGGTGCAGCTTTACGATCGGCTCCGTCGTGCGCAGGAACAGCATCTGCGTCATCCGCGTTACCGCGCCGTTGACAGTGCGTGCGCCCAAAATGTCAACAGCCTTCACCTTCACGCGAGTGTCCGGATCGGACAACGCCTCGATCAGGATCCCATCCGCCTCGGGATGGTTGACGTTGCGAAGCTTCACCAGCTGCTGCACTCGCGCCCCCGGGTCGGCATCCTTCATTCCGAGCTTGACGTCCTTGATGATCTTGAATGGTGTCTGCGTGGATGCGCGGTTCGTGATCTCGTCAACACCGGCGCGCGCGTTCGTCTGATGGGACATCGAGCTATTGCTGAGCGCGCTCCCGAGCCCCTGCCCGCCGTACTGGGCGTGAGCAAGCGCAGGCATGATGACGAACGAAAATAAGATCGCGGCGAGAATCAGGCGTGAACGTGCCATTTACCTTGTCTCCCGGATTGAGCAAAAATTATCGGGCATGCGCATCGCGAATTCAAGCCGAACGGGTCAATCGATGCTGCGCATTGCGCTATGCTCGATGGGCGTGGTGTTGCTGCTCGTCGCGATCTCCGCGACGGCCGCGTCGCCGCCCGCTCCTGCCGCGCCCGATGCGAGCACCTCCGCGCCGCGCAAGCGTAAGAAACAGGCCAAACCCAAGGAGCCGCAGCGCCTCCCGCCCGACCTCAACATCCCCGTTTACACTCCCGGACCGCTTCCGTTCCGCGAGGGTCAGCGCCTGACCTACCGCGCGTCGTGGCTGGGAATACCGACCGCCGACGCGCGTGTCGAACTCCACGCCAAGCCCGGGGATCCCGCGATGCTCACGGCCGAGGCGTGGGTCGAGACCAATCGTTTCGCCGATCTTTTCTTCCGCATGCGCGATTACATGAAGGAGGACATGAGCCGCGCTGCGCTGCAAACGCGCGAAGTTTATTTCCTCCAGCACGAAAACGATCGCTTGAACGAATATTTCGTCACCTTCGATCGCGGCGCCGGCCTCGTCACCGCGGTCAAGAAGAATCGCAAAGGCCGGTCAGAAAAACGCTTCTACGGCAACAACGGTTATGGTCCGCTGACCGGCGCGATGATGGCGCTGACGCAGCCGGGCGGCCCCGGCAGCGTCTTCATGTTCGACGTCTTCACCGGCAACCATCGCTACGTGTTCGACTTCAAAGTCGCGAAGGTCGAACGCATCACGGTCCCGGCCGGCGTTTTCGACGCGTACCGCATCGTGCCCGGCATCGTGTACTTGAGCGACGAGGACCTGCGGAAGAAGTCGCGTTACACGGTCGTGTGGGTTTCCGCCGACGAGCGCCGGCTCCCCCTGCGCGTCGAGGCCGGCACTTTCATCGGCAGTGTCCGCATCGATCTCGTCCGCATCGAGAACCCGCCCGCGCTCGCGGCGCGCTGATTATGAATGCGCCTCGCGGCCGTGCTATCTCAAACATCGCGCGCTGCGCTGCTGGTGGCGGATATCGCGCAAGGAGCGATCGCAAGTGCCCAAGAAGCTTGAATTCTTCTACGACTGTTCAAGTCCATGGACCTATCTCGCGTTCACGAAAATCGAGGAAGTCGCGGGGAGCAACGGCGCCGATCTCATCTGGCGTCCCTTTCTCGTCGGCGGCGTGTTCAACACGGTCAATCCGTCCGTGTACGAGGGCCGTAAAACCCCCGTGCCGCTCAAGGCGAAGTACTACGTCAAGGATTTGCAGGACTGGGCGCGCTTCTACGGAATCAAGATCGGCAATCCGACCGTTTTTCCGGTGAACTCGGTCAAGGCGATGCGCGGCGCCCTAGTCGCCCACGAGCATGGCAAGGTCTCTCCGTACTCGCGGCGCGTCTTCGAAAGCTACTGGGGCGACGATCGCGATATCAGCCAGGACGATGTGCTGCGCGAGATCGTTCGCGAGGTCGGCCTCGACGACAAGGAGTATTTCGAGAAGATCGCTTCGCAGCCCTACAAGGACAAGCTGCGCGCCAACACCGAAGAGCTCATGGCGCGCGGCGGCTTCGGCTCGCCGACCATGTTCGTTAATGGCACCTCGATGTTCTTTGGCAACGATCGCCTGCCGCTCGTTGAGTGGGAGCTGTCGAAATGACCGCTGCGGGAGTTCGCCGCGGTCATCCCGAGCGGAGCGAGGGATCCCAATTCTGAGAGCCGCGCGTTCTTCGCCACGCACCGCGCGCGCCCACGGCCCGTCGTGAAAGGATGTCTTGTGTAGGGGCGTACGGCGTGCGCCCCTACACAAATTGCACGGCGGACCCCTAGGAGGCGTACGGCGTGCACCCGTCTGAATCCGATGGACCTTGCTGACAGCCTTTCCACCCTCACCACCCCTGTCCGCGCATTCCTCGCGCTCAAACTCGGCGACAAGATCGAATCCGCCATCGCCGCCTTCATCGACGAACTTCGCGCGCCGTTGGACGGCATCCGATGGGTGCCGCGCCGCAATCTTCATCTGACGCTCAAATTCCTCGGTGACGCGGCCCCGCCCGACCGCCTCGCAGCGCTCGCGCGCGCCGTCAGTTTGCTGGCGCATGAAACTCCGGCGCTCGAACTCGTCGCGATTGGCGCAGGCGCGTTTCCAAATCTGGCGCGTCCGCGCGTAGTCTGGGTCGCTATCGACGGCGACGGTCTCGCGACACTCGCTGCAGACGTCGAATCGGCGGCTGTCCAATGTGGCTTCGCTCGCGAAACGCGCGCGTGGTCGCCTCATCTGACCATCGGCCGCGTGCGCGACCCGCGCAAGTTCACGACAGCCCGCACCGCGATCAAGCGCCACGCGCACCGCCGCTTCAGCGCCGCACGCGTCAGCGCAATCACACTGTTCCGCAGCATCCGCGGCAACACCACATCGACCTACCAAGCACTCGCTTCGTTCGCTTTTCGCGGCTGATTCTGACGCCTCTCTCTCTTTTCGCAGCGGTGGTTCGTGAACCGCCCTTCTGCACTGTGGACTCGCACCCGGTCGGCTAGCGCTATATCCGGCCCTTTGTGGCAAGATTGCGCGGGGGCACTCAAAGCCCGCTGCACAGGGGCATTCAATGGCGCAGGAGATCAGAACCAAAGCACTCGACCTCGCCCTTAGCCAAATCGAAAAGCAGTTCGGCAAGGGCTCGATAATGAAACTTGGCGAGCAGGCCATCGAGGCTGTGCAGGTGATTTCGACCGGCTCGCTCGGTCTCGATCTCGCGTTGGGCGTCGGCGGACTCCCGCGCGGCCGCGTGGTCGAGATTTACGGACCCGAAGCGTCCGGCAAGACCACGCTTGCACTCGAGTGCATCGCCGAAGCGCAGAAGCTGGGCGGCATCGGCGCGTTCATCGACGCGGAGCACGCGCTCGACGCGCAGTACGCGCGCAAGCTCGGCGTCAAGATCGAAGACCTCCTGATTTCGCAGCCCGACAATGGCGAGCAGGCGCTCGAAATTGTAGAGACCCTCGTGCAGTCGGGCGCAATCGACGTACTGGTGATCGACTCGGTTGCCGCATTGGTGCCGCGCGCTGAGATCGAGGGCGAGATGGGTGAGCCGCAGATGGGCCTGCAGGCGCGCCTGATGTCGCAGGCGCTTCGCAAGCTCACGTCAATCATCTCGCGCTCGCGCACCGTTGTGATCTTCATCAACCAGATACGCATGAAGATCGGCGTGATGTTCGGCAACCCCGAAACGACCACCGGCGGCAACGCGCTCAAGTTCTACTCGTCGGTGCGCATCGACATCCGCCGCATCGGCGCCATCAAGACGGCCAACGAGGTGCTCGGCTCGCGCACCAAGGTCAAGGTGGTCAAGAACAAGGTCGCGCCGCCGTTTCGCGAGGCGGAGTTCGACATCCTCTACGGCTCCGGCATTTCCAAGGAAGGTGAGCTGGTCGATCTCGCCTCCGACAACGGCGTCATCGAGAAACTCGGCGCCTGGTACTCGTACAATGGTGAGCGCATCGGCCAAGGACGCGAGAACGCGCGCGACCTGCTGAAGGCCAACCCCAAGCTTGCTGATGAGATCGAGGCCAAGGTCCGCGCCAAGCTCGCGCTGAAGCACGTCGCCGCGCCTTCCGCCGACGGCGCCTCCGCCGAGGAAGGCGCGCCTCTCGGAACGAAGAAGAAACCCTGACGGTCTCTCACCGTCTCCGTAGGGGCGGTTCGCGACCCGCGCTGTGGCAGCCCGCCATTTCCGTCGGTGGGAACGGCGGCGCGTCATTCGCTAGAATAATCCCGCACATGCGCTGGACCACCGACAAAATCCGCCAGTCCTTCCTCGATTTCTTCCGTGAACGCGGCCACGAAATCATCCTGTCCGCGCCGCTGGTCCCCAGGGGCGACCCGACGCTGCTCTTCGTCAATGCCGGCATGGTGCCGTTCAAGGACTACTTTCTCGGTATCCGCACGCCGCCCTACAAGCGCGTCGCGGACTGCCAGAAATGCCTGCGCATCTCCGGCAAGCACAACGACCTCGAGGCGGTCGGGCGCGACACCTATCACCACACGTTTTTCGAGATGCTCGGCAACTGGTCGTTCGGCGACTACTACAAGCGCGAGGCGATCCAGTTCCACTGGGAACTCATCACCAAGGTTTGGGAGATCGACCCGAAGCTGCTCTGGGCGACTGTCCACGAAGATGACCGCGAGAGCGAGGGGATCTGGAAAGACCTCGGCTATCTGCCGCCCGAGCGAATCCTCCGATTCGGCAACAAGGACAATTTCTGGGAGATGGGCGAAACGGGACCGTCCGGTCCCAACTCCGAGATTTCAGTTGACCGCGGCGCCGCCGCCTGCGACGGCGCGACGCACAGCGGCGTCGGGTGCGGCGTCAACGTTGATGGTTGCTCGCGCTTCATCGAACTCGCAAACCTCGTCTTCATCCAGTACAACCGCGACGCGCAGGGCAAGCTGGAGCCGCTTCCGATGAGGCACGTCGATACGGGCACCGGCCTGGAGCGCGTCGCCGCGGCGTTGCAAAGCATCGAGACCGGCCGCACGCTCGGCAACTACGACACCGATCTGTTCCAGAAGATTGTCCGCCGCATCGAAGTTGCTTCGGCCGAACTAGGCGATGGCATCCGTTACGGCCAGAAGCCCGATACCGACATTTCGCTCCGCGCGATCGCCGACCACGCGCGCACGATGAGCTTCCTCGTCGCCGAGGGGCTTACTCCCGGCAACACCGACCGCGACTACGTGCTGCGTCGAATCATCCGCCGCGCCGCACGTCATGGCCGCTACCTCGGAATCCACCGCCCGTTCCTCGCCGCGGCCAATGCCGGCGTGGTCGATGCGATGGGCGGCGCGTACCCGGAACTCCGCAGCGAGCAAAGGCGAATCGCCGAAGTCATCACCGAAGAGGAGGCCCGCTTCGGCGACACACTCGATCGCGGCCTCGAACTGATCGAACTCGAGCGCGAGCGCCTCGAAGCGCGCGGCCACAAAACCCTCTCCGGCGAAGTCGCATTCAAGCTCTACGATACGTTCGGCTTCCCGCTCGATCTCACCCAGGACGTGCTACGCAACTACGGAATTACCGTCGATGTCGCCGAGTTCGACCGCCTGATGGACGCGCAGCGCGAGCGTTCGCGAGCCGACGTTCGCGAAACGCGCACCGCGGTTGAGGTGCTCTCCAAACGGCTCCCCGAATCACGCTTCGTCGGCCACAATCGCTACGATGCCGAATCCGAAGTCCGCTCCAGTTCCGCAATCGACGGCGACCGCATCGCCATCGTCGCCGCCGAGACCCCCTTCTATCCCGAAGGCGGCGGCCAAATCGGCGATCGCGGCGTCATCGAGTCTGAATCCGGCGCTCTCCTCGAAGTGCTCGATACTCGCAAGCAAAACGGCGCCATCGTGCATGTGGGACGTCTGCTCCGCGGCGACGCGTGCGAGTTCGAGTCCGGCAAGCATGTCACTCTCAAAGTCGATCGCATGCGCCGCGACGCCGCGATGCTGAACCACTCCGCGACTCACATCCTCCACTACGCGCTACGCGACGTAATCGGCAGCCACGTCCATCAGGCCGGCTCGCTCGTGGAGCCGGAGCGCCTGCGCTTCGACTTCAGCCACCAGGGCCCCATCGGCGACGGCGATCTGCTGACCATCGAGGAGGAAGTCAACGCGCGCATCCGCGAAAACGCCGAGGTCGCCACCGACGAGATGGCCTATGACGACGCGCTCAAGGCCGGCGCGCTCGCATTTTTCGGCGACAAGTACGGCGACCGTGTCCGCGTCGTCCGCATGGGCGACTTTTCCATCGAACTGTGCGGCGGTACGCACGTGGAGCGCACCGGCGACATTGGTTTCTTCAGGCTCGCGTCCGAGTCCGGAATCGCCGCGGGCGTGCGGCGCGTCGAGGCGATGACGGGCCAGGGCGCGCTCGACGTGATTCGCGAACGCGAGAAACTTCTTGACAATCTCGGCGCGCATCTCGGCGCCAAAGACGCGCAGGCGCTCGAACGGCTGGAAAAGCTGCTCGCCCGCGAAAAGGAACTCGAAAAGAAAATCCGCTCGCTCGAACAGAAGCTCGCCTCCGGCGCGGGCGGCAGCTCCGCCGAGCAGGTCCGCGACGCCGGCGGCGTCAAGGTCGTCACGCTGAAGCTCGAATCGGTCGAGGCGCGCACGCTCCGCGAAATCGCCGACCGCCTTCGCGAAAAGCACAAGTCCGCGGTAATCGCGATCGGCTCCGACCTCGGCGACAAGGCCGCCGTGCTCGTCGCCGTGACACCTGATCTTGTCGGTCGCTTCAAGGCCGGCGACCTCATTCGCGAAATCGCACCCATGATCGGCGGCTCCGGCGGCGGCCGCCCCGAACTCGCGCAGGCCGGCGGCAAGGACCCATCGAAGCTCGCCGAGGCCCTCGAACGAGTTTTCACGCTCGTCGCGGGCAAGCAGTGATCCGCGCTGCTCCCTTTAATTCCGCGCCCGCAATGCTTACGCTTACCACTGGAGCGGCAGTCCGTTAGCCGCCGCTCACGAGGGCACCATCGCAAGCGAACTAAGCTCGCCACCGGACGAAACGATCCTCAAGCCTGCCAGCGACGATTCGCTCGAACTCCACTTCGACGACCATCGCCATTTCACCGAGCTGCTCGGCCAGCAGGATGCGCACATCCGCACGCTTGAGCAGCTGCTGGGCGTTCGCATCCGCGCGAGCGGCACGACGCTGAAGGTGAGCGGCCCGCAGGCGGAACAGGCGCTCGCCGGGCGCGTGCTGAGCGATCTCTACGAACTCCTCAAGCGCGGCCATGCGGTGTACCCGAGCGACGTCGAATACGCGACCCGCATCCTGCGCGGCGATCGCAACGCCGACTTGAAGGACATTTTTCTCGACACCGTTTACGTTTCCGCGCACAAGCGCGTCATCGCGCCCAAGAGCCTCAACCAAAAGCTTTACGTCGACGCGATGCGCAAGTACGACATCGTCTTCGGCATCGGCCCTGCGGGAACCGGCAAGACTTATCTTGCGATGGCGATGGCGCTGGCCGCGCTGATGAAGAATCAGGTGACGCGGATGGTGCTCTGCCGCCCGGCGGTCGAGGCCGGCGAGCGCCTCGGCTTCCTCCCCGGCGACCTCGCCGAGAAGGTCAATCCCTACCTCCGCCCGCTCTACGACGCGCTGCACGACATGGTGGACTTCGACCGCGCGCGCCGGATGATCGAGCGCGGCACGATCGAGGTCGCGCCGCTCGCCTTTATGCGCGGGCGCACGCTCAACGACTCGTTCATCATTCTCGACGAGGCGCAGAACACCACGACCGAGCAGATGAAAATGTTCCTCACCCGCCTCGGCTACAACTCCAAGGCGGTCATCACGGGCGACATCACGCAGATCGATCTGCCGAGCGGAAAACTCTCCGGCCTCAAGGAAGCGCGCACGGTGCTCGCCAACACGCCGGGAATCGGATTTGTGTATTTCACCGACCGCGACGTCGTGCGCCACCGCCTCGTCTCTGCGATCATCACCGCCTACGAAACGTTCGACCGCGAGGGCGTCCCGCCCGCTTCGTCCGACGACGGCAAGCCACGAGGCTGAGCAATCGTGAGTGTCGAGCTTCGATGCGACTGCGCGTCGGCGCGCCGCTATGCGCACGCTCTCAAGACCGATGCAGCGCGCATGCTGCGCGAACTTCGCCTCGACGTCGCGGAGCTATCGGTCGTCATTACCAGCGATCGCGCGATTCTTGCGCTCAATCGCAAATATCGCAAGAAGGATGAGCCGACCGACGTCCTTTCATTTCCGCTGCTGGCCGATTCCGGCGCCCGCCGCCGGATTCGCGCGCGCGACGCACGCAACCTCGCGCTCGGCGACATCGTGATTTCAATCGACACCGCCCGCCGCCAGGCGCTCGAACTCGGAGTCCCCCTCAAGGAGCGCCTCCGCGCACTCCTCATCCATGGGTGCCTGCACCTGATCGGCTACGATCATGAGCGCTCGCCCGCCGCGGCGCGCCGAATGTTCGCGAAAGAACGCGCGCTTGCGATGATGCTTGCGCAAAATCACCGCCGTTCGCAGCCAGCATGAGACCCCGGCCCGCACGAGCCGCGGATGGCGCGATGCTGATGCATTTCACGCGCGCGTCGGCTCGCGCTTCCGCGCTCGACAATCTCATCGCAATCCTCCAGGGCGGCGTCATCCGCGGCTCGCGACGCATGGTTCGCGGCCGTAGCAGCGTGGTGTGTCTGTTCGATATGCCGCTGGGCGAACTCTCCGAGCTCCTCCAGCCGCGCAACCGCCGACGCTACCAGCCGTTCGGGATCGCGATCGACAAACGCTATGCTTTCATCAACGGCGCGCGCCCGGCGATTTATCTACCGTGGAAGGAAGCGTCGGCGATCTTGAACCCGGACGAACACTGGCGGGCGGTGAACATCGATCTTCAGAGCCGGCGATCGGTTGACTGGACGTTCGAGCGCGAGTGGCGCGTCCCCGGCGATTTGCGCCTCGACGCGCGAAGCTGCGTCGCGCTCGTCGGCGGTTGGCGCGACGCAGACGAGCTTTACGACTGCTTCGAGGGTCACCCGCCGTGCGCCGGAGTACTTCCGGTGGGCGAACTTGGGGGCGTGCGCAAGTGATGTCGCAGAACACCCTCACTCGCACTCTCCTCGTCGTCGCGAGCGGCCTCGCGCTTGCCCTCGCGTATCCGAAGTTCGACTTGAGCCTGTTCGCATGGGCGGCGTTCGTTCCGCTCTTCTACGCGATCGAAGGCGAACCGTTGGGACGCGTCGCGCGCTACGCATACCTCCAGGGCCTCGCCTGTTACGTCGGCTCGATGTACTGGATCGTGATTCCTCTAACCGACTTCGCCGGCGTCCGCGTGGAATTTGCGATCCTGCCGATGCTCCTGCTTTCGGCGGTGATGGCGATCAACACGATGGGCGCGATCTGGTCCGGCGAGTTCATCGCGCGCCGGCTCAGAATTCCGATGGTCGTCACGATGCCGCTTGGGTGGACGGCGTTCGAATGGCTGCGCAGCTTCTTCCCGATCGGATTTCCGTGGAACCTGGTCGGCTATACGGCGTACCGCAACCTTGAGGTAATTCAACTTTCCGAATTCACCGGCGTCTACGGCGTCTCCGCGCTCATTCTGCTCTTCAACGCAGTGATCTACACGGTTGTGTTCCGACGCGGCACGCGACGCCTTCAAGTGACCAGCCTCGGTGCTCTCACCGCACTCATGATCGTTGTGTTCGCCTTCGGGACTCTGCGTCAGCGTCAACTCGCAACCGCACCGGTCGAGGGCAGCATGAAGGTCGCGATGGTCCAGGGCAACATTGCGCAATCGATCAAGTGGGATCCAGCTCACCTTGCGTCGAGCTTCCGCGTGTATCAGGAAGAGACTGCGGCCGCGGCACGGCGGGGCGCGCAGTTGGTGGTGTGGCCCGAGGCTGCCGCGGCGTTCCTGTTCCAGCCGGACGATCACTATTCCGCGGAGATGGCGGACTACTCCTCCTACCGCGCCGCGCTGCTTGGACTCGCGCGTCAATCGGGCGAACCGATTCTGTTCGGTGCTCCCGCGATGGGCGCCGAGGACGGCCGGGTGGGATTCTACAATCGCGCTTACGTCGTTTCGGCAGACGGCGAGATCAATGGCTGGTACGACAAGATGCAACTGGTGCCATTTGGCGAATACGTACCGGCGCGCAAGCTGCTAGGGATGTTCGTGAATCGCGTGGTCGAGGGATTCGGCGATTTGATTCCGGGTACGCGGCAGACGGTCTTCGACGTCCATGGCGCAAAGCTCGGCGTTCTAATCTGCTATGAGAGCGTCTTTCCCGATCTCACCCGCCGAGCCGTCAAAGCAGGCGCCAACGTGCTGGTGAACATCACCAACGACGCGTGGTACGGGGAGAGTTCCGCGCCCTATCAGGCGCTCGCGATGGCGGCGCTGCGCTCGGCGGAAAACAAGGTGCCGATGATTCGCGACGCGCAGACGGGCATCAGCGCCATCATTCTACCGACTGGCGAGATTACCGCCGCAACTCCGCTCTTCAAGCGCGGCACCCAGATCGAGGACGTGTCGTGGCGCAACTCACGCACGCTCTACACGATGGTCGGTGATCTTTTTTCAGAGATCTGTTTCGCGCTGACTGCGATTGGTTTGGTGATCGGCTGGCGCTGGCCGCGCCGGCCAAAGCCGCTCGAGGCGGTGGTGGAGCAAATCCTCTCCGCAAACGGCGCTGGTTGATGCTGGCGCGCAGGCCAAAATGGATGGACCATTGAGATTCGCTCTTTCTTCGCCTAGGATCCGAGAGGGGAAAAGAACATGAGCATTGCTTCGACCATCGAATGGACGGACGCAACATGGAACCCAGTGCGGGGATGCGTAAAGATCAGCCCGGGTTGTAAGTTTTGCTACGCCGAGCGTTTCGCAGAGAGATTTCGGGGCGTGCGGGGCCACCCCTACGAGAGCGGATTCGATTTAAGGCTTGTTCCCGGAAAGCTAACCGAACCACTGCGCTGGAAAGCGAGTCGGCGGATCTTCGTAAATTCGATGAGCGATCTCTTTCAGGAGGGTGTTCCAACAGACTACATCGTCCGAGTGGGAAAAGTCATCGCGGAGGCCGACTGGCATATCTACCAAATCCTGACGAAGCGCCACGAACGGATGAACGAACTTCTAACTGGCCCGCTCAATTGGCTCGCCATGCTGCCTCATGTTTGGTTCGGAGTAAGTGTGGAAGATAAATCGTATGGTCTACGCAGAATTGAGGCGCTGCGTCGAACTCCGGCCCGTGTGAGATTCCTGTCGATCGAACCTTTGTTAGAGGATCTTGGAAAGCTTGATCTGACTGCAATCGATTGGGTGATCGTTGGCGGAGAAAGCGGCCCTGGCGCAAGACCAATGAACCAAGATTGGGTAATATCAATCTTCCGTCAATGTAGAGAGTTCGGAGTGCCATTTTTCTTCAAGCAATGGGGCGGCCCGCGGAAGCATGAGACCGGTCGGAAACTGAAAGGCCGAATCTACAGCGAATTCCCTTCGCCATCCGCCATCAGCCAGCAATCCAATGATCGCACGTCGCCGTCCGCGTAGATCGATGTAATTGAGAGCGTCTCAAAGGGTGGGATCTTGGACGACATATCACTGTACGAGGGTCGCGAACAGACGGAGGTAAAACACTTCATTCTCAGTCAGTGCCTGCGTCGTTTTGCGCACATCATCGGGTTTCGCTACACCGCAATCACATATGTCGATTGTTTCTCTGGTCCGTGGAATGTGCGCTCAGAGAACTTGGCCGACAGCTCATTCCAAATTGCTATCAACGAACTACGGTTGGCTAGAGAGTCGCTCAAATCTCACGGACGGGCACTGAAGCTGCGGTGTTATTTTCTTGAAATGGATCTCGCTGCGTTCCAGAAATTGCATAGATTCGCCAGTTCGATAGCTGATGTCGACATACGAACAGTAAACGGCGAGCTTACGGGCGAAATCGCCGATATCCTCGACTTCATTAGGAAAGGCGGACCGGGCAACTTTCCGTTCATCTTTATTGATCCGAAGGGCTGGAGTGGTTTCCCCCTGACGGCAATCGATCCGCTTCTGAGAATTGATCCGTCCGAGGTGCTGATCAGCTTCATGACGAATTCGATCGTGCGCTTTGTGGAGCAGAGTTTCCCTTCTTTACTTGGTTCACCGACATCTCGAATCAACCTCGGTTCTCTGTCTGGAAATGACCGAGAGGACGCAGCTCTGCAATCGTACAGCGACATGGTCAAGCAGGTTGGACACTTTAGTCAGGTATGTGCTGCACGAATCCTTCGTCCTGACGTCAACCGCACCTCCTTTCATCTGTTGTACTGCACGCGTAGTCCGAAAGGCGTCGAAGTATTCAAGCAGGCGGAAGAGCGCGCGATGAAGGTTATGGAGACGCAGCGCGCAAAGGCAGGGCAGCGAAAGCGAATTAGCCGCCAGCAACAAGCGGAGCTATTTGCAGCCTCCCAACTCCACGACCCCCATTTCTATGAGTCGCTGCGCCAACGTTATACCGGCTTCGCTCGAAGATCGGTCCAAGAGCTTTTGCAGCGCCATGGCCGCGTCGAATACGACGAAGTGTGGTCTCTAGCGCTCACCAATCAACTTGTCTGGGACCGCGACCTCAAGAAATGGATTCGCGAGTGGGCGGATGCGGGGAATCTTGAACTTGGCGGACTGCAGGAGAGACAACGAGTGCCACAGCGTGGAAAAGGGAACTTCCTTGTGTGGCGACGCTAGCAAGCGTGGATGCGCCATACGGTAAGCCTCATGACGACGCGCCGAAGCGCGGCCTCCCGTAAGCTCGGGAGGCGTAGTTCAATAGCGGCGCGTTTTCTGTCATAATAGATTTGTTCGCTGACCCGGCGAGCGATTTGGCCGACGGGACAAGATTCACGATGCTATCCGACCTTCGACAACAACTGACCGACCTCGACTCGCGCGCCGACAAGCTCGGGAGGCGTCTTTGACGTCTCCTCATTAGAAGCGCGCCAGAAACAACTTCTCGAACTCTCGTCCAAGACTGACTTCTGGGACCGTCCCGACGCGGCGCAGGCCGTGCTCAAGGAACAGGACCAGATAAAGCAGCAGCTCGACTCTTACCGGCGGCTCCGCGAGCGGCTCGATGAAGCGCGCATGTTCCTCCAGATGGCCGAGGAGGACGGCGCGGAGGACAGCGAAGCCGCGCGCGAAACCGAAGCGGCTCTAGATTCCGCGCGCACCGAGCTTGAACAGCGTGAACTTCAGGTGATGCTTTCCGGCGAGTACGACCGCCTCGACGCGATCGTCTCGATTCATCCCGGCGCCGGCGGTCTCGAGGCGCAGGACTGGGCGGAGATGCTTATGCGGCTTTACCTCCGCTGGGCGGAGCGTCACCGCTACAATGTGGATTTGGCCGACCTGCAACCCGGCGATGGCGGCGGAATCAAAAACGCGACATTCACGGTCGAGGGCGAGTACGCCTACGGCTATCTGCGCGCCGAGGCGGGCATCCACCGGCTCGTCAGGATTTCGCCTTACGACGCGAACGCGCGACGCCACACGTCGTTCGCATCGGTGTTCGTCTATCCCGCGATTGACGACAAGGTCGAAGTCGTGATCAACCCTGCGGACCTGCGCATCGATACGTTCCGCGCGAGCGGCGCCGGCGGCCAGCACGTCAACAAGACCGACTCCGCCGTGCGCTTCACTCACATTCCGAGCGGCATCGTCGTCACCTGCCAGAACGAGCGCTCGCAGCACAAGAACCGCGCGATGGCGATGAAAATCCTGCGCGCGCGGCTGTTCGAACTTGAGGAGCGGAAGAAAAAGGAGGAGCTCGAGAAGTTCACCAAGGAAAAGAAGGACATCGCGTGGGGCAGCCAGATCCGGTCCTACGTGCTGCAGCCGTACCGCATGGTGAAGGACCACCGCACCGGCGTCGCGGTTGGCAATGCCGACGCGGTACTCGACGGCGACATTGATCAGTTCATCGAGGCGTACTTGATGGGGGTGCGAAAGGGCGACGCCGAGGCGGCCGCCGCGCAGTAGTCGGCCCCGAGAATGAGGCGAAATGGCGGAGCACCATCATCAAACTCACGACCACGCGGCGCACCATCGCTCCCGTCGCCGCCGGCGCGTCGCGATGATCGCGATCATCACCGCGATCATGTTCGTCGTCTCCTACACCGCGATCATCTACTGGTTTACCGAGGACGTGCCGCAGGAAATCGAGAAGGAGACGCAGACCGCGGCGCTTCACCATTTGCCACCTGTCTAGTCATCTTTCGCCTTGCGTCGTGCGTTACCCGCGCGCACAGTGGCGGAGAGGTCGCCCCGGCGGGATCGTCTTAGCCCGCCAACGCTCAAGGAGCCCCCGATGATCGACGTCTATTTTTGGATTACGCCCAACGGCTACAAGGTCACCATCGCGCTCGAGGAACTCGGCCTCCCGTACAATGTCATCGGCGTAAACATCGGCAAGGGCGATCAGTTCAAGCCCGAGTTTCTCAAGATCAGCCCCAACAACAAGATTCCGGCGATCGTCGATCACGACGGCCCCGGCGGAAAGCCGCTCGCGCTCATGGAATCGGGCGCGATCCTGATCTATCTCGCCGAGAAAACCGGAAAGCTGATGCCGCGCGAGGGCGCCGGCCGTTACAGCGTGCTCGAGTGGCTGATGTTTCAGATGGCGAGCGTCGGCCCGATGCTCGGGCAGGCGCATCACTTCCGCCGCTACGCCCCCGAGAAACTCCCGTACGCAATCGACCGCTACACCAACGAAGCGAAACGCATCTACGGCGTGATCGACAAGCAGCTCGCCGACCACGAGTACCTTGCGGGCGAATACTCAATCGCCGACATCGCTACGATGCCGTGGTTGAGGTCGCACAACTGGCAGGGGCAGGCGCTTGAGGACTACCCGAACCTAAAGCGCTGGTACGACAAGATCAATGAGCGTCCCGCGGTGAAGCGCGGGCTTGCGGTGATGGGTGATGTGCTCGAAGAGATGCGCAAGCGCGCGGCACAGCAGGAAAACCAGCAGCCCGACAAGGAAAGCTGGAACAACTTGTTCGGCCAGAGACAGTACGAACGCCGGTAAAGCGCGGACTACCTGCGACCGCTCCTGGAGCTATCGAGGAGCTTTAGCAGCGCGTACACCGTTTGCGTCGCCGGCACGCCGATGCGGTGACGGCGGGCGGCGCGAAGCACCGCGCCCGAGAGCGCTTCGTATTCAAGCGGCTTACCGCGCTCGAGATCCTGCTGCGTCGAGGTCTTCAGCGCGCGCAAGTTCTTTCGAGAGTGCGCGAGGAACGCCTCGACGCGATCCTCGCCAAGCTGCGCGCCATCGGCCTGTGCTACACGCAACGTCTCACGCATCAGCGTCGTCACGAGTTCAAGTCCGCTGGGATCATCAAGCACTTCGCCCACCGTGCGACGCGTCAGAGTCGTCACAGTGTTGAATGCCGAATTCCAGATGAGCTTGTCCCAGCGTATGGTCATGATGCGATCGCTGAGACTGCCGAGGATTCCCGCGCGCTCGAATGCGGCCGCATAGTTTCGCGCGCGATCGGTGAAGCGGCCGTCGAGCTCGCCGAACTCGAGGTGGCCGGTGCTGATTTGCACAATCTTCCCGGGCGCGACCAACTCCACACCGAGCCTCGCGTTGCCGCCGAGCACTGACTCACGGCCAAAGATCTCGGCGAGGCGCGCCTCGCTCTCCACACCGTTGAGCAACGACAGGATCGCGCCGCCCGGCCCCAGACAGCCGTTAAGCTGCTGTGCGGCTGATTCAAGTTGATAGAACTTGACGCAGAAGAGCACCAGGTCGTATGGCGCGTCCGTCCGTGGCGTGTCGGTTGCGGTGACGCGCAGCTTCAGATCGCCGCGGATGCTCGTGATCTCGATGCCGTGCTCGCGAAGCGCGCGCAGATTCTCACCGCGCGCGCAGAACACAACCTCTTCGCCCGCGGCCTGCAGCCGCGCCCCGAAGTATCCGCCGACCGCTCCCGCGCCCATAACCAGGATCTTCATGGCGTCACCGCGGCAATTTCGCCGCGATGCTCACCTCTAGCACGGCGCGGCCAGCCGGTAGCCAACCCGGCCGTCATCTGTTTACCTTGCGCCGTGCGCCCAGAGCAGGAGAGTAGCGAACCAGCGGCGGGCCTTCACGGGCTCGCGTTCGAGTTTGCGCTCGCCGTAGCGACGCTCACGCTATGGCCGCTCTTTGACGAGCGCTCGCGCGGAAGCGCCGAGCAACGCGCGCGGGCGTTCGTCTTCTTTCCGCTCATCGGAATCACCTTCGGTGTCGCACTGGCGGCTCTAGACCGCGCGCTCGCTCCCGTGCTCGGAGCCAGCATGCGCTCGGCCATCGTCCTGCTCGCCGCCGTGCTCGCGACAGGCGGCTTTTCACCGCGCGGCATCGCGGATCTCGGCGAAGCGGTCTGGCGCGGAGCGCGTCAGGCGCCGACCGGCCTCGCGCGCATCGGTCCGGTGGGTGTAGCCGCGGCGCTTGCATGGTTCGCAATCGCGGCGTGGCTGCTCTCGATCATCACCTTTGCGGCGGCCCGCACCAGCGCACTGGTGATGGCGATGCTGCTGTCGCGATGGTCGTTGGCGCCCGTCGGCTACGGCCTTAAAGTGGGCGAGCACTGGGGTCTCGGCGTGCCCTACGAGGGCGGCATCAGGTTTCGCGAGTTTGCGGTTTCGAGCGTTGTCGCGCTGGGAATCGTCATGGGGCTCTATGCGAATGTCGGGATCGTCGCGATCGTCGCCGCGGCACTTACGATTCTTGGATTGCGATTGTTCGCGAGCCGCAGGCTCGGTGGCGCATCGGGCTATCTGCTCGCCGGCGGCTGCGCAATGGTTGAGGCTGTCGTCTTCGCGGTGGTCGCCGCGCTCACGACTTAGCGGATCTATCCAACGCGCCCTTCCAGCGCGTCGTGACCTTCGCGCGAAGCTCGTCGATCGTGCCCTCGTTCGTTATCACGATCGACGCGTGCTTGCACCGCTCGTCGTCTGAAAGTTGCGCGCGGATGCGCGCCTCGGTTTCGGCGCGCTTAAGACCGCGGTCTCGCTCGATGCGCTCGATTACGCGTTCGCCTGAAGTGGTGACCAGCCAGATCTCATCGAACAGCGGATGCCAGTTCGCCTCGATGAGCACGGCGGCTTCTATCACGATGGGCCTGCGCTCGCCCCGCGCACGCATCTCCGCGACCATCTGCTTCATGCGCGCGAACGTGGCGGGCCAGACGATGGACGTAAGCTTGTCGAGCTGACTGGGATCCGCGAACACGATCGGACCAAGTTTTTTGCGGTCAACCGTGCGATCCTCCGCGAGTATGTTTTCGCCGAACGCCGCTATCACGGCATCGTACGCTGGTCCGCCGGGCGCGTAGGTCGCGTGCGCGATCTTGTCCGCGTCAAGGGTCGGCGCGCCCAACTCGGCAAGAATTTTCGCAGCCGTGCTCTTGCCGGATCCGATTCCGCCCGTCAGGCCAATGGTGATCATCACACTCCCACGCTCATCCGCGGCCCCCCGCCGCGGCTTCCTTGTTCCACGACTGGAGGTTGTAGAGGTAGCTGAAGAAGCCGCCGCGCGCGAGCAACTCGGCGAAGGCGCCTTGCTCCTCGATTACGCCGTCGCGCAGCACGAGGATTCGGTCGGCGTTCTGAATCGTCGAAAGGCGGTGTGCGATGACCAGCGTGGTGCGACCGCGCATCGCCTCTTCGATTGCGGCAAGCACCTGCGACTCTGTCTCAATGTCAAGTGCGCTTGTCGGCTCATCCATGATCAGAATCGGGGCATCCTTGAGCAGTGCGCGCGCGATCGTGACACGTTGAGCTTCGCCTTCCGAAAGACTGTGACCGCCCTGCCCCACGATTTCGTCCAGGCCAGCGTCGAGCTTGTCGAGCACGGTCCCCAACCTCGCGAGTTCCGCGGCGCGCCTGATCTGCGCGTCCGTCGCGTCGGGGCGTCCGAGCGCGATGTTCGCGCGCACGGTATCGCCAAGCACAAGCGGCGGCTGTAGCACTATCGCGATGTTGCTTCGCAGGCTTGCGAGAGTGGCGCCGCCGATGTCGTGGCCGTCGATGCGAATCGCGCCATCGCGCGGCTCGTAGAAGCGTGTCAGCAAGCTCGCGAGCGTAGTCTTGCCCGCGCCGCTCGGACCGACAATCGCGATCGTCTCGCCGGGGTTCGCCGTGAAGCTCACGCCCTTCAACACCGGATGACCCGGCTCGTAGGCGAACGTCACGTTCTCAAACCGCACCTCGCCACGAACGCGGCCGAGTGGCTGCGCGCCCGGCCGATCCTGGATGTCGGGCGCGGTCGACAGAATCTCCATGCATCGGCGCAGCCCAGCCTTCGCACTCTGCACGAGTCCGAAGGTCTGGAAGATTTGGTTCACCGGCGCATAGAGCGACGCGAGGTACGCGATGAACACGAACAATTCGCCGATGGTTAGCTTTGAATTGAGCACCTGGCGCGCGCCGAAATAGATGACAGATGCGGTGCCGACCGCGATCATCGCGTTGACCGCTCCCGCGTAGGCGGTTTGCAGCGTGTAGAGGCGAAGGTTGTAGCCGAGGCTCTCGCGGCTCGACTCGACGAACTCGCGATATGATTCGCCCTCGCGCGTGAATGCCTGCACGACGTGAATCGACGCGAGCGCGCGGTGCGCGACCGTGTACAGACGGCTCTCCTTGACGCGCGCGCTCCCCGCGACGCGCTCGATCTGCCCGCTGGTCGCGGTGATCAACACCAGCAGCAGAGGAATCACGGCGATTGCGACGAGCGTCAGCATCACGTCCATACGGATCATCACCCAGAACATCGCGCCCAACAGAATCAGCGACGAGATGATTGGGAAGATGCCATTCATCGCGATGGTCTGGATCGAAAAGGTGTCGTACGCGATGCGCACCATGAGGTCGCCGACTTCGCGGCGGCGATGGAACGCAAGCGACAACCGCTGGAGATGGTTGAATAGTTCGGCGCGGAGATCGTTGACCATCCGCTGGCCGATCGAGATCGTCAGATAATTGTTCACGACGTTCGCGAGCGCGAGCAATACGTACAGGGCGACCAGTCCTGCGCAGGCGGCGGCGAGCAGTTGTGAGTTCGAAAGCGGTGGCAACCACGCGTTGCGCAAGGGCGTCCCGCTCAGGACGTTGTCGATCACAATCTTGAGCGGCCACGGCTTCATCACCTCGAACGCGCAGGCGACTGCGACGCCGGCAATCGCGACGAAGAGGCGGCCTCGATGCTGGCGCATCGCGCGCAGCACCACCGTCGACATGCTCGGGGGACTTGTCACCATTCGTCGCCCGTCTCTTCGGCGCGCAATCCGAACTCATTCCCCGCGTCACTGGCAGCGGCCAAAATCGCGCCGGGCAGCCGCCATGCGCGGGCGAGCGCGAGTGCGCCGATTGAAACGCCGCCGAGGAAAACGGCGGTAAGAGCCTCTCCGGCGCCAAGGCCCGCAACCGCGAGTACCACGAGGCCGATGGCTGCGGCGGCCAGGGCGCGGCGCGCCGCGATCCTCACTCGCCAGCGGAGCGCGAGCCATCCGTCGGGGCGGCGAATCGCATTGATCGGTATTCGAAGACCCGGCGGCAGCACAATCTCTAGATCGTATTCCTGGAATCCGTCGGTCACCGCCACCGCGAGGCCGCGGCGAACCAGCGCCGCGCGTATCGATTCGAGCACCGGCGCTGGTTCGATTTGCGTGCCGGCGACGTCGCGCTTTAGCACAACGGCGCCGGAAGGTTCGAAGCCTGCGCGTGCGCCTCGCGCAATATCGCTGCGTCCGAAGTCGAGCAGCCATTTCGTTCGTTCGCGTTCAAAACTTCGGACGAGCGGTCCGCATAGCAAGAGAAGCGCCAGCCATGCACGCGTCGGGAATGCAGATGCGTCGCGAGGCAACGGCGCACGCAGGGCGCCTAAGATCGCGCACGCGATCGTAATCGCGAAGCCGAGGCGGCCGAGCGTACCGTACATCTCGTTGGCGCTTCCGGCGAGAAATAAGAGCACGGAAGCAGCCACCCACACCGCCGTAAGCGGCAGTTCCGCGATCGGCGGGAGTTCGCTTCCCGGATATAGCGACTGAAATAGACCGCGCCCGAAGGCGCCGTAATAGACGCGCGCGCCGCCGAGCAGCGCGTCGAGCCATCCCGACGCGCCGTAGATTCCGCCGTTAGTGTTCATGCGATATGGGTACTTTCGGTATAGGAGGCCCTCGCCCGCGCCGTATCCGGCCTGCTGCGCGAGATATGCTCGAACAGTCGCGCGTCGCTCATGAATCACCACCGCTCCAGGCACCGCCGCCACGGTGGCGCCGCCGTCCGCGAGCCGCCAGGAGAGATCGACATCGTCGCCCGCCGCCGTGAAGAGCGGATCGAAGCCGCCGGTCGAGACAAGTGCATCCTTGCGCACCGCCATGTTGCAGCCGCAAAGCTGCGCGAGATCCGCGTCGCTCGCGCGCACCTCTCGCGGTAGTCCCGGCGCGGCGGCGAGCGCCGCGGACAGAGAACCCGATGCCGACGGCGCAAAGTTCGGACCGCCGCCGGCAGCAGCGTCGCGGCGCGTCATGGCTTCGACCAGATGATAGAGCCAGTCGCGATCGGCGCACGCATCGGCGTCGATGAACGCGACGATCTCGCCCGAAGCCGCCTCGAGCGCCGCGTTGCGCGCCATGCCGAGTCCCTTATGCTCCATCCGGAGCACGCGCGCGCCAGCGCGTTCCGCGACCGCAGCCGTGTCATCCTTGGAGCCATCATCGACGACAATCGTCTCGTAGTCGGGATAATTGAGCGCTCGCAACGATTCGAGACAGGGCGCGAGAGTTGCGGCGGCATTGTACGCTGGAACTGCGACCGTCACGCGCGGCGTCGCGGCGAGCGGCGGCGGCAATTCGCCGTGAAACGCTGCGGCGACCGCGCCGAATGCGCGCTTGGGCTTGCGATCACTCGTCACCAGGCCGAACGCCCAATCGCTGATTTCCGCGCCGCCGGTGTGCCATTCATCGGTGAACGCGAACACGATGAAGCCCGACAGGCCCACTTCGAACGCGGCGCGCGCCTGCCGCGCGAGCAGCTCCGCTTGCTGTTCCTCTCCGTTTCGAATCGTATCCATGCCCGTTTCGCTCAACACCACGGGCTGCTCGGCAGTCGATGCGAGAAGGTGCGTCAGATATCGGCGGTAGTCGGCGTCGTTGTGCAGGTACACATTGAACGAAACGAAGTCGAGAAACCCCAGGCCGAGATACTCGGCCGAAGGATAGTTCGAGTAGGTGAACAGCGCGTCGGGGGCGATGCTCTTTCCGATGTCGTAGAGGTCCGCGAGGAAACGGCTGACCGCGCGCGGTCCGTGCCAGCGCACAATGTCGGAGCGGATTTCGTTGCCAAGGCTGAACGCGAAAATCGCGTCGCCGAAGCTGCGCATCTGCGTCACGCCGTCGCGAATCGCGGCGCGGATGTCGCGCTTCAGGTCGCGCGAATCCAAGAACGCCATGTGAAACGGCCACGGAATGCCGACCATCAGGCGCAATCCCGCCTTGTGCGCCGCTTCGAACATCCACGCCGGCGGCGGGACGTACACGCGCACCAGATTGGCTCCGAGCTCGCGCATCTGCGCAAAGTCGGCCGCCGTGCGCTCGGGCTCGGGGTACCGCTCGCCGCGTGAATTAGGCGGAAACGGCCCGTACGAGACGCCGCGTGCGAGGAACTTGCGGCCATCCTCAAATAGGTATTTCCCTTTCGCGACCAGACGAGCCATCGTGATGAGCTAATCGCAAAGATACCGCGCAGGCAACGCAGCCGCTCCGGTGCGACGATCCAGCGCGCTTGACACTGTGCACGAACGGCCCCGACAATCCCGACGCTCGCCGGTGCATAAGTGTCAGGTTCGATCGCAGCCTGGATTGCCAAAGCCAGAAGCCGGGCGGAAACGGACTCGCGGCGCAATCCACTGATTCACGCCGCACTGATCGTGCGGGACGCAGTCGAAGGATTTCTCGCAAACAACGATCTACTCCGCGCCGGAGCTTTGACGTACGCGGTCGCGCTATCGATCGTGCCGCTCCTCGCGCTCGCATTCGCAGTGTTAAAGGGCGTCGGTTCGGCGAACGAACTGCGGCCGATCGTCGATCGGTATCTGGGGCTGGGCTCGCCCAACATCTCGAACCAGATTATGGCGTTCGTCGAACGCATCGACGCGACCGCGCTCGGCTCGGTGGGCGGCGCGTTCCTGTTGCTCACGGCGATCTCGACGATGAGCACGGTGGAGAACGCGTTCAACGCCATATTCCGCGCGGCGCGATCGCGAAGTTACCTGCGGCGATTTTCCGACTATGTGGGGGTGCTGTTGGTGGTTCCGTTGCTGCTTGCGGCGGCCGTCACGTTGATGACCGTGCTCTCATTGGATTTCTGGGAATTTCGGTTTCTCACAGGGCTCGCGCCTTTTGCGCTTGCGTGGGCCGCGTTCTTTTTCTTGTTCATTTTCTTTCCCTACACCCACGTCCGAGTGATGCCGGCACTCGCCGGATCTTTCGTGACCGCGCTGCTCTTTCTGCTCGCACAGTGGGGTTACGTGCATTTCCAAGTGGGCGTCGCGCGGTATGAGGCGATCTACGGTACGCTCGCATCACTGCCGATATTTCTCGTCTGGGTTTACTCCGCGTGGGCAATTGTGCTGTTCGGCGCGGAGCTGACCGCTGCAACGCAGTGTGGAGTCGTGCGCCCGGCTGCCGCCACGGCCGAGCGGTCCCGATTCGCACGCGCGGCAGCACTTCACGTCTTGCTGCGGCTGGGCGAACATCGAGGCCGACAGGGAGCGCGCCTGACCGTCGCGATGCTCGCGTCGGAACTGGGCGTTCCCGACGAAGCGCTGACGAAAGTGCTCACACCGTTGCGAATGACCGGAACTATCGCATCGAGTGCCGACGAGCGCCTCGAGCTTTCGCGGCCACCGGAAACAATTCGACTCGGTGACGCGCTCGAGGAGATCCTGCGCGATGATAGTGGCGCCGCACGTGACCCGCGGGTTGACGCGCTGCTCCTGCGACTGCGCGGCGCCGAACGCCAGGTGCTCGACGCGATGACGCTCGCCGATCTGCTGAACATCGAAGGTGCCCGGCGAACGCCGCCAACCACCTGCTAGTGCCGCCGCGTGCGTACGCGTGGTTTCATCCGTATTTCGCGTCGCTTATGATTTCGCTCGATGTGCGCAGCGAACATGTCGAACCCGCGGCCTGGCCAGCTCGATCTCGATGACGTACGCATCCACTACCTCGACTGGGGTGGCGAGGGCGCGCCAATCGTCATTCTCCACGCGACCGGATTTCACGGGCGTACCTACCGCGTTTATGCGCAGGCGCTTCGCGCGATTGGCCATGTGTACTCGATGGACCAGCGCGGGCACGGCGACAGCGGGCTTGCGAAAAGCGGCGAATACAACTGGCTCCACACGATGCGCGACCTTGCGGCGTTCATCGAATCAATGGGATGGAAGGATATGCGCGCGTTCGGTCATTCAGCGGGCGCGACCGCCATTGGCGCGCTCGCCTGCGAGCATCCCGAGCTGATCTCGCGCGCAGTGCTGGTCGAACCCGTGATCTTCGAATCCCCGATCGCCCCCGAGCTGCAGTGGCGCAATCCGTTCATCGAACGCACGCTCAAACGAAAGCGCGTGTTCGAGAATATCGATGCGATGTACGCGAACTTCGAACGCAAGCCGCCGTACGCGTCGTGGCGAGCCGACATGCTGCACGACTATTGCGAGCACGGCACGCGCGCGGCGCCCGGCGGCAAACGCGAACTCAAGTGCGCGCCGGAGATCGAGGCGCGATACTACGAAACGTCACGCGAGTTCGACGGACTGGGGCGCATCGTTCGCGCCAACCGGCCGCTGCTGGTGATGTTCGGCGCGAACGGCGATTCACTCGGCGCGACGCTGTCGGACAAGATTGCCGCGAAGCTCCGCAACGGACGTGTGATGAACGTGGCCGGGGCCGGACACTTCCTCCCGATGGAGCAGCCCGATCTTGTGATTCGCGAATCGCTGGATTTTTTCGCCGCTCGCTAGACCAGCCCGGCGAGTTTCGCGAATGGATCCCACGCCGGGTCTCGATGCCAATCGTACTCCATCAAGAGTGCGACTCTGGACGCCTCCTCCTCGCTGCTCAGCTTCGAAATCACCGATAGCGCCATGTCGATGCCGGCAGATACGCCGGAGGCGGTCACGAACTTGCCATCTTCGACCCAGCGCGCTTCCTTGACCCACGTGACGCGCGGTCCCTGTTCCGCAACCCAACCGAAAAACATCTTGTTGGTTGTCGCCCGACGCCCGTCGAGCACTCCAGCGCGCGCAAGCAACGATGCGCCGGTGCAAACCGACATCACATAGTCGGCGTTGGCCGAGCGATCCGCGAGCCACTTGAGCAGCCGCTGGTTGGTGGCCTCCTCGCGCGTCCCCACTCCACCCGGTACCAGAATGAAATCGGCCGGCGGGCAATCGTCGAATCCGTGATCGGCGATCGCCGCGACGCCTTGCGCACTCTTCACCGCGCCGGCGCGCGCCGCGACCATCAGAAGCTTCGGTCCGCCGAACAGACCGTACATGCCGA
>CAYSCX010000011.1:0-86356 GCA_964429575.1 uncultured Binatia bacterium (SeqCode) | reverse complement strand
GCCTCCTTACCACCGCCTCGACCCGCGGCGACGGCGTCAACGGCGAGGACGTCACCGCGAACGTCCGCACCATCAAGAGCGTCCCGCTGAGGCTCCTCAAGCCGTCGCACGGACGCGTTCCGAAGCTGTTCGAAGTCCGCGGCGAAGTGATCATTCCGAAGAAGGCGTTCGCGAAATTAAACGAAGAGCGCGATGCGCGCGGGGAACCGGTGTTCGCAAACCCGCGAAATTCCGCCGCCGGCTCGCTCCGCCAGCTCGATCCTCGCATCACCGCGTCGCGCCCGCTCGACATTTTCTGCCACACGCCGGGCGTCATCGAAGGCATCAAGTTCGAGTCGCAATGGGAATTCCTCGAAGGCATCCGTTCGCTCGGACTCAAGACCAACCCACTGTCGCGCGTCTGCAAGGGCGTCGATGCGGTGATGGAATTTTGGAACGAGATGACCGAGCGGCGTCATGAACTCGACTACGACGCCGACGGAGTAGTCGCCAAGGTCAACTCGTTCGTACTCCAGGAGCGGCTCGGCGAAGTTTCGCGTTCGCCGCGCTGGGCGATCGCCTACAAATTCAAGGCGCAGCAGGCCGAGACCAGGATCGAACGCATCGAAGTGCAGGTCGGGCGCATCGGCACGTTGACTCCGGTCGCGAAGCTCATGCCCGTCCAACTCGCGGGTGTGACCATTTCGAACGCGTCGCTGCACAACCTCGACGAGATTCGCCGCAAGGACATTCGCGAGCGCGACACCGTGCTCATCGAGCGCGCCGGCGACGTGATTCCGTACGTGCTCAGCGTGACGAAACACGCTCATCCGCGCGCCCACGAATTCCAGATGCCGAAGCACTGTCCGGTGTGCGGCGGTGCGATCGTCCACGAACAGGGCGAGGTCGCCTATATCTGCGTCAACGTGAATTGCCCGGCGCGGATGCGCGAGTCGGTGCGCCACTTCGCGTCGAAGAACTGCCTGAACATCGACGGCATCGGCGACAAACTGGTCGGCCATTTGGTCGAGAAGGGGTTGGTCAAGGAGCTGGACGACCTGTTCAAGCTCACGCCCGAAAAACTCGCCGAACTCGAACGCATGGGCGCGAAGAGCGCGCACAACATCATCGACAACATCAACGCCGCGCGCAAAACCACGCTCGACCGGTTCATCAATGCGCTCGGTATCCGTCACGTCGGTGAATCGACCGCCCGCTCGCTCGCGAATCACTTTCGCTCGATGGGAAAGCTGATGGACGCAAGTGAGGAGGAACTCCGCGAGGTGCGCGACATCGGTGAAGAAGTCGCGCGATCGATTCGCGAGTACTTCGACGAGCCGCGCAATCGCAAAACCGTCGAGCGCCTGCTCAAGGAGGTCAAGCTCGAAGTGCCCAAGGCGCCGCCGAGCGGCGGACCGCTCGCGAACAAGAGTTTCGTGCTTACCGGAGCGCTGGAAGGCATGTCGCGCGATGCGGCGGAACAGAAGATCATCGCGGCGGGCGGACGCGTCAGTTCGTCGGTCAGCAAAAAGACCGATTATGTGGTGGTCGGCGCCGAGCCGGGCTCGAAGGCGAAGAAGGCCGAAAAGCTCGGCGTGAAAACACTCACCGAGAAAGAGTTGCTGTCCTTGCTTGAACGCTGATGCCCGGCCACAGCGAAGCTTCTGTTACCCTCTCCCATCGGTGGGAGAGGGCTCAAACTCTGCCCGCCATAGGTCACCGCGATGACGCTGGCGCCGCAAAACGATTCCGATTTCGCCCGGCTGCACTTGATCATCACGGGCCGCGTGCAGGGAGTGTTCTACCGGCACTCGACGCTCGATACGGCGCGCACGCTCGCTCTCTCCGGCTGGGTTCGCAATTCGCCCAACGGGCGGCAAGTCGAGATCATGGCTGAGGGTCGAATAAGCGCGCTCAAGGCACTGGAGGCGTGGGCGCACGACGGTCCGCCCGCGGCGCGCGTCGATCACGTCGAGGCTCGATGGTCAAACTTTACCGGCGAGTTTCAGGCCTTCAGCGTGCGCTGAATGGCACACCCTTTCGCACCAATTTTCCATTAGATATACTTTTCTTCCGACCATGCGACTATTTGGAGCGCTTTGGAGATCGGGACCATCCTTCGGCTTGTGACCAGCTAACTCAAGGAGATCCGACCGAAATGGCTGTACCGCCAGAAGCTGCTGCGCAAGGGTCCGCCCAGACTAAAGATTCGTCGGGTGCGGGCAACGGCCAGAAGCCTCATCTTCGCCGCGACAACGTTGTCATTCGATTCGCAGGCGATTCCGGCGATGGCATGCAGCTCGTGGGAATGCAGTTCACGACCGAGTCTGCGTTCGCCGGCAATGACATCGCGACCGTGCCCGACTTTCCGGCCGAGATTCGCGCCCCCGCCGGAACGCTCGCGGGCGTGAGCGCGTTTCAGCTTAATTTTTCATCGAAAGAGATTTTCACGCCTGGCGACGAGCCCAGCGTGCTCGTTGCGATGAATCCCGCGGCGTTGAAGGCGAACCTCGAGGACCTGCCTGCCAATGGCGTCCTCATCGTCGATAAAGAGCAGTTCAACGAAGCGAATCTGAAGCGCGCCGGCTACGATTCGAATCCGCTGACCGATCACTCGCTCGACAAGTACCAGCTCTTCCAGGTCGACGTTGCGAAGATGACCACGCTGGCGCTGCAAGGTCTCGGCCTCAACAACCGCACCGTGCTCCGCTGCCGCAACATGTTTGTGCTCGGGATGCTCTCGTGGCTCTATCAGCGCCCGACCGATCGCACCATCACTTACATCGAGAACCGTTTCAAGAAGCAGCCGGAGATTGTGGAGGCAAACCTGCGCGCGTTTCGCGCGGGCTACAACTTCGGCGAGACCTCCGAGATGTTCGCGTCGGCGTACGAGGTCGGCCCCGCCAAGATCGCGGCGGGCTTCTACCGCAACATCACGGGCAACAGCGCGACCGCGCTCGGATTCGTCGCCGCGGCGGTCAAGTCAGGCCGTCCGCTGTTCCTCGGGTCGTACCCGATCACTCCCGCCAGCGACGTGCTGCACGAACTCGCCGGCTACAAGAACTTCCCGATCTACACGTTCCAGGCCGAGGACGAGATCGCTGGCGTGTCGTCCGCGATCGGCGCGGCATTCGGCGGCGCTATCGGGATCACGACGACTTCCGGCCCCGGCATGAACCTCAAGGCCGAGGCGGTCGGTCTCGCGGTCAAAGTCGAGCTTCCGTTGGTCGTGACCGACGTTCAGCGCGCTGGTCCTTCCACGGGCATGCCGACCAAGCCCGAGCAGGCCGACCTGCTGCAAGCGATGTTCGGACGCCACGGCGAATCGCCGCTGCCGATCATCGCGGCGTCGACTCCGGCCGACTGCTTCGATTGCGCCTATGAAGCGGTCCGGCTCGCAGTCAAATACATGACGCCGGTGATTCTGCTCACCGACGGCCAGCTCGCCACCGGCGCCGAGCCGTGGCTGCTTCCTGACATCGACAAACTTCCGCCGATCAAGGTCGAATTCGCGACCAACCCGGAAGGCTTCCAGCCATACGCGCGCGATGATGAGACGCTCTCGCGGCCATGGGCAATTCCCGGCACCAAGGGTCTTGAGCATCGCGTCGGCGGCATCACGGGCGAGCACCTAACCGGCAACATCAGCTACTCGCCGGCGAACCATGAACTGATGATCCGGATGCGCGCGCGCAAGGTCGCCGGAATCACGCGCGAGATTCCGCCAATCGCCCCGTTCGGCGATCCCAGCGGCGACCTTTTGATCGTCGGTTGGGGCTCGACGTTTGGACCGATTCGCGAGGCGGTCAAAGATCTCCGCAAAAACGGCAAGAAGGTCTCGCAGGTTCACCTGCGCTACCTCAATCCGCTTCCGAAAGACCTCGGCGAGACGCTCAAGCGCTTCAAGCAGGTGATGGTCGTCGAGATGAATATGGGCCAACTGCTCAAAATCATCCGCGCCGACTACCTCGTCGATGCGTTCGGTTTCAACAAAATCCAGGGCCGTCCATTCAAGGTCGGCGAGATCGTGAAACGCGCGGCTCGCGCGCTGGAGGGCTGACCAGATGGCTACCGCGCTTACCCGCAAGGACTTCGTTTCCGACCAGGAAGTCCGCTGGTGCCCGGGTTGTGGCGACTACGCGATCCTGGCGCAAGTGCAGAAGACGATGCCCGAGTTCGGCATCGCGCCCGAGAACGTGGTGTTCATTTCGGGCATCGGATGCTCGAGCCGCTTCCCGTACTACATGAACACCTACGGCTTCCACACCATCCACGGCCGCGCGCCGGCATTCGCGACCGGGCTCAAGGTGACGCGTCCCGACCTCGATGTGTGGGTAGTCACCGGTGACGGCGACGGTCTTTCGATCGGCGGCAATCACCTGATTCACTGCCTGCGCCGCAATGTGGACGTTAAGATTCTGCTCTTCAACAACAAGATCTACGGCCTCACCAAGGGCCAGTATTCGCCGACTTCGGAAGTGGGCAAGGTGACCAAGTCCACGCCGGCCGGCTCGGTGGATTTCCCGTTCAACCCGATCACGATAGCTCTGGGAGCGCGCGCGACGTTCGTTGCGCGCGCCATCGACGTTGAACAGAAGCACCTCGGAGAGATGCTCCGCCGCGCGCATGCGCATCGCGGCGCGTCGTTCATGGAAATTCTTCAGAACTGCAACATCTACAACGACGGCGCGTTCAACGACGTTAGTGACAAGGCCATCAAGGCCGATCATCAGCTGGTGCTCGAGCACGGCAAGCCGCTCATCTTCGGCAAGAGCCGCGACAAAGGCATCGTGTTCAACGAGATGCGTCCCGCGGTCGTCCAGCTCGGAAACGGCGTCGCGGAGAAGGATCTGATCGTCCACGACGAAACCAATCTCGCGCTCGCCTTCATGCTCGGCAACTTCGAGCCGCCGCTGCCAACCCCGGTCGGCGTGTTCTACTCAACCTCGCGCCCGACTTACGACGGCGCGATGAACCAGCAGCTCACTGACGCGCGCGCGAAGCAGGGCGAGGGTGATCTGAAGAAGCTGCTCAGCAGCGGCGACACCTGGACCGTCAACTAGCCCGCCGCGCTGGCAGCTACTTTGCGGCTCCGGTTCCCCTTCCCTTTTCCGGTTCCCCTTCCCTTCTTCGCCCCCCTTTCCGGTTCCCCTTCCCTTTTTCCGGTTCCCCTTCCCTTTAGGGAAGGGGTTAGGGGTTAGGTTTCAGGAAGGGGTCAGGGGTTAGGTCATATGAAACTTGCCTGCCCCTTTTGTCATTCCGAGCGCAGCGAGGAATCCCGTCGCGCCTCTCACGCGCAGCCGTACACCTTCATCACGTTCTCGCCCAGCACCTTGCGCCGTGCCGGCTCCGTAAGCTTCTCTGCGACTTCCTCGATCTCCTCGATGTAGTTGCCGGCGTGATCGGGATGCGGGAAGTCCGATGCCCAGAAAAACTTGTCGGCGCCGCACAGCTCGACCATCGCTGGCAGTGCCCGCTCATCGGGATCGGCTGAAATCCAGACTTGACGCTGAAAATAGAAACTCGGCTTCTCCTTGAGCGCGAGCGTCCGCCCGAGCGGGGTTTGCCACACAGCATCGAGCCGGTCGAGCCAATAACTGATCCAGCTCGCGCCCGCCTCGAGCAGCACCAGCTTGAGCCGCGGAAACTTGTCGAAGGTCCCGAACTGGAAAAAGCTCGTGAACGCGTGACGGATGGCATCCGCCGCGGTCACGTTGAGAAAGTAGTACTGGCCGCGCAGGTACTTGTAATCGTAACGCCCCGGCAACGCCCACAGCGGCTCCAGCGAGACGTGAATGCCGATGGGTACGTCGAGTTCCTGCGCCTTGGCGAAAACGGGATCGTGGTCGGGATGCGCATGCGGCTTGCGAGTCATCACGAACTGCGAGAAAAACGCGCCCTTGCAGCCGTCCTTCACCGCGCGCTCCAGCTCCTTGGCCGCCGCCTCCGGATCGCCGAGCGACAGATGCGCGACGGGAATCAGTTTGCCGCCCGAGTCCTTGCACCAGTCCACGATGAACCGGTTGTAGGCGCGGGTGCACGCCTGCACCAGCTCGGCATCTTGCAGCTCGGTCTCGTAGATGAGGCTTAGGGTTGGATAGATGACTGCCGCGTCGAGCCCTTCGGCCTCGATCCGCTCGCGCCGCTCTTTCGCGTCCACCGCGCCGAACGGCGCCGACCGGCCATACGACGACGGCTCGAGACTCCGTTCGGTGTCGCGGGTCTCGCCCATCGACCCGAATGCGCCAAACCGCCCGGCGCCGAAGAGCTTGGATGGCCGCCCGTCGAGTTCGAGGTACTCCACGCCTTGCGGGTTGGTCCTCAGCCGCAGCGCGCGCGGCTTGTACTTTGCCTCGATATAGCGGTCCCAGAGATCGGCGGGTTCGAGTATGTGGCCGTCGGCATCGACCGCGCCGTCGAATCTGATCTTTCGAATCTGCGTGCGTGAGCTTCCCATCTCTGACACCCCATCGCTTGAGCGCGAGCGCTGCCTTCTGACTCGTTAGCCGAGCGCAGCGGGGCGCGTCAAGAAAGCGCGCTCGCGCCTCGGCTTCAGAACTTTACCCGCTTGAACCATCGCTCCGGAATCATCTTGAGCGCGAGCATGATCGCGCGCCATACCCGCGGAACGTACACCACCTCGCGCTCGCGGCGCCACGCCTCATAGATCGCCGCTGCCGCGGTTTGTGGTGCAATCGTGAATCGCACGCCCTCGCGCCCCCACGTCATCCGAGTATCCACCGCGCCGAGCTTGACCGTGAGGACGCGAACGCCCGACGGCGCGAGCCTCGCGCGAAGTCCCTGCACGAACAGAGCGAGCGCGCCCTTGGCCGAGCCGTACACATAGTTTCGCGCGCGCCCCCGATCGCCCGCCACCGACGCGAGCACGATGATGAAACCGCGATGCTGCGCCTCGAGGATTTGCGCCGCGACAGTCAGCAGCGAAACCGCGCCGGAATAGTTCTGATTGATGGTGTCGAGCGCGGCGCCGGCGCCGGCCTGCGCCCGCTCCTCGTCGCCGACAGTGCCGAACGCCACCACTACGCCGTCGAGTCCGCCCAGCGCGCGCGCCGCGTCATCGATCAATTCACGGTGGCTCTGAAAGCTGGTCGCATCGAAAGTGCCCGAGTGCGCCCCGACACCCGCGCGCACCCCGATGTCGTCTGCGATGCGGGCGGCTTCGACGCCGTCGCGCGCCGCCAGGTAAAGCTCGGCGCCGTGATGCGCGAATTCCAGCGCCAACGCGCGCGCAATCGGTGAGGTCGCGCCGAGGATAAGAACCCGGTGCATCGGCTGATTGGGCGTCCCGGCCCTCAACTTTCGTGCATCAAGAGCCGCCGCGAAAGGCTCGACGAGAACCGCCACTCGGGATCCACGGCCGCCTTCACCCCGCGCCATTTCGCAAAGCTCGGGTACATCGCGCGGAAGACCTCGGGACGAAGCCGCGCGTCCTTGGCGAGGTACACGCGGCCGCCGCGCTTTAGGACCATCTGGTCGAGCGTGTCGAGAAACTCGAACAGTCCGTCCGCGACCGTAAAATCGAGCGCCAGCGTATAACCCGGCATCGGGAACGAAAGCATCCCCTCCTGCGCGCCGAACTTCTTGAGCACGGTCAGAAACGATCCGCGCCGGCTCCGCGCGATCGCCTCCACCACTTCGACCAGGCCCGCG
Organism: uncultured Binatia bacterium (SeqCode); assembly: GCA_964429575.1. Lineage (GTDB taxonomy): Bacteria > Desulfobacterota > Binatia > Binatales > Binataceae > CAYSCX01. The sequence continues at coordinate 78,706 of CAYSCX010000011.1, read as the reverse complement.
CGGCTCTCCGCCTCCGGCCACACGCATTGGTACTGCACGAAGCCGCGCCGTCCGTACATCCGATTCCAGTGGCGAATCGAATCGAGCGGATAGAAGAATGAGTCGTAGTCGAATAGATGCGGCGCGCCGCGGTTGCGATGCAGCATCCACCACGCCTCGTTGAAGAGCCGGACCGAGAATGAGTTGAGCGCGAATCGCGGCAGGTTGAATGGGATGATCGCGCGCGGGCGCAACCCGATGCGATACGGCTGCTGGCGCCGGCGCGCGTCGAGTGAATCGCGAGCCGCGAAGTCGCCGACGGTCAGAACCGAGCGGCCCAGCGAGCGCCCGCTGCTTGCACAGTCGATCCACGCAACCGAATTACCGTATTCGCGGTCGGTGCGCTCGAACGCCTCGATAGCCGCATCGAGATTCGCGGCGCGGATGAACTCGCCGCGAAGATACGCACTCTCCACTCGCCGCAGACGAATTTCCAGCTCGAGGATCACGCCGGTGAGACCCATGCCGCCGACGCTCGCCCAGAAAACGCCGGCGTGTTCTTCGCGCGAGCAGTGCAGCACTTCGCCCGATGCAAGCATCACGTCCAGGCTCAGAACGTGAGTTGCGAGCGACGACTCGCGATGGTGGTTCTTACCGTGCACGTCGGCTGCAACCGACCCGCCCAGCGTGACGAAACGCGTGCCCGGCGTGACCGGCGGAAAGAATCCGCGGGGCAGGAAAACGTCGATGATTTCGGCCAGCGTTACGCCCGCCTCGCAGCGCAGGATGCAGCTGTCGGCATCGAAGGCGAGCATGCGGTTGAGCCGCTCGAGATTGACCACGCGATTGTCCGCGTTGAGCGCCGCGTCGCCGTACGCGCGGCCGGCCCCGCGCGCGATGATCGACGTCGAGTCTGACGAGACCACCGCCCGAAGCTCATCGAGCTTCTCGGGACGAAAGACGTCGCTTGCGGCCAGCGGGTACCGGCCCCACCCGGCGAGCGTTGCCCGCTGCGCGCGCGGGGTCGATCCGCGTGCGGCGAGTTCAGATGTGGAGTCGGCTCCCATCGACGGTAATCGCGACCAAGGTAACATCTACCGGTCGCAACTTGAACGCGTCGGCGCCGCGCTGTGGAAACCAGCTACGGCGTTGATAGAATCGGCTCGCACTTAGGAGGAACGCGATGTCCTGGCAGGAAGAGATCGACGAAATTCGCCGCCGTGAGGCGCTCGCGCGCCAGATGGGCGGCCCCGACAACATCAAGCGCCAGCACGACGGCGGCAAGCTCACGGTCCGCGAGCGCGTCGATCGTCTGCTCGACCCCGGCTCGTTTCATGAATATGGCGCGCTCGCCGGTACGCCGCGCTACGAAGGCGATACGCTCGCCGAATTCATGCCCGCGAACTTCGTGGTCGGCACCGGGACGATCAACGGCCGCAAGGTGGTGGTCGGCGGCGACGACTTCACGGTGCGCGGAGGCGCTGCGGATGCGGCCGTCGGGAACAAGCAGGGCTACGGCGAACTGCTCGCGCACGAACTGCGCATTCCGATAATCAGGCTGGTCGATGGCACCGGCGGTGGTGGAAGCGTCCGCTCGCTCGACAAGATGAAGCGCACCTATGTGCCCGCCAATCCGGCCTTCGACGTGCTTGTGAAGGTAACCAGCGAGGTGCCGGTGGTCGCGGGATGCATGGGCTCGGTGGCGGGACTCGGCGCTGCGCGCGTGGCGGCATCGCACTTTTCCGTGATGGTGCGCGGCAGCAGCCAACTCTTCGTCGCGGGACCGCCGGTCGTGAAGTTCGGCGTCAGCGAGGATCTCACCAAGGAGGAACTGGGTGGGTCGCATATTCATGCGCACATGAGCGGCGCGGTCGACAACGAAGTCGAATCGGAGGACGAGGCGTTCGAACACATGCGCCGCTTCCTCTCGTACCTGCCGTCGAGCGTGTGGCAGGCGCCGCCGCGAATTCCGCCCACGGACAATCCGGCGCGCCGCGAGGAAGAACTCATTTCGATCGTCCCGCGCAACCGCCGCCACGGGTACGACGCGCGCCGCATTGTCGAACTGGTGATGGACCGCGACTCGTTCTTCGAGATCGCTCCGTATTTCGGACCGTCGCTCGTCACCGGATTCGCGCGGCTCGACGGCTATCCGGCCGGCGTCATGGCGAACGACCCGTACAATATCGGCGGCTCGCTCGACGGTCCGGCGTCCGACAAGATGGTCCGCTTCGTCGATCTCTGCGACACCTTCCACCTGCCGGTCGTGAACTTCGTCGATCAGCCGGGCTTTCTGATCGGCCGCGAGGCTGAGTCATCGGGTACCATTCGCCGCGGTGTACGCGCGCTATACGCCGTGTTCCAGACCATCACGCCGTGGGTCGCGATCATGGTGAGAAAATCATTCGGCGTCGCCGGCGCCGGCCACGGCATCACGACCGGGCTCAACCTGCGCTACGCGTGGCCGTCAGCCGACTGGGGCTCGCTGCCGATCGAGGGCGGCATCGAGGCGGCCTACAAGCGCGATCTCGCCGCGTCAGCCGATCCGGAAAAACTTCGCCGCGAACTCGAGGAGAAATTCAACGCGGTGCGCTCGCCGCTCCGGACTGCCGAGGCGTTCGGGATCGAGGAAATCATCGACCCGCGCGACACCCGTCTGCTGCTGTGCGATTGGGTGCATCAGGCGTACGAAATCGTCCCGACCCAGCTCGGAATCCGTACGCGCACGATGCGGCCTTAGCCGCTGACCACCGACGGGGCCTCGCGCGCGAGCGCGACCGGCGCGGCGTGCCGGCGCGTGAAGAACATCACGATCACAAACATCACGGTGCCGCCGAGCGCGATCTTCGACCACGCAGCCCATCCGTAGTGCACTGCCACGTAAAGCGAAAGCGGTGCTGATACTGCTATCCACCCGCGAAACACCATCGTGAACAGCGCCCACCCGGTCGCCTGCAGCGCAGGCGCGAGATCCTCCAGCGTCTCGGAGAACTGCGCCGCCCACGGCACGTAACCCATTGCAAAGAAGCACCCGAGGACCGTCGCGATAATCGCCATCGACGTCGGCGCGAGCGGCGCTGAGAACGTCGAAATCCACCACGCCATCACCAGTGTTGTGCACACGCCGCCTGCGATCGCGATCGGCTTGCGCGTCTGCAGCCGGTCCGACACGTAGCCCGTGACTATCAGCGCTGCTGCGTTCGCAAGCCAGAAGTACGCATTGAGCCGCGCCGCTTCCGCGGGCGAGTAGCCGAACGCCTCGACGAACATCAGCGGCCCGAACGCGGTCAGCGTGAAGATCATCGTGAGGCTCGCGGCCACGGCAATCACCAACAGCCAAATCTCCGGATGGCCGAGCAGCGCGGCGAACGCCTCGCGCGTGCTCCCCGGCATTTCCGACGCCTTTGGCAGCTTGCCGCGCGCCTCGAGCGCTGCGATCTCGTCGCGGAAAATCTGAAGCCTGAGCGCCGGGCTCAGGTCCTTCAGCCACGCGAAGATCGGTACGTACAGCACCGCCATGATGATGCCCATGATCCAGATTTGCGATTGCCACGTGTGCCAGATGGGAAGCGTCGCGCCAGCGATGAAATTGGCGACAAAACTCGCGCCCACCGGCCCCAGCGTGAACAGCCCGAATGCCAGCGCGCGGCTCATCCGCGGCGACATGTCGCGCACCAATGCCGCCCCCGCGCTCGCCATCAACCCGCTCACTATCGACATCGCAGTGCGGATCACGATGAATGTCGCGATGCTCGTGATGAGAAGATTCAGGAAGACCAGCACGATCACGACGCCGAGGCAGATGTCGATCAACGCTACCCGCCCCACGCGATCCGCCAGCGGACCGCCGTAAAGCGCCGTCACCGCTCCGCACAGAATCGCAAACGTGAAGAACAGCCCGTACGCGGCGTGGCTCATGCCGAGGTACGGCAGTAATATCGGCAGCAGCGGCGCGAGCTGGTACGGGTACGCCGTCAAGATGCTCGCCACCACCGTCAGCAGCACAAGCGTCCAGCGGTAGCGGCCGCGCGGATACTCATCGAGCGTCCGCGCCGCGATAAAGCGCTGCATGAGATTCCCCCAAGGCGACGCGTGAGGTCATGCCGGTCGCACCTCATCCTCTACAACCGCAGCACGCTGGCGACAAACCCAGGACTCCGCCCCGCGCTGGCGCCGGCCCGACGCCCTTGCTAAGACGCGTTATTCACGACCAGAGGAAGGGAAACACCACGAGATGGATGTGAGGAGCCCGGCGGTGGGCAAAGTGCTGCGGCTTTCGGTAGCGCCCGGCACGCACGTGGAGCGCGGCCAGGAGATAATGATGATCGAATCGATGAAGGTCGAAATCCCGATCAAGGCGGTCGTCGCGGGGACGCTGCGCGAGTTTCGGGTCGGGGAGGGCGATCAGATTCAGCGCAACATGGTGCTGGCGGTAATCGACGGTTGAATTCCTCCGCCTGCGCGGAGCGCCGATGAGCACGCATAGAAATCTCATCGTCGTGCGCCACGCGGCGCCGGAGATCGTCGAGGCGATCCCGCCGCGCGAGTGGCAACTGAGCGAGGACGGGCGGCTGCGATGCGAGGCGCTGGTGGATGAGATCGAGCCGTACCGGCCTTCGCTGATCGCTACCAGCACGGAGTTCAAGGCGCGCGAGACCGCGGTGCTGGTGGCCGAGATCCTCGGCGTGCCGATTCTCGAAGTCGAGGGGTTGCACGAACACGAGCGCGCCGACGCGAGTTTCAAACCGCGCAAGGAAGACTTTCGGCGCGAGGTTGAGGCGTTCTTTTCGCATCGCGAGCGCGTGGCCTTCGGCGCGGAGACCGCGATCAAGGCGTACGCACGAGTCGCACGCGCGATCGATGGTCTGCTGGACAAGGTCGCCGACGGAAACGTGGTCGCCATATCGCATGGACGGGTGATCGCGCTGTTCACGAGCGTTCGCGCCGGCGTGGACGCATACGACCTGTGGAAGCGGCTCCACTTGCCGTCACTGGTCGTCCTGTCAGTGCCGGGATTTCAGCTCGAACGCGTCGTCGAAGAGATCATCTGAGCGCAGCCGCACTGGCGTCCGCTTGTTACGGTTAGACCGCGTCGCGCCGTACACCCCAGCGATCCCAGAACGTTACACTGAGCGCCGGTTTCCGATCCGGTCGGCCCCAGCGTCCCTTTGGATAGCCGAGCGGAATCAGAGCTACGTTCGCGTACTCATGCGGCACGCCAAGTTTCTCATCGATCTCGTTCGCGAACATCATGTGGAGCCCCGTGATCGAAGTGCCGAGCCCGTATGCGCGCGCGGCGAGACAGAGGTTTTGCACCGCGGGAAAGATCGCGCCCCACATCGGCTGTCCCGTTCGCGTTGGGTCGTTGTAGCGTTTGACGCACGCGAAGATCATCACCGGTACGTCGGAAATGTGTTTGGCGAGGTACTTCGCGGAGCGAATTATTTTCGATTGCGGCGAATCCGGCTCGCGCAAAAGCCGCGCGCGCATCTTCGGCCGGAAATACACTTCCCACGCCTTGCGGTAGCGCTCCGCGACGAACGAACGGGTCGCAGGCTCCGTCACGACGATAAAGATCCACGGCTGGCGGTTACTGCCGCTCGGCCCCATCGTGGCAGCTTCGATGATTTTGACGATCACCGACGGCGCGACCGGGTCGGGCTTGAGCCGGCGCATGGAGCGCGTCGTGTAGATCGCTTCGAAAAGATCGAACTCCGGTTGTCCGTACATGGCGGCGAAGCTAACAGGTGCCGAAGACGCGGTGAACGTCCCGCGAGCGCGCCCGGCCGCGGAACCGCGTGTCTACCCGGCCGTCGCGAGTGCAATTGCGCGGCGCGGGCTGCCACGCTCGAGCAGGCCCGATCCAATCAGATCGTCGTGCAGTTCACCGCGCGCGTCCGTAACCATCGTCGGTTTGAAATAGCGCTCGAACCGGGACTCGACGGGAAAGGCCGGTGTGTACGATCGGTCGGGCTGCTCCGTACTGCTGATGTAAGTTCGCGTCCGGACGGCCCTGCGCCATCGCAGCTCCGAGAACGTAGTCGCGAGATCGTGGGCGCAGAGCAACAGACCGTTCGTGAGCGCGGCCCCCAGCTGGGCGGCGCTGAACTTGTGCCCGTACAGCCGCGTGAACTGGCAGCAATGGCCGATCACGCGTGACCTCAGCCCGCGAAAGCTTTGCAGGTCCGCCAGAAACTTCGTGACTTCGCCGACCGGGTCGATCGTCCTCTGCGTCAGCGTCGCGCCGTCCATATCGCGAAGCTTGGTATCCGGCAGCAGCGTGCGTTGTTTGAGACAATCGAAGAAATACGGCGTCCCAAGAATCGGGATCGCAACCGTGACAAACGATGGCAGCGTGATCTGCGGGGTCGCGGTGACGAATTCCAGCTCGCACCGCAGCTCCTCGATCGGGCGCGTCGCCGGATCGACCATCAGGCCATAAGCGAACATGATTCCGGCCTCCAGACACTTTCGAATCAGCTCGACCTGCGGCGCCGACGTGTTCTGAAGTTTGTTCTGCCGGCGCAACCATCTCGCGTCGAAGGATTCCACGCCGCTGAACAACAGCTCGCAGCCCGCATCCTTGACCAGCTTCAAGTTCTCATCGTCTCGAAAGAAGTCATTGGTCACCAGGGCGCTCCATGTGTGGAAATAGCCGAGGCTTCGCAGTTCGTTGATTAGCCCGATGCGCGCGCGAAAGTGCTCGCGGTCATTGCCGTAGAAATTGTTGTCGATGAATAGAATCCGCTTCCTCTTCCCACCAGCCACGATCTGCCGGCGGATGTAGTCGAGGTCATATGTCTGGTAGGCACGTTCCTCGCCCGTAAGCGAACAAAACGAACAGCGGAAATTGCAGTATCGCGTTGACTCTACGTAGCCCAGTTTTCCGAGCCAGTAGGCCAGGTCGTAGCGGGGCAGCATCTCTTCGGCGACGTACGCCGACCCAAGCGCGTCACGTGCTACGTCCTGGAGCTCCTCGATGTCGCCATCACAGACGTAATTAAAAAAGCGCCTCGCTAGCAGCGGCAGTGCGCGTACCGCCGGACCGCCTGCAACCACGATCACCGTCGGGTTCAGGGTGCGGGCGTACGCGGTCAGGTGCAGCATGCGGTCGAAATCGCTCGTCAGTCCGGTCAACACCAGCAGCTCAGGCCAGCCGAGCAGGCGCGGATCCTCGAGCACTCCGCTCGCCAGCTCGGAGTAGCAAACGACGTCGCACAGCTCAGGTGCGAACGCCCCGGCCAGATAGATCGGACCCACCGCCTGTGGAATCTTGTGCGGCCGGGCGACGCTTTCACGTGATTCGTCGAAATAGCAATTGACTATGAGTATGCGCCTTCGTGACGCGCTCAATCGCGGTGGTCGCGTCGGAGCGAGCGCGGGCGCCTTGGCACCAGGCTCGAAACTTGTCGACGCTTCCATGAAGCGCTCCTCCTTCGCCTGCGTGGGCTCGGCCGCAAGGCAGTCGCGATGGTAGGACGGAGCCGATTCGCCTTGAACAATGCAAAGTGCGACATTGGCTGGTCGCCGCGCTTTGCCGTTGATTGTCGTGCTATGTCGGCCCACCCGCATTCCGGGCCGCGTGATAGCTCCCCCTACAGGCAAGACGAACAGTTAGCAGCGGTGCGCGTTTGCGTCAAAGCAGCCTCCCGTCGACCTCGACCTCTCCGCACGCTGCGCCGGCGCGCCATCATCTTTCGCGCGCCATTGCTCTGGCGGCGGTCGCGCGCGATGCTCCAAGAGATGGCCGAAGTCTTTCGGCCGCCCCGGAGGACGCCGTGGCAGAGATCATTCTTCATCAGTACGTCAACTCGCCGTTTTCGGAGAAAATCCGCAAGCTCTTCGCATTCAAGAAAATCAGCTGGCGCTCCGTCGAGCAGCCGGTGATCATGCCGAAGCCCAAGCTGACGCCACTGACGGGTGGTTATCGCCGGATCCCAGTGATGCAGCTTGGCGCCGACATCTACTGCGACACGGGAGTCATCATCCGCAAGCTCGACGACCTGTATCCCGAGCCGTCGATCTATCCGGGCGGAAGCGAAGCGACCTGCCACGCGATCAACATTTGGGCCGACCGCCGCTTCTTCTGGTCAACCACACCCGTCATCTTCGGAAAACTCGCTGCGCAGGTGCCCAAGGAGTTCATCGAGGATCGCAGCAAGATGATGCAGGGGGCGAATTTTGCCGATATCGGACAAGCCGCGCCCGATGCGCGCAACCAATTGCGCGCGTACCTTGATCTGCTCGATCGCCAACTCGCCGACGGACGCTCGTATCTGCTCGGAAATTCGTTCAGCCTCGCCGACGCATCGGCGTTTCATTGCGTCTGGTTTCTGCGCGCGGAGCCGAGCGCGTTCGGGTTCGCACAGCGATGCGCGAGCCTGATGCGATGGTTCGAACGGATGGATTCGATGGGCTGCGGCGATCAGAAACCGATGGAACCCGATGAAGCTCTTCGAATCGCCAAGGAGAGCAAGCCCGCGACGCGCGAGTCCGAGGATCGCGACGATCCGAACGGATTGAAACCCGGAATGAAGGTGGCAGTGATGGCTGACGATTACGGGTTCGATCCCGTTGCTGGCGCCGTCGTCGCGAGCTCAATTTACGAGATCGCGATTCGGCGCAATGAGCCGCAATTGGGCGAATTGGTCGTGCACTTTCCAAAAGTAGGTTTTCGCATCGCACAGACCTGAACCTGCGCTTGCTCACATCCTAGCAGGGTGTTGAGAAATGCTTTGAGTTGCCCAATGACTTCGACCGCGCTCTCAACACCCTGCGTAAAAACCTTGTCCTGAGCCATGGGCGAAGGATCCGGCTACCTTCCTAATCTTCTCCCCCTCTGGGGGAGACGCGAGAGCGGGAGCAGGCTGTTGAAAATGGCTTTTTCAACAGCCTGCTAGGCGGGCATCGCGACGCTCCAACCGGCGTGGCACTCCGCTTGCTGAGTATGCCCGTGCACCCAACGTCGATGCTTGGGGCAGGCATGCTGGATGTGGAAATGGGGGCGCGCCGCATGGGTCAAGCCGACCGCGATGTCGGCGCTGCTTGTGGTGGGGCTCGCGTTCGCAGCGAGCGCGGGTCCCACCGTCAGGTCTGCGCCGCTTAGCCAATCGCGCGAGCTGCTGGACATGGTCGGTCCCGCCGATCGCGAACTTCAGGCGGACTATTTCTTCAGCCGTCGCGGGCTCGCCTTTGGCGTGCCCGACGACGCCTACGTGGACGCAGTCGAGCGGCGCCGCGTACAGAAAGCGTCGCACTCTGATGCTTCTGCATTCTCGGCATCCTCGTTGGAGGGCCTTGCGCCCAGCACGGTGTGGACATTCATCGGCCCGATTCCGTTGCTCGATTCGCGACCAGATTTTGGCGGTGTCATCCTCTCGACGCCCTTGACGAATGCCACCGGCCGAATCACCGCGGTTGCACCTGATCCCAGTTCGCCAGGGCGTCTAGTCGCCGGCTCTGCCGGCGGCGGAGTATGGCTGCGCTCGAACGCGAGCGCCGCATTTGCTCCGGTGTTCGATGCGCAGCCGACGCTAGCGGTCGGCGCCATCTCGGTTGATACATCGACAAGCCCGCCGACCTACTATGTCGGCTCCGGCGAGGGCGACAATTCGGGTGATTCCTACTACGGGCAGGGGCTGTTCAAATCGACCGACGTCGGCGCGACATGGGCTCGTCTCGGGGCGGCTACTTTCGCGCGCGCATCGATCACGTCGATCGCGATCGATACCACCCGGACCCCGCGTCTCATCTTCGCGGGCGTCAGCTACGGTTCCAGCTCGAGCCGCGCGGGCGCGAGTTTCGTCGAGAGTGATCTCGCGAAAAACGGCCTTTGGCGCTCGACGGACGGCGGCGGCTCGTGGCTGCCGTATCCGTCGGGGATGTTCGGTAGCTGTCCTTATTTCAGCGGGCCGTGCCCCGCAACGGCGGTCGCGATCGATCCGTCGTTTCCGACGAACGTGTACGTTGCGATTCTCGGCGCGGGGATTTTCCGGTCAACCGACTCGGGCGTTTCGTTCACGTCCATCACGCCGGGATCGGTAGCGGCAAACGTCGGCCGCATTTCGCTGGCGGTGCGAAACCGCACGGTGTACGCGATGGTCGGCGCGGCGAGCGGTCTCGAATACGCGGGTTTCTTCAGATCGACCGACGCTGGCGCTACCTGGACGGCGCGGATTGTTCCGCAGGCGAGCCTCTCGGGCACCGTGATCGACGGCGCCTCGTCGTCAAACTTCTCGCAATCGATTTTCGACCAGGCGATTGCGATCGACCCCGCTGACTCGACACTCAACACGGTGGTATTCGGCGGCGTCGGCATCTACCGCTCTACGGACGGCGGTTCGACGTGGTCTTTTCTCGCAACGAGCGGCGGTGCGACGTCCGAACAGCACGCGATCGCGTTCGATCCCACCAGTGGATCGCGCGCGTTCTACGTCGGCGACAGCGGCGGGCTATTTCGCTTCGACCCGAGCGGCTCCGCATGGTCGGCGCTCAATTCATCGCTGGGCGTGATGCAGATGCAAAGCATCGCGCCGCATCCGACCGATGACAGCAAGGCGCTTGCGACCCTCAAGGACAACGGCACCGCGCGCTACGACGGAACGCAAACCATAGCCAACGCGTGGCGCGCAACCGACTCGCTCGACGGCGGGATCGTCGTCTTCGACCAGGCCGATCCGGCGTTCGCCTACCACACCTACGCGACCGCGGCGGCGGGACCCGCGCTTGCGCGCTCAACCGATGGTGGCCTGACTTGGAGTGCCACGGTAGCGACTACGGCACTCCGAAGTGCAATGGCATCCGCGGGAGACGCCGGTGCCGCGTTCTACCCTCCCGTTGCGAGCGATCCGTCGCTCGCGCTGCGGGTGCTGTTCGGCGCGCACCGCGTGTACGTGTCTTCTGACGGCGCGCTCACGTGGACGTTGCAAACTCAGCAGGACCTGACGGGCGGCTGCTCGACGGGGGCATGCGCGATTCAGGACATCCAGGTCGCACCGTCGATGCCGTCCCGCGCGTATGCGCTCTCGATGCAGAGCTTCCGCACCGCGCGGGCCACCGCGTTCAAGCTTTACCGCACCGAAGAAGCCAACCTGCGCGTGGATTCGAGCCATCCCCAAGGCGCAATCTGGACCGACATTACGACCCAGCTTCCGTTCTTTACTGACGAGACCCAGGCCACTGGCATTGCCGTCAACCCTCGCGACGCGTCCAACGCCTACTTGAGCATCTCGGGATTCACCGCATCGACGGGGGTCGGACACGTATTCGTCACACGCGATTTCGGAGGCACCTGGTCGCAAGCGGACGGCAACCCGCTACTGCTGATTCCGCCACCTGCGACCGCGCTGCCGGATGTTCCCGTGCTGCGGCTGCTCGTAGATCGCGGCGACCCGACCGGTCAGACCGTGCTCGCGGCCACCGACATCGGGATGTTTCGGACCCTCGACGGCGGCGCGACCTGGGCGGCATACGACCTCGGCGCGATTCCGCCGGTCGCAGTCTTCGACGTTCAACAGAATTTATTCGGCACGATATTCGCGGCCACTCACGGACGCGGCGCATTCGTGATCGGCACGAGCATCGCCCCCGGCCCCGATCCCACGCCGACCCCGACTCCGACACCGACGGCGACGCCAACTCCTACGCCTACCCCAACACCCACGCCTACCCCAACACCCACACCGACACCCACCCCCACACCAACCGCAACGCCGACCCCGACTCCTACGCCTACGCCCACGTCGACCGCGACGCCCACGCCGACGCCGACTGCTACACCCTCACCGACGCCGGCAATGAGCGGAACCGTAAGCCTCATTCAGGCCGCAAGCACGGCGGCGCGTTCACCTGGTCAAAACGCATTCGCCGGATCGTTTCGCGTTACCAACACATCGAGCGCGACCCAATCGGTAACTGCTTTCACGATCGCATTCAGCAACCCCGTCATCTTGAGCAGTGCACGAGTCGACGCGGTGCGCAACGGTGTCCGCGTCGCAACTGCGACGGTGGTCTCACCGTCCAGCAGCGCGCAATTCACGCTGAATAACAGCGTCGCCATCAAATCCGGCAAGTCGCTGAAGTTGAAGCTCAACGCTCGTCTGACGAGCGGGCCGTCGGGCGCGCAGACAGCTCAATCCGTCGATGCGATCACAACCTCGCCGGCCGCCAGCTTCAACGGCATGCCGGTTGCGCTTGGCGCAGTAAAGCTGCGCTGACGACTACGACCCGGCGGCGCTTCGCGAAATTCGCGCGCCGTCTGAGCCCTCTCCCTGTGATCACAGGGAGAGGGTGTGGGTGAAGGTCGATTCTGCCATCGGTCCGCCCGCTCTTTCCCGTAGGGGCGGTTCGCGAACCGCCCTTCTTCACTACCCCTTGGGCAGTCCCAGCACGCGCTCGCCGATGATGTTGTGTTGAATCTCGCTGGTACCGCCCGCGATCGTCAGCGCGCGCGACGCCAGCATGCGATACGACCACTTGCCGCTGTCCATCGCAAACTGCGAGTGGAATTCCATCTGGCTGTACGGACCCAGCAGCTCCATCGCGAACTTGTTCATGCGAAGATTGAGCTCGCTGCTTCCGAGTTTCAGTACGGAGCCCTCGGGTCCCGGCGGCAAGCCCTTGAGCCTGCGAGTGAGCTGGCGATAGCTCGTGTACTTGAGCGCCTGCGCCTCGCACGCGAACTGCGAGATATTCTGCCGCACGCTCGCATCGTCCCACGCGCTGCGTCCATTGTTCTTGATCGAACGCGCGAGGTTGATGAGTTCCGTCACCTGACCCATCATGCCGCCGCCACCGCCGATGCCCGAGCGTTCGAACATGAGCGTTGTTATCGCGACCTGCCATCCCTGGTTCTTCTCGCCGATGAGGTTCGCCTTCGGAACTTTGACGTCCTCGAAGAACACTTCGTTGAAGTTCGCATCGCCCGTGATCTGCACCAGCGGACGCACCGTGACGCCGGGGCTGTGCATATCGACCAGCACGTAGCTGATGCCCTTGTGCTTGGGCGCGTCAGGGTCGGTGCGGACGAGCAGTATGCACCAATCGGCGTGATGAGCGTCGGAGGTCCACACCTTCTGTCCGTTTACGATGAAATAGTCGCCTTCATCGACCGCGCGGGTTTGCAACGACGCGAGATCCGAGCCGGCGCCGGGCTCCGAATATCCCTGGCACCAGATTTCGTCGGCGGAGAGAATCTTGGGAACGTAGCGCTTCTTCTGCTCCTCGGTACCCCAGTGCATGATGGTCGGTCCGACCAGCATGATGCCGAGACCGTTGACGAGCTGCGGAGCGTTGGCCCTGCCAACTTCCTGCGTGTAGATGATCTGCTGCGTCAGCGACGCGCCGCGGCCGCCGTACTCCTTGGGCCAGCTGATGCCGACCCAACTGGCCGCGTGCATCTTCTGGTGCCACTTGAGACGGCGCTGCCAAGCGCCGGCGTCCTCGTGCATGAAGCCGACTTCGTCGTCTCCGCGCCGCTCTTTCTTCGGGAGGTTTGCCTCGAGCCAGCCCCTCAATTCCTTGCGGAACGCTTCGTCTTCCGCGCTCCAGGTGAAATCCATCGATGCCTCCGGACGCTGGGGATGCTTGCGGCCTCGCTCCGCGTGACTGCGTGAGCGGGCGTTTCCAGCCTAACGGATGTTATATGACGCGCCGTGGAATCGAGGCAAGAATGCTCGCCTTACACCAACCTCTGCGTGAAGCGCGCCTCACGCGAAAACCACGTCGGGATTCCTCGCGGAGTTTACCCTGAGCAACGTCGAAGCGCTCGGAATGACCATGGTGAGCCCGCTTTTCATCTGTCATTCCGAGCGGAGTCCGCGAAGCGAGGAATCCCGGCGAAGCTTTGCGTTTCGCTACGATCGGCGCTCGCTATCCCTTCGGCAACCCCAGCACGCGCTCGCCGATTATGTTGTGCTGTATCTGATTCGTTCCCGCCGCGATCGTCCCGCCGCGCGCCGACAACATCCTGGATGACCACAGGCCCGCATCGACCGCGAACGGCGCCTTGTACTCAAGCTGGCTGTGTGCGCCCAAAAGCTCCATCGCGAATAACGCCATGCGCAGAGCCAGCTCCGAGCGGCACAGCTTCATCATCGAGCCTTCCGGCCCCGGCGGAAGCCCGCGCAACTGGCGCGTCAACTGCCTATAGCCCGTGTAGCGAAGCGCCGCGGCATCGCACGCGAACTCCGCGATCTTCTGCCGCACACTCGCATCGTCCCACCCGCGCTTGCCGTAGCGCTTGATGCGCTTGGCGAGGTCCGCGAGCTCTTGCACCTCGCTCATCGCGCCTCGGTCGCCCACGCTTCCGGCGCGCTCGAACATCAATGTCGTGATCGCGACCTGCCAGCCCTGGTTCTTTTCGCCGACGAGGTTCTGCTTGGGAACGCGCACATCCTCGAAGAAAATCTGGTTGAAGCCCTTCGCACCCGTCATCTGCACCAGCGGACGCACCGTGACGCCGGGGCTGTGCATGTCGACCAGCAGGTAGCTGATGCCCTTGTGCTTGGGCGCCTCTGTGTCGGTGCGCACCAGCAGGAAGACCATGTCGGCGTGCTGCGCCATCGAAGTCCAGATCTTGGAGCCATTGACGATGTAGTAGTCGCCTTCTTCGACCGCCCGTGTCTGCAGCGATGCGAGATCGGAGCCCGCGTTCGGCTCCGAGTATCCCTGACACCAAACCTGATCGCCGGTGAGAATCCTCGGAAGGTACCGGCTCTTCTGTTCGTCGCTGCCCCAATGCATGAGCGTCGGCCCGATGAGGCTGATTCCCATCCCGACGTACGGTTCGCGCAGTCCGTTCTTGTCCAGCTCCTCGTGATAGATCACCGTCTGCAGCATCGAGCATCCGCGCCCGCCGAACTCCTTGGGCCAGTGCGGCGCGACCCAACCACCCGCATTGAGTCGCTTGTGCCATCCGACGCGCGCATTCCAATCGTTGTCGTCTTCCTCCGCGAACACATCGCGAATCTTGGGCGCGTGCTTGAGGTTGCCCTTAAGCCACGCTCGGAATTCCTGCCTGAATGCTTCGTCTTCGGCGCTGTACGTGAAATCCATCTGGTTGTTCTCCGCTTTCGGCTTGCCTCTCCGCGATGCCTACCCCTTCGGTAGCTCCAGCACTCGCTCTCTCTTATAGGGGCGGTTCGCGAACCGCCCTTGTTCAGGTGCCTTCTCGGCGCCCGCTACCCCTTCGGCAGACCGAGCACCCGCTCGCCGATTATGTTGTGCTGAATCTGATTCGTCCCCGCCGCGATCGTCATCCCGCGCGCCGCAAGCATTCTGAAGAGCCACTTGCCCTGGTCGACCGCGTGCGGCGCCTTGTGCTCGATTTGCGAGTACGGCCCAAGCAACTCCATCGCAAACATCTGGATCCGCAAATTCAACTCGGAGCCGCACAGCTTCATCATCGATCCCTCGGGTCCCGGCGGCAGCCCCTTGAGCCGCCGTGTCAACTGCCTATAGCCAGTGTAGCGGAGCGCGGTCGATTCGCTGATGAACTGCACGATTTTCTGGCGCACTTCCTTGTCGTCCCACGCGGTCTTGCCGCCGCGCTTGACCGACTTCGCTAGCTTGACCAAGTCGCGAATCTGACCGCCGGCACCACCGCCCGCGCCGTTGCGTTCGTACATAAGAGTGGTGATCGCGACCTGCCATCCCTGGTTCTTCTCGCCGACCAAGTTGGACTTCGGCACCCGCACGTCCTCAAAGAAGACTTCGTTGAAGCCCTTGGCGCCAGTCATTTGCACGAGCGGTCGGACGAGAACGCCCTGGCTCCTCATGTCAACGAGCAGGTAGCTGATGCCGCGATGCTTAGGTGCCTCGGGGTCGGTCCTCACCAGCAGGAAGATCCAATCCGCGCGTTGCGCGCTAGAAGTCCAAATCTTTTGACCGTTGACGATGAAGTCATCGCCGTCCTCGATCGCGCGTGTCTGCAACGACGCAAGGTCGGAGCCGGCGTTGGGCTCCGAGTATCCCTGGCACCAAATTTCGTCGCCTGAGAGGATTTTCGGCAGGTAGCGCTGCTTCTGCTCCTCGCTGCCCCAATGCATCAGCGTCGGTCCGATGAGTCCGAGACCCGAGCCGAGGTAGGGCAGGGGAGCGCGCGAGCGCCCGAGTTCCTGGTGATAGACGATCGATTGCAGGATGCCGGCGCTGCGCCCGCCGTGCTCTTTTGGCCACTCGATGCCAGTCCAGCCGCCCGACGCGAGCTTGCGGTACCACCCGAGGTTGCGGTTCCATACCGCGTCGTCGTCATCCCCGCCGATCGTTTCGGCTTCGGTGATTCTTCCCTCAGGCTTGTTCTTCCCAAGCCACGCGCGCAGCTCGCGGCGGAATTCTTCGTCCTCGGGGTCGAAGTTGAAATCCATCGATGCGCCTCCCCTGGGCTGGCCGCGCGGCCTCACCCGGTACCGTCCGCGGCTAAAGCTAGTCCATCTCGCGCCGGATTGGCAAAGCTGCTCTCGCCCGCCTTCTGCTGCGCGCGCGCACGTTTGACATGCCCGAGCCGATTACGGAAAGTCACGGATCGTACTCGATGAAGATCGAAATCGACCTCCCCGCCGATCTTTTCGACGCGCAATACCCGCAGGAGCCGTTTCGGGCGCGCGCGCGGGAACTGTTGATCCTCGAACTGGTGCGCGTGAAGCGTTTACACGAGCACGAGGCGCAGACGATGCTCGGCATCGATCGTCACGAACTGGTGCGACGAATGGAGGCGGCCGGAATCACGCCCACCGAAAAGGAGTTTGCAACGATTCGCAGCGAGCTTCAGAAAGCAATTGCTGCGAAGCGCACACGCGCTACGCCGGCATGACTAAAGAGGTGATCCCAATGCGAATGCTGCACACCATGCTCCGCGTCAACGACCTCGAAGAGTCGCTCAAGTTCTACTGCGAGCACCTGGGGATGAAACTGCTTCGCAAGCACGATTTCCCCAGCGGGGAATTTACGCTCGCCTTCGTCGGCTACGGCGATGAACGCGATAGTGCCGTCATCGAGCTCACCTACAACTACGGCGTCAAGCAGTACGACCTTGGCACCGCCTACGGACATATCGCGCTCGGAGTTGACGACATCTACAAAACCTGCGAGCGGCTCAAGGCGGCCGGCGTCAAGATTTCGCGCGAGCCCGGCCCGATGAAACACGGCAGCACGGTGATCGCGTTCATCGAGGATCCTAACGGCTACAAGATCGAACTTATCGAGCACAAGGGCGCCGGCGCGTAGAGCGCGCCGAGGCGAGGTGACGGTCGAGTTTGCGCACTGACGCCGGGAGCGGTGAGTGACCGAAGCTACCTCGGTCGTGAGGCTGGAGCCGTCGCACTACGACGCGGCCGCCATCATTCTCGCGCGCGCGTTCCATTCTGATCCGCTCTGGGTGTACGCGGTGCCTGATCCCGCTGCGCGTGCGCTCGCTCTGCCAGGTGTCTTTCGCTGGTTCGTCAAGTACTCCGAGTTGGTTGGTGAATGCCTGACGACCGCGGGCACTCCCCACGCCGCGGCGCTATGGCTTCGCGAAGATTCTTCGCAGGACGGTGACGAGGTCGTCGCGCAGATCAAATTGGCGACTCCCGGCGACGCGCTCGGCAATGACGCCGCACGGCGCTTTTGGAAATCCGCGGACCATCTTGGCGAGCTGCATCGACGCGAGTTGAACGCGCTACATTGGTATCTCCCGTGGCTCGGCGTCGATCCTGACGTGCAGGGCAGGGGCACCGGCGGCACCCTGCTGCGCGCGATGCTCGACCGTGCGCAGCGCGAGAAACTCGCGTGCTACCTCGAGACTTTTCAGCCGCGCAATGTCGAGTTCTATCGCAAGAACGGCTTTCGAGTCGTAGTCGAGAGTATCGAGCCGTCGAGCAATCTGCCGTTTTGGACGTTTCGACGCGACCCCGACTAGGGCGGCCGGCTAGAGCCGCAGGAACTCTTTCAAGGCCGCCAGCGACTCCGGCTCGAGCAGCGACGGCGCGTGCCCGACGCCGGGCACCTCGACCACCGTGGTCTGCGGATGCGAGTGCTTCATCTTTTCGCAGGTTCGGCGCGAAAGAATGTCGCTCTCCGCGCCTCGCACGACCAGCACCGGAGCCTTGAAGCGCGCGTACGGCGTCCACAAATCGAACGGCCGCGCCGATGGACCGCGCATCGGCTGCCGAATCGCGGGGTCCATTTTCCAAGTGAGTCCGCCGCCCCCGGCGGGTTTCACCGCCCACTTCACGAAATCGAGCAACTCCGCCTCGGGCAGCTTCGCGACCGGCGGGTAGATTGCGCGGTAGTAATCAGCAACCTCATTCAAATCCTTGAAATGCTCCGGCGCCCCGCCGACATAGGAAGTGATTCTGGCGATGCCCGCCGGATCCACGTCCGGTCCGATGTCGTTGAGCACGACGCGCTCGACTCGGTCTGGATACCCTCCGCCGTAAAGCGTCACGACCACCCCGCCCATCGAAGTGCCGATGAGCGTCACGCGCGAGATGCCAAGCGTGTCGAGCATCGCAGCCAGGTCGCTCAAGTACTGTTGCGGGATGTACTCCGTTTGCGCGCTCCACTGGCTGTCGCCGCGCCCGCGAACGTCTAGCGACATGGCGTGATATTTCTTGATCAGGTGCGGCGCGAGGCCGTCGAAGTTGTGCGCATTGCCGGTGAAACCGTGGATGCAAACCAGCGGCGGCTTATCGGTGCCGCCGTAGTCGAGATAGTGAAGTTTGATGCCGTTGACGCTGACGAACTTGCTTTGAGCCATCCGCGACGCTGCCTTGCGATTGTCGCGTGCCCGCTCACTGCGGGCGGCGCGCTTCGTTTGCCTTAGGTATCACACCGTCCGGCCTAATCGGCAACGCCCTCTGCAACGCGTCTTCTGGCAGGTCGGCCCGCGCTGGCGTCCGCGCCCCTAACAGGGTTTTGAGAAAAGCCTCGGAGTCCACAATGGCATCGACTTCGTCTTCAACATCCTGCGTGAAAGACTTGTCCTGAGCCAGCGGCGAAGGATCGGGCTTCCTTCCTTATCTTCTCCCCCTCCGGGGGAGACGCGAGAGAGGGAGCAGGCTGTTGAAAATGCGTTTTTCAACAGCCTGCTAGCGGGTTGTGTCGAGCCGGTGATTCATTGAATATCATCGTGCGGTCAATCATGCGTCGTTGGCGCGCGGCTGCTGATCACGAAGGATGCTGCCGGTGAACACCGAAGGACTGACGCTCGAAACGCTCGACATCGTCACTCCCGACCACTTCCAGCAAAACGGCTACCCGCATCGCGAATGGACCTACCTGCGCAAGCACGCGCCGGTCTTTTGGTACACCCGCCCCAACGTCGAGCCGTTTTGGGCAATCACCCGCCACGCCGACATCATTGAGATCTCCCGCCAGCCGAAATTGTTCATCAATCGCCCGCGCTTGATCGTCGCGCTCAACGATCCCTCATTCCAGCCCGGCGAGACTCTCTTTCGCCACCTGCTCAACATGGACCCGCCCGAGCACGGCAAGTACCGCGACTTGGTCAATCGCCGCTTCACGCCTCAGGCGGTGCGCGCGCTCGAGTCCGAGGTTGACCACATCACGCAGAGCCTCATGGAGCAGGTCGCTGCGCGCGGGCGCAACGGGGCCATCGAGTGCGACTTCGTAACCGACATCGCCGCGCGGGTCCCGCTTGATGTCATCGCGGCGCTAATCGGCGTCCCGCGCAAGGATCGCGAGCAACTGTTCCACTGGACCAATCAGACCATCGGCTCGGGCGACCCCGAATTCCAGGGCGGTTCGACGCCCAAGGACACCATCTTGCGCGCGCGCGAGGGCCTGTTCACCTACTTCAACAACCTTGTCGAGGAGCGCAAGAAAAAGCCCGAGGACGACCTCACGACCGTGCTGGTTCAAGCGCGTCTCGACGGTCAGCCGCTTCCGACGTTCGAACTGATGTCGTACTTCCTGCTGCTGGTGGTGGCCGGCAACGAGACCACGCGCAATGCGACCACCGGCGGCCTGCTGGCATTCATCGAAAATCCCGCTCAGTGGAACCTGCTGCGAAAGAACCCAGAGCTGATTCGAAGCGCGGTCGAGGAGATCGTCCGCTGGACGACGCCGGTCATCCAGTTCGCGCGCACCGCGACCGCTGGCTACCAACTCCGCGGCCAGAGCATCAAGGCCGGCCAGTCGCTCGGGCTGTTCTATCCCTCTGCGAACCGCGATGAGGACGTCTTTGATGAGCCGTTCAAGTTCGACATCACGCGCGACCCCAATCCGCATCTCGCGTTCGGAATCGGCGAGCACTTTTGCCTCGGCGCGAATCTCGCGCGGCTCGAATTGGAAGTGATCTTCAAGGAACTTATCCGCTGGCTTGCTCACGCGGAACTGACCGGGAACGTGGAGCGCCTCCGCTCCAGCTTCGTGGGCGGCATCAAGCACATGCCGGTTCGCCTGCAACTCTCGCCTCAGTAATCGGCGCGGCCAGCCGCCTCGCTTTGACGGTTCGCAGAGCTTGGCGCTACTATCGCGGCCGTCCGAGTCTGCGCGAAGGGAGTAGCTCATTTGGCGATCCGGGAATTCGCGAAAAGTCACGACGACCTCAACATCCGCTACGAAATCCGTGGCGCGGGCGAACCCGTCGCGCTCATCATGGGATTCAGCGGTTCGATGCGCGGCTGGGGCGAACCGTTCGTCGCCGCGATGGAGAAGCGATTCAAGCTGATCCTGCTTGATAACCGTGGCACCGGCGAAAGCGACAAGCCCGATCGTTCCTGGGCTCTCGCAGATATGGCGTCCGACATCGCCGCAGTACTCGACCACGCCAAGATTCCACGCGCCCACATCTATGGCATCTCGATGGGCGGAATGATCGCGCAGGAATTTGCGTTGTCGTACGCCTCGAAGACGCGCGGACTGGTGCTCGGCTGCACCAACTGCGGAATGGGCCACTCGATTCCCGCGGCGCCCGAGGCGGTCGCGGCGTTGATGCCGGTGCCCGGCGCATCGCCCGAGGAGCAGGCGCGCAAGGCATTCGCGGCGGCGTGCGGCAAAAAATTTCTCAACTCGGACTACGGCAAGGCCTGTCTCGATCAGGCGATTGCCGACATCGGAAAGTATCCGGTCACGCCGATCCACACCTTCATGCGCCAGGGCGCCGCGATTCAGGGGTTCGACAGTTGGGAGCGCCTTCCGCAGATCAAGTCGCCCACGCTAATCATCCACGGCGATGACGACGCGATCGTGCCCTGCCAGAACGCCGAAGTGCTCCACAAGCGCATCGTTGGCTCCAAATCTCACATCATCAAGGACGCCGGGCACATGTTCTTCTGGGAGGCGGTCGCCGAGGCCGCTGGCGTCCCCGGCGATTTCCTCGCCGCAGTGAAATAGACCGAGGTATCAGCAATGGCCGATTATCAGACGCTCGTTTACGAAAAAGTTGAGGAGCATGTTTATCGCTGTACGCTCAACCGGCCCGAAAAGCTCAACGCTCTGTCGCAGGCGTTGCTGCGCGAGCTCGACGGCGTGATGGACGAGTACGAGTCGAACCCCGACGCGAGCGTGCTCATCTTCCGCGGAGCCGGCCGCGCCTTCTCCGCCGGCTACGACCTCCAAGGCACGCAGTCATCGGGCGCCCGCTTCACGGTGATTTCGGATCGGATCGGTCTGCACAAGACCATCGAGCGCTGGCAGCGCCTTTGGAGCATCAACAAGCCGACCATCGCGCAAGTGCACGGCTACTGCCTTGCCGGCGGCACGGAATTCGTCGGGCACTGCGACCTGGTGTTCGCAAGCGAGGACGCAGTGTTCGGGCATCCGGCTGGCCGCGCGCTGGGCGTCTTGCCGACGCTGTCGCTCTGGCCCGTACTGATGGGGCCGCGCAAGACCAAGGAGTACTTGTTTACGGGCGACCTGATGGGCGCGCAAGAGGCGCTCGACTGGCACCTGGTAAATCGCGTGTTCCCCAAGGACAAGCTCGAGGCCGAGACGCTCGCGTACGCGCGGCGCGTCGCGATGGTGCCGGCGGACTTGCTGATGCTGCACAAGGCGGCGGTCAACCGCTACCTCGAGGTAATGGGGTTCCGCGCCGCCGAGCAATCGTCCGCCGACCTGGACGTGATCGCGCATCAGACCGACGCGGTGAAGAACTGGATGAAGGCCAGCCAGGAGAAGGGACTCAAGGCCGCGCTTACTGAGCGCGACCGTCCATTCGCGAAAAAGTAACCGCCGCGTCTGCCACGCGGTTACTTCTGGCGCGCCGCGTCGATTTCTCCCGCGGCGCCGCTTTTTGCGCTTGACATAACAATCTGTAACTTTCTATGTCTGTGTGTAGCTATCCGCCGAATTTTGAGCCGGGGGAGGTCGACGGCAGTCATGGGAGTCAAGGCGGCATACGACACGGCATTCGCGCAGTTTCATCGCACTTCTGACGTTCACGTCGCAAATCGGGTTGGCGCCGCGGCGCCGTCTCCGATACGTGAAGTCCCCGAACCGGAGATCGACATGGGCCGCAGCGTCTCCGCTCAGGTGCGCGGAGCGATGCGACGCATGCTCGCGGCATTCCATCTGAACGGGGCGGGGCGGCCGACGTTCGCGCCGCCGCGGAGATCAGTAGACCGCGAGCTGCAGGAGCGCTGGCCGACCTACGAATAGGCTCGCGAGTCGCATCCGCCGCGCGGCGGTCCCGCGTATCGGTCCGATTCCGCGATCGTCTCCATCGATGCGCGAATTTGCGCACGGCTCTTAATTTGTCCGCCCCGATGGGGCAGTCTAGAGTGAGCAGGTAAGCGGCCGGGACCCGTCGCCCGGCGCGAGGCTCGCCCCTGTGATGAACGAGTTGTTCGATCCCGCCCAAGCGGCCGACTGGGTCGCCACGTGGGGATACCTGGGTATTTTCCTTTTTATTTTTTTCGGCAACCTGGGAATCCCGTTGCCGGAGGAGGCGGTGATGCTGGCGGCGGGGTTTCTTGCTGGCCACGGGTTGCTGGATATTCGCGTGGTGTACCTGGTCTCGGTCGGCAGCGCGATCGTTGGCGATGCAGGCGGTTACTTGGTTGGCCGCACCGGCGGGCAGCGCGTGCTCGAGCGTCTCGCCAATCGGTTCGACTTTGCGCGCCGGCGCTACGAGCGGCTGCAGGGGTTCTTCGCGACGCACGGCGCGAAGGCGGTGTTCATGGCGCGCTTCATCGCGGGTGCGCGATTCATGGCGGGGCCGATGGCCGGGGCGGCGGGAATGAAGTTCTGGCGGTTCTTCGGCTGGAACATCCTGGGCGCGGTCGTGTGGTGCACGATGGTCGTCACGATCGGATACGTGCTCGGTGACGAGCTGTATCGCGTACTGCAGAGCGCGCAGGTGACGTCGCGTCTGATCAGCGTCGTGGTGATCGTAGCGCTGATCGGGCTTTGGTATTTCTGGTGGCGTGAGCGGGGCGAACCTGCGGTCCACGGCGAGCGCTAGCAGGGCGTTCATCTGGACGGCCCTTGCCGGAGCCGCGCTTGCGTGCGCCGCCTGCCGCTCGGCGCCGGCTCTCGAGCTTCACTACCTGCCTGGATTCGTACCCGGCTCGATGAATGTGTTTCGGCCCGTCGGAGTCGGCGTCGCACCGCTCACTGGTGAGATGGCTTCGGGCCGGTACGAGATCGGAGCGGTGTATCGCGCTGACGGCACGCCCCAGCGCCAACTGTTTGTGCGCGATGTGCGCGACACCGTCACCAACGCGATTGAACAGTGCCTCGAAGATGCGGGACTCAAGCCCGTCGCGCTCGACTCTACGCGCGTGGACGGCGGTCTTCCCGACGGTGTCGATTGGCTGCTCCGCGCGGAGCTGACCGCGCTCACCTCGAACAAGCGGTTCGGCGGTCGCGACACTGTCCACGGGAAATACTTCACCATGGAGTCGCTCGTGCGCCTCAAGTTCGCATTGCAGAATCGCGACGGCGCAACGCTGCTTAAGTTCGAGACCTTGGGCGCGCAGCGGGAGCCTCCCGAGCCAGTCGGCAAGGAGGAGTTCCTGCCGCTGGAGACAGAACCAGCCGAGTCGTTGTCGATCGCGCTCTCCAAGGCGGTAGGAGCATTGATTCTGGATCCGAAGCTCCGCGAGGTTCTGCCGCTTCGGGATCCCGCGCCGCCCGCGGAATCGTCGCCGCCTCCACGCTAGATTGCGTCTGCGCGACGATTGGTACTAGCTTCACCCGGTGGCGCGGCAGATTCCCGCCATAACGGAGGCGAGACCGATGGCACTGCTTCCATACGTGGACGAGTCCAAGGCGTCGCAGGTAGTGCGCGACATCCTGAGCCGCACGCGGCTCAAGCTCAATGTCGGCCGCATGATCGCGAACTCGGACGCGGCGTTTCGTCCGTTCTCCCAACTTGGCAACGCGCTGATGACCCGCGCGAAGCTCGACCCGAAGCTGCGCGAGATCGCGATATTGAGAAACGCAAAGGTCTGCGGCTCGGTCTATGAATGGACGCAGCACGTCCCCATGGCGAAGTCGTGCGGCGTGACCGACGAACAGGTCGCCGCGATGGACAACTGGGAAGCGGCGAAGTGCTTCAACGACACTGAGCGAGTGGTTCTGAAGTTCACTGACGAGGTCGCACGCGGCGTAAAGGGCAAACCCGAAACGGTCGAGCAACTGAAGAAGATCATGGGGACCACCGAGATCGTCGAGCTGATCCTGTCGATCGGATTTTGGGGGATGGTCGCGCGTCTGCTTGAAACCACAGAAGTCGAACTCGAGGAGTTCGCGGGCAAGATCAATCTGCTTGACGCGGCGCGGCGCAGCTAAGTCAGGGCGATCGCGCGGCCTGTCCGCGTTTGCGCGCCTCTTCGGCCTTGCGCAGCTCGACCCGCCGGATCTTGCCGCTCACGGTCTTCGGCAGATCATCGACAAACTCGATTTCGCGCGGGTACTTGTACGGCGCAGTGGTGCGTTTGACGTGCTCCTGAAGCTCCTGCTTGAGCACCTCGGTTGGTTCGGCGCCGGCGCGAAGCTTCACAAATGCCTTGACGATTGACCCGCGGTCAGCATCGGGACTCGCGACCACCGCGGACTCCATCACCGCGGCATGTTCGAGCAGCGCGCTTTCCACCTCGAATGGCCCGATGCGGTAGCCGGCGGAAATGATCACGTCGTCCGCGCGCCCGACGAACCAGAGATAACCGTCCGCGTCGCGGGTCGCCTCGTCGCCGGTCAGGTAGTAGTCGCCTTTGAACGCCGCCGCGGTCTCATCGGGGTTTTTCCAGTATTCGAGAAAGATTGAGGGTGGCCGCTGGGGTTTCACGCGCACCGCGATTTCGCCGACCTCGCCGGCGGCGGCATCGTTCAGATTCGCATCGACTACTCGCACGTCATGTCCGGGAAAAGGCTTGCCCATCGATCCGGCGCGGACCTCCATCCCCGGGAGATTTGCGGCGAGCAGCGTGGTCTCGGTCTGCCCGTACCCATCGTGAATCGTGAGACCAAAATGCTTGCGCCAAATTTCGATTACTTCGGGATTGAGCGGCTCGCCCGCACCGGTGCAGTGGCGAAGCTTCGGAAATTCATGTTTGGTGAGATTTTCCTTCACGAGTATCCGGTACTCGGTCGGCGGCGCGCAGAACGTGTTGATGCCGTAGCGCGCGAGCAGCTCAAGTTGCTTGTTCGGATCGAATCGTCCGTTGTACATGAACGTCGTGATGCCGTTCATCCACGGACCGAACAACACACCGTACGCCGCCTTCGCCCAGCCGGTGTCAGAGGTTGTCCAATGCACTTCGCCCGGGCGCGAGTCGAGCCAGTAGCTGCCGGTGAACTGATGCGCCCAGGTGTACGCATGACTGTGAAGGACCGCCTTGGGTTCCTTGGTGGTGCCGGAGGTGTAGTAACAAATCGCCGGTTCGCTTGATCGCGTTCTGGCTGGAGCGAAGGTGTCGGACGCGGCCTGCATTGACTCCTGGAGGCTCTCCCAGCCGGTGCGCGAGCTGCCTGCGATGAAGAAGTGCTTCAACGCCGGGCATTGGTTCTTGAGATCGGAGATCATCGTCACACATTCGTGCGACGCGATGATCGCGCGCGCGCCGGAATGGTTTGCGCGATAGGCGAGGTCCTTCTCTCGGAGCATCGAGGTGCATGGAATCACCAGCGCGCCCGCCTTGAGCGCACCGATGTATGCCGCTTGCCAGAGCGTTACGCGCGCCAGCACGAGCATGACCGGGTCGCCGCGCGCGACGCCCGATCCTGCGAGCACGTTTGCCACCCGGTTGGACTGCGCGCGAATGTCCGCGAAGGTGAGGCGCGCGCGCCGCCCTTGCTGGTCCTCCCACAGGATCGCAACCCGCCGCGGATCTGCGGCGTATCGGCCGATTTCATCGCCGAAATTGAAGTGCGCCGGCACTTCCCAGCGGAAATCACGATAGAGGCTCTCGTAGTCGGCCACCGCATCAACCTCGCGCGTCGCGCGTGCGCTTGGGCGCGACAGGATTGGAGCGCCGCGCGGCGGCCTGGATGTACTTGCGCGTCACCGGAGAAAGATCGTCGCGGCGCACGTGTACGTCGATGATCGCGAATTTCTTCGAGTCGTGCGCAGACTGCAACGCGCGACGCAGCTCCGCCACCGTGTTTGCCTCGAAACCGGCGCCGCTCCAGTCGCGCGCCAGCCGCGCGTACGGCCACGGCGGAATTTCGAGCAGGTCGCGGCGTTCCGCGACTGGGCGGAAGATTTGCCAACCACCGTTGTTCACGACAAGTACGATTGGATTCGCGCGAAAGGCTGCCGAGTGGGAAATCTCCGCACCCGTCATCTGGAATCCGCCGTCGCCGCACAATACCAGGGGCCTGAGCCCGCATCCCTTCTGAGCGCCCAGCGCGGCAGGAACCGCGAAGCCCATCGACGCGTAAAATCCCTGCGCGAGATAGTAGCCGGTGCCCGGCACGCGCACGTCGAGACCGCCGAACAACATGTCGCCCGACTCGGCGATCACCATGTAGCGTTTGCGATTGCGCTCCAGAAACGCGTTCACCGTCGCCAGCATGTCGTTAACCCGGATGCGGCCGGTCTCTCGCTTTGCGAGCGGGCGCAGGTTGTCCGCATAATGCACCTTCTCCTGGTGGCGGCGTAATTCCTGCTTGAGCAACGCGCGCACGAAATCGCGCACCGCGATGTCCGTGTAGGTGGAGTACCTCACGTCGACTTTGCGATCGACCGCCCACACGCTCCGGTCCTGGATGATATGCGCTGGCCGATTGCCGAAGTTCATATCGGTCTTGAGGCATCCGAGGTTGAGCACGAAGTCCGCCGCGTCCATGCGCGCGACGATCGGGCGCGGACTTATCGGTCCGATGTGCACGCCCATGTGGAGCGGATGATCCATCGGGAACGCACCCTTGCCCAGCACGGTCGTGAGAACCGGCGCGCCCATCTTCTCCGCGAGTTCAACCAAATCACGCGACGCCTTGTAGCGATGAATCTCGATGCCGGCGATCACCACCGGCTTGCGCGACTGGTTGAACA
The DNA here is from genome assembly GCA_964429575.1 of uncultured Binatia bacterium (SeqCode). Classification (GTDB taxonomy): domain Bacteria; phylum Desulfobacterota; class Binatia; order Binatales; family Binataceae; genus CAYSCX01. Next base: position 51,288 of record CAYSCX010000011.1, on the reverse strand, counting down.
TCCGCGCGGTGTCCGCCGCGGCTGCCTCGACTTTGCGCGCGTCCGATGGCTTGAAATGCAAGTTCCCGTCCCACTGAATCAGCGCCGGGGGAACCTCGATCACTTGGTCGACCATGTCACGATGAATCTCGAGGTAACCGGGGCGCTGTTCAGCCCAGACGGTTTGCGCAACCTCGTGCAATTGCTCCGCGGCGAGGCGCGGATCGGTCAATACGCTCGCGGCGCAGGTGACCTCCCGGTAAATTCGAAGCTGCGAATCGATCTCGCGCGCCTGGTGATGGATGAGCGTGCCGAGCTTGCGCTCCTCCTCGCCGGGGCCGCCCGAGAAAATCAGGATCGGCACGCGCTCAGAGAACGAACCCGCAACCGGATTGACCATATTGTGGCCGCCCGCTCCGTAGGTGACGCAGATAACGCCGATCTGGCCCGTTGCGCGCGCGTAACCGTCGGCCGCGAAACCGACGCCGGGCTCGTGCGACAGCGTCAAAATCTCGAGCCCATGCCGTTTGCCGAGTCCAAAAAAGAGTTTCAGCGCGAGATCGCCGGGAATTCCGAATACGTGGCGCACTCCGATCTTGCGCAGATAGGCGGCGACGAAATCGCCCAGTGCCATGTGGCGTTTCACTCGCGTGCAACCCCGGGTGCGAATCGGATCAATTGTACCAGATACCGGATATCTGACGCGGTCGATCGTCGTGGTAATTGATCAGATTGAACGTGTACAATCGATCTGGCAACGCCCATGTCGGTGCTTCGTGCTCTTCTCAGGATGCATCTGTTTTCGACACTGCAAGGCTCCAAGCTGGTGCCGTTTCTGCCGCACTTTGCCCGCGTCTTCTGGCGGCTGATGAATGATGCTCGCGTGTCGAAGACGGCCAAATTAGTGCCCATCTTCATCTTGCTGCCGCTGCTCACGCCACCTGCGATCGAGCTTTACTTGTTCCCTGTTCTCGGCCTGCTTGGCTGGCTGCTGCTGGGCAGCGTCGCGATGAAGGTCTTCATCTGGCTCTGTCCGCCCGGCGTGGTGCGCGAGCACGTGGCGCGCGTCGCGCGCGGCGAGTAGGCGGCGGTCTCGATGCGCCCGCGCACAATCCTCCTGTCGCTGCTCGGCGGCGCCGTCGCCGTGCTTATCTTGCTCGCGGTTCTCGACGGCATCCTGGTTGACCTTCTGTGGTTCGACTCGATCGGCTACCGCAACGTATTCGTGACGCGGGTCGTCGCGAGCGTTTCAATTTTCATCGCCGTGTGGCTGCTGACCTTCGCGGTGCTCTTCGCCAGCGGCATCGTCGCCCTTCGCGGTAGTCAAGAGCGCCTGGTTCTTCGGGTCGTCCGCCGCGCCGACGAGATTGTCGAGGTCAACCTGCCCGAGCTGTTTCGCTCGCTCGGCGACCGCGTCCCGTGGCGGACGCTGATCGTGGCCGGCTCGGCGGTGCTCGGCTTGTTTGTGGCGCAAGGCGAAGCGTCCGGCTGGGAGACCTATCTGAGCGCCATTTACGGCCGGAGCTTCGGATATACGGACCAGGCGTTCGGAAACGACGTCGGCTATTACGTTTTCGCGCTGCCGTTGCTCGAGAACCTGCGCGATCTGTGGCTGACGCTGATTTTCCTCTCCGCAGTCACGGCATTTGCGATCTACTGGGCGCGCGGAGCGCTCGACTTCCGTGAATCACCGCCCAGGGTAGCGCCTGCTGCCGCCGCGCACTTCTCGGTGCTGCTCGCGTTCTTTTTCCTCCAGCGGGCGATGAGCTATTGGCTTGCGCGCTACGCACTGCTCTTTCACAGCAACGGCGTCGTGTTCGGATTGCGCTATGTCGACGACCTGCTCTGGCGGCCAGGGCTTTGGCTGCTCGTCGCGCTGTCGGTGGTGGCGGCCGCAATTTGCATCGCCAATTATCGCGCGCGCGGGCTCCGGCTGCCGGTGATCGCGGCCGCGCTCGTATTTGGTCCTGCGCTGCTCCTGAACCTCATCCAGCCTGCGATCGAACGGCTGCTGGTCAAGCCGAATGAACTACAGGTCGAGCGGCCGTACCTCGAGCGCAACATCGCGATGACGCGCCGCGCATACAAGATCGATCACTTCGCGGTGAAGCCGTTCTCTGGCGAAGGTACGCTCTCGATGGCGTCGGTCACGGACGACAAGGGGACCATCGACAATATCCGCGTCTGGGATCCACGGCCGCTGCTCGCCACTTACAAGCAGCTTCAGGAAATTCGGCTCTACTACGACATTGGCGACGTGGACATTGATCGCTACTGGATCGAGGGCAAGTACACGCAGGTGATGCTCGGTGCTCGCGAGATGAACATCGATCGGCTCGCCACCGACGCGCAGACCTGGGTGAACCGCTATCTCAAGTTCACGCACGGTTACGGCGTCGCGATGAGCCCGGTAAATGCCAAGGATCAGGAAGGCATGCCGGTGTTCTACGTTAAGGACATACCACCCGTGTCGAACGTCGGCGTGAACATCAAGCGCCCCGGAATCTACTTCGGCGAAAAGCCCGACAGCTACGTGATCGTTGACTCCGGCACACCGGAGTTCGACTACCCTCGCGGCACCGACAACGTATTCGCATATTACCAGGCTCCGTCGGGCATTGCGGCCGCGGGACTGCTGCGCCGGCTGATTTTCGGATTCTACTACCGCGACATCAATCTTGTGGTCACCGGCAACATCAAGCAGAGCAGCCGCATACTGATTCGACGCAACATCATCGGCCGTCTCAACGAACTCGCGCCGTTTCTTCATTTCGATCACGATCCGTACATCGTCGCACATGACGGCGGGCTTTACTGGATCGTCGATGCGTACACAACCAGCGACCGCTTCCCGTACTCACAGAACAGCGGCGATCGCTTCAACTACATTCGCAACTCCGTGAAAGCCGTCATCAATGCCTACACCGGCGAGACGAACCTTTACCTCGCGGATCCCAACGACCCGATCATCAGGACGTGGGGGCGCATCTTTGCGGGTTTGCTCAAGCCGCTTGGCGAGATGCCGCAAGAGCTGCGCGCGCACATCCGCTATCCCGAGGATATCTTTCTGGTGCAGGCTGACTTGTACCGGACCTACCACATGACCGACCCCCAGGTGTTCTACAATCGCGAGGACTTGTGGGCGTTTCCCCGCGAGAATTACGCCGGTCAGACGGTCCCCATGGAGCCGTACTACGTGAACATGCGGCTCCCGGGTGAATCGAAAACCGAGTTCCTCCTGATGCTTCCGATGGTGCCGCAAAATCGCGACAACATGATCTCGTGGCTCGCCGCGCGATGCGACGGTGATGAATACGGCGAGCTGATCGAGTACTCGTTCTCGAAGGATCGGTTGTTTTACGGACCCTTCCAGATCGACGCGCGCATCAACCAGAATCCCGAAATCTCGCGCCAGATATCGCTGTGGAACCAGGAGGGCTCTCGCGTTCTGATGGGTAATCTGTTGGTGATACCGGTTCAGGACTCGCTGCTATATGTCAAACCGCTCTATCTTCGCGCGGAAAAGGGTGAGCTCCCGCAACTGCAGCGCATCCTCATGGCATACCGCGATAGAACGGTGATGGCAGAATCAATCGAGCTGGCGCTCGAGGCGCTGTTCGCATCGCGCATTCCTGACAAGCCGGTTGTCGTGCGACCGGGCGCAGGCGCTCCGCCGTCAACCGAAGCAATGGCCGGGATGCCGCCGGCCGCGGGCGCCGCCGGAGCGGCGGCGTCGCACTATCAGCGAGCGCTCGAGGCGCTTCGCGCAGGCGACTGGTCCGCCTTCGGATCTGAGATGCAGAAATTGGGTCAGGAACTCGGCAAACCGAAAGAGCCGGTACCAAAATAGCGCCTTGAGGCGCGCGCCAAGAGGGGACGGTGGGCGCACGAGAAAAGAAAGGGGCGCAAGGACGACGGGCGGAGCCGCCACGTCTGCCCGATTCGCAGGAAAACTCGCGGGCGTTTTGGCGCATGCGCGCGATCGACAGCGCGGCGCAGCTCGCGGAGCTTCGAGGACAATTCGAGCGGCGCGCATCGATCGAGCGCGCGATCACTGACGCATCAGCGCGCGTCAATCGGCTTGCGCGCCACGAGCGGATGAGTGGCCTCGGCGCGATCATCGCCGGGGCGGCCGGCGCGGATTGCTGGTTGCTCACCATCGCCAATGGCGCGGAGCTTCGCGTCGAGGCTGCATCCGCGGGCATCGACACAAATTTCGCGCTTGATCATCGGAGTTCGCTCGCCAAGTGCTTCCAGCGGGCAGCGATCATAATCGGCAGCGATGCCAGCGACTATCGCGAGCGCAAGCTCCTTCGCCCCCAATGGATATGCGCGCCGTTCGCCTCGGGCGCCATCGCGCTCGGCGGAATCTCCCGCCCGCTCGGCGAAGGATTTGAGCTAATCGAATCCCTGCTCGCGCGGCTTTCGCCGATCGTATCGACGTGGCTCATCGAGCAACAGGCCGAACAACGCCGCGCGCTCGTCCAGCAACTCGCACTACGCCTGTTCGCCGCTGTCGATCAGGAGCGCGCGCGCATCGCGCGCGACCTGCACGACGACCAGGCGCAGCTTCTCGCCGCTGCGCGCATCGCGCTCGAGGGCCGGCGCGATGAGGCGCGCGGCATACTGCGCGAGCTCGAACAGGAGCTTCGCAGCCGCACCCGCGAGCTGCGCCCGCCGACGCTCGGACGCCTCACCTTGCGCGAGGTGCTCGCGGGAGAGGTCGCGCGCCTAGGCGAGGCCGGCGTCACCGCACGAATCGAGTTGGCGGTTGACACCGAACTCATCTCGCGGCCGATTCAGGAGCTATGCTTCAGGGTCGCGCGCGAGGCGTTCTCCAACGTTATCCGCCACGCTCGCGCATCGGCGGTAGAACTGACGCTGGAACGCGATCGCGGCATTGCGAGGGTGTCGATCGCTGATAACGGCTGCGGCATCGACGCAGCGAAACGATCGGGCGGCACCGGGCTGGCGGGGCTTCGCGAGCGCCTTGAACTGATGGGCGGTACGCTGCGAATCGATTCGAAGCCCGGCGCCACGCGCCTGGTCGCGGAAATCCCCGAGTTGTCCTGATGGTGAGCGATCGCATCCGTGTGTTGCTCGTCGACGACCATCGGCTCTTTCGCGAGGCGCTGCGACTCGTGCTTGAACCGCAATGCGAGATCGTCGGCGAGGCGTCCGACGGCGAGAGTGCAATCACTCTGGCAGCGCAGCTTCGTCCGCACGTCGCGCTGGTCGATATTGGAATGGCGGGCATGGGCGGCATCGCCGCGGTCCGGCATATCGCGGATGCTGCGCCCGGATGCAGGGTTCTGATCCTCAGCCAATATGACGATGAGGAGTATGTCATCGAGGCGCTGAGCGACGCGGGCGCGGCGGGTTACGTCGTCAAGACCGATGCGGCCTCGGAGCTTCTTGCCGCGGTGCACGCGGTCCACGGGGGTCGCCGCTACGTCAGTCCGTCGGTGGCTCCGGTGGTGCTCGCACGGGTCAATCAGCCCGCGCCGCCATCAAGCTCCCGCGCCGCGCAACTCACCCGGCGAGAGCGCGAGGTGCTCAAGATGATTGCGGAAGGTTCCACCGCAAAAGAAATCGCGCAGCGCCTCCACATCAGCCCCAAGACCGCGCAGGCGCATCGCGAAAACCTCAAGCACAAGCTCGGACTGGATTCGACCGCCGCGATGGTCCGCTTCGCAATCAAGCAAAAGCTCATCCGTCTCGACTGATGCGCGCTGTCTGAACGAGCGTTCCGACGCGCTTGGGATCGCCGGCAGCGCCGTGCTACAAATTGCCAAACCGGCCGCCTGAACCATCATTCAGGGAGGGACACTCATGAAACGCAGGGGCGTTCACCACTTGGGACTCGCAACGCTGGACATCGATCGCACGATTGATTTCTACACCCACAAGCTCGGCTGGGAGGTCGGCTGGTGCGACCTAATCGAGGTCCCCGGCGGCGGCAGGATCAAGCACGTCTTTCTCGACACCGGCGACGGCACGTTCTTCGCCTTCATGTCCCCTGAGAAGGTGCCGGGACTTCCCGAAGAGTTCGCGACCGACATCAACAGCGCGCAGAATCTCCCGAGCGCCTTCTATCACTTCGCCATGTGGCTCGATTCGCCCGAGGAGCTCGAAGCCAAGCGCAAGGATCTCCTCGCCAAGGGCGTCGATGTGACCGTGGTGATGGACCACGAGTGGTGCCATTCGATCTACTTCAAAGATCCCAACGGCTTGCAGCTTGAGTATTGCGTCACCACGCGCAAGTTCGATGAGAACGACAAGGTTTGGCGCCATCACGATCAGCCGGGCCCGATGACCGACGACCCGGCCGAGCGCAAGAAGATGAACGACATGTTGATGGGCCGCGGCAAGCCTCCGCAGATGACACGCACGCCTGTGTAACGATTTCGAGCGAGAGCCTCGCACTGATGGCGGCCGGAAACTCTTCGGCCGCCCTTCTTTTCCGCCTCCAACGGCGATATTCATCTGACGAACCCCAATCCGGCGAGGAGTTCCGACATGGCAGAGACAGGACTGTTCGATGCGATGTACTCGGCGCGGGCGCTAAGGCGCTACAAGCCCGACCCGATCCCCGACGAGGTTCTCACCAAGATTCTCGACGCGGCGATTCGTGCCCCGTCCGGCAGCAATGTGCAGAACTGGGTGTTCGTCGTAGTGAAGGACGCCGCGACTCGCAAGAAAGTCAGCGACATCTACCGCAAGGCCGGCGCGATCCTGCAGCAGATCTATGCCGCGAGGACCGCGCGTCCCGCTCACATGGACGACAAGCAGTACAACACGCTGCTGAACTCTGCGTTCTATTTGATCGAGCACATGCACGAGGCGCCGGTGCTCCTGTTCGCGTGTCTGCGCGACGAACAGCCAAGCGGACCGCCGCCGCAGTTCCCGCCTGAGGTCCTGCCGAATCTGAAGAATTTGGGGCGCATGGGCGGTTCGAGCATCTACCCCGCGGTGCAGAACATCATCCTCGCCTGCCGCGCACTCGGCGTCGGCACCGTGCTCACGACGATTCACATGTTCTACGAGGACGAAGTGAAAGAGTTGCTCGGTCTTCCGCAGGACGTCTCGACCTATGCGTTGCTTCCGATGGGATATCCGATCAACAAGTTCGGACCGGTGCGGCGCCGCCCGCTGAGCGAAGTCGCATTCCTCGATCGTTTCGGCAATTCGTGGAAGGGCTAGGCGCCGGCTTCTGACGACTAGACGAATGCGGGCGCGCCCGGCGGAGCGCCCGCATTTTTTTCGCCCGCGATTGCGTCCTTGTCTTCGGCGATTCGCGCGCGCTCACCGATGCGACGCGCGCAGTACTGCGAGCAACGCGGTCGCAAGCGTCTTCAATGCGGCATGCCGGGTCATCAGAGCGTCGAGTTGCGCCGACTCGCGAGGCTGAGACAGGCGGTACTGATCGGCGGCGCGCACGAATTTCTCGTACTCCGTCAGAAACTCCTGGTATTTCGCGTCATCATCGTCCGCCCCGCCGCCTCCGGGGCGTGGTGAGTGGAAGCGCGCGCGTTTGAGCGCGTAGTAGAACTCGCCCATCTCCTCCGATGTCAGCTCGCGTCCGTCGAGTTCGAAGCCGGCTCGGCAGTAATCTGCGAGCTTGTCCGACAACTCGGATAGCAGCGCTACATTCGTTTCGATCCGCGCGCGATGATCGGAGAATCGGCATGACGCGCCGGCAAGCGCCGCCACCAGCGCCATGAACAGAACAGGCCGGCGAAGGCCGGCCCGTATGCTTCGGATCATTGCTGGTGTGCGCCGCTCGTCAACCGAGGTGCTTCTTGAAGAACGCGATCGCCTTTGACCACGCTTCCTTCGCGTGAGTCGGATGGTGCGACGGGCGATCATCGCACATGAAGCCGTGGTCCGCGTCGGCGTACAGCACGATCTCGGCCTGTTTGCCGGCCTCGCGCAACGCGTCGCGGAACTTGTCAACCTCCGCGATCGGTATGAATGCGTCCTTGCCGCCGAAAAATGCGAGCACCGGCGCGTTCAGACCTTGCACAAATTCGATCGGCGCCTTTGCTCCGGGCTGACGCGACGATACCATGCCGCCGCCATAGAACGGCGCTGTTGCCTTGACCTGCGGGTTGCGGCACGCGGTAAGGAAGGCCACGCGCCCGCCCATGCAGAAACCGACCGTGCCCACCGGCGCCTTCGCTTCCTTCACCGACTTCAGGTGATTGATTGCCGCGGTCATGTCGGCGACCACCTGGTCGTCGTTTAGAGATCCCATCAGCCGGAATGCGCCCGGCAGATCGTTGTATTGGACCACGTTGTTCGGCTGGCGGAAGTACAGGTTCGGCGCGATCGCGACGAAGCCCTCCGCCGCGAAGCGGTTGGTGATGTTCTCTATGTGTGCGTTGAGCCCGAACGCTTCCATCACAACCACCAGTGCGGGGTACGGGCCGCCCGACGCCGGCCGCGCGATATGGCATGGCATCTTTTCGCTTCCGGTTTGAACCGTTACATCCTGCGATACGACTTCCATGGCGCTACCTCCTCGCAAGTTTCGGTACTCAATCGCGCAAGTTGTCGCACACAATGGCGGCGATGCTCAACCTCGCGGAACCGAATCCGCGCTGGGTCGCGGACCTCACTCGCGCCCGCTATCATTGCGACTGCCCGCTCGACGCGGCAACGTTGCTTCGTGATACCGATTCGCGACAGCTCCGCGCCACGGCGCCCGATGCCGGCCAATGCCGCGCTCATCGCGGTCAACATTGCGGCATACGTGTATGAATTGGCGCTGGGACGCCTCGCGCCCGCGTTCATCGCACGATTCGCGCTCTATCCCGACGACTTATCAGCGTGGGCCGGACTCGCACGGAGTTCGGTCAGCGCGCCGCCGCCGGCCGATTGGGCGTTGTGGCCGCCCGCGACGCTCGTCACCTCGGCTTTCCTCCACGCGGGATTGTTCCACCTCGCGGGCAACATGCTCTACCTCTACGTGTTCGGCGCCGCAGTCGAAAACCGGCTCGGTCACGCCAGATTCATCGCATTCTATCTCGCCTCCGCCGTCGCGGCGGCCCTTGCGTTCGTCGTTCTCGCGCCCGGCACCAGCGTGCCGGTCATTGGCGCGAGCGGCGCGGTCGCGGGCGTCCTCGGCGCGTACTTCGTGCTGTTGCCGCGCGGCCGCGTCGTCACGATCCTGCCGATATTTTTCTTCATCCAAATCGTCGAACTCCCCGCGGTGCTCTATCTTCTGCTCTGGTTCACGGTGCAGCTCTATGCCGGGATCAACGAGAGTCCCGCCGCGGCGGTGGTCGGCGGCGTTGCATGGTGGGCCCACGTTGGCGGGTTCTTGTTCGGCGTCGCGATCGCGCCGTTCATCATGAAGGAGCGCGCGCGCCGGACCCGTCGCATCGGCTAGTTATCCACCGTCTGTTCAAGATCGGCCGCTCGCTTCTTGCGGATCGGCGAGGTTAGTCCGATACTCGTCTGCACTCGAACACAAAAGCGCGCGAGTTGGAGGTGGTCGGTCGGTGGCGGGTGCGGATGACATTCTAAGGCGCGTTCCTCCGCAAAATCTCGAAGCTGAACAGTCGGTTCTCGGCGCAGTCCTGCTCGAGAACGACGCCATCAACAATGTCCTCGAGATTCTCAAGGCTGACGACTTCTATCGCGAGCAGCATCGCCAGATTTTTTCGGCGATGGTCGAGCTGTCGGACCGTAACGATCCGGTTGACGCGATCACGCTGACCGACGCGTTGCGCTCCCGTGGTGTGCTCGAGTCGATCGGCGGTCCGCAGTACATCGGTGAGCTTGCCGCCATCGTGCCGACCGCCGCGAACGCCGCCTACTACGCGCGAATCGTCCACGACAAGGCGGTTCTGCGCGGACTCGCGACCATCGCGACCGACATCGCCTCGACGGCTTTCGAAGAGCCCGCCAACGTCGACGAGTTCCTCGACGCCGCCGAGCACCGCATCTTCGAAATCTCCGAGCGGCGCGTCAAGCCGGCGTTCCACACGATTCGAGATCTGGCTCACGAATCGCTCGCGCTGATCGATAAACTCCACCAGCGCCGCGAACTCGTAACCGGCGTTCCGACCGGTTACCTCGATTTTGATCGACTCACCGCGGGTCTCCAGCCGTCCGATCTGATCATCATTGCGGCGCGCCCCTCGATGGGGAAAACCGCTCTGGCTCTAAACATCGCGGCCTACGCCGCCTGCGATGCGGATCCCCCAGTGGGCGTCGCGTTTTTCTCGCTAGAAATGGCGAAGGAGCAGCTTGTCCTGCGTCTGCTCTGTTCGGAGGCGCGCGTGGACTTGGCCCGCGCTCGCACGGGGACGTTTCGCGGCGAGGACTTCACCGCGCTCGCGAATTCGGCGGCGAAACTTAGCGAAGCGAAATTTTTCATCGACGATTCCTCCGACCTCTCGCCCATCGTGCTCAAGGCCAAGTGCCGCCGTCTCGCGCGAGACAAGACCAGCAACCTCGGTCTCATCGTCGTCGATTACCTCCAATTGATGCGGCCGTCGCGTCCCTCCGGCACGCTCGAGGCGCGCGAGAAGGAGATCGCCGACATCTCGCGTTCGCTCAAGGCACTCGCCAAGGAGCTGAAGGTTCCCGTCGTGGCGCTTTCGCAGTTGAACCGCCAAGTCGAGATGCGAACCAACCGCAGGCCGATTCTCGCCGACCTGCGCGAGTCCGGCGCAATTGAACAGGATGCCGACGTGATCGCGTTCATCTTTCGCGATGAGGTCTACAAGGGCAAAGAGAGCAAGACGCCGGGCGTCGCCGAGGTGGTCATCGCCAAGCAGCGCAACGGCCCGACTGACACTGTGCGCCTCACCTACATCAGCCAGTTCACGCGGTTTGAGAACTACGCGCCCGACTCGGGCGCATTCGAGGAAGCCGAAGGCTAGCGGGTCGGGTGCGCGGCGGACGGCGATTTTGCGCGCGACCGACCGCGCAGATATCCTCTGCCTCGACGTGGCGGCGGTAAAACACACTCCGATCATCGCCCAGTACTTGGGCGTCAAGCAGAAAGTCCCTGACGCGATCCTGTTCTTTCGCCTCGGCGACTTTTACGAGATGTTCTTTGAGGACGCCGAGATCGGCGCGCGCGTCCTCGATATCCAGCTTACCTCCCGCTCCAAGGAAGGCGTCCCGCTCTGCGGAGTGCCGTATCACGCGGCTGAGTCATATATCGCCAAGCTCCTGAGGGCGGGCTACAAGGTTGCCATCTGCGAGCAGGCCGGAGCGCCCACCGACGGACGCCGGCTCATGCCGCGCGAAATCGTCCGCGTGATCACGCCGGGCACGGTTGGTGAGGAGACGGTTCTCGCCTCCGACGAGAAGAGTTTTCTCGCCGCGGTGATCAGCGCAGACGGCGGCTTCGCGCTGGCTGCCCTTGAGGTGACCACCGGCGAGTTCCTCACCACGCGCGTATCGTCGTCGTTGAGTCTCCGCGAGGAGCTGCTACGCCTCTCACCGCGCGAAATTCTGGCCCGTGGCGGCGATGAAAAAGTTGAAGCTGTACTTGCGAATCTTGAGATTCCGGCGACCGTCGTCGATGCCGCGCTCTTCGATGCCGACGGTTCGCGCCGCGCGTTCGACGCGCGCTTCGGCGCCGCGGTCGGCGATCTCGCAGATGCCGCAATCATCGCCGCGGCGGGCGCCGCTCTCGATTACGCCGAGCGGAACTTCGGCCAACACCTGGCTCACGTTCGCCCGCCCGAGCTATACCACGCCGCCGAGTACATGCTCGTCGACGAGACCAGCCGGCGTCATCTCGAGCTGGTCGTTTCCACCGATGGCGCCCGCAAGGGCTCGCTACTTTCCGTGCTGGACGAGACCGCGACTCCGATCGGCGGTCGCATGCTCGCGAGCTGGATCGTCAGTCCGCTGCTGACGATCGACGAAATCAGCGCACGTCACGATGCCGTCGAGGAGCTTTATGAATCCGACCTCGGTGGCCCGGTCGCGGAGGCGCTCAAGCGTATCGGGGATCTCGAACGGCTCGCTGGTCGCATCGGCGCGCTGCGCGCATCGCCGCGCGATTGTCTGCGGCTCGCGGACGCGCTCGATGCGGCGGAGCTGGTGCACGTCGCGCTCGGCGAGCGAAAGAGCGCGCTGCTTCGCAACCTCGCGACGCGCATGGTGTCACTCGAGGGACTCGCGGAGCGAATCCGCGCAACCATTTGTGATGAGCCTCCGATCAATGCTCGCGACGGCAATGTTATTCGCGCGGGCTTCAATCCGGAGGCCGATGAACTGCGCACGCTCGCATCCGGAGCCCGCGACGTCATCGCGCGCCTGGAGGCGGCCGAGCGCCAACGCGCGAAAATTCCGTCGCTCAAGGTCCGCTACAACCAGATCTTCGGCTATTACATCGAGGTCACCAAGCCGAATCTGGACCGCGTGCCCGCCGATTACGAGCGCAAGCAGACCTTGGTGGGTGCGGAGCGTTTCACTACCCCGGGTCTCAAGGAACTTGAGCGCAAGATCTTGAGCGCGGAGTCGGGACTCAGGGAACTCGAGCTGCAACTGTTCGCCAAGTTGCTGCGCGATCTGCAGGCGCACGCCCGGGCGATTCTCGACACCGCGCGCGCGGTCGGCGAGTTCGACGCGATCACGTCGCTCGCCAGGGTCGCGCGCCGGCGCGGTTACGTGCGCCCGGCCATCAACTCAGCCCTTCGCATCGCGATCCGTGACGGGCGCCATCCGGTGCTTGAGGCGTCGATGCGCCCCGGGGAGTTTGTGCCCAATGATCTCGACGCCGATCCCGACTCGCGCCAGCTCCTGCTGATCACCGGCCCCAACATGGCCGGCAAATCAACCTATCTCCGGCAGGTCGCGCTCATTGTGATCATGGCGCAGCTGGGCAGCTTCGTACCGGCTTCAGAAGCAACTGTGGGAGTCGTCGACTGCGTTCTCACGCGCATCGGCGCGCGCGATGAGCTGCGACGCGGTGAATCAACCTTCATGGTGGAGATGAGCGAAACGGCGCGGCTGCTTCGCGACCTGACCGGGCGGAGTCTCCTTCTGCTCGATGAAGTAGGCCGCGGCACCAGCACGTTTGACGGTCTGGCGATCGCGTGGGCGGTGGCGGAGCACCTGCACGACCAGTCGCGCGCGAAAGTACTCTTCGCAACCCATTTCCACGAATTAACCGACCTTGCGCGTGAACGCCCCAGAGTAAAGAATCTCAGCATGGCGGTGCGGGAGTGGGGCGGTGAGGTGCTGTTCCTGCGGCGGGTCGTCGAGCAACCGGCATCACGCAGCTACGGGATCGAAGTCGCGCGGCTCGCGGGCCTGCCCGAAACAATCATAGGACGCGCGCGCGAAATCCTGACCAACCTCGAACAGGGCGAACTCGATGAAGCCGGTCTTGCGCGCATCGCACATCGTCGAGATGAAAGAACTGCGGCGGCGCAGATGAGTCTGTTCACGCGCGGCGAAGATCGCGTGCTCGATGAGATCCGTGCGCTCGACGTCGAACGGATGACGCCGCTCGACGCATTCGCGAAGCTCGCCGAGATTACCTCACGGCTCCGCCGTCCAGGGAGCTGACCGCGCCGCGAGCGCCCGCACAATCTCGGCGATGCGGCAAGGTGGTGTGGTGACAGGCGCGGCTGCTGCAATCCTTCTGGGTGCACTCGCGCTTGGCGCGACGCCGCAGTTCGCGCGTGGCGCGGTGATGGACGGCGTCGCCCTGACCGAGCGCGGCAAGGTGGTGGAGCTGAGCTTCGAGTTTCGCGGCTCTGCTCCGCGGTTCAAGCTCGCCGCCAACGGCAACGAACTTAGAATCGATCTCGAACGCGCGCGCGTCGAGATTCCGCCGCGCCCGCTGTTCGGCCGCGAGAAACCGCCGGTCGTCGCGGTGCGAGCCGTCGATCTTGGCAAGGATCGCGCGCGCATCACGATCGAAATCGCCGGCAAGACCGACTACGCGATAGCGCGGCTCGGAACACGAATTGTGTTGCGGGTCGCGCCCGCCGGCGCCGCGCCGAACTTCGCGCAACCGCTGCTGGTCCGCGCCGAGGATCGCCGGCCGCGCCCCGACGGTGATGGCCGCAAGCATCTCACCGTGCCAGCCCCGGCAGCGCCGGCGAGCGAACCGCCGAGCGACGCAGTGGTTGCGTACGTTCCGCCCGCCGAACGGAGCCGCCCGCTCGTGATCATCGACCCCGGCCATGGCGGCTACGACCCCGGCGCCGTCGCCGCCTCGGGACTCGCTGAGAAGGACGTCGCGCTTCAAATCGCGCGCCGGCTTCGCGGCGACCTTCGCGCGCACGGCGCTCGCGCGGAACTGACGCGCGATTCCGACGTCTTCATCGCGCTGCCCAACCGCACGCTGATTGCAAACCGCGCGCGCGCCGATCTGTTTGTCTCGATACACTTGAACTCGAGCCCGAATCTCGCGACAACCGGCATCGAAACCTACTACCTCAACAACACAACCGATCGTGCGGCCATCCGGCTCGCACGCGTGGAGAACCGCAGCGGCGGCGCAAGCTATGGCGCGCCCGAGGAGGCCAACCTAAACTACATTCTGAGCGATCTGCGCCAGCAGTATAAGGCGGGAGAGGCGGCTGCACTCGCACGCATGATCGACGCGCAGACTGCCGCCGAACTCAATGCGGGACTTGGACTTAACGTGAACGCGCTCGGCGCGAAGATGGGGCCGTTTTGGGTCCTGGTCGGCGCACACATGCCGGCCGTGCTGGTCGAGTGCGGTTTTCTTTCCAATCGCGGGGAGGCCCTCCGGCTGGCTTCGCCTGCGTATCAGGCTGCCGTTGCGCGCGGCATCGCCAACGCGGTGATTCACTACTTCAACGAAGACGCGGCAGTGGGAAATCTGTGAGCGCACTTACCGGCGCGGAACTCGCCACCGCCACCACGACCGGCGCCGAACGCCCGCTGCGCGGCGAGCACGCGCTGGCCGCCGCGTTCGATGCCGCGCACGGCGCCGGCCGCGTCGCGAGGACCTATCTCGAGTCCGTGCGCGAGGAGTTGGCGCAGCGCAGCCTCGCCGGCGCAAGCGGCTCTGAGATCGTTGCCGCGTTCACCACCGCGGTGGACGACCTCATGCGCGCGCTCTTTCGCTTCGCCGAGGCAGAGCACGCGCGGCGCTTTCCAAAGCTGAACCAGCGGATCGCGATCGCCGCGCGCGGCGGCTACGGGCGCGCAGAACTGAATCCGCAGTCCGACGTGGATTTGTTGTTCCTCTACGACTACAAGCGCGGTCCCTACGTCGAGATCGTCACCGAGGTCATTCTCCACGCTCTGTGGGACGCCGGCATGACGGTCGGTCACGCTATGCGCACGGCCAAAGAGTGCGTGCGCATGGCGAACGCCGACCTCAAGGAAAAGACCGCGCTGCTCGATGTGCGATTCCTTGCCGGCGACCGTCCGATCTTCGACGCACTCGACGCGGTCCTGGTGAGCGACGTACTCAACCGAAACCAATCGCGCTTCTTCAAAGCCAAGCTCGAGGAAAGCCGCGAGCGCCGCGCGCAGTACGGAGATTCGATCTATCTGCTCGAGCCGCAGATCAAGGAAGGCGAGGGCGGTCTGCGCGACCTGCACACGGCGCTGTGGCTCGCAACGGTCAAATACAAGGTTCACTCGCTCGAAGAATTGGTGCAGAAAGCCGTTATCAGCGAAGGCGAACTACGCGAGGTGATCGAGGCGCGCGGCTTTCTCTGGCGGGTCCGCAACACTCTGCACTTTCTGACCGGCCGCCACTTCGATCAGTTGACGTTCGAGTTCCAGGACCGCATCGCGCCTATGTTGGGTTTCGAGGCGAGCGACGGACAGACCGCGGGCGGATTGCTGATGCGCGCGTACTACCAGCACGCGAGCACGATTCATCGCTTCGCGGAAGGATTAATTGCTCGCGTCATCGAGGGCGCAGCCGAGGGACGTTATCTTCGCGCCGGTCCGACGCGCCAGATTCGCCCTGGAGTGCTGATTCACCGCGGCCACCTCAACATCAGCGAGGCGGACTTCTTTGAGCACAACCCGGTCAATCTCGTAACCATCTTCGCTGATTGCCAGGCGCACGGCGTCGAACTGTCCGGCAGTGCCTATCAACTCGTCCGCGACAACCTGTGGCGAATCGACGACGCGTTGAGGCGCGATCCGCGAATCGGTGCGGCTCTGATGCAGGTGCTCTCGGGACGCCAACGCGTCGGCGACACGCTGGAGTCGATGCATCGCGCGGGTGTTCTCGGCGCAATAATTCCTGAGTTCGGGAATCTCTACGCGCGGGTCCTGCACGACCTCTACCATATCTATACCGTAGATCGTCATTCGCTGGTCGCGGTTCGCGAGCTGGAGAAGCTCCGCGCGGGAGACTTCAAGGAAAGTCACCCGCTCCTGACCGAAGTTGCGCGCGAGCTCGACTGCATGCCGCTGGTTTTTCTCGCGCTGCTGCTGCACGACATCGGCAAGGGTCACGGCCACGACCATCACGAGCGCGGCGCACTCTTGACGGCTGAGGTCGCGCGCCGAATCGGGCTCGACGGCGAAGAAGTCGACTTGGTGGTGTTCCTGGTCCGCAATCACCTCTTGATGTCGCAGGTTGCGCAAAAGGGCGACCTCGAAGACGCGCAGACGGTTGCCGAGTTCACCCGTCAGGCCGGCTCGATCGAGCGGCTAAAGGCGCTCTATCTTTTGACGTTCGCGGACATGCGCGCGGTCGCGCCCAACGTTTACAACAACTGGCGAGACATGCTGCTCAGCGATCTGTACTTGCAGGCCCTGCGCCTGCTCGAGGAGGGTGATCGCGAGGCGGTCGATCCCGCGCGGCGGCTCGCAACCGTCAAAGCGGGCGTCGAGGAGCAGCTAATGCGTGCGGGCGCGCCGCACGCCGAACTGAACGCATTTCTCGCCGGCATGCCGAATCGCTACTTCCTGACCGTGCCCGAAGCGGACATGGCGATGCATTTCGAGCTGATGCGAAATCTCGCCGACCGCCCGCTAGTCTGCCGCTACCGCCACTTTCCCGATCGCGAATTCACCGAGTTCGTAATCGTCGCGCACGATCAGCCGGGGCTGTTCTCGATGATCGCCGGCGCTCTCACCGCCAACAACCTCAATATCCTCTCCGCGCGCATCACCACCCGCAGCAACGGCGTAGCGCTCGACGTATTTCGCGTCTCGCATCAAGGCGGCGGCGTGGCGATGGCGATGGAGGCGGACCGCTGGCAGCGGGTCGAGCGCGATCTTGAACGCGTCATCATCGGCGAGCAGGACATCGCGGAGCTGGTCGCGGCGGCGCACCACGACCAACATGCGCGCAAGAAGTTCGTCCGCCGGGTGCCCACCGAGGTCACCGTGGACAATCGCAGCTCCGAACAGTTCACCGTGATCGATGTGTTCACTCAGGATCGCGTCGGCTTGCTCTTCGCGGTGACTCACACTTTGTTCAAGCTCGGCCTGCTGATCCACTTCGCGCGTATCTCGACCAACGCCGACCAGGCGCTCGACGTGTTCTACGTTAGCGATCGTGAGGGCCAAAAGCTGGCGGATGTTGCGAAGATGCGTGAACTGCGCGACACGCTGCTTGCGCGCCTCGCCGAGCATCCGGCGCAAGGCCGGGCTGCGTGAGCGCGCCACCCGCGAATTGGGATTTGCTCATCGACGGCCACCTGGTGCGCCAGGCCGTCGAGCGCGGGTTGAGCCGCAACTCGCTCGACGCGTACGCGCGCGATCTCCGCGACTTTCAGGAGTTCTGCCTGGCGCGCCGCCTCGCTCCCAAGGCGTTCGACGGCGCCGCTCTCACCGCGTACCTGCAAGATCTCGGCGAGCGGGGGCTTGCGGTCTCCAGCCAGCGCCGTCGGCTCTCGAGCCTTCGAGGGCTCGCGCGGCATCTGGTTGAGCGCGGGATCATCCCGCGTGATCCTGCGCCCGCTGTAAAGCTGCGCCCGCAGCCGCGAAGGCTCCCTCGAACTTTGTCGGGCCGAGATATTGAAGCGCTCCTTGCGGCAATCGATGTAAGGGAGCTCCGCGGCCTTCGCGACCGCGCGATGCTCGAACTCGCGTACGGATGCGGCCTGCGCGTGTCGGAGCTGGTGAAGCTCGACCGCCAGCAGGTGAACCTCGACGCGCGCGTAGTGGTCGTGATGGGCAAGGGCGGCAAGGAACGGATGGTGCCGATGGGCAAGCAGGCCGCCAAAGCGATCCGCCATTACCTTGCCGCGCGCGCGCGCGCGGAGCGCGACGCGCGCAGCGGCGCCAACGGCGCCCGACGCCGCGTGCGTCCGTCGCAGTCGGTTTTCGTCACGCGGCTGGGACGTGCGATGACGCGCCAAGGATTCTTCAAGGCGCTCAAGGGCTGGGCCGCCTACGACCCGCGGCTCTCGTGGGTGACGCCGCACACGCTCCGCCATTGTTTTGCGACGCACCTGCTCGAGGGCGGCGCAGACCTTCGCGCAGTGCAGGAGATGCTGGGCCACAGCAACATCGCGACCACCCAAATCTACACGCATCTGTCGCGAAGCCATCTCCGCAAGGTGCACAGGACCTACCATCCGCGCGCGACGCGCGAGAAGGTTGGATGAGGTTGAGGCACCCCGCGACGTGACCGATCCCGCGCAGTTCATCGTGCAGGTTTCAATTTGGGCGTTGCCGATCCTGATGGCGATCATTCTGCACGAAGTGATGCACGGCGTCGTGGCCTACCGCCTCGGCGACGACACCGCCAAGCGCGCTGGCCGTCTCACGCTCAATCCGCTCCCGCACATCGACCCATTGGGCACCATCATCCTTCCGGTGTTCCTGCTCTTCATGAATCTGCCCGTATTTGGTTATGCGCGACCGGTCCCGGTGGACTTCTCAGCGCTGCGCAACGGCCGCACCGGCATGATGATGGTCGCCGCGGTCGGGCCGCTGACCAACCTCGTGCTCGCCGTCGCGAGCGCAATCGGGATGCACGCGCTGATGCCGTATGCAGCGGGTGAATGGGGCACGATGGTCGCGCTGCCGCTCATCTTCATGTTGCGCGCCTCGGTGGTCATCAACATCGTGCTCGCCGTGTTCAACCTCTTCCCGTTGCTCCCTCTCGACGGCGGCCGCGTCATCGCGGGGCTGCTGCCGCTCCCGGCGGCTCGCACCTACGCGAGGCTTGAGCCGTACGGATTTCTGATATTGATATTTCTGCTGTACACGGGAACCGTGGGCGCCGTTATCGGGCCCATCGTGAACGCCATCGCGGGGGTGCTGCTTTGAACGACGAAGTGGCGGTGCGGATCGAGGGCGCGCAGGGCGCGGCGGGCGGTGTGCGCTTCCGGCTGGACTTCTACGAAGGTCCGCTCGACCTGCTGCTCCATCTGGTCAAGCGCAACGAGCTTTCTCCGCAGGACGTTGTGGCGAAGGTAATCACCGAGCAGTACCTCGCCTACCTGGAGCTGCTCGACGCGCTGAACCTCGACGTCGCCGGCGAATACCTGGTGATGGCCGCGACGCTGCTGCTCATCAAGTCGTACTCGCTGCTGCCGCACCCCGAGGGCGCCGACGACGACGAGTCCGAAGAGCTCAAGCGCGGCCTGATCGAGCGCCTGCTCGAATATCAACGCTACCGCGAGGCCGCCGACAAGCTCGCCGCGCGCTCGATTCTCGGCCGCGACGTCTTCACCACCCCCGGCGAGCCGGTCCCCGACGGCGTCGAATCGGGGCCGCTCAAGGTCTCGGTCTTCGATCTGATCGAGGCGATTAGCGGCGTGCTGCGCCGCCTCAAGGACAAGGCGCCGCGCGACCTGGTGCTACGCGACATCTCGATCGCGGAATGCCTGCCGCGGATTCTCGCCGCGGTCCAGTCGCGCGGGCGCATCGACTTCCTCTCGCTGTTCGACGACATGACCGATCGTTCGCTGGTGGTCGCGACGTTCCTTGGACTGCTCGAATTGCTGAGGCGCGGAGCTGTCGTCGCGTACCAGGAAGTACGCTTCGGACCGATCTTCCTTGAACGCGGCACGGCGCCCGCGATCGCCGCAGACGAAACTCCCAGCGGATCGTGACGGGCCATCGCGTGGACGACGAACGACTCAAGGCGCTTCTCGAGAGTCTGCTCTTCGCGGCAGGCGAGCCGGTTACTCTCGCGCGCCTCGAAGATGCCATCCAGGAAGCGCCCCGCGATCAAATCCGCTCCGCGCTGAGCCGAATGGGGTCGGAGTATTCCGCGGGCGGACGCGGTCTGGTGCTTGAGGAAGTCAGCGGTGGATATCAATTGCGGACGCGCAAGGAGTTCGCTCAACAGGTGCGAAAACTGCTTGCCGCCAAACCGCCCCGGCTTAGCCGTCCGCTGCTAGAAACGCTCGCGATAATCGCGTATCGACAGCCAATCACCGGCCCCGAGATCGAACACCTGCGCGGTGTCGATTCGAGCGGGGTGCTCGACACTCTGCTCGACCGCCGCCTCGTTCGCATCGCGGGCCGCAAGGAAGCACCCGGGCGTCCGATCATCTATGCGACCACGCCGGAATTTCTCGAGGCGTTCGGCTTGAAGGAGCTCGACAGCCTTCCTGACCTGAAGGATTTCCAGGAGCTGCAACGCGCAGCGGAAGAGGCCCGCGAGCTACCGCGCGAACCGGACGGCGACGCACCCGATGTCGCGGCTGCTGCCAGGCAGAGCGATGATCCTTCCGATCCGAAGCCGTCGGAGTGACGTCCGGCGCGTCGCGCGCGGGCTTTGCCCTAATCGCGATGTTTGACTCACATCGCGCACGAAGCCTTGTGATCTGATTGATACGTGGGCGCGCGCCACGCCCCGTTGTTCTGCGTAGCGGCGCTCGGCTGTGCGCCCATGCCGTTCTGAATAGCGCGCATCGCGATGCGCGCCTGCGCCCTCTCCCAAGGCAGGGAGAGGCGGAGAAAGGAGGGCGCCCAGCCCCTTCGACTGCGCTCAGGGCAGGCGGTGCGCCCCTACGGGAAAGAGGGAGAAGGGGACAGAGAAGGGCGGACAGCGGCGCGTTGCGCGCGGGCTTTGCCCTATCCGCGGTGATTGACTAACATCGCGCACGAAGCCGCATGATCTGATCGATGCGCGGGCGCTCGCCACGCGGCGCGTATTCGATTCGGACGGCACAAACATTCATCAGGAGAGACGCATATGGGAGCTGCACCACAGGTTGAATCGGCCGCGCGCGGCGCCAAGTCGTCGTCGGCCATCGAATTTCTCAAGAGCGGACCCAAGAAGCTGCTGATCAACGGCAAGTGGGTCCCTGCCAAGTCGGGCAAAACGTTCGAGACCATCAATCCGGCCAACGAGGAAGTCCTCGCGCTGATCGCCGAGGGCGACAAGGAAGACATCAACGACGCGGTCAAGGCTGCGCGCAAGGCCTACGAGGAAGGTAAGTGGCCGAACATGAATCCGCATCAGCGCACGCGGCTTCTGCTCAAGATCGCCGACCTGATCGAGAAGCACGGCGAGGAACTTGCCGAGCTGGAAACTCTCGACAACGGCAAGACGATTTTCGAATCCAAGAACATCGACATTCCGCTCGCCGCCGAGGTGTTCCGCTACTACGCCGGGTGGGCGACCAAGATTTACGGCGAGACCAATCCGTCCGATCCGTCCATCTTCAACTTCACGCTGCGCGAGCCGGTCGGCGTGTGCGGGCAGATCATCCCGTGGAACTTCCCGCTTTTGATGGCGTCGTGGAAGGTCGCGCCTGCGCTCGCATGCGGCAACGTGGTGGTGCTCAAACCCGCCGAGCAGACTCCGCTCACCGCGCTGCGGTTCGGCGAGATATTGCTCGAGGCGGGCATCCCCGAGGGTGTGGTCAACATCGTGACCGGCTTCGGCCCGACCGCGGGCGGCGCGCTCGCGTCGCATCCCGACGTTGATAAGGTCGCGTTCACGGGTTCAACCGAAGTTGGCAGGGAAATTTTGCGGGCGTCGGCGGGCAATCTGAAGCGTGTATCGCTCGAACTCGGCGGAAAGTCGCCGAACATCATCTTCCCGGATGCCGACGCGCCCGCAGCGGTGTTCGGCTCGATGATGGGAATTTTCATGACGCAGGGACAGGTGTGCTGCGCTGGTTCACGAGTGTTCGTGCATGAGTCGATGTACGATCAGTTCACGGATCAGCTCTCGCAAATGGCGCAGGGTCTGACGCTCGGCGATCCGTTCGACCCCAACACGCGGATGGGCCCCTTGGTTTCCAAGGAGCAGTATGACCGCGTGCTCGGCTATCTGAAGGCCGGCAAGGACGAAGGCGCAAGGACCAAGGTTGGCGGCGAAGCGGGCGCGATGGAGAAGGGTTACTTTGTGAAGCCGACGGTGTTCGTCGATGTGAAGAACACGATGAAGATCGCGCGTGAGGAGATCTTCGGGCCGGTCGCGGCCGCGATTCCGTTCAAGGATGAGAACGACGCGGTGCTGCAAGGCAACGACACCAGCTACGGGCTCGCCGCGGCGGTGTGGACCAAGGACATCAGCCGCGCGCTGACGGTTGCACGCAGGCTCAAGGCCGGCACGGTGTGGATCAATTGCTACGGAATGCTCGATCCGATCTCGCCGTTCGGCGGCTACAAGCAGTCGGGCTTCGGGCGGGAATTGGGCAAGCACGCGCTGGAGCTGTACACGCAGGTCAAATCGGTGTTCGCGAAGCTGTAAACGCGGGCGCAATCTGAAGCGAATCGAGGGCGCGGCGCAAACCACCGCGCCCTTTTCTTTGCCTGTTTGCATCCCGTTGTTTCCTGCTTTTGTTTGGACTGCGCCCGAGTTATAAGAGCCGTTGGGGAGGCTTGATGGGTTGAGGTGGTCTGCGCGCGCATTTCCAGCGGCCCGAATCCGTACAAAGGGAGTGGCGGACCGGCACGGAAAGTCGGTCGGATTCGTGCACTTGCGGCACGAGTGCGGCCGATCCGATTGCCCGAGGGAATTTGATGGCCGCGGACAAGAACGGCGATCTGATCGACGCGATGCTCGCGCCGCGCCCGCGCGTCCGCGCGGTTGCGCAGGCTGACGCGCAAGAAGCGCCGCCCGAGGCGGAGTCGCGGCGCAGCGAACGCCGCATGGTGGGGACGCCGCCTTCACCCGCCACGGTTGCCGACGCCGAGGGACGCATCGAGGTGCGTCCGATCGGGACCAGGATCGGATTCGCGGAGCTGGCGGCGCTTCACAAAAAAACCTGGAGCAACCTGAACGTCCGCGAGAAGCAGGTGCACGCGCTGCTGTGGCCGCTCGCGTTGCACTTCGGGCTTTACGTGATCCGGCCCGGCGAGGAGCGCCGGCGTCCGCGCCTCATCGCCGCATTCTGGGCGCGATGTCTGGCCGACTCGCCGCTGACGCTCGGGCATCTCTATCCACCGCAACTGTTCAAGGACCTTCGTGCGATCGACGTGTGGGAGTTCGGCGGGATGGTTGTCGAGCCGACGCTTCAGCATCGCGGGCTCATGCGCACGCTGACCGACACGGCGCGGCTGTTTCTGTTTTCGCGGCGGCCCAAGCTGATGATCACCAACCCGGTCGAGCCGCTTTACGAGCTGTATCGGCAGTTCGGAATGAAAACCATCGGCAACGCGCCCGTCGAACATCCGCACGCGGACAACGTCAAGGTGTGGCTGATGTACGGAAAGTTCGAGGAGCTGTCGAAGCCATATTTCATGTGACGCGAACCCGTCGGCGCGCCAAGCCGCTCATCTGGTAGGCTCATCGGGTGGCGCGCGACTTTCCTGAAAGCGCGATCGTTCTTGCAGGCGGCCGGAGCAGGCGCATGGGCCGCTCCAAGGCGGCTCTGCCGTTCGGCGCGTCGACGTTGCTCGGGCGGATCGTCGATGAGCTTTCGCGCGGGTTCCGCGAAGTCGTCGTGGTCGCCGCGCCGGCGGAAGTCGAGGAATTGCCAATCGAGTTCCACGGCATCACGGTGGTCCGCGACACGGCCGCGCATCCCGGACCGGTCGCGGCGCTCGCGCTGGGACTTGAGAGCATCGCGGGCGACGCCGCATTCGCGTGTTCGTGCGACCTGCCGATGTTGCGCGTCGATGTAGCGCTCGCACTCGCCGGGATGCTGGACGACTACGACGCGGTGATACCCGAGGTCGGTTTGATGTTGCAGCCGCTGCACGCGGTCTATAGCAAGGTGTGCCTTGATGAACTTCGCGCGATGCTGCGTGAGGGCGAGACGCGGCTGATGGAGCTGATTGGCCGCATCAACGCGCGCGTGGTCGTCGAAGAGGAACTCCGCGAGCTCGATCCGGATCTCCTGAGCGTCTTCAACATCAACACGCCCGATGACTACGAGCGCGCGCTCGAGTTGAGCAAGGACCCGTTCGGTAGTAGCTAAGCTGGTTCAGTCGGCGCGAGGTTGCCAGCGAAGAATCGGACGGCGGGCGGCTTCGGCCTCATCGACCCGCCTGAGCGGCAAATCGTTCGGCGCGGACTTCACTTTCTCCGGCTCTGAGAGCGCCTCGGCGCGAATCTGCTCCATCACCCGCACGAACTCATCGAGAGTTTCGCGGCTCTCGGTCTCGGTCGGCTCGATCATCAGCGCTCCGTGCACCACCAGCGGGAAGTAGATGGTCGGCGGATGGATGCCGAAGTCGAGGAGCCGCTTTGCGATGTCGAGGGTGCTGACGCCGGTGCGGCGCTCGAGATCGTGAGTCAGCACGCATTCGTGCATCGACGGTTCCGCGGTCGCGCTTGGAAACGACGCGTCGAGCCGCTTGCGCACATAATTGGCGTTGAGGATCGCGAGCCGGCTCGCGAGCGCAAGACCGTCGCCCCCGAGCGCCAGGATGTACGCATACGCCCGCACCAACATCCCAAAATTCCCATGGAATGATCGAAGCCGGCCGATCGAATTGGGACGGTCATTGTCGAGCGCCAATCCGTGCGCGGTCCGCTTGATGCGTGGCACTGGAAGAAAGGGCTCCAGGTGCGCCTTGACGCCCACCGGTCCCGCACCGGGACCGCCGCCGCCGTGCGGCGTCGAAAACGTCTTGTGAAGATTGAGATGCACGATGTCCGCGCCCATGTGCCCGGGCTTTGCGACGCCCAGCAGCGCGTTCATGTTGGCGCCGTCGAGGTAGAGCAGGGCGCCGCGCTCGTGCAGTGCGGATGCGATCTCGCAAATATCCGGCTCGAAAACGCCGAGCGTGTTCGGATTGGTCACCATCATCGCCGCGACGCCGCCATCGAACACGCGCCGGACTTCGGATGCGTCGATGCAGCCGCGGCGATTCGACTTCGCGACGACCACTTTGAATCCCGCCAGCGTGCAACTCGCCGGATTGGTGCCGTGCGCGGTATCGGGAATGATGACTTTGGTGCGCGTTTCGCCGCGCTTGCGATGATACGCGCGGACCATCAGCAGCCCCGCCAATTCGCCCTGCGCACCGGCCGCCGGATGCAGCGACACGGCATCCATCGCGGTGATTTCGGCCAGCGCAGCTTCGAGGCGCGCCATCAGCTCCAGCGCGCCGGTCGCAAGATGCGCCGGTGTCAGCGGATGAAGCCGCGCGAAACCGGCGAGCGCCGCGGCCTCCTCGTTGATCACCGGGTTGTACTTCATCGTGCAGGAGCCGAGCGGATAGAACTGGAGCGCCTGCGCGAAGTTGAGCTGCGAGAGGCGGAGGAAGTGGCGCAAAACCTCCGGCTCGCTGAGTTCCGGGAAGCCCGGCACATCATCGCGGCACAGTTCCGGCCCCAGGATTTCGGCGGCGCGCGATCGGGTGGCTTCGCGCCGAAGATCGGCGCCGCGCCGCCCCGGTGCTGAGCGCTCGAAGATCAGCGGCTCCGGCGGCGATGCCAGCTCTGTCACTGGGTCTTTCACTATTTCAACAGGTTCGAGTCGCCTGACGCGCGTAGCGCTCGCCATCACCCCCGCTGCGCCAACACATCGGCGAGCCCATCGAACTCGCTCGCTTTGTTCGACTCCGTAACTGAGACAATCAGCGCGTCGGCCAGCTCGGGATATGCGGCGCCAAGCGGAACCCCCGCCATTATGTCGCGCGCCTCGGCGCGTTCGAGCCGCGCGGCGAGTGCCGGCACTGTGACGACAAATTCATTGAAGAAGGGACCGCTGAAGCGCGCCTTGATTCCGCGCGCGGCGAGCACCGATGCCGCGTCGTGCGCGAGTTCCACGTTGCGTTCCGCAAGCTCGCGCAGGCCGCGCCGTCCGAGCAGCGCGAGATAGACTGTCGCGCCCAGCGCGCACAGCGAATGGTTGGTGCAGATGTTGGAGGTCGCACGTTCGCGCCGGATGTGCTGCTCGCGCGTGGCGAGCGTGAGGCAGAATGCGCGCCGGCCATCGCGATCACGCGTCTGTCCGACCAGCCGTCCCGGCATCTGGCGCACGCAGGTCTGACGAGCCGCCATGAAACCGAGGCCGGGACCGCCAAACTGAAGGCCGAGACCGAAGCTCTGACCCTCGCCGGCCGCGATGTCGATCCCAAGCTCGCCAGGCGGCTTCAAAAGGCCCAACGCGATACCTTCGGCGGTCGCAGAGATCGCGATTCCACCCGCGCGGCGCGTCAGGTCCGCAATCCTTGCAAGCGGCTCGATTACGCCGAACACATTTGGATAGCCGGTCACGGTACACAGGAGCCGGTCGTCGGCAAACGCGGAAAGCCGCGCAATGTCAGTCGTGCCGCTCGCGGCGTCGAATGGCGCCTCGACAACTTCGAGCTGCTGCAGGGCGCTCAGGTAGGTGCGAATCGTTTCGCGCCAATCCGGCCACAGCGCGCGAGAGATCACAACGCGCGTGCGCCGGGGCTGAAGCCGATGCGCCATCAGCACCGCCTCGGCGGCGGCCGAGGCGCCGTCGTACATGCTCGCATTTGCGACTTCGAGACCGGTGAGCTGCGTGATGAGCGTCTGAAATTCGAAGATTGCCTGGGTAGTCCCCTGGCTCGCCTCGGCCTGGTAGGGCGTGTAGCCAGTCGCAAATTCAGCGCGCGACATGATGGTGCGCACCGCGGCGGGCACATAGTGGCGGTAGTAGCCCGCG
Source organism: uncultured Binatia bacterium (SeqCode) (assembly GCA_964429575.1). GTDB lineage: Bacteria > Desulfobacterota > Binatia > Binatales > Binataceae > CAYSCX01. The sequence continues at coordinate 24,376 of CAYSCX010000011.1, read as the reverse complement.
CCGAGGAAGCTCACGATACCGTTGGCGCCGCGATTAATCGCAGCGAGTGAATAAAGTTCTTCTGCGACTTCCGCTTCACTGAGGCCGTCGGGCAGTGCGATTGCAGCGCGATCGCGGAGCGCTGCCGGCACGTGCGAGATGAGTTGTTCGAGCGACTGTGCGCCGGCCACGGCGAGCATTGACGCGATGTCCGCGTCGGTATGCGGAATGAATCTCATCTGGCAAACCTCTCATTCACGTACCGTCATCCTCTGCCGGTGGGCGCAAGGTTGCGCTCGCGGGGGCCTTGCTCGGCGCTTGCGGGCGCAGCGCGCCGATAGAATGGAAGCTTCATCAAGGTCGCCGGCGCTCGACGGCCTCGAATCTCAATTTCGAGATCGCCTGCCGCGCTGGCATCGGCGGTGTTCAGGTAGGCCATCGCGAGCGGCCGGTCGAAACTCGGAGCGTATGTTCCGCTCGTTACCAAGCCGGCTTCGCGTCCTGTGCGGAACACCTTGTAACCCTGGCGCGCGATGCTCCTGCGATCATCCGTCGCGATGCCGACGAGGTGTTTTTTCGGGCCCAACCTCACTTGGGCGGCTAGAGCGGATTCACCGATGAAGCTGCGACCGAACCGGATAAAGCGATTGAGCCCCGCCTCAACCGGTGTCGTCGCGCGATCGAGTTCGTGGCCGTAAAGCGCGAGGCCCGCCTCGAGTCGCAACGTGTCGCGCGCGCCCAGCCCGGCCGGTACCGCGCCGTGAGCCGCGCCCTCATCCAGCACCGCATCGAAGAGCTTTTGGGTAGACTGCGCTGCGACGAACAGCTCAAAGCCGTCCTCGCCGGTATAGCCGGTGCGGGCTGCGATACATCGCGTTCCACCGACCTCCGTTTCCGCGACGGCGAACCGAGGTGCGTGCTCGAGCGCACCCCGCGCAAGTCTGTGCACGATGGCCACCGCGCGCGGTCCCTGCACCGCGACCAGTCCGGTGGCGTCGCTTAGGTCGCGCAAATCAGCTCGACCATTGTTCAAGTCCGAGAGCCAGGCGAAGCCGGCCGCGGTATTCGATGCGTTGACGCAGAGCATCAAGCGCTGGGCATCGAGCCGATACACGATCAAGTCGTCAATCGTCCCGCCATCGTCGGCGCACATCAGCGAGTAGTGCGCACGCCCGGGCTTCAATTGCGCGGCGGAGTTGGTAAGCGCTCGTTCCAGCAGTTCGACGGCGCGCGGTCCGCTGACCTCGAACTCGCCCATATGGGAAAGGTCGAAGACGCCGGCGCGCGAACGGACGGCGCGATGCTCCTCGATGATGCCGCCGTACTGCAACGGCATCTCGAAGCCCGCAAATTCGGTCATGCGAGCGCCCAGTCTTAGATGGGAAGCGTAGAGGACGGTGCGCTTTAGCGCGTTCATCGGTTGCGGAGATGCGCCCTGAGATTACCAAAGCCCACTATCAGCAACGAGACAACCCGCGCGATCTGCCAACAGCGACACGCGCTTGCGGTGCACGACGGTTCATCGCCGAAAGGGAAATGGTATCATCGCAAGTTGACGGCATGGGCGCGATAATCATGGACGGGCGCGCGGTGAGCGCACATCTCCTGCCCGAGCTGAAGCGCCATGTCGCCGAACTCAAACAGAGCCACGGTTGCGTCCCTGCGCTCGCTGCGATCCTGGTTGGCGACAATCCCGCATCGCGTCAATACGTGCGCAACAAGCAGCGGCTAGCCGATGAACTCGGATGTCCGAGTCAGACGGTGCGCATCGACGACGACGCCGCGACCACGGAATCGCTGCTCGGAGTGATCGAGCGGCTCAATGGCGACCCGCAAGTCACGGCGATCCTGCTGCAACTGCCCGTGCCCGAGAGGGTCGATCGTTACAAGCTCTTCGACGCGATGCTGCCGGACAAGGATATCGACGCGGTCGGATGCGTGAACGTCGGCGGCTTCTACCGCGGTCAATGGGGAAGGTTCCTGCCTTGCACTCCGCGCGGAATTCTCACGCTGCTCGACTACTACCAGGTGCCGGTGGACGGCGCGCGCGCGGTGGTAATCGGCCGCAGCGACATCGCGGGCAAGCCGATCGCGCTGATTCTGGGCGGACGGCTCCGCAACGCGACGGTTACATGGTGTCATCGACACACGCGCGAGCTCGAAGCAGTCTGCCGCGAGGCAGACATTCTGGTGTCGTGCGCCGGCGCCGATGCCGGGCGGCCGTTTCTGATCACGGCAGACATGGTGAAGCCGGGCGCGTGCGTGATCGACGTGGGATTCCGGCGCGTGGCGCCCGGACGGTTCGTCGGCGACGTCGATTTTGAAAACGTCAAGAACGTGGCGGGATTCGTAACGATCAATCCCGGCGGTACCGGGCCGATGACCGTGCTCGCGCTGATGCAAAACCTCATCGACGCGGCGCGGTACCAGCACGGGCTTGGCAGAGCCGCTTATTCCGTATAATCCACAAGCCTTCAGTGGGCGCTGCTTCGCGAACTTTCAAGTGTCGTTGAGATTCGCCCATCGTGCGGCGCAGCCGTATCGACGTGTCCATGGAAGCTGAACCGAACGATAAGGCTCCGCATTCCGCGCCAAGGCGCCGCTCGCTGCGCGAGCTTTTGATTGGTCCGGCGCGCGACCTGCGCGACCCGCGAATCTTTCATTCGCTTTCACTGATCGCGTTTCTGGCGTGGGTGGGGTTGGGCTCGGACGGCCTCAGCTCCGCGTGTTACGGGCCCGAGGAGGCGTTTCTGGCGCTCGGACCGCACCACTATCTTGCGGTGTTCCTCGCGTTGGCGACGGCGCTGACGGTATTCGTCATCTCGGCGTCGTACTCGCAGATAATCGATCTGTTCCCGACGGGCGGGGGCGGTTACCTCGTCTCGACTCGGCTGCTCGGACAGTATCCAGGGCTCGTCTCCGGCGGTGCGCTGATCGTCGACTACGTGCTGACCGTCGCGATTTCGATTGCGAGCGGCGCCGACGCGATCTTCAGTCTGCTGCCGCTCGAATGGCAGCCGTTCAAGTTCTGGGTCGCGTTCGGGGTCGTGATCGCGATGATCGTGATGAACTTGCGAGGAGTGAAGGAATCGGTACTTTCCCTGGTGCCGATCTTCCTCGGGTTCGTGGTGATGCACGCGTGGCTGATCGGCTATGCGGTATTCAGCAACGCGGGCACGCTGCCGACGGTGGTGGGCGGTGCGATCAACGACGCACGCCAGACCGCGGCGAGCGTCGGCGTGCTCGCGCTGTTCGGCATCTTCTTCCACGCGTACAGTCTCGGCGCCGGCACCTACACGGGAATCGAGGCGGTGAGCAATGGGCTTCCCATCCTGCGCGAGCCGCGCACCGTCACGGGCAAGCGCACGATGCTGTACATGGCGCTGTCGCTGGCGTTGGTCGCTGGCGGGCTCTTGTTTGGCTACCTGGTCATCGGCGCGCAGCATCAACCCGGCCGCACGCTCAACTGGGTGTTTTTCGAGCACGTGACGCGCGGTTGGACGCTCGCGGGTCTTGATATCTCGATTCCGATCGTCAGTTTTACGTTGCTGACGGAGGGCGCGCTGTTGTTCGTTGCGGCGCAAACCGGCTTCGTCGGCGGCCCGCGCGTGCTCGCGACCATGGCCACCGACCGTTGGCTCCCGCGACGATTCTCGAACCTGAGCACGCGGCTGGTGAGTCAGGACGGGGTGATCGCGATGGGATTTGCGGCGTTGCTCATCCTGTGGGGCACCGACGCGAGGGTCAAGCTGCTGGTCGTTCTGTACGCGATCAACGTGTTTGTTACGTTCACGCTCTCACAGCTTGGGATGAGCGTGCACTGGTGGAAGGAGCGGCGCGCTGAGCCGCTCTGGAAGCGGCGGCTTGCCGTCAATGGCGTGGGCTGCCTTGTGACGGCGTCCATTCTGACGATGACGATCATCTCCAAGTTCGATGAGGGCGGCTGGGTGACGATTCTGATCACCGGCGCGCTAATCGGCGCCTGCTACATCGTCCGGCGCCATTACGACCACATCCGGCTTGCAGTGGAGCAGCTCGAGGCCGATATCCTGCCCAAGTTGTACGGCGCGAGGCGCGAGGCGCCTCCGACGCGCAACACCGACGCGCCCACCGCGGTGCTGCTGGTCAACGGATTCAACGGGCTTGGTCTGGCGACGCTGCTCGCGGTGCGCCAGTTGTTCGGCGAAGAGTTCCGCAACGTGATTTTCGTTGCGGTGGGCGAGGTGGACGCCGACCTGCTAAAAGGCCACGAGGAAGTCAAGGCGCTCGAGAAGAGCATCGAGGACGATCTCAGCGAATACTGCCGATTCGCTTCCGACCTCGGCTACTACCCTGAACTTCGCGCGGGGCTCGGCGCGGACGTCGTTGAGGAACTCAGGCGGCTGTGCGTGGAAGCCGCCAAGGAGTTTCCACACACCGTGTTCTTCGCGGGCAAGCTGGTGTTCACCAGCGAGGTCGAGGGCTTCATGGGGCGGTTCCTGCACAATCACACCGCCATCGAACTGCAGAGCTGGCTGCAGTTGTACGGGCTAAGCCTGGTGATTCTGCCGGTGCGCGTTACCGGCGGGCAGTTCGGCGCGCCGGGGATGGCGCCGCCCGAAATGCAGTAGCAGGGTGTTGAAAAAGGCTTTTTCAACACCCTGCTAGGGTGGCGCGAGAGTATCGGCGAGTAGGCGTGGTCGACGAGCGTCACTGGGCGGCGACCTTGGCATCGCGCCGGTCGCGAAACCCGTGCATCCACAGGAATAGCCGCAGCGTGAAGTATCCCAGCATCATTGCCCCCATCACATCCGAAAACCAGTGCGCATTGCGTCCCATCCGTCCCAATCCGACCATCAACGCGAACGAGTAGGCGACCACGCTGACGTACCAGCGGTCGCCCCAATAGGCGCTGAGCCCGGCCGCGACCACCGCGGAGGGGGTTACCTCGCCCGACGGGAACGAGAGGCCACCGGCGAACCACAGCGAGTGCAAGTCGGATTGGCGGGGGCGTCGCCGACCGAATGCGAACTTGAAAAAGTCGGCGAGGAGTGCGGCGGCGCCGGCAGCCTCGAGCGTGGTCAATGCGATTTGACGTGAACGGCTGGAGCGAATGTAGAGCCCACTCAAGTACCACAGGGCCAAGTTGGAATAGAGCAAGACTTTGCCGGCGGTTTGCAGCGGGGCGATGATCTGCGCAACTGACCCAGTGATGGCCTCCTTGATCGTCGTGTCGAGCAGGTAAGCGACGGCCAGTATCGCGATCACTTTGGCGAGCGTGACATGGAAGTCGCGGTCGCGAAGCAGCGGCGCCGCATTGCGAATTTCAAGCGGTGAGCGGGCGATCATCCACAGGTCGTCGCGGACACTTCGCGCGGCGTACTTGAGATCGGAGACAATCTCGCGGCCAATCGATGAGAATCGTGGCAGCGGCGGCTTCACTCCTTCGGTCATCTTGAACTGATCTGAGTCCGGCGAAGCGAGTGACACGCTTGCGGCATGCGCGGCGCGCGCCGTGCCGCACGCGAGTCGAAGGCTTATAGCCCGCGCCGCGAATCGGGATCAAGGCGCGTTCCCCGGCCTGGAAAGCGCGCGGCTCGCGGCAATCGCGGCTGCGCTGACTTGACTGCCCGCTTCGCTACTGTCGTAACTGCGATCACCGATGTCTGGAGTCGTTGAGTCGGTCCCGCGCCCCGATCGGTGGGGCGGGACCGCACTTAGTCTGCCCCCGGTGGAGCGGATGCGGTGGGAGGTGTGGGCGCTCGCCTGGCCGGTGATTCTCGCCTTCATGCTCGATTCGGTGGTGGGACTCGCCTCGATGCTCATGGTCGGGCGGCTGGGCGCGGAAGCAGTCGGCGCGGTCGGTCTCGCAACTCAGATCATGTTCGCGGTCGGCGCGGGAGTCGCCGCGGTCGGCACAGGCACGGTCGCGCTGGTCGCGCGGTACGTTGGCGCGATCGATCGCGATAGCGCCGAAGACGTGCTCTGGCAGTCGGTGGTACTCGGCGTGGTCGTGTCGGTGGCGATCTCGCTGCCGGTGATTCTGTTCGCGGACCCCCTCATGTCGGTGTTCCAAGTGAAGGGCGAGACCGCGGAAATGGGCGCGCGCTACCTGCGAATCGTGATGCTCGCGCAGCCGTTCCAGGCGGTATGGATGATGTGCGCGTCGGCGCTGCGCGGCGCGGGCGACATGCGGACGCCGCTATGGGTGGGCGGGATCACGGACGTACTCGCGATCTTTCTCAATTGGGTTCTGATCTTTGGCAAGTTCGGATTTCCGGCGTTGGGGGTGGACGGCTCCGCGATCGCCATACTCATCGCATTCGCGGTCGGATGCGCACTCATCGTGTGGGCGATGACCGCGCGCGGCATGGTCTTAAACCTGCACTGGAGCGGATGGCGCCCCGACTTCGGACTGTGCGCGCGCATCATGCGCATCGGATATCCGGCGGCGCTCGAGCAGCTCATCATCCAGTTTGGATTCATCGCGTACGTCGCGTTGATTGCGCGTTACGGCGAAAAGGAAATCGCGGCGTACTTTATCGGCGTGCGCATCCTGGCGCTGTCGTTCCTGCCGGGTTTCGGTTTCTCGGCGGCGGCGGCGACGCTGGTGGGGCAGGGGCTTGGCGCCGGCGACAAGGAGTTTTCGCGACGCGCGGGATGGGAATCCACCCGGCTTTCGGTCGTACTGATGTCCGCATTCGGACTGGTGATGTTCATTTTCGCGTGGCAGATAGCGGGACTGTTCATCGACGACCCCGAAGTCATCGGCTACACCGTCGCGTTCATGCATGCGCTGGCGGCAGCGCAGCCGTTGATGGGCGTCGACTGGACGCTGACGGGAGCATTGCGCGGCGCGGGCGATTCCAGCTTTCCGCTCTATGCGTCGCTCGCCGGGTTCTATGGGCTGCGCCTGTTCATCACCGTGCTGGTGTGGCACTTCGGAGGCTCGATCATCCTCATCTGGTGGTCGTTGCTCGCCGATTACACGGTGCGCGCAACCCTCAAGACCTGGCGTTTTCGCACCGGCCGCTGGCAGGATGTGGAAGTCTGAGCCGGCCCGTCGCGAGACAGCCGCGCCTGTTGACGCGCGGTGCGACGCCGCCTTTACGCTTCGCGGCGCGCGCGCGATCCTTGCCGCTGCGGCTGCGGGTCGTTGAAGCAGACGTGGCCTTGCATCGCGTTGTGGCAGCTCCCGAAACCAGCGAACAACTACTCGAGGGCACCCTCGAACAGCTGCTCTACGTCAACGACGAAAGCGGCTATGCGGTGGCGGTGGTCGAATGCACGCTGCAAGACGGCGTGCGCGAACGCATTACGGTGGTCGGCAGCCTGGCGGGGCTGGAGATCGGCTCCGGCATCCGCGCGCGGGGCCGGCGTGAGAAACATCCGCGTTACGGCGAACAGTTCAGAATCGTTGATTACGAGACCATCCGGCCCGCGGGGGTCGCGGCGCTGGAGCGCTACCTCGCCTCGGAGATCAAGGGAGTGGGACCGGCACTCGCGCGGCGCATCGTCGAACATTTTGGCGAAGGGTTGCCGCAGGTGCTCGACGAGCGTCCCGACCGGGTGCGTGAAGTGCGCGGACTGGGGCGAGTGGTTGCAGACCGGATCGTCGCGGCGTGGCGGGACTCGTCGGGGCTTCGCGAGCTGACGGTTTTTCTGCGCGGTCACGGCGTCGGGTCGGGTTACGCGCGCAAGATTCACAAGGAGTTCGGGCGCGACGCGCTCGACACCATCCGTCACGACCCGTACCTGTTGGCGCGGCGTATTTCGGGCATCGGGTTTCGCACCGCGGATGCGATCGCCGATCGCCTCGGCATTGCTCGCAATTCGATCGAGCGGGCGCGCGCCGCGGTCGTGTATCTGCTGGAGCGCATGGCCGACGACGGGCACGTGTACGTTCCATTGGACTACCTGGAGGGTCAGTTCACGAGCGCGCTCGAGATGGATGGCGATCTCGCCTGGCGCGCGGTCGAGGAGCTCGCGGCGCAGGGCGATGTGGTCGTGGAGCGAAACGAGGATGCGACCGCCGTGTATCTCGCGGCGCTGCACGCCGCCGAGCAAAATGTCGCGACCCGGCTTCGCGCGCTCACGCAAGGACGTCCGCTGGGACGCGCGGCAGTCGAGCGCGCTGCCGAGGCGGCAATGCGCGCAGCAAAACCGCCGCTCTCTGCCGAACAGTTGAAGGCGCTGCGGACGGCGCTCGAAAGCAAAGTGACGGTGATCACCGGCGGTCCGGGCACCGGCAAGACGACGCTGCTGAAATCGTTGCTCGCGGCGCTCGATTCCGCCGGGATTCGACCGTCGCTCGCTGCGCCGACCGGCCGCGCGGCGCGGCGGTTGTCGGAGGCGACCGGCCGCGAGGCGAAAACGCTGCATCGCCTGCTCGAGTATTCGCCGGAAAGCGGCGGCTTCATTCGCAACGAGTCGTTTCCACTTCGCACCAACTACCTGGTGGTCGATGAGACCTCGATGATGGATGTCGAGCTCGCATCGAATCTGCTCTCGGCGCTGATGCCGGAAACGTCGCTCTTGCTGGTGGGCGACCGCGATCAGCTCCCGTCGGTTGGGCCGGGGAGCGTGCTCAAGGACGTAATCGCATCGGGGTTGGTTCCGGTGGTCGAGTTGCGCGAAATCTACCGCCAGGCGCGCGAGAGTTTGATCGTCGCGAATGCGCACCGCATCAATCGCGGTGAAATGCCGGCGGCGTCGTCCGACGCGGAGGGCGATTTCTTCCTTATCGAACGCAATTCGCCGGACGAGATCCTCGCGACAATCAAGCAATTGGTCCGCGAGCGGTTGATTGGAAAGTTCGGGATTCGCGATGCGCGGGACATCCAGGTGCTCTCGCCGATGAACCGCGGCGCGCTCGGAACGCAGGCGCTCAATCGAGAACTTCAGCAACTGCTCAACCCCGCCGGGCGCGAGCTGCGCGTGGGCGACCGCGTATTCCGTGCCGGAGATCGCGTGATTCAATTGCGAAACGACTACGACAAGCTGGTGATGAACGGAGAAATCGGCACGATCACGTCGCTCGATGCGGAGCGTGGAAAGTTGGGCGTCGCATTCGAAGAGACCGGCGCCCAGTACGATTTATCGGAAGCCGACGAGCTTGCGCTTGCCTACGCGATCACCGTGCACAAGAGCCAGGGCAGCCAGTATCCCGCGGTGGTGATCCCGCTTCATCCGGCGCACTACCTGATGCTGAGGCGAAATTTGCTCTACACGGCGATAACGCGCGCGGAGCGAGTGTGCGTGATCGTGGGGACCAAAAGCGCGCTCCGACAGGCGGTCTTCAACCAGGAAGAGCGCAAGCGAATGAGCAGGCTCGCGGAGCGTTTGCGCGTGCAGTAGGCCGGTGATGAGAAGGCCCCGGCGCGGCGGGTGCCTCTTCAGCGTACAAAGCCCGGCACTCCAACAGAGACGATCACCAGGATTGCGACGATGATTCCCACCTCGACTGCGATTAGAAAATACGCGAGCAGCGCTCGCACGACAGAAAAACCATTTACCTCGCTGAGGCAAATGAGAGAGATCACGAACGACCAGATCGCGAAGCCCAAGAAGACAGGATTCAGACCGGAGAGAGCGCCGCTTACTCGGAACGCAGACTCAGCATCGTAGGCGGGAATCGCGGCCATACCCGTCACCAGCGCCACGGTGCCGATCGCCGAGCCCACGATGCTCGGCACGTTGGACCACGCCACCGCCGCGCGCACCAAGCGTGGGGTCGCGGTGCCGCCGAGCTGCCAGCCCGTGAAGGTCAGAAGCCAACCGCTCACGTAGAGCCCGATGACGCCCAACACCGCCCCGAACACGGTGGCGAACGCGGCCACGAAGGGTCCCGCCTGCTGCACGGGGCCCGATGCGCCGGCGATGAGCGCGCTGGGGATGGCAGAGAGTCCGCCGGCGATGAGCGCAATCGGCACGACGTGGAGGCGCGGATCGACCTCCACGATCGCGCGGATGGTCGCGCGGGGTTGAAAGAATATGTTGAAGAACGGGCCCAGTCCCTGCGGTGATACGGCGCTCATGCGGTCTCCGTTAGAGCCATCGCTACTTGCCCTTCGACTCGCGCTTCTCGGGTGGCGGCGGCTTGCGGGCGCCGCGCACTGGCGCGAGCTTCTTCAGCGCGTCCATGATCGCTTCTGCCTCGGCGCGCACCGCATCGGGGTCGTTTCCGTTTTGCTCGACGATGCGATCGACTTCCTTGAGCGTCTTTGCGTAGTCGTTGCGCAAGCGGCGGTTGATCTGCTTCCACGCAATGCCGGCGAGCGCGTCGATTACGTTTGCCGGTGCCCGGTAAAGACCAAGCTGCAGCAACACCGCGACGGCAGGATACCCGAGGTAGCCCTGCCAGTACGACGCGTTATCATTGGAAGAAATCTGCCGGAGATCGTCCGAGATTTCGACTTGATAGGTCTTGTTTCCCTCCGACGATGTCACCAGCGCGCCCCACGTGCCCTTCATTTCCACCCGCCCGTCTCCGAGCGCGCCGATCGCCTCGTAGACCTTCACCACCGGCGGCATCTTCCACGCGATCGCGGACATACACTCCTATCGCGGAAAGCGCGACCCTCGTGCAAGGCCGCCTTGACGCTTGCAAGAGCGCGAAAATAACATGGCTGGTGAGCAGGAGGCCCCAACAATGTTGAAGATGTTCGACTACAAACCGTGACCGTGGGCGCGCAAGTCGCGCATCGCCCTTTTGGAAAAAGGGCTCCAATGGGAAACGACGTGGCTCGATCTGGCCAAGGGCGAACATCGCAGGCCGGAGTACCTCGCAATCAATCCGGTCGGCAAAGTGCCGGCGCTTATCGACGAAGGCGTCATCGTGCACGACTCGACGGTCATCAACGAATATCTTGAAGACCGCTATCCGAACAGCCCGCTGCTTCCGCGAGACCCGGCGATGAAGGCGCGGGCGCGCGCATTCGAGGATTACTCCGACGCGTACGCCGCGACTTCGCTCTACAAGATCTTCCTTCAGTTGAGGAAGCCGGAAGCTGAGCGCGACCACGCCAAGATCGAGGAGGGCGAGCGCGAGGCGCTGAAGCATTTCGCGTATCTGGACAAGGAGTTGCAGGGACGCGAATTCTTCACCGGAGTCTTGAGTCTCGCCGACATCTCGTTCGTTCCTCATCTTTCGAACTACGAGCGCGCGGGATACAAAATTCCCGACGATTTTCCAAACCTCAAAGCGTGGTGGGAGCGGATGAAGGCGCGGACGAGCTACGCCGCGAGCATGCCGGCAGACTGAGCGGCGCCAAGTCGACGGCCCTGCCGCGCAGCAACCGCACAACCGCCCGCGAAGGATTCGGTAATGGCAGAGCCACTCGGCAAGCTCGATCACATTGGCATCGCCGTGCGAAGCGTCGATGAGGCGCGCAAGTTCTTCGAGGGCGTGCTTGGCGCAACGTTCATGTTCGACCATGCGAGCAAGGAATCGGGCTACCGGCTGGTCCAGCTCGAACTGAACGGCGTGCTGCTGGAGCTGCTCGAACCGTTCGACGAGAGTTCGTTCCTGGTGAAGTTCCTGGAAAAGCGCGGCGAAGGACTGCATCACCTCACATTCGCGGTGAAAGAGCCGAAGGCGAAGTGCGACGAGCTGAAGGCGAAGGGGGTGCGCGTGGTCGATGAGCGCCAGTGGTCAGCGGATTCGTACGAGGCGTTCATCTCGCCGCGGTCGAGTCACGGTGTGCTGATCCAGATGGGCTCGGGGTATCCGACGTTGTCGATGGCGCCGGAGTGGGCAAAAAAGTAGCGCAGCGTCGCGGCGGTGCGGCCTCTGAACGGGTTCAGGGATGAACTAGTTCAGCCTGATCCGCTGAGTCGTCTCGTGTTAACTTTCACCCGATGGACACCAATCACCAGCCCTCGGTTGTCCTCGCGGGCGACCCTGCCGCCCCGTCACACCGCGCGACCGCCGCCGCCTCGCCCAGTCGCCCCTGCGCCCGGAACCGCGCCGAAAAAAACAATCAAAATAGACAAAACGAACCCAGCTTTAGTAGGTCGCCAGCGTTCGCCCTACTATGGGTAGTAGGATTGACGGCCTTGCTGCGGCGCCCGCTTGCGCGGCGGGCGCAGGGGCGCTCTAATCGGTAGGGAATAGTTACAATGTGTAAGGAGGGAACATGCGAGTTTACGATCCATGGACTGGGCAGCAGGTCGCCGGCCCGCCTTTGCCGCTGGGCTGGCGGGTGGTGCGAGCCATCTACGGGTTGATGCCGCTGGGGGCGATCGGGTGGGCGCTGCTGGTCGCGGGGCTGCTCGGCTACGCCGGCGCTAGGTAGGCTCTTCGGGCGGAGCTTTCTTGGCGACCGCGAGCGCGGCGCTGGCGGCGGCGAGCAGCGGGTCGGCGCTCAGCGCACCGCTTTCCGCTCTGTAGCGAGCGCGAAACGGCCAAGTCGTCGAGCCTGCCCAGTACTTGCCTCCACTGCGCGAGGACTCCTCATCCCATCAGCCCCGGATTAGCGCCGCCGTCAATCGTGATGTTGGCGCCGTGGATGAACGCGGCGCGCGCGGAGACCAAAAAGAGGATCAGGTCCGCCACTTCCTCCGGTCGCCCGGCGCGCTTGAGCGGGGTCATGCGCCGGAGCGCTTCCTCGATGCTCTGCGCCCGCGCCTGCGCGGCGCGTCCTACAAAGATGCGAAGCCGGTCAGTCAGTATCGGTCCCGGATTGATTCCCACCACCCGCACGCCTCGTTCGGCGCCCTCCTGGGCGAGCGCCTTGGTAAAATGATTGAGCGCCGCATTGGCGGACCCGCCGACCATGTACCCACGGGTTGGAGCCAGTCCGCCGGTGCCGATTACATTGACGATCACGCCGCCACCCCCGCGCTCCATGTGCGGCAGCACCTCGCGCGCCATCCTCACGTAGCCGAAAAACTTGAGCTGCCAGTCGTCCAGCCAGTCGGCGTCACTGGTGCTCTGGAATTCGCCCGGACGGGCAGAGCCGGCGTTGTTCACGAGGATGTCGATGCGGCCGAACTCTTCGACGCAACGCGCGACCACGCGCCGGATGTCGTCTGGTTTGGTAAGGTCGGCTTGCAGCGCCGCGACGCGCGCGCCTTCATTTTGCCGCGCAAGCCCGGCCGTTTCATCGAGCGCCTCGCGGCCGCGTGCGCATACCACGACCGAAGCGCCCTCGGCTGCGAGCCCGAGCGCGGTGGCGCGCCCAATACCCTTGCTGCCACCGGTGACGATTGCGGCTTTGCCGCCAAGAGCGAGCTCCATGATGTTCCCCACGCCTCGCCGTCACGTTCGCACCGGCGCGCGGCGAGCGTCAAGCCGCGCGAGCTTAACAGCGCGCGCCGTATCTGGCACGATTGCTCGACATCGATCGCTTCTGGCGAATGAACGACCTCATCATCTCAATCATATCTGCTGCAATTGAGCGCGCGCGCGCCAAGGGTGCGCTCAAGTCGGCGCCGCCGTCAATTACCGTGGAACAGCCTCGCGACCCGTCGCACGGCGACCGCGCTACCAACGTCGCATTGGTGATTGCGCGCGATGAGAAAAAGGCGCCGCGCGCAATTGCCGAGATCATCCGCGCGAATCTCGAGCTTCCCGCCGAGGTCAGGGAAGTAGCCGTCGCGGGACCCGGCTTCATCAACTTTCGCATGGCGCCGGCTTACTGGCAGCGTGAGATGCGTCGCGCTACTGACGAGGGTCCGGCTTTCTTCCGGCCGCAGCCGTGGGAGCTTCGCGCGGGCGGCGGCAAGAAGATCCAGGTTGAGTTTCTCTCGGCGAATCCCACCGGGCCGCTCACGGTCGGCCACGGACGCAACGCCGTGCTGGGCGATACGATCGCGCGCATGTATGAGGCCGCGGGGTTCGACGTCACGCGCGAGTATTACTTCAATGATGGCGGCCGGCAGATGAAGTTGCTCGCCGAATCGGTGCGGGTGCGGTACCTGGAGGAATTGGGACGCGAGGCGACGCTGCCGGAGGACGGCTACCAGGGCGAGTACATACGCGACATCGCGCGCTCGCTGGTTGAGAAACGCGGTGACGCGCTCGCCGCGGCGCCCGACAATGATGTGTTGCGCAAGGCGGCGGTCGATTCGATCTTCGCCGACATTCGCGCGACGTGCGAACGGCTCGGCATCCGGTTCACGGTGTTTACCAACGAGTTGGAGCTGATCCGCGCCGGAAGGGTCGATGCGGTGGTCGCGGAGCTGCGCAAACGCGGGCTGGTTGAAGAGCGCGATGGAGCCGTTTGGCTGCGGGGCGAGCCGCTGGGACTGCCCAAGGACGTCGTGCTCATTCGATCAGGGCCCGACCGCGAGCCGACTTACCGCACGCCCGACATCGCCTATCACATCCAAAAGCTCGAGCGCGGCTTCGATCTGGTCGTCGACGTGTTCGGCGCCGATCACATCGCAGAACACGAAGGCGTGATCGCGGCGGTCAAGGCGCTCGGCCACGACGCCTCGACGATCCGCGCGATCATCTACCAGTTCGTCACGCTCACGCGCGGCGGCGAGCGGGTAAAGATGTCCACCAGGCGCGCGACCTACGTGACACTCGATGAGCTGATCGATGAAGTCGGCCCGGACGTGGTGCGCTTCTTCTTTCTGTTCCGCAAGCACGACAGCCATCTGGACTTCGATCTCGATCTCGCCAAGCGGCAGGCGCCGGAGAACCCGGTCTTCTACGTGCAGTACGCGCACGCGCGGCTGGCGAGCGTGTTTCGCGAGGGCGAGAAGGCGGGACTCGAGCTGCCGGCGGATCGATCATCGATAGACCTTGATTTGCTGGCAGACGAGGAACTCGAGCTCGGCAAACGCGCGCTCGGACTTCGCGAGGTGATGACAGAGTCGGCGCGCGCGCTCGAACCCCATCGTGTGCCGTTCTACCTGCTGGAGTTGGCGGGAGACTTCCATCGCTATTACAACAAGCCCGCGAATCGTATAATCGGAACCGATCGGCAACTGAGCATGGCCCGGCTTTACCTGGCCGACTTGCTCAAGTGCGCGATCGCAAGTGGGCTCGGGTTGCTTGGAGTGAGCGCGCCCGAGCGGATGTGAGGCGGGGATGCGATTCGAGATTCGAACCGGCGGGGCATTCGTAATCCTGATTGGTCTGATGGCGCTGTCGGGCGCGGTCTTCGCGCTGGGGATGGTCGCGGGCTACGAAATGGCGCGGCAGAACCAGCCCGACCCGTCGCAACTCGCGACGGTCTATCCGTTGCCGCCTGCGCCGTCCGACGCGCCGCCGGTCGAGCCGTCGCCATACGCGATGCCGTCGGCGGCGGCTGCGGCGTCATCGCCTGCGGTAGCATCGGCGCCAAGTGCGGCGGCGTCGAAGACTACGGGGGAGACCCTAGAGATTTCACCTGGTGCGGCGGCCGCGTCACTTGCGGCGGCGCCGAAGGGCAAGGGCTACAACATCCAGATCGGCGGCGCGATGGACCGCGCGTATGCGGATGAGATGGTGACGAAGCTCAAGGCGCTCGGGTATCGGCCATACACAGTCGAGATGATCATCGACGGCAAGAAATGGTACCGGGTGCGCGTGGGACCGTTCGCAAGCGAAGCCGATGCGCACGCCGCGCAGGAGCGATTGAAGGACGAGTATCGATCTGCGTACGCGCTCTAGCAGGCTGCGGGCAAAGGGCTCGCTGCCTGCTAGTGATGCACTGGTCACAATCGGCCAATTGACAGAGCCCGCGGCTGTATGGATATTTGAGAGCTGCAATATGTCCTACGGAACCCGCATGGCTTGGTGGATTTGGCGCAAGACGCCCGCGGCACCAGCCTGCGCGCCGGTTTCGTAAGACCAGGAAAACCGGAATTTCAAGGGCCGCGGGCGAGTGCCGGCGGCCCTTTTCTTTTTCCAAGGGCCGCTCCTGCTGCACGCCGTGAGTCCAGAGGAGCTGGATGACGATGCTTAGTCCGGGCGAAAAGGAGTTTGGCGATCTCGCATCGCAAGGATTCAATCTGATCCCGGTCGCGCGCGAAATCGCCGCCGACCTCGAGACGCCGGTCTCGGCGTTTCTCAAGGTTGCGCGCGGCGATTATGGGTTCCTGTTGGAGAGCGTGCGCGGCGGCGAGAAGTGGGGACGCTACACCTTCCTCGGATCGGAGCCGTCGGTGGTGCTGCGGGCGCGCGCTGGACGCATGGACATTCTACGGCCGGGCCGCGGCGTCGAAGTGCGGCCGGTCGATAATGCGTTCGAGGAGCTGCGGCGCGAAGTGAAGCACTATCGTGCGCCGCAGCTGCCGAACCTGCCGAGATTTTTTGGCGGAGCAGTGGGATTCCTCGCATATGACGTCGTGCGTTGCTTCGAGCGGATTCCCGAAACGGTCGAGGACGACCTTGGCACGCCGGACCTCTGCATGATGCTCACTGACACGGTGCTGATGTTCGACAACGTGCGGCAGACGCTCACCGTCATCGCGAATGTCGCGCTGGATGAATACGGCTCGACCCACGCCGCCTACCAGAGCGCGCGCGCAAAGATCGATGAGATGATCTCGCGGCTGTCAGCCCCGGCGATTCCACCGCGGCTCGAGGGTGCGGCGGCGCTCGAGGCGGCCATCACGTCGAACACGACGCGCGAGGGTTACATGGCGATGGTCGAGAAGGCGAAGGAGTACATCAAGGCGGGCGACATCATTCAGGTGGTGCCGTCGCAACGCTTCGAGGCGCCGCTCACCGCGCATCCTTTCAACATCTATCGGAGCCTGCGCACCATCAATCCATCGCCGTATATGTTTTACCTGCGGCTCGGCGATTACACGCTGGTCGGTGCGTCGCCGGAGGTGATGGTGCGTGTCGAGGGGCGCGAAATCACGCTGCGTCCGATCGCGGGCACCCGGCCGCGCGGACGCAACGACGAGGACGACGCGGCGATGGAGCGCGAGCTGCTCGCCGATCCCAAGGAACGCGCGGAGCACGTGATGCTGGTCGATCTCGGACGCAACGACGTCGGACGAGTATCCGAGATCGGTTCCGTGCAAGTCACCGAATACATGGTGGTCGAGCGGTACTCCCACGTGATGCACATCGTCTCGAACGTGCGCGGCACGCTCAGGCCGGAGTGCGACGCATTCGACGCGTTTCGCGCGACGTTTCCGCAGGGCACCGTGTCGGGTGCGCCGAAGATTCGCGCGATGGAGATCATCGATCAGCTCGAATCCGTGCGCCGGGGTGTTTACGCCGGCGCAGTCGGATATTTCAGCTACACCGGCAACACCGATACCGCGATCGCGTTGCGCACGCTGATGGTGAAGAACAATCGCGTATACATCCAGGCGGGCGGCGGCATCGTCGCGGATTCGGATCCCGGCGCGGAGTTCGAAGAATCGGTCAACAAGGCGCGCGCGATGGTGCGCGCACTGAGCGCGGCGCGCGAATTTGAAACCGCGCCGGGGAGATGAGCCGCCATGCCACGCGCACGAATCCTGATGATCGACAACTACGACTCGTTCACCTACAACCTCGTGCAGTATCTTGGCGAGCTTGGCGCCGAGCTGACGGTGAAACGCAACGACGAGATCGACGTCGCGGGCGCGCGCAAGCTTTCGCCCGACGCGATCGTCATCTCGCCCGGGCCGTGCACGCCGCGCGAAGCGGGCATCTCGGTCGCGATAATTCGAGAAATGGCCAACGAGATTCCCATCCTCGGCGTGTGCCTCGGCCTCCAATGCATCGGCGACGCATTCGGCGCCGCGGTGGTGCGCGCGGACAGGCTGATGCATGGAAAGACTTCGCCGGTGTTGCACGACGGCAAGACGATCTTCGAGGGGTTGCCGAGCCCGTTCGAGGCGATGCGCTATCACTCGCTGCTGGTCGATGGCGCGTCGCTGCCGGAGTGCCTCGAGGTCAGCGCGAAGACCGCCGA
This sequence comes from uncultured Binatia bacterium (SeqCode), assembly GCA_964429575.1. GTDB lineage: Bacteria > Desulfobacterota > Binatia > Binatales > Binataceae > CAYSCX01. The sequence continues at coordinate 6,563 of CAYSCX010000011.1, read as the reverse complement.
AGACGAGATGATGGGACTGCGGCACAAGCGGTTCCCGGTCGAGGGCGTGCAGTTTCACCCGGAATCGATCGGCACTCCTGACGGCAAACAACTGCTCGACAACTTCCTTCGGCGCATCGTGGCGTGACGGCGATTCAGCAAGCATTTGCCGCCGTGCTCGACGGGCGATCGCTCGACGCCGCGGCGGCGGAATCGGCAGTCGGCGAGATTCTCGACGGCGAAGTACCCGACGCGGTGGTCGGCGGGTTCCTGATTGCGCTCAAGCTCAAGGGCGAAACGACCGAGGAGCTTGCCGGTGCGGTGCGCGCGATGCTCAGGCGGGCGCGCGCTGTGAAATTCGGCACGACGGATCTGCTCGATACGTCCGGCACCGGCGGCGACAACTCGCACACCTTCAACATCTCCACCGGCGCGGCGCTGATCGCGGCGGCGGCGGGTGTCGCGGTTGCGAAGCACGGCAATCGCGCGATCAGCGGTAAAGTGGGCGGAGCTGACGTTCTGGAGCACGAAGGCGTGAGAATCGATTGCGATCCCGACGGCCTCGCGCGATGCCTCAAGCGCGCAGGCATGTGTTTCATCTTCGCGCCGGCCTACCAACCGGCGCTGGCGCGTTTCGCACCGCTTCGGCGCGCACTCGCGACGCGTACGCTGTTCAACCTCGCCGGCCCGCTCTGCAACCCGGCCGTGCCGAAGCGCAGGCTCGTCGGCGTCGCGGATCCGCGCCTGGTCCGTCGCGTTGCGGACGTGCTGGCCGCGCTCGACGTCGAACACGCGATGGTGGTTCGCGGCAATGATGGAGTCGATGAGATTTCCGTCGTCGCGCCGACCCACATTGCGGAGGTGCGTCGCGGCGCAGCGGTCCGCGAATACGAGATCGAGCCCCGTCAATTTGGAATCGCACTGTTAGAGGGAGCATCGGTCAAAGTGGACGACGCGGCGGGCGCTGCGATGATGCTGCGCGGGGCATTGGTGGCGGGCGACACGGCGGCGCATCACGCACTCGCGCTCAACGGCGGCGCGGCGATATATGTGGGCGGCAAGGCGGCGACGCTCGCCGGGGGAATCGACGCCGCGCGCGGCGTAATCCGGTCGGGCAAGGCGCTTGCGGTGCTCGATGAGCTTGCTCGGGCAAGCCGCGACGAACAATCCGCGGAGATCGCCAGATGAGTTCGATTCTGGATCGCATCTTCGCCGCAAAGCGCGATGAGCTGCGCGCCGCAAAACTGGCGGCGCCCATCGAGAAACTTATCGCCGCCGCCAGGAATGCGCCGCCGGCTCGGGACTTCACTGCGGCGCTTCGCGCGAGACGTCCGGCGATCATCGCGGAAATCAAGCGGGCGTCGCCGAGCAAGGGCGACATCTTTGTGAACCTCGATCCGGCAACTGTCGCGCGCGAGTACGCGGCGGATGGTGCAGCCGCGATATCAGTGCTCACCGACCGCCACTTCAAGGGCAGTCTCGATGATCTGCGCGCGGTGCGCACCGCCGTCGAACTTCCGCTGCTGCGCAAGGACTTCATCTTCGATCCGTATCAGCTCTACGAAGCGCGCGAGGCGGGCGCGGACTGCGTGCTCCTGATCGCGGCGATGCTCCAAGAGAGAGAGTTACGCGATCTTGCGGCGCTCTCGGGCGAACTGAAAATGGCGGCGCTGGTCGAGGTGCACGATGCGAATGAGTTCGCGCTGGCGCGCCGGCTCAATTGCGAGCTGATCGGAATCAACCACCGCGACCTTCACACTTTCGTGACCGATCTCGCGGTCACGGAGCGCTTGCTCGCCGGCTATCAAGGCGGCGCGCTGATTGTTGCGGAGAGTGGAATCGACGCTGCCGATGACATTCGGCGGCTGGATCGCGCCGGCGCGCGCGGATTCCTGGTCGGCGAGAGCCTGCTCAAAGATCGCAGGCCGGGGGCCACGCTGCTCGAATTGACGAGTGCGCTGGACACGCCGGGCCACCGGGCGGCGCGATGACGGTGAAAGTGAAAATCTGCGGCGTGACGCGAGTTCAGGATGCGGAGGCGGCGGTGCAGCTCGCCGCCGACATGGTGGGGCTCAATTTCCACGCGCCGAGCCCGCGCTGTATCACGCTCCAGCGTGCGCGAGAGATTCGTGACGCGATCGGTGGGCGCGCAAAGTTGGTCGGAGTGTTTGTCAACGCTGCGCGTGATTTCATCGAAGAACGCGTCGCGGTCCTGAAGCTGGACCTCATCCAGTTCCACGGCGATGAAGACGAGAGCGCGCTTGCGGGGTGGCCAGTGCCGGTGATTCGCGCGCTCAGGCTTCGCGCGAGTGAACATCTCGATGCGATCAAACACACCCGCGCCGACTTCGTGCTGCTCGATACTTTCGACTCGAAGCTCTACGGCGGCACCGGGCGCGCGCGTCGGCTTGCGGACTTGAACGGCTGCGATCTGAGCCGCGCGTTTATCTCCGGCGGCTTGAATGCGGTGAACGTCGCGGCGGCCGCGGCGCTCCATCCGTACGCAGTTGACGTCGCCAGCGGCGTCGAATCTCAGCCTGGAATCAAAGATCGCGCGAAGCTCAGGAGCTTCATTCGCAATGCAAAATCTGCCTGACCGGACCGGACACTACGGGAGTTACGGCGGGCGATACGTCGCCGAGACGTTGATGCCCGCGTTGTTCGAGTTGGAGCGCGCGTACAAGGACGCGCGGCGCGATCCGAAGTTCAAGAAGGAACTCGCAAATTACTCGCGCGACTATGTGGGACGGCCGACGCCGCTTTACCTCGCCGTCAATCTCACCGCGAAGCTTGGCGGCGCGAAGATTTACCTCAAGCGCGAGGATCTATGTCACACCGGCGCGCACAAGATTAACAACGCACTCGGGCAGTCGCTGCTTGCCAAGCGGATGGGCAAGGAGCGAATCACCGCGGAGACCGGCGCAGGGCAGCACGGGGTCGCGACGGCGACCATGGCGGCGCTGCTGCGCCGCCAGTGCGAAGTATTTATGGGGACGCTCGACGTCGAGCGGCAGGCGCTCAACGTGTTTCGGATGAAGCTGCTTGGCGCGAAAGTGACGCCGGTCGATGCAGGCAGCAAGAGTCTCAAGGACGCACTCAACGAGGCGCTCCGCGACTGGATCGCGACGGTGAGCACGACCTACTATCTCATAGGCTCGACCGCGGGACCGCATCCGTACCCGATGATCGTGCGAGACTTTCAGTCGGTCATCGGCCGCGAGGCGAGAAAACAGATCGTCAAGGCCCAAGGGCGCCTGCCCGACTTGCTGATTGCATGCGTCAACGGTGGCTCCAACGCGATCGGTCTTTTCCATCCGTTCATCAACGACGCGTCGGTGAAGATGATCGGCGTCGAGGCGGCGGGTCTCGGGCTGGGCGGCCCGCAACACGCAGCTACGCTCAATCAAGGGAGCATCGGAGTGCTCCACGGCAGCCGGACTTACCTGCTGCAAGATGAACTCGGACAGATTCGCGAGACGCACTCGATCGCGGCCGGGCTCGATTACCCGGGCGTCGGACCCGAGCATAGCTTTCTAAAGGACAGCGGACGCGCGACGTACCTTGCCGCGACCGACGCGGAAGCGCTCGATGCGCTGAAAGTGTTGTCCGAAACCGAAGGCATAATTCCGGCGCTCGAAAGTGCGCACGCGGTCGCACAGGCGATCAAGACCGCGCCGGCACTGGCCAAGGAACAGATCATAATCGTCAACCTGTCGGGCCGCGGCGACAAGGACATGCACACGTTGGCGCGCCAATTCGGGGTGACGGTGTAGCGATGGCGCGCGGCGGAAGAATTGCTGCCAAGTTTCGTGAGCTGCGCGCGCGCAACGAGGCTGCGCTGATTCCATTCATAGTCGCGGGCGATCCTGACCTCGATCACACGCGGCGCCTCGTGCTCGAATTGGAGAGGCGCGGCGCCGACATAATTGAACTGGGCGTGCCGTTTTCCGATCCGATGGCCGACGGTCCGGCGAACCAGCGGGCGCTCGCGCGCGGACTCGCATCGGGAGGGTCGCTAGCGGCCATCTTGTCACTGGTAGCGGATCTGAGGCGCGAAACCGAGATTCCGCTGATATTGTTTGGATATTACAACCCCTTTTATCACTACGGTTGTGAGCAGCTTTGCGCCGATGCGGCAAAGGCGGGTGTGGATGGAATCCTCGCCGTCGATTTGCCGCCGGAGGAGAGCGGCGAACTCGATCGGCCGGCGCGCGCCGCGGGGCTCGACGTGATTCGGTTGCTCGCGCCGACCACGCCAATCGAGCGAAGCCGCAAGATTGCGCGCCACGCAAGCGGGTTTCTCTACTACGTTTCGGTGACGGGAGTGACGGGCGCGCGCGCGACGCTCGGCGCGGACCTCGAGCAGCACGTCCGTGCGTTGAAGAGCGTTACCAATCTGCCGGTTGGTGTCGGCTTTGGTATCTCGAAGCCCGAGCACGCGGCCGAGGTTGCGAAGATTGCGGACGCTGTGGTGGTGGGCAGTGCGATTTCACTAATCATCGAGCGGTACGGCAAGTCCGACGCGATGGTTGACGCGGTGGGCGGGCTGGTCGGCGCGATGAAGGACGCGATGCGCGCGGCGCGCGCGTCGGCGCACAACACGGCGATGGAAGCCAAAGCCAATGGCTGAGCGAGTTCAAACGGAACGACCCGCGCAGTCGGACGACATCTGGCTGAAGTGCCCTAAGTGCCGCGAGATATCCTATCGCAAGGAAGTCGAGCGCAACCTCAACGTCTGTCCCAAGTGCGAACATCACAACCGCCTCACCGTGAGCCAGCGGCTGGCGATCACAGTTGACCGCGGCGCCTGGCGCGAGATGTTTGAGGACCTCGCGGTGGGAGATCCGCTGAAGTTCGTCGATTCGAAAACGTATCCGGAGCGAATCGAACAGGCGCGCCGGCAGAGCGGTCGCACCGACGCGGTAGTGGTGGGCACCGGAAAGATCGAGGAACATCGGGTCGCGCTCGGAATCATGGATTTCGAGTTCATGGGCGGAAGCATGGGCATCGTGGTGGGCGAGAAGCTCGCGAAGATGTTCGATCACGCGGTCACGAAACGACTGCCAGCGGTGGTGTTCTCCGCGTCGGGCGGCGCACGAATGCAGGAGGGTGCGCTATCGCTGATGCAGATGGCGAAAGTGTCGGCTGCCATCGGACGTCTGCGCGATGCGCGGCTGCCTTACATCTCGGTGCTGTGCGATCCGACCACGGGTGGCGTTGCGGCGTCGTTTTCGATGCTCGGCGATCTCAATATTGCGGAGCCGGGCGCATTGATCGGTTTCGCCGGACGCCGGGTAATCGAGCAGACCACCAAGCAACAGCTTCCCGACGACTTTCAGCGCGCGGAATTCCTGTTCGCTCACGGGATGCTCGACGCGATCGTGCATCGGCAGCAGATGCGGCCAACGCTGGGGCGGCTGCTCGCAATGCTGCATCGGCCGCGGGCGCGTGCGGCGGAATCCCGGCGCCCGGCGCGAAAGTAGCAATCGTCGCGACGACGATGCTGATTGCGCTTTCTCGGCGCGGACAGCGTCGCTAGACTTGGGCGCGGATGGAACGGCTGACTCGCACGCTCGAATGGCTCTATTCGCTGGAGGCGCGGGGCGAGATCTACAAGCTCGAGCGCATGGAGCAGGCGCTCGCGCACATCGGCGATCCACATCTTCGTCTCAATGCGGTTCACGTCGCGGGAACCAAGGGCAAGGGGTCGGTCTGCGCGATGCTCGACGCGTGTCTTCGCGCCGCGGGCTTGCGCGTCGGACTCTATACCAAGCCGCACTTGGTCAACCTGGCGGAGCGGACGCGCGTCGACGGCGGCGAGATTCCTGCTGCGCTACTGCTCGATTACATCGAGAAGCTCCGCGCAATCTACGACCACGCAGGATTGGCGCTCACGTTTTTCGAGTTCACGGTCGCGATGATGTTTCTCTACTTCGCCGAAGCGAAGGTGGATATCGCGATCATCGAGACCGGGCTCGGCGGACGGCTCGACTCGACCAACGTCGTTCATCCGCTGCTCAGCGTCATCACGCCGATCGGGTTCGACCACGTTGAGTATCTCGGCTACACAATTTCGGCGATCGCTGCCGAGAAGGGCGGCATCATCAAGCCCGAAGTACCGGTGGTGGTTGGCGCACGCGAGCCCGATGCGCGCGTGACACTCGCTTCGATCGCGCAGCAACGGCGCTCGCCGGTGCGGATGCTCGATCGCGATTTCTTCTACACTCCGCATCCGCGTGAGCACCGCCTGGATTATCGAGGGCTTGGGCTGTCGCTCGACGGCGTCGAAATCGCTCTCAAAGGGCCGTGTCAGCAGGAGAATGCGGCCATTGCGCTCGCGGCGATTGAAGCGATGCGTGCGCTGGGCTGGAAGATCGACGAGGCGCATATTCGTCGCGGGCTTGCCGAGGTCGCCTGGCCGGGGCGCTTCGAGGTGGTGTCGCAGCGGCCGTTGGTGGTGCTCGACTGCGCACACAATCCGCTCAGTGTCGCGGCGCTGCTCGAGACGATCGAAGTGGAGCTCGGCCACGACGTGCGCCCGCGGCTCGTGTTCGGATGTCTGGAAGACAAGGATTGGGAGCGGA
>CAYSCX010000010.1:7306-86676 GCA_964429575.1 uncultured Binatia bacterium (SeqCode) | reverse complement strand
CGGGTGCGCTGAATCTGCCATGCCTGCTAATCTCATTCAAACCCCCGCGCCGCATCTGCGCGACGGGAGAGGAGGCGTCGAGCAGGGTGTTGAGAAACTTAGAACATGGCGCGGCGAATGCGCAGGCGTGCTCGACACCCTGCGGGAAAGATGGCTTCTTACCTAATCTTCTCCCCCAATGGGGGAGAGGAGAGAGAGGGAGCAGGCTGTTGAAAATGACTTTTTCAACAGCCTGATAGGCGTCCGTGAGCGAAGACACGCGCCCTTTGATGTGCGAGGAGAACCTGAAGGCCGGCATGCGCCTCGGCCCGATCTTCTACACCGTCCCGGCCCAGCAGGTTGATTCGTTCACCCACGCACTCGACGACCACAACGCGTTGTTCGCTTCCTCCGCGCCCGGCGGCGCGCAGCTTGCTCCTCCAACCATGCGCTTGGTCGATTACGCCTTGCTCATCGCTGCGCACTTCCGCGGCGGCTCTGGAGGCGTCCACGCGAAGCAGCGAATCGAACTTATCGAGCCGATGCGCGTCGGCCAGTCGGTGCGCGTCGATGGAACGATTACCGAAACGTACCGCAAACGCGGCAAGTTCTACTTCGTGCTCGAATACGAACAGCGCGACGCGGAGTCGAGCCAACTGTTGGTGCGACAGGAAATCACTGCCGTGCTTCTGAAAGACGGAGGCATGCGATGAGTCTTGAGCACGCGCAGATTACCGGCGGCGCGGAGTACTCGTCGCCGCCATACGTGCTCGACCGCGAAAAACATCTCGCGTACGGCCGTTCGATTGAAACACCGCCGCGGCGCCAACCGCCCGCCGGCATTCATGACGATCCCGCCGCCGCCGCGAAAGCCGGCTACTCCGCGCCCATTGCGGACGGCGAGCAGGTGCTGGCGCTGGCGGCGCGCATGCTTTGCGAGCACTTCGGAATGGGATTTCTACGCGGCGGCCGCATCGACGCCGCATTCATCAAGCCCGTCTATTTTGGCGCCGAACTCACTGCGCGCGCCCGCGTGACGCGGATCCACGAGAAGGTCGCCGACCTCGACGTCTGGGTCGAGAACCGCGAGCGCGAACGCGTAATGGTCGGCACCGCGTCGGTCAGGATTGAGCCGCGATGAGCGCCGGCGTTGGCGCCGAAACCCCGTCGCAAGGCGCACCGGCTTGGCGTCGTGCGTTGCCGTACCTCGGCTCGCTCGCGATCTTCGTGATCATCTTCTGGCGCATTCCGTTCCGCGAAGTATCGAGCGCGCTCGCCGACGCGTCGCCGCTGGCCTTCATCGGCGTATTTCTTCCCTACTCGATCTTCTATTTTTTGATCGATTCGGCGTGTCTCACCTGGGTCGTCAATCGCTTCAACACCCGCGTGCGCTACCGCGACATCTTGCCGGTCCGCGCGAGCATGTACCTGCTCGCGCTCATCAATACCAATCTCGGTCAGGGCGGCGTTGCCTACTACCTCTATCGGAAGTTTGAGATCGGGTTTCTCGCGGCGCTTAGCTCGATACTCTTCATCGCGCTGCTCGAAGTGTATCAACTGTTCTTGTTCTCGACGGTCGGCGTCGCATTTCACACGCCGGCGCCGGGCGCCACGCAGGAACCGATCGTCGCCGCACTCCGAGTCGCCTACGTGATTGCGTGGCTGCTGCTCGGCGCGATTATGCTGTTCTTCGCGATCGCGCGCCGCAACGATCTGATTCGCGAATGGATCGAGACCTCACGCTTCGGCGCGATTGCCGGGTCGTTCCTGAAAGCGCACCCGCTCGACTACCTGGCGGTGCTCGCGATCAAGGCGCCGACGCTGCTCGGCTCGATCGTCGCGCATTACTTCGCGCTGCGCCTGTACGGCATCAATATCCCGATGGTCGAACTGCTGCTCTTCCTGCCGCTGGTCTTCCTCGCCGCCGCGCTGCCCATCGCCGTCGCACATCTCGGGACCAGCCAGGCGGCGTGGCTGCTGTTCTTTGCGGGCAGCGCCACGAACGCGCGCATCCTCGCCTACAGTCTCGCCGCGCACTTCACCTTCATGCTGTGCAACGGATTGCTCGGGCTCTTCTTCCTGCCGCGCGCGAGCCGGGAACTCACCGCGGTGGAGCGTGCCCCGTCCGCTCTGCAAGTCGCACCCGCTCCAGGCGCGTTGGACGAAGCGGGTTGAGCTCATAGTCGCGCACCCATGGCTGCCGAATCACGTAGCTCACTGGATTGTAGAGCGGTACCCACGGCGCATCGTCCATCACGATTCGCTCCGCCTCGCGATACAGCTCATACCGCCGCGTGAGATCGGCCATCGGCGCGGCCTCGTCCACCAGCGCATCGACGCGCGGATCGTAATAGAAGGTGTCGTTGTTTGCGCCCCACTGACGTCGCGTCAGCAGCACGTTCAGAAAATTGTCCGGGTCGGGGAAGTCCGCCTCCCATCCCATTTGAAACAGTTGAACCGTGCGCGGCTGGCGAATCGCTTCGAGCAGCGGCCCCCACGCGAGCGGCTTCAACGCGACATTGATTCCCACCAACGCAAGGTCCTGCTGAATCGATTGCCCCAGCGTGAGCGCCGTCTGATCGGCGCGAAGCCAAAGCTCGGGCGCGTATCCGCGCGGGACGCGGGCGTCCTCGAGCAGCCGCCGCGCTTTGTCAGGATCGTACGCGTAGCCTTTGATCGCCGGATCGGAGCCGGGCAGATTCGGCGGCAGTATTCCGCGCGCCGCGACACCGCGCCCGTTCAGGAGCTTCACTAGCTTCTCCCGATTGATCGCATAGTTGAATGCGCGCCGCACCCGCACGTCCGTGAACGGCCACATCTCGCAATTCATCCCAAGATACTGAACTCTGATGTCGGTCTTGTGCAGCGTCAGCGCCCGGAGCGCCGGTGTCTTCATCACGTACGGAAATTCGGCTGGCGGAATTGTCGCAACATCGATCTCGCCCGCCTCGAACTTGAGCCACTCCAGCTCGCCGTTCACGCCCAGCAGCATGTCCACCGCGTCCAGTCGCGGCACGCCCGCGACGTGATAGCTCGGGTTTCGCACCAGCACGATGCGCTGCCCGCCGATCCATTGAAGAAGCTTGAACGGCCCGCTTCCGACCGGGTGCTGCGAAAAGTCTTCGCCCCACTTCTCCGCGATTTCGCGCGGTATCGCCGCGGCAAACGGCATCGAGAGTTTGTGTATGAACAGAGGATCCGGCGCCGTCAGCCGGAAGATGATCGTTCGTGGGTCTGGAGTTTCGATTCCGCGAACGCCAGCGGACTTGCCATCTACGAACTCGCCCGCGCCTTCGATCCCGCGGAAGAATTCCATTCCTTTGGAGCGCGTCGATGGTCTTAGCACGCGCTCGATCGAGTATTTGAAGTCGGCGCTACCGACTGCACGGCCGCTGGTGAAGCGCGCGTCGTCGCGCAAATGAAATGTGAACGTGCGCGCGTCGGCCGATATTTCCCAACTCTGTGCGAGGTCCGGCTCAAGCTCGATATTCGCGTCGCCGTATCGCACCAGTGTGTTGAAGAGCATCTGCTCGAACATCCACGACATCGTGTCGTAGCCGACCGCCGGATCGAGCGATGGCACGTCGTCCGCCTCCGCGAGCCTTAGCACCGTTGCGCCTGGCGGCAGGTCAAACTGCGGCGGTCCGCCGCCACACGCGGACAAGCCTGCGCACAGGAGCACCAGCAGCACGATGGCGCAGAGCGCGCGAATTGATTTCTTCATCGTCACCGCGGCCGCCTCTGCAAATATCCGTAGCCGAGCAAGTTGAAGCCCAACACCGCGTAGAAGATCGCAAGTCCCGGAAAAAACGCCAACCACGGTGCGGTGCGGAAATAAATCGTCGCTTCGGAGACCATCCGCCCCCAAGTCGGCGTCGGCGGCGGCACGCCAAGCCCGAGAAAGCTCAATGCCGCATCGAGCAGCAACACGCTCGACGTTCCAAGCGCCGCCATCACCACAATCGTCGGCATGACGTTGGGCATCACGTGGCGCGCGATGAGCCGTCCCGGATCCGCACCCAGCGTGCGCGCCGCGACCACGAAGTCGCGCTGCGAAGTGCTCAGTGCCTCCGCGCGAACCACCCGCGCGACTCCCGTCCACGACACCAGCCCGATTACGACGAGTATCGTGCCGATACTCGGCCCCAGTACCGCGACCAATGCCATCGCGAGCAGCAAAGCGGGCAGCGTCAGCATCACATCGGTGAACCGCATCAACAGAAAATCGACCGAGCCGCCGAAGAATCCCGATGCGAGTCCGACTGCGACGCCGATCGTCATCGTCACCGCCATCGCGGCCAGCCCGACCTCGAGCGAGACCCGCGCACCGAAGATCACCCGCGAAAGAACGTCGCGGCCGAGTTCGTCCGTACCGAGCGGAAACCCGTACGATGGCGCGCCCGGATCGCCGAAGGTGTCAGCAACCGCGCGCGCCGGATCGTATGGAGCCAGCCACGGCGCGCATAATGCGACGATGATCACGCTCCCGACCATCGCGGCGCCGGCCGCCTCGAGCGCGCCCAGCCGTCGTCCGCTCATTTCGCGGCCTCGAGCCGGATTCGCGGGTCGAGCCAGATGTACAGGATGTCCACCGCGAGGTTCGCCGCAACCACCAGCAGCGCCGCGAACAGCACCGTGCCCATCACAAGCGGAATGTCGAGATTGAGGATCGCTTCGAATGCGAGCCGCCCGATGCCCGGCCAGTTGAAGACCGTCTCGGTCAGCACTACTCCCGAGAGCAGGCCCGCGAGGTCGAGACCCGCGAGCGTCACGAGTGGAAGCATCGCGTTCGCCATCGCATGCTTCAGCATCGCGCGCGCATTCGACAGCCCCTTGCCGCGCGCGGTGCGCACATAGTCCTGCGAAAGCGCCTCGGAGAGATTCGTGTACAGGATGCGCGAGTAGTAACCCGCCGCGCCGAGCGCGAGCGTCAGCGTCGGCAGGATGAGACTCTTGGGTCCGGCGAGACCGCCCAGCGGAAACGTGCGCAGGTAGAGCCCACCGGCGATCAGCAGCATCGTCCCGAGCCAGAAGACCGGCACCGAGACCAGCCCAAGTGAAATGACTAACAGCGTGTGATCGAGACTCCGGCCGCGGCGCGCAGCCGCCAGCGCGCCCATCGCGATGCCGAGCAGCAGCGAAACCGCCATGGCACTGACCGCGAGCAGCGCGGTTGCCGGGAAGCGATCGGCGATCAGACTCGAAACGCTCTCGCGCCGGATGTACGAGCGTCCAAGATCGCCCTCGAGCGCGCGGCCCACGTACCTCGCGTACTGCATGTATATCGGATCATCGAGTCCGAGTTCGTGACGAATCGTCGCTAGCGTCTGAGGGTCCGCTTTCGCGCCAGCAACCGCGACCGCGGGATCGGCGGGCACGATGAACGCGATCGCAAACGTGATCATCGACGTGCCCAGCAACACTACCGCGCCGAAGATTACTCGACGCGCGATGTAGACAAGCATCGCCGGACGCTCAACCCTTGAGCCACCCGCGCGCGCGAAGTTCACGCACGAGCCCAAGCTCCGCGCGCTCGCGGTGGCGGCGCACGGTTGGGTCGGCCGAGTCCGCAGTTAGCGCCGCGGTGAGCTCGGGCCCCAGTGGATCGATCAGCGCTTTCATCGCAGCCAGCTGCTTCACTTCATTCGCGTCGCGCGAACTGGCGGACTCGAGCGCGCGGTAGTGCGCAAGGAACGCCGCGAGCGATGAGTACGATTCGCGGGTCGGTGGGTCAGCCATCAGCCGGCCGCCGCTCCGAGCGGCGAGATCGCGATGCCAATCAGATAGCCGACGACCGCCGCGCTGACCGCGACGGCGAGAAACCGCCAACCCGACCGCCACAGTTGGCTTCGATGCGCCAGCCAGCCCTGGAAGTAACCCATCGCGAACAACACGATCGCGGTCATCGCCAGAGCCACCGCGAGGTTCACCGGAAATCGCGCGATTGCGATGTACGGAACCAGCGGAACGAGCGCCCCAACCACAAACGCCACGCCCATCACCAGCCCGTCGAGCGCTGCGTTGCCGAGCATCGCGCGCGTCAATCCGTAAACCTTCGCCTCCGCGGTGGAGATCAACGCCTGTGGCGCAGAACTCAACAACTTCACGACCCGATACGCGGCTTCGCGCGTCAGGCCTTCCTTTGCGAGTTGCTCGAGCAGCGCCTCCTGCAGTACGTAGGGCTTCTCGGCGACATCGCGTGCGCGGCGGTCGAGTTCGCCCGCAAGCACTTCGCCTTCGGCGCGCGTGCTCAGGTATGCGCCGGCTGCCATCGAGAGCGCGCCCGCAGCCGTCGATGCCAGTGTTGCAAGCACGATTTGCTGATGATTCGAGACCGCGCCGCTCAGGCCCGCAAGAATGCCGGCGGTGGTAAGAACGCCATCCTGCATCCCGAACACGAGCTCGCGGACGTTCGACAGCCACTCGAACACCCGGTTCTTTTCGCTGGCAATCGAATTGGCCAAGAGTCGAATCTAGATCAGTACTTGCGGTCGCCCGGTCCCAGTTGGTCGCCCGGCTTCCAGTCCGCCGGACACAGCCGTCCGGTCCGAAGCGCCTCCACCACTCTCAATGTTTCTGCGACGCTCCGTCCGACGTTGATCGGGCTCGCGAGCGAGTACGCGATGGTGCGGTCCCTGTTGATCAAGAACGTCGCGCGCATCGCCGCGTTCTCTGATTCGTCGAACACCCCGAATGCGCGCGCGACCTTGCCGCCTTCATCCGCGAGCAACGGATATCGCACGCCGCCGAGTTCTCGCGCCCACCGCTGGTGGCTATCCGCGTTGTCCACGCTTGCACCCACCACCGTCGTGTTTTCGCGCGCGAACGACGCAAGCGCCTCGTTGAATCCGGTGACCTCGGTTGGACAAATGAACGAGAAATCGTGCGGATAGAAGAATACCACGACCAGATCCGATCGCACGCTCGCGAGCGTAAAGCGGCTGATTCGATCATTCATCACGCACGGGAGATCGATCTCCGGTGCTCGATCGCCTGGCCTAAGCATTTTCGACTCCGACCGCCGCGCTGCCCCGCTACTCGATTTCGTACACCAGCGATACGGTCGCCGGTACCGTGACCTCGCCCGGCTCGACCGGCGTCGGCGCGGAAACGCGCGCCATCGCCATCTCGCCCGTCGCGTAGCCCATCGGAATCGGCCGCACCTCGGACACCGTGGACGCGCGCACGATCCGTTTGAGCTTCACTCCAAGCGCCTGCGCCAGCGCCCGCGCTTGCGCCTGCGCGTCGTTCGCCGCCTTGGCTATCGCCTCGGTGCGAGGCTTGGTGTCATTGCTCAACGTGAAGTTGAGATAGTTGACGCGATTAGCGCCCGCCGCGATGGCCGCGTCAATCAGTGCGCCCAGCAGATTCGTCTCGCCCGTCTGTACGGTGATTGAATTTTGCGCGACGTAACCGGTCACCGTCGGCTTTCGGCCGGGGCCCGGCTCTCCATACTCGGGGTTGAGTGAGTAGCCGCCCGTCCAAATTTTTCCCTTGTCGCCCAGCTTCGCCTTGAGCGCGCTGACGATCTTCTGCGCGAGCGCGGCATTGCGCGATGCGGTCTGCTCGGCGGTGGACGCGTGGGTTTCAATTGCGAGGTTTAGAAACGCGAGATCCGGCGTGGCGTGCGCCTCGCCGTTGCCCGACACCTCGATCGTCCTGACCTGCGCATCCTTCGACTCTTTGTCGGCGGCGCGCGCGGGCGACGCGATCAACGAAGCGGCGACGATGAACGCGGCGATGACGCGGATGAGCATGCGATCTCTCCTCGGCACGAGGCTCCACACGTTGATTCGGCCTGATATTATCCGGAGACTGAACGCCTGACGATACACCAGAGTCGAACGGACCCGAATGGCTGACAGGGCCAACCCAAAGGACGAACGAAAAGTAACGCCGCGAAGCCAGGACTTCGCCGCCTGGTACAACGACATCATCCTGCGCGCGGAGCTGGCGGACTACTCACCGGTGCGCGGCTGCATCGTGTTCCGACCCGATGGCTACGCCGTCTGGGAGGCGCTGCGCGACGAACTCGACCGGCGCATCAAGAAGACCGGCGCGCGCAACGCATACTTTCCGTTGTTCATTCCGCAGAGCTTCCTTCAGAAGGAAGCGCAGCACGTCGAGGGCTTCGCGCCGGAACTCGCCGTCGTAACCCACGGCGGTGGTAAGGAACTCGAGGAGCCGCTCATCGTGCGGCCGACCTCCGAGACGATCATCAATCATATGTTCGCGCAGTGGATACATTCGCATCGCGACCTGCCGCTGAAGATCAACCAGTGGTGCAATGTGGTGCGATGGGAGCTGCGCACGCGGCTATTCCTGCGCACGACCGAGTTCCTGTGGCAGGAGGGTCACACCGCGCACGCGACGCGTGAACAGGCCGAGCGCGAAACGCTCGACATCCTGGAACTCTATCGCAGCTTCGTCGAGGAATACCTGGCGATCCCCCTCGTGGTGGGCCGCAAGAGCGCTGCCGAGCGATTTCCCGGAGCGGAGGAAACCTACGCGATCGAGGGCCTCATGGCGGACGGCCGCGCGCTGCAATGCGGCACCTCGCACTTCCTCGGACAGAATTTTGCGCGTCCGTTTGAAATTCAGTATCTCGACGATCAAAACCAGCTCCAGTACGTCTGGCAAACCAGTTGGGGCGTCTCGACGCGGCTTCTCGGCGCTTTGGTGATGGTCCACGGCGACGATCAGGGGCTAAGACTTCCGCCAACTGTCGCTGCAACACAGACAGCGATCGTTCCAATCTGGCGCAAACCCGATGAGCGCGAGCTTGTGCTCGCTGCCGCGCGCGACGTGCTCGGCGCGCTCGAACGCGCGGGCGTGCGCGCGCGGCTCGATGATCGCGATGGGGTCACGCCCGGGTTCAAGTTCAACGACTGGGAGATGCGCGGCGTGCCGCTGCGAGTCGAGATCGGCCCGCGCGATGTCGCATCGGGCGAAGCGGTACTCGCGCGGCGCGACTTGAGTGGTCCCGCGGCGAAATCCAAGGCGCCGCTCGGCGAGCTGTCAGCGCGCGTCGCCACGCTGCTAGGCGAAATCCAAAAGAGCCTCTACGCGCAGGCACGCGCGGCGCTGACCGCCGGCACTCGCGACTTCGACGATTACGCGGCGTTGAAGAAGCAAATGGAAGGCGAGGGCGGCGGCGGCATGGCGAACCTGTGGTGGTGCGGCAGCGCCAAGTGCGAAACCAAGATCCGCGAAGAAACCCGCGCAACTTGCCGCGCGATTCCACTCGATCAGTCAGGTTCCGCCGGCCGCTGCATAGTCTGCGCCGAGCCCGCGCGCGAGCGCGCCTACTTCGCCAAGGCCTACTGACCGCCGCGCCCCACTACTTCCCCAACCGGTAGCTGATCTTCATCGCGGCGCGCACCTGCTCCATCGTCTCCTGCGCGACCGCGCGGCCCTTGCGCGTGCCCTCGACGATTATCTCTTCAACCACCTTCGGCTTTGCGGCGAATGATGCGCGGCGTTCGCGAATCGGCGCGAGAAACTGATCGAGCGCCTTGAACAACTTCTCCTTCACCTCGACGTCGCCGACCGTGCCCTTGCGATACCGAGCCTTCAACTCCTCGACCTCAGCCTTATCGGGGTTGAACGCGCCGTGGTACGTGAACACCGGATTGCCTTCGACATGGCCCGGGTCGGTCGGATGAATGCGCGTCGGATCGGTGTACATCGACATCACCCGCTTGCGAAGCTGCTCAGGAGAGTCGCCAAGGTAGATGCAGTTCTTGAGCGACTTCGACATCTTCGCGTTGCCATCGGTGCCGGGCAGACGCGCGACCTGCCCGAGCAGAGCCTTCGGCTCCACCAGCACTTTCGCGTAAAGCGAGTTAAACCGCCGCACGATCTCGCGCGCCTGCTCGATCATCGGCAACTGGTCGTCGCCCACCGGCACCAGGTGCGCCTTGAAGATCGTGATATCAGCCGCCTGTGAGATCGGGTACGACCAGAATCCCACCGGCACACCGCGCTGGAAACCGCGCTGCTTGATCTCCTCCTTGACCGTCGGATTGCGCTCGAGCGTCGCGACGGTCACGAGATTCATGAAGTAGATGGTTAGCTCCGTCAGCTCGGGCACCAACGACTGCACGACGAACTTCGACTTCTCAGGGTCGAGCCCGACCGCGAGATAGTCGAGCGTGACCTCGAGGATGTTCGCGCGCAGTTGCTCTGGATGCTCGAAGTTGTCGGTCAGCGCCTGCACGTCCGCAATCAAGATGTAGGTGTCGTACTCGTGCTGTAGCTTGACGCGGTTTTGCAGCGAGCCGACGTAATGGCCGAGATGCAGCGCGCCAGTCGGCCGATCGCCGGTTAGAATTCGCTTTTCCATTACTTGCGGGACTTGAGCAGGCTGCGCAGAGTCTTGAGGTCTGCGCGGATTCCCTGGTTGTCTTCGCCCGGGTCGGTCTCGAGGCACATGGGGATGCCGAAAAACCGGGAATCGCCGAGGAGGCGGCCGAAGAACTCCTTACCGAGATGGCCCTTGCCGATGTGTTCGTGCCGATCGACGCGCGAGTTGAATGGCTTCATCGAGTCGTTCAAGTGAAACGCGACGAGGCGTTCGAGCCCGGCGTATTTGTCCAACTCGCCGAATGCGCGTTCGTAGCCCTCATCGACACGCAAGTCGTAGCCCGCCGCGAATGCGTGTTCCGTGTCGAAGCAAAGGCGCAGGCGATCCGGTTCCTTGACCGCGTCGAAAATGCGCCCCATCTGTTCGAACGCATAGCCGAGCACGGTTCCCTGGCCAGCGGTGTTCTCGAGCGCGGCCTTGACCTTGAACCCCTTGGTCGCCGCGTGAGCTTCATCGAGCGACTTCGCGATCGCCTTCAGTCCCGCTTCTTCGCCTGAACCCACGTGCGCCCCTGGATGTGCAACCAGGTACGGCACGCCCAGCGCTTCGCACCGCTCGAGCTCGTCGATGAACCCCTTGACGGAGCGCTCGCGAAGCCATTCGTTCGGCGCGCCCAGGTTCAGCAGGTATGAGTCGTGCGCGATCACTATCGCGATGCCGGTTTCGCGCTGGTTGCGGCGGAAGTTGGCGATCTCCTCACTGGTGAACGGCTTTGACGCCCACTGACGGTTCGACTTCGTGAAGATCTGGATACTGTCGCAGCCATTCTCCTTGCCGCGGGTCAACGACTGCGCGACTTCGCCGGCAATCGACATGTGCGCGCCGAGCAACGGCGCCTTGGTAGCGTCAGCTTTCGCCATGATCGTCTTCAGAATCCGGCTCCGCGGCCGGATCGCGATTCTATACGATACATTCGCGAAATCGAGCCGCGCGTACTGGGCGCGCATCCAATCTCTTGCGAGCAAGCCGCGTCAATGACAGTTGATATGATGTGCGAAGCGAACTCAGCGCAGCTGCTGCGGCAGCCTTGTTCTCGTTCCTCTTCATCGGGTGCGCGACGGTCGGCGTGTCGCTGCCGCCGGAGATCAAGATCGCGGAACTTGAACCATCGGGCCACGCCGCGCGCCCGCCTGGCTGCACAATGCCCATTCTCAATGCGGATCCGCTCACTGCCTTCCGCAAGGTCGCAATCATCGAGGGTATCGGCAACGTGTTCGAAGATGACGCTGCGGTCGAGAAGGCGGTACGCGAGAAGGCGTGCGAAACCGGCGCCGATGCGATCATCGTACATACGCGCAAGCGCCAGACCTCGGAGTCCATCACCGGCTACTACATCAATGCGATCGCGATCGTGTACGAGCCCGAAGGTGATAACGCAGCGGCACGCCGCGCAGAATCGCAACGCCACTAGCAGGGTGCGGAACAAAGCTTTGCAGCCTGCTAGACCGCGCGTTGCCGCGTCCACAGGCGCGTGATAATTGCGATCGCGCGGTGGCGAAACGCTCCATAACTTCCGTCGGTCTCATCGTAAAGAACGATCGCCCCGAGGCGCTCTCACTCGCGCGCAAGCTCACACGATGGCTCCGTGCCCGCAGAAAATCCGTACTCGCCGAACCTGACGTTGCCAGGCGCGTGGGCGCGCGCGCGTCCACGCGCGACGAAATCGCCGCGCATGCGGACCTCATCGTCGTGCTCGGAGGCGACGGCACGCTGCTCTCGGTAGCGCGCCTCGCCGCAGCCCGCGCCGTCCCAATCCTCGGAATCAACCTCGGCGGACTTGGATTCCTCACCGAAGTGACCGCGCGCGAGGCGACCAGCACGCTCGCTCGCGTGCTCCGCGGACACTACCAAGTCGACCGGCGGATCACGCTCGACGCGCGCGTCGTCCGCCGCGGCGACGGCTTGCAGTCCGCCGTCCGGCTGCAGGCGTTGAACGACGTGGTGATCAGCAAGCGCGGGCTCGGTCGGATGCTTGACCTTGAAGTGGTCGCGGACCGCAAGCCGGTCTGCTCGTATCGCGCCGACGGGCTGATCGTAGCCACCCCGACCGGTTCGACGGCGTACGCACTCAGCGCCGGCGGGCCGATCGTGTTTCCGACGCTCAGCGTGGTGGTGCTCGCGCCGATATGCCCCCACACGCTGAGCAACCGGCCAGTGGTCCTGCCCGACACGTTCGAAATCGAGGTCCGCATCAAGGCGCGCGATCACGACGCGATGCTCACCGTCGACGGACAGGAATCGGTGCAACTCGGCGCGGCCGATACGGTGCGGATCCGCCGCGGCAAACGGCCGGTGCTGCTGATCCGTTCGGAACATCCGTACTTCGAAATCTGGCGCAACAAGCTGCGCTGGGGTTAGACGCGGGCGCTCGCGATGCTGGCAGAGCTGCGCATCCGCAACTTCGCGATCATCGAGGAGGCATCACTCAGCTTCGGCCCCGGTCTCAACGTACTCTCCGGCGAGACAGGCGCCGGCAAGACGATAATTCTGAATGCGCTCGGCTTGCTGCTCGGCACCCGCGCATCGCCCGACCTGATCCGCGCGGATGCGAAGGAGGCGGTGGTCGAGGGGCTGTTCGAACTCGAGGGCGAGATCGCGTTGCCCGAGCCGATTGCAGCATCGCGCGACGACGCGCACCGCGAACTCCTGATCCGCCGCATCATCGCGGAAGGCGGCCGCTCGCGCGTCTATCTTGACGGCGAGCTCGCGACCGTCCAGACACTCGCGCGAATCGGCGCGGCGCTCGTGCAGGTGTACGGCCAGCACGAACAGCAGTCGCTGCTTCGCGCCGAAAGCCACCGCGAGATACTCGACCGTTTCGCCGGTCTCGATGAACCCCTCGCCGCGTACCGTGCTGCGTACGAGCAAGCGCAAGAGCTGAGGGCGCGGCTCGCGGACCTCGAGCGGCGCGAGCGCGAACGCTTGGAGCTGCTCGAGCTGGCGGGATTTCGTGTCGCGGAGTTGGAGCGCGCTGAAATCGCGCCGCGCGAAGACGAAGCTCTGCATGCCGAACGTACGGTGCTGGCCAATGCGACGAAACTTGGCACGGCCGCGCGCGAAGCGGAGCAGGCCATCTATGGCGGCGATGGATCGGCGCTCGAATCCGTCGCACGCGCGGAGCGCCAACTCGCCGACGCCGCCGCGCTCGATCCGACCTTGAAAGACGCGCTCGAGATGCTCGCGTCGGCGCGTGTGAACCTCGAAGAGGCCGCCAGAACGCTTGGCCGCTACGTGGAGCGCATTGAGTCCGACCCCGCGCGCCTCGAACAGATCGAGCTGCGTCTTCAGTTATTGAGCCAGCTCAAGCGCAAGTACGGCGGTTCGCTGGGCTCCGTCTTGGAAACGCTGGAACGCTCACGCGCCGAAATCACGGAACTTGAGCGCGTCGGCGTGTCGAAGGCCGAAGCGAGCGCCGCGCTTACCGCCGCGCTTGACGATCTGACAACACGCGCGCGCCAACTCACGGCGGCGCGCGCTCGCGCCGCCACCGATTTGAAACGAAAGATCGAAGCCGAGCTACGCACTCTCGGCATGCGCGCGCCCGTCTTCGAAGCGCGCAATCAACCGCTTGCGCGCGGCGACGCAGGCTTTACGCATCATGACCAAGCGCTCGGACCACACGGCGCGGACGCCGTCGAGTTTTACATTGCGCCCAACCTCGGGCAGCCGCCGATGCCGCTCCTGCGCATCGCGTCGGGCGGCGAGTTGTCACGCGTGATGCTCGCGCTCAAGCGGCTCGAGGCACAGCGTCGCGGCGTCGCGACGATGATCTTCGATGAGGTCGATGCGGGAATCGGCGGCGAAGTCGCGATGGTCGTCGGCCGCAAGCTCAAGGAACTCTCGCGCTTCCATCAGATCCTGTGCGTTACGCATCTTGCGCAGATTGCAGCGTTTGCTGACCATCATGTCATAGTCGAAAAAGAGGAACGCCGCGGCTCGACCAGGAGCCGCGTGACGATCCTCGACGCCGGAGATCGCGCCGAAGAGATCGCGCGCATGTTGGGTGGCGCGGAGATTACCGAGAAGTTCCGCCGCGCCGCGCGCGAACTGCTGGACCGAGCCGCGGCTAACCGTTCCTGACCGCATGCTTGACGCTCAAAGGGTCGCGGCGCTAAACCCGTAACAGATGCGATAGTCAGGGGAGGTGGCCGAATGCTGCCTGAGCGAATTCTTTCAGCAGACTCGCACGTGATCGAGCCCGCCGACGTCTGGACCGCGCGCATCGATCGGCGTTTCGCCGACCGCGCGCCGCGCGTAATCAAACAGGCAGGCGGACGCGAAGGCGACTTCTTTGTCGCGGAAGGCCTGAGACCGTTTCCGGTCGCGGGCTTCGCGGTCGCGGGCGTCGATCCCAAGGACTTCGCCGACAGTATGGCGGCCGGCTATCCTGGCGTGCGCCCGGGTGCGTGGGACCCGGTTGAGCGCCTCAAAGACCAGGAGCGCGACGGCGTGCTCGCCGAGGTTCTCTACCCAAGCCTCGGGATGCGCCTGTTCCAGCTCGAAGACGGCGAACTCCGCGCCGCAACCTTCCGTGCTTACAACGATTGGCTCGCGGACTACTGCGCCGCGAGTCCGCGCCGGCTTGCGGGCGCGGCGATGATCGCGCTCGACGATCCT
Source organism: uncultured Binatia bacterium (SeqCode) (assembly GCA_964429575.1). Taxonomy (GTDB): domain Bacteria; phylum Desulfobacterota; class Binatia; order Binatales; family Binataceae; genus CAYSCX01. The sequence continues at coordinate 71,714 of CAYSCX010000010.1, read as the reverse complement.
GCCGAAGGAGTGCGCGAGCTTGAGCGCGCGGCCAAGCGCGGACTTCGCGGCGCCATGATCTGGGGCGCCGCGCCGCGGGATCGTCCGTATGCAGCCCCTGAATACGAGCGCTTCTGGGCCGCCGCGCAGGACCTGCGCATCCCAGTGAGTCTCCACATTCTGACCGAGTCTCGCGGTGCGGGCGGCAGCGATTTCACGAGCGTGATGAAAGGCTACCCCGCGCTGCATCACTCCGTCGAAAAGACGCTCGCCGAGATCATTTTCGCCGGAGTGATGGAGCGGTATCCGCGCCTCCAGTTCGTCTCGGTCGAAAATGACATCGGGTGGATCGCCCATTTTCTGCAGCGCCTCGATCACTCCTACGAGAAATACCGCTATCTCGAGCGCGACGTGATTCCGAATCCTCCGAGCTTCTACTTCCGGCGCCACGTACGCGCGACGTTCCAGGACGATAGGGTGGGCGTACTGAACCGCCACGAGATCGGCGTCGGTAACCTGATGTGGGCGTCGGACTTCCCCCACTCCGACTCTACTTGGCCCAATTCGCGAGAGGTCATCGCGCGCGACTTTGAAGGCGTGCCGGATGATGAAGTGCGAAAGATGGTCGCGGACAACGTCGCGGCACTCTACGACATCGGCTAGCCCCCAATCGCCACGAGGCGAAACACGCGATGGTCGCCGACGATAGCGAACGACGACTTGCCGGCGGTTGCCTCTGTGGCGCGATCCGATACGAAGTCGCCGGTCCGGAATTCGACGCCGGTTATTGCCATTGTTCGATATGCCGCCGCGCAAGTGGCGCGCCGGTCATCGCCTGGGCGAATGTCGAGCCCGACGCTTTTCGCGTCACGCGCGGCACGCCGACGCGTTACCGGTCATCTTCAAAGGGCGATCGTGAATTCTGTGGCGCCTGCGGATCTCAGATCTTCTATGTTCCGACCGATCCGACTTGGCACCTCAGTTTCATGCTCGCGACGCTGGACGATCCCAATTCGATTCGCCCGCGCCTCCACATTTTCATCCGCGACAAGCTGCCGTGGTTCGAAATTGCGGACGATCTGCTTCGATTTCACGACGAGCCGCTCCCGCATCCATCGAAGCGATGACCGGAGCGGCATCACGGTTATTTGAAGGTAATTTCGCGGGTCAGTCGGCTTCCCACCAGGAGCGCGCGTTCAGGTCGCTTCTTCAGTTCGGCCTGCCAAGCTGCCTGCGAACCAAAGTGCTTGACACTAATTGCTTCCATCTTCGCGCCAGCGCCGTCCAGAGCCGCCATGTTCGGGTACTGAAACGTGATCACGACGTCGAAATCCTGCGGACCAACCTTGGTCGTGTTGAGGTATATCCTGTAATCCGAAATTACGCCTTGTCGCTTCGCGTCCTCAAATATCGGTTTGGTATCCTTGCTTAACGAGGTGAGCAATTCCTGCATCTTGCCCGGCGTTACCGCAAGGAGAATTACCCGCGAGACTGGTCCTTCGGTGTACAGTTCTTGCGCGCTCGCCAACAGGGGAAGAAAAGACAGCAGAGCCAGTGTCGCGGCAACAACTCGTACCTTCATGTTTGTTTCCTCCTTCGGCACCGCTACCACGGAAACGTGAGGCTCGACAACTATCGGCCGTCCCCGGCGTCGGCGGCAGTACGCCCAACGACCGGTAGAAAACCTCAACTCAGTTCACTGGCGATTGCGGCGGCCTAGCCCAACTCTTCAACAGGCAAACGAGATCGGGCAGGCCACTCGTTGCGCATCCGCTTTCGCTGCCGGTCCAGGTTCTGCGGTTCACAGTGGTAGCGCGACGCTCGGTCTCAGCCCAACGAGACTTCTACCGACAATCCTGTACCGACCAAGTCGGCGGACGGATTCGGGTTGCCCACAACTACCTTCTGAAAGAATCCCTGCCACTCCGAATCAGTCGCCAGCTTCGTCTGCAGCGCTCCGTATGCGTTCCAGTCCGCCGATTCGATCACCACGATCGTGACCGGCGCATTGGTTCCCACCACCTGATTCAGCACTCGAAAACGCGCACCGAGGCGTTCGACAATCTTCTTGGCGGTCAGCAGGTTCGCCACATATTCCTGCATCTTGCCCGGACGCACTTTCCATACCGTCGTTCCCAATACTGCCATAACTGAACCTCCCTTGATCTCGATCTGTTAAGAAGTGAGGTGCCGCAAGCCCGAACCGCGCATACTTTCATGCCGTGATTTCCCGAGTCAACTCGAATTGCGCGCTCCGGGCCAGCAAGACAGTCACTGATGGCGATGGAATGTTCGTTAGCCACGCCTCCACATTCTCATCCGCTACAAGCTGCCGTGGTTCGAGATAGACTACGATCTTCCGCGCCATCGCAGCGAGCCGCTCGCGCATCCATCCATGCGATGACCGTGGCGCGCGAACGCTGCGGGCGCTCAGGTTGACTCTGCAAAAGCCATCCGATTAGCTGATTTTCTCTGTCAGACCGGTGGGGCTGTAGCTCAGTTTGGGAGAGCGCCTGAATGGCATTCAGGAGGTCGGCAGTTCGATCCTGCTCAGCTCCACCAATGAAATCGAGCACTGATCGCTCAGAGCTCGGTGGCTCGGTCGTCGGACCGTCGGTCGCAACAGACGCCTCACATTCGTCCCGCGGGCCCGAATCAATCGTTCGGAGACGCCGCGCGAATCCGTCGTTCCGGTTCCCGTCGTCGCAGTCAACCCAACTTTTGCTTGTTCATTAATCAAGTCGGCGAGCGGCAACGCACCTTCTCAGGTTCGGAATCCGAGTTGCTGCCTCGTCCGCTCGGGTAAGAGGACAGTCGGCCCGCAGATCGCGCTGGCGGTCGAATGGCGCCCTTGTGTACTATCCGCGCTCGCGGGAGCTTGGCGCTGGTGGCATCAGAATGACCGATCGGGAACGAAGAGGATGGATCGTCGTGGCCGCGATATTCGTCACGATGTTCTTCATTTGGGGCGCCATCAACTGCGGCTCGGTATTCTTCGTGCCAGTCCTGAATCACTTTGGATGGACGCGGGCGCGGCTTTCAGTCGCACTTTCGATCGGATGGATAACTGGCGGCGCCGCCGGTCCTCTGATCGGGTGGCTCGCCGACCGGATCGATCCGAAGAAAATGATGATGGCCGGTGCGCTGATCACCGGCCTGTTATGGTTCGCTCTAAGCCGCGCCAATACGTTCGGTGAATTCCTCGCGGTCAACGGTCTGTTCGGGATTTGCGTCGGAGCATCAACGACGATCCCGAGTGCGCTGGTGATTGCCAACTGGTTCCAGCATCGGCGGGGACTCGCGATGGGGATCGCATTCTCCGGCGGCACGCTCGGCGGCGCCGCGATGACGATCGTCGCCACCTATGCGATCGCGGCGGGCGGCTGGCGTTTCGGTTACGCGACGCTCGCAGTGCCGATCGTGTTCGTCGTGGTTCCGCTCATTCTTTTTTTCGTCCGCACCAGGAATGCGGCCGAGACGCACGCTCCGGTGCGCGAGGCTGTTCAGCCCTCGCCGGGCGGGCAAATCACGGTCGGTTCATTCGAATCGCCCGGGCTCGAAATCTCCCAGGCCGCGAAAACCCGTTCCTTCTGGCTGATCTGTGCGGCCCAACTGTTCGCCGGAATGACTCTCGGACTGGGGCCCCATTTCGTGGCGTACCTGACCGGCATCGGATACACCGCGACGTTCGCAGCGACTATCGTAAGCCTGTTTCTCCTCATGACAACTGCCGGAACACTGCTGGGCGGCCCGATGGCCGATCGGTTCAGCGCGCGCCGGGCGATGGTCTCGACGTACGTTTTGTCTTCGCTCGGAATGTTTGCGCTGATGGGAGCGTCACATCCGGTAGCGCTCGCGATCAACATCATCGCTGGCGGATTCGCCGCTGGCGCCCTCGGGGTGCAGATGCCGCTCGTCATGATTGAATCACTGGGCGTTAAGCGTCTGGGCTCGATCATGGGAATCACCGGGATCTTCTTCACGTTGGGTGCGGCTGTCAGTCCGATTGCCACGGGCAGAATTTTCGACGTGACCGGCAGCTACGCGATCGCGATCGCTTCTTTTGTCGCGATGGCGATCATTTGCGCGCTCGCGATCTTCGGCTGTCGGTCGCTCGACTACGAACAGGAGCGATTGGCCGCACCGGCGCCGTCGCTGGCAGTCTGAAACGCCGCCGCGTTCACGCGATTCATCGTCGATTGGCCGCTTCATCGTTTGCCGCGGTCTTCACCGAATCGAGTAAGCGCTCGGCTTCGCGCGGTGACCGCACGCGCACAACTCTGAGATGCCGATACTCGGGATTGGCGAATTCGACCGGATAGCGAGCACGCCGCGACCAATGCGTCTGCCATGCCCACAGGAAAAGAGAGTTCCTGCTCATGAAGGCGGTCGCTACGCTCTCGCGGTTGCCGCTAAATAGCTCTTCACGGGTGAACACCCGATAAAGGGTGCGGCGCAGCAATCGAAATACCACCAACCCGAAGGAATAATCGAGCCATACGAGCGTATCCGCGCGTCCCCAAACCGCGGGTCGCACCGCGGCGTAGTTGCCGTCGATTACCCACTTTTGGCGCGAGGCGGCTTCCGTCGCAGATTGTTGGAAAACCGCGAGCGGGCGCTCGATCCAATCCTCGCCCCAAAACAGTGCGTCCAGTTCGACGTGCTCCGCTCCCAGAGTCTCGGCTAGACGGCGCGCGAAGCGGGTTTTGCCGCTGCCAGTCGTTCCAACCACCGCCACCCGCTGCATCATTGCTCTTTCGCTCATCGGTCAGCGGTGGAGCGCGCCCGTATTGATCTTACGCAAAATCGCAGCGTCGTGAAATCGTGTCTGGCGTACGCTCGTTCCTTTGGAGCATCAGGAAGTCGCCGAACAATAGCCTCTCTTACGAAAGGCGCCACGGCTTGCTTTAATTGCAAAATCAGGCGAGAGATTCGGTGTTTTGACAGAGATGAAAGACGCCCGAACGCAACGGCAAATTTCGTGGATTCGACCAGTCTTCTAATCGCAAATCGCGGCGAAATCGCCATCCGGGTAATGCGGGCGGCCGCCGAGCTCGGCATTCGCACGGTGGCCATCTTTTCTGAAGACGACGCCCGGTCGCTTCATACGCGCAAAGCGGATGAGGCTCGAGCACTGCGCGGCACCGGCGTCGCGCCATATCTCGACGTTGAACAGATAATCGCCACAGCCAAGGACGCCGGTTGCGACGCCATCCATCCCGGCTACGGCTTCCTGAGCGAGAACGCGGCGTTTGCGCGCCGCTGCGCCGACGCAGGTATCACTTTCGTCGGGCCGCGGCCCGAGGTGCTGGAACTCTTCGGCGACAAGGTAGCGGCGCGTCTGCGCGCGAAACAATGCGGCGTTCCGCTGCTGCCGGGCACGTCGGCGGCGACCAGCCTCGATGACGCGCGGAAGTTTTTCGCGTCGTTGAATGGCGCTCCGATGGTTATCAAGGCGGTCGCAGGCGGCGGCGGCCGCGGGATGCGCGTCGTGCATCGACGCGACGAGATCGGCGACGCATACAAACGCTGCCAGTCCGAGGCGCGCGCTGCGTTTGGCAACGCCGACGTCTACATGGAGCAATTGATGCCGCGCGCGCGGCACATCGAAGTGCAGATCGTCGGCGACGGGTCCGGCAGCGTGACCCATCTGTGGGAGCGCGAGTGCAGCATACAGCGCCGCCATCAGAAGCTGGTCGAGATTGCGCCGAGCCCTCGACTTTCGGAGCGCCTGCGCGACCGACTGACCGCAGCAGCGATCCGCCTTGCCGAGTCGGTCCGCTTCAACAACCTCGGGACGTTCGAATTTCTGGTGGACGCATCCGACGGCGAAGGCGAAGCGGCGTTCGCGTTCATCGAGGCGAACGCGAGGCTGCAGGTCGAACACACGGTTACCGAAGAGGTGACCGGCCTCGATCTCGTCAAGCTTCAGTTGCAGCTTGCGGCGGGACACACCCTCGCGAACCTCGGCCTTCAGCAATCGAGCATTCCGAAGCCGCGCGGGTTTGCGATGCAGGTTCGCGTCAATATGGAGTCGATGAGCGCCGACGGTACGACGAAGCCATCGAGTGGAACGTTGACCGCGTTCGAGGCGCCATCGGGGCCGGGAGTCCGCACCGATTCATTCGCCTACGTCGGCTACGCGACCAATCCGAATTTTGATTCGCTGCTGGCCAAGGTCGTCGCGCATTCTGCGTCTGCGCAATTCGCTGAGGTAGTTTCGAAGACGTATCGAGCGCTCTGCGAATTCCGGGTCGAGGGCGTCGCAACCAACATCGGATTTCTTCAAAACCTCCTGCGGCATCCCGAGTTCGTTGCGAACAACCTGTACACGCGATTCGTTGATGACCACATTGCGACGCTGGTCGCTCCGGCGGCCTCGACTCACCAGCGTCTGTTCTTCGATTCGTCTGCTCCGCGCCGCCTTGCCGGCGCCAAGATCGACGCAAGCGATCCGTTGGCCGTGCTCCACCACGGCAAGTCGGGGGGCGCTGTGCCGACGGCGCAAACCGCTTCGACGGTTGTTGCAACTCGCACCGCTCACGACATCACTGGACCGCCGAACACCGTCGCCGTGCGGGCGCCGATGCAGGGCACTATCGTGTCGATCGATGTGCGCGAGGGCGACATCGTGCGACGTGGGCAACAGCTCTTTGTGATGGAAGCGATGAAAATGGAGCACGTCATCTGCGCCTCGAACAGCGGCGTCGTGCGGCAGATTGCGGTTGCGCAGGGTGATGCGATCTTTGAGGGGCATCCGCTCGCCTTCATTGAAGAGACCCACGTTGACGCCGCCGAATCCGGCGAGGTCGCGAAGGTCGATCTCGATCGCGTGCGCCCGGATTTGGCGGAGGTACAGGAAAGACAGGCGCGCGGCCTCGACGGCGCGCGTCCCGAAGCGGTCGCGCGCCGCCGCAAGACCGGACAGCGTACCGCCCGTGAGAACATCGTCGACCTCTGCGACCCCGGTACCTTTGTCGAGTACGGTCCGATCGTGATTGCGGCGCAGCGTCGCCGCCGCGCGCTCGATGACTTGATCAAGAACACCCCTGCTGACGGACTGGTCGCCGGGATCGGCAGCGTCAACCGCGACCTTTTCGATGAGTCGAACTCCCGCTGCATCCTCATGTCTTACGACTACACCGTGCTCGCCGGTACTCAGGGTCAGCAAAACCATCGCAAGAAGGATCGGATGTTTGAACTCGCGGAGCGATCGCGCCTGCCGGTGGTGTTCTTCACCGAGGGTGGCGGCGGCCGTCCGGGTGACACCGACGGAGTCGGCGTCGCAGGCCTCGATTGTCTTGCGTTCAACTACTGGGGCGGCCTGAGCGGACTCGTGCCGCTGGTCGGAATCAACTCAGGGAGGTGCTTCGCCGGAAACGCGGCGCTGCTCGGCTGTTGCGACGTGGTGATCGCGACGGCGAACTCGAACATTGGGATGGGCGGTCCCGCGATGATCGAAGGAGGCGGCCTCGGAATCTTCCGGCCCGAAGAGGTCGGGCCGATGGACGTGCAGGTGCCGAACGGCGTGGTCGATATACCGGTCGCCGACGAGGCCGAGGCGGTCCGCGTCGCGCGCAAGTACCTTTCGTACTTCCAAGGCACGGTCCGCGACTGGGAATGCGCCGACCAACGCATTCTGCGCATGCTCATACCGGAAAACCGGCTCCGAATCTACGACGTCCGCGCGGTCATCGAGACGCTTGCCGATACCGGCTCGGTGCTCGAGCTCCGGCGTCAGTTCGGCCTCGGCATGGTGACCGCATTCGTCAGGATCGAGGGACGCCCGCTCGGCGTCATCGCGAACAATCCCGTACACCTCGCCGGCGCGATCGATAGCGATAACGCTGACAAGGCCGCTCGATTCATGCAGCTTTGCGACGCGTTCGATGTTCCGCTCCTGTTTCTGTGCGACACGCCCGGCATCATGGTCGGCCCCGAAATCGAGAAGACCGCTCTTGTGCGTCACGCTGCGCGAATGTTCGTGGTCGGCGCTAGCATCACGGTTCCGTTTTTCACGATCGTTCTGCGCAAGGGTTACGGTCTGGGCGCGCAGGCGATGGCCGGAGGCAGCTTCAAAGCGCCGGTCTTCACCGTTTCATGGCCGACCGGTGAATTCGGCGGGATGGGACTCGAGGGGGCGGTGAAGCTCGGTTACCGCAATGAGCTTGCCGCGGTTGAAGACCCGACGGAGCGCACCAAGCTATTCAACACGATGGTCGCGCGGATGTACGAGCACGGCAAGGCAATCAACACCGCGTCGCACTTCGAAATCGACGACGTGATCGATCCATTCGAATCGCGCCGGTGGATTATGACCGGCCTGCGCTCCGCTCCGCCACCGCCGCCGCGCACCGGCAAGAAGCGCCCCTGCATCGACACGTGGTGAACGGCAGCGAGCCACTTTCCCGCGCGCCGCGCACTGCGCTACTGATTGAGCGCGGGTCGTCCGCGCCCGCTCCGGGAAGTTCGGAGTCTCCGCAATGAGTGACTACCTCTACGGCGCCGCGCGCCGCCTGGTCGCGTACAACACAGTTAGCACAAACAGCGACGTGGAGGCAGTGGAGTATCTTGCCGCTGAACTGCGGCGTCACGGGTTCCGCGTCGCGCAGCAGCCGATCGAACTGTTTGGCACGCGGCACGCGAACCTGGTCGCATGGGCAGGGCCGCAGCGCGATGGCGGCCTTATCGTCTCAGGCCACATCGACACGGTTCCGTTCGCCGGGCAGCCCGGATGGACGCGCGAACCGCTCAAACTCGAGCCCGCGGGCGAGCGCATCTATGGCCGCGGCACTTCGGACATGAAGTGCTTCATCGCGCAGTGCCTCGACGCGGCCGCGCAACTCGACAAGTTGAAGTTAACTCGTCCGCTCGTGTTCGTGTTTACGGCGGGCGAGGAAGTCGGCTGCCTCGGAGCCAAGCAGGCCGCCGCGGGACTTGCACGCATTCTCGACGGCACTCCACCGCCACAGATTGCATGGATCGGTGAGCCGACTTCGTTTCAACTGTGCCACGCGCACAAGAGCATCGTGCTGTTCGAAGTGACCGTGCGCGGACGCGGCGGTCACAGCGGCGCTCCCGCCGAAGGCGTCAATTCGATTGCGGTGATGGGCAAGGTGCTTGATGCCATCGGTCGCTATCAGGCGGAGCTCGCAGCGTCACCGAGCGTCGCGTTCGCGAACGTGTTCCGCGACTCGCCGACCAGTGTGCTCAACTTCGGCACCGTTCACGGTGGGCTTGCGCTCAACATGATCGCCGAGGAGTGCCGGCTCGCCATCAGCTACCGGTCGCTGCCCGATGAAGATCCCCTCGCAATCTTCCGTGAGATCGGACGGCGCATCGCGACGATCGACACGCACGACTACGCCTCGCGCAATCACGTCGCCACGATTGAGCTGACCGAGCCGCTGATCGTGCCGCCGCTGAACGCGCCGCGCGGAACTGATCTCGAAAAAGTGCTGTGCGACGTGACCGGCGCTCGCGGCTCGCGCGGCGCGCTGTTCGGCACCGACGGGGGATGGTTCGCGCGGTCGGGAATCGTCTCGCTGATCTGCGGCCCGGGCGACCTCGATCAGGCGCACCAGCCCGATGAGTCGATTCGGCGAGAACCGTTCGAGCGCGGCACCTCGATCGTGCTCAAAGTTGTCGAGCGCATGTGCTGCGGGGAGTCCGCGCCCGGCTAAGCTTTCCGCCAGTCTACAGCCTGCTCGTACGCTTGGCCGATGCGAAACAGAGTCGGCTCGTCGAAGTACCGGCCAATCAGCATCAGCCCCACCGGAAGACCCTGCGACATCGCGCACGGGACGCTCAGCCCGGGATGTCCCGTGACGTCGAACGGCGCGGTGTTGCCGACCATCGAATATGGCGCCTGCCGCCCCTGCTTGATTGCCTTGTTCGGCGTAGTCGGCATCGCGAGCGCGTCGAATCTTTCGAGCGCGCTGTCGTAGTACGACGCATACCGGTCGCGCAGATTCTGCGCTTTGCCATAAATGCGCCCGTTATATCGCTGCTTCAACAGATTGCCGAGCACCAGAAAAAACTTTACCGTCGAGGCTTCCTTGTTGGCGCGCTCCGCAACATGGCTTCCGAAGTAGTCGGCGAGGTTCGGATAGTAAAGTCCGTGATGGTGCGTACCCGCGAGGTTGGTCGCGGCGAGATTCGCCATGCCCTCCGCGAGTATCGTCCAAATGAACTGGTACGCGTCGCGATGATGTGGAATCGAAATCTCTTCGGCGATAGCACCTTGCTTTTCGAGCACCCCAATCGCCTTTCGCACCGCGGCGTTGACATCGGGCTCGGCGGCGTCGTGTTCGAATCCCTCGCGCAAAATACCGATTCTTAATCCAGCGACGCTCTTCGCGAGCGCCTCGCGGTACTGCTCGACGGGCACGTCGTCCTGGCGCGGGTCGTGAGGATCTCTGCCGGCGATCACTTCCAGCAGCAGCGCCACGTCCGCGACCGTGCGCCCCATCGGCCCGACGTGATCCATGGTCGGATCGATACTCATCACACCGGTGTACGGAACGAGTCCGTAGGTAGGCTTGATTCCAACCACGCCGGACCATGATGCCGGAATTCGAATCGAGCCGCCCTGGTCAGTTCCGATCGTGAGGTCGATGTCGTCGTAATAGAGCGCGGCGGCCGAGCCTGACGACGAACCACCCGAACAGTGCTGCGGGTTGTGAGGATTGAGCGTCGGACCGTATGCGCTGGTCGTACCGTCGCCCGACAGCGCGAAATCGTCCATGTTGAGCATCGCGACGATCTCCGCGCCCGCATCAAGCATCCGGCCGACGATCGTCGCATCGTTGTCGGGCACATAGCCTTGCAGGACGTGCGACCCGCCGCTTGCGGGAATTCCCGCGACCAACACGCTGTCCTTGAGGCCGATTCGTTTTCCGCTGAGCTTGCCAGCCGAGGCGCCGCGAACGCGGCATCGGCGCACGATTGCGTTCAACGGATCCTGCGCGCGCGTCGGACGCGAACCCGGGTCACGATGCTTGTAACGTATGACCGACGGTTGCGGTTCCGTGACGTCGGCATCCACCTTGTCCGCCACGCCGATAATCTCGGGAATCGTCGCTTCGATCATCTTGAGCTCGGCATCGCTGAGCGTGAAATGGTTCGCCTTCGCGATCGCCTTGATTTCGTCGGTACTTGGAAGCTTGGCCGCCATGATCATCCTCCCGTGCGAATACGGAGAGTTCCGACTACAGGAAATGTGGCATCAAATGCTGATGCACGTCGCGAATGGTTTTTTCCGCGGAGATTCCGGGAACCTCAAAGAACACCGGTGCGTTCACGCCCGCTTCGACCAGCCTGGCAAGCAGCTCGCGGCAACGCGCGGGACTGCCCGCGATGGTGAAAGTATCGATGATGAAGTCATCGACCAGCGCCGCCGCCGCGCGCGGCCCGCCGTTCCTAAATGCCGCGCCGATCGCGCGCACCTTCTCGGCCTTCAGGCCCGCGACCGCGAACATCGGCATTTCCGGTTGGCTGGCGACCAGGCCGATCAGCGCGCCAACAAACGGCTTGACCGCGTCGCGAGCTGCACGCTCGTCGTCGGAGATTGACGCGAGCAGGTACGCGCCGACTCGAAATCCGTCGAGCGAACGTCCCGCCTTGCGGGCGCCGTTGCGCACGTGATCCAGCGCGAACTTCACGTATGGCGCCGATGTCATGACGCTCAGCAGCACGCCGTCGCCAACCTCGCCCGCCATCTCCAGGTTCTTCGGGCCGAGTACGCCAAGGTATATCGGCACCTCGGTGCGTGCTGGCTTGAAGCTCATTCGTACGCCCGACACTTCGAATACGCGCCCTTTGAACCCAAGTTCCTCCCCGCGCAGAAAGCGCCGTGTGATTTCGACGCACTCGCGCATCGCGCTGGTCGAGCGCGCGTACGGTATCTTGAGGCGCCCCTCGATCCATTCCTTCAGGCCGGCTCCGACGCCCAAAATTCCGCGGCCTCCGGACACCTCGTCGAGCGCCGCGAACTCCATCGCGGTCAGCGTTGGATGGCGGGTGTAGGGATTGATCACACCGATGCCGATCTTGATCGATTTGGTTGCACCCGCGACCACCGACGCAAGCGTAAACGCGCCGCGGTAAAACGGATCCTCGGGCACCCAGAAAGTTCCGTAGCCGAGCGATTCCGCCAGATACGCGTACTCGCCGAATTGGCGCGAGTGGAGATTCTCGAATCCGCAGCCGAACTCGGCGACCTTTGGCAAATGTTTCGCTCCGCTCAGCTCGCGGCGCCGGGGCGGGGCCCTTCAGCGATCGGCGAACAATGGAAGTGCCACATCTTCCAGACCTTGTTGCCGCGTTCGTCTTCGCGCGAGTAGACCTCGGTGCTTCGAAAACGGGTGCTCCCCGGGAAGCGGCTGCCGTCAGCCATCGTGATGATGATTTCGCTTTCGCTCGCGACCCATGCGACGTCGCCGCGAATCCAGATGTCCAGGCGCGTGTCGTCGGGCACGCTCACTTTCACAAAGGATTGGCCGAGGAACTTCCACAGCGTCGCCCACTCTGCGATCGTTTCGTAGCGATGGCCGTTGAGATTGAAGCCGTCGAACTTGTCGCCGGCGACGAACACCTCGCGCATCATCGGGATCGAACCCTTGCGGTTCGCCTCCATCCACTTGTGGTGAAGCGCCAGGACCTCGTCGCGATCCTTCGTTTGTCCCCGGATGTCTTCGGTCGCCATCGCTTGCGTTCCTCCCTCGGTGCTCTGCTTCGCCTTCAGAATCCGGGCCGCGGCGTGTCCGCAGGCGCGCACGGCGAGTAGTGGCAGTGCCACATTTTCCAGACCGGACGGCCCGCTTCGTCTGCGCGAACGAAAATCTCGGTGCCGCGGAAGCGCATATCTGTCGGCACGTCCGGAAGCGCGACGCCCGAAGTTCCGCTGCCCGCGCCCTTGCGCGCCTTTGCCGTCAGGGTCGATTCGAACGCGAGCCACGCCATGTCGCCGCGAATCTCAAGCCGAATCACTTTCTCATCGCGAACCGCGGTGATTTCCATCACGGTGGTGAGGTACCGCCAGAGCTGTTCCCACTCGTCGCGCTGATTGTACGTGTAGGCGTTAAGGTTAAAGCCTTGGAAGTGATTGCCTCCAACAAACGCCTCGCGCAATCCCGCGACATCGAGTCCGCAATTGGCGCGCATCCAGACACCATGCACGCGCACGACTTCGTCGCGGTCGTGCGCGGCAGTCGTCGTCGTGTCGCTTGCCATCGATAGCCTCAACAGTCGTGCCGCACCATCGCACGGCACATACGCCGCGTATTGCATCGCCGAATCGATGTCAAACAAGTTCGGCGCGCCGACGCCGGTACGCGGGAATGCCGACTCTTCTTAGTAGATGATCGACGGCAGATATGCGCCCTGCGGCTCGTTGTAGAGTCCAATGGTCATCAGCGTCATCTGCTGCACGATTGTCAGCCCATGTGCGAGGCACCAGCGCATCAGCAGCCCGTTGCGGACCGGCACCAGAATGCCCGGCCCCGGGAAACCAGGTGCCGCGCCAATCAGCGCCATCAGATCGTCGTTCGTCTCCGCGACGCTATGCCCCCAGTATCCGACCAGGGTGGAATACCCAGTGATTCGTCCCGCCCGCTCAACGACGTTCGCCGACCCGCCGCGAATCGATTCGCGCAGTTCGCCGCCGCGATGGTGACCGTGGACGCGCACGCAGAGCCCGTTGCAGGCGTCGAGGTCTCCTTCGGCTGCCTTTCGGACCGTGCACCCGGGGATCGTTAGATTGAGCGGCGGACCCTGGAGCGTCGAGAGTTCCTCGCGCGAATCAAATCCGAGCTTGGTGTACAGCGCGAGTGAGCGGTTGTGATACGCGGCCTGCACGAGACGCACGCCGGCACAGCCGCGCTGCCGCACGCGTTCCAGCGCGCGCACCATCATTTGCTTGCCGATGTCCCGGTTCTGCGCGGCGGGATCAACGGTGATTGGTCCAATTCCGGCGATCGAGTTGCGCTCATCCATGAAGTTGCTGCCGAGGATTGTTCCGTCATCGTCGGCCACGATCGAATGAATGCCGGAATTGCCGAGCAGCGCAGTGATGATGCGAATTGCGGCATCGGCCGATGGAAAATCAGGCGGAAAATTGTGCGCGTCCGCGATCGACTTGAAAGCCTCGTAGCAAATCGTGCCGCATGCGGTCGCATCCTCTTTCGTACCCGGTCTTAGAGTTACGCTCATGGTTACCTCCGCCGCGCGGCGAATTTCCTGCTCTCGATGTCCATTGACGTCAGGCCCACACCAATAGCGCGGTCGCTGCTGAATGCAAGCTTCGCTTGACCGCGAGCCCCGATGCGAGTCAGCCTAGGCGCGGATCTCGCAGGAGGGATCACTCGATGAACACCTGGAAAATCGGCGATGTCAAGGTGAGCCGCGTCATCGAGAGCGAGGCGCCATGGCCCGGCACCTTCGTGTTGTCCTACGCGACGCCCGAAACCGTGATGGAGCACAAGTGGCTCGCGCCGCACTTCATCGATCCCAAGGGCAAGCTCATGATGAGCATCCACGCATTCATTCTCGAATCGCAGGGCAAGCGCATCGTCGTCGATACCTGCGTCGGCAACGATAAAGTGCGGTCGAACCCTGAGTGGAACAAGCTGCAACTGCCGTTCCTTCAGGATTTGCAAAAGGCCGGCTACCCAACCGAATCAATCGATCGGGTCGTTTGTACGCATCTGCATATCGACCACGTCGGCTGGAACACGAAGCTCGAGGCAGGCAAGTGGGTGCCCACGTTCCCGAATGCGAAATACCTGATTGGCGCTACCGAGTGGGATTATTTCTCGCGGAGCGAGGATCAATTCCTCAAAGACCCGGTGGATGATTCCGTGCGTCCGTGTGTCGAGCGCGGCGTCGCTGATCTCGTGCAGCCTGATACCAAGATCACCGACGAGGTTTGGCTCGAACCGACGCCAGGACACACGCCCGGCCACGTCAGCGTGCGGATTTCATCGAAGGGTCAGGATGCGGTCATCACCGGCGACCTGATGCACCATCCAATTCAGTGCGCGCATCCGGAGTGGGAGAGCCAATTCGACTACGATGTGCCGCAAGGGCGCAAGACGCGCCGCGAATTTTGCGAGCGCTACGCGGACAAGAACGTGCAGGTCTTCGGCACGCACTTCGCGACGCCATCCGTGGGACGGATTGTGAGCGACAAGGACGGCGCGTTCCGCTTCGTGGTGTAGAGAGCGCGCCAACCGCACTCGACACGTCATCGTGAGCGACGCGAGAGATCGCAGCGTCGCTTCGCAATGCACCCGCTGCGACGGC
Source organism: uncultured Binatia bacterium (SeqCode) (assembly GCA_964429575.1). Taxonomy (GTDB): domain Bacteria; phylum Desulfobacterota; class Binatia; order Binatales; family Binataceae; genus CAYSCX01. The sequence goes on along the minus strand of CAYSCX010000010.1, from coordinate 56,432 downwards.
GCCCGAACTCCGCGAGCGCCTTCGCGCACTCCGCGACGCGGGATATCGCCAGTTCGTCGTGCCGCTCGTGCGAGGCCACGAATCGGCGCTCGAAGATTGGGCGCGCTTGTTCGACAGCGTCTAGTACAGGAAATCGGAGTCAGATCGGACGGCCCCATGCTGGAAGCGGTTGCCCGTCAACGATGGCCCGCCCGATGGCCCGCCCAGCCCAGACACTGAGCGCGACACCGTGGCCGGCGTAACCGCCCGCGACAAACACGGTCGGCGCATTCGGCAAGCTGCCCAACAGTGGAACGACATCGCTGGAGAACGCGATCGGACCAGCCCAGCGCGCCGAAAACCGGATCTTGTTGAGCGCGGGGTGAAGCTGTTGGACGCGCGCTTCCAGCCGGCCAAGCACCTCCGTCGAATCCGCGCTCGCGATGTCTACACCTTCAAGATCAAACGGCGACGCGAACGCAAGCCCTCCGCCGAAAATCACCCGTCGGTCCGAAAGCTCACGTCCCCACAAGTACGGAAGATCCACGGTGTAGAATGGCATCCTATCGCCGAGTCCGATCTCGCGCAGCGCATCCGCCGTGAGCGGCTCAGTCGCGCACGCGAAGGTCAGCGCTGCTCGAAGCGGACGGATGTTCGCGAGCAACGAACCTGTCCACGCATTCAGCGCGACAACTACAGTGCGCGGACGCAAAACTGCTCCGCCAATCTCGAGCTGAGGCCGACGCTCCAGCGCAATGCGTTCGACCCTGGCTCCCTCGCGAATCTCCGCGCCGGCTCGCGCCGCGGCCTGCGCGAGACCAGACATCAATTTGGTGGGATCGATAGTACCTCCGGCAACTGTTCCGACGATTCTCACCTCGGACCCATCGTCGAGCCACGGAAGAGTGCGAGCACCCGGGCTCTCGCGATGTGAAATCTCCCAGCAACCGTCAGTACGCAAATCGCAGTCGATTCCCAATTCGCTAACCAGGCGCCCGAGCGTTGGAATGCACTCGCCGGTGCCTTCGAGGATTCCCGCGGCCGTTCCTTCCAACACGATGGCGCCCGTCCGTCCGCTCGCGCCGTCTCCGAGACGATGCGCTTCGAGAACGACGGTGCGAACTCCTCTGCGCGCAAGATGGTACGCCGCGGAAAGCCCGGTCAGGCCGCCTCCCACCACGGCCACCTCGGGCTCTGGAGAAATCGGCGCCTGCGACGGCGCGACGCATCGCGCCCACGGCGGCTCGCCCCAATTTGGCTGCATCTTTTCTCGATCCTTCGCCTGCAACCTCATATATCACGAAGCAATTTGTCGATGATGAGTCTGGCGAGATTCCGCGTTGGCGGTGATTCTGCCGTTTGATACGCTTTGAGCGCGCTGATGACTCACGAAGAATCAAGCAGAGCGCCGCTCCTCGCACTCGCGCTCGCCTGCGCGGTCATCGCCGTTTCGGCGGCGGCTCCGCCCGCATCCGCCGGCTTCTGGAGCTTTCTCGGCATCGAGTCCGAGTCCAACAACTTCCAGATGATCCACGTCCGCGACCTCGCGAAAATGTTTGGCGACACCGAGCACAAGGTCTATGTGTTCGACGTCAACCCTGACGACCTTCGAGAAAAAGAGGGCATCATTCCCGGGTCGATCCTGCTCAGCTCGAAACGGGACTACGAGCTCGCGCTGCTGCCGGCCGACAAGAATGCGCCGCTCGTTTTCTATTGCGCGAACTACCTTTGAATGGCCTCGCACACGGCCGCCCGGCGGGCGGTCGAATCCGGATACACCAACGTGAACGTGATGTCGGATGGCATTCGCGGCTGGATCGACGCGGGCAAGCAGGTCACCTATCCCGCGGGTGGCGGCGGCTGAACTGCCCGCACCGCCAGTCAAGCATCTCCGCACGGTAGTACGCTGGCAGGGTGTTGAGAAAAGCCTCGAGTTCCAAGCTGGCAGCGTCGTTGCCCTCAACACCCTGCGTGAAAAGCTTGTCCTGAGCCATGGGCGAAGGATCGGGTTGCCTTCCTAATCTTCTCCCCCACTGGGGGAGACGCGAGAGAGGGAGCAGGCTGTTGAAAATCAGTTTTTCAACAGCCTGCTAATCGACGCATTCCGCCGCCCTCTGTCGCCAAGTTCGCGATCGGCCGTTCCTGTCCCGTGAAAAACCAACTGCTCGATCTAACGAAACAGTGAAATTCGGGGCGGCGTCTGCTTTTCTCGCCACGCTCGTCGGCGCGAGAATGGGTCATGGCGGCGAGATGGCCTCAGAGTCCCTTGAGTTTCGGATTTGCCCCTCCCGAGCCGCCGGTCCCAATCTCGGGTTAACCCGGGTCCTCTGAACGCGGAGCGGTTGTTGCGTTCGCAGCCGCCGCTCCACGCCCGGCAGTCAACCCTGGCCACTGCAGCCTCCTCACGCGACAATGGCCGGCATGATCGAACGCAACCCGTGCATCCGGGCGACATGGAATTCCCACGCGGGTTTACGATCGATTCTGCGGCTGGCCGCCGTCGCTCACTCGTATTCGGCGCGTGGACGCTTGGGCAGAATGAACGCCGCGACCAACGCAATTCCCGCCGCCATCGCAAACGCGGTGCGTGCCCCCTCAAGCTGATAGACGACTCCGAAGATTAGACTCGCCGGTAGCGACGCTGCTCCGATGACCGCGTTATAGGTGCCGAGCGCGCGTCCGCGCCACTGCTCGCTAACCAAGTCCACGACCAAGGCCGTTTCCGCGCTCTCGGATAACCCGAAGAAAGTTCCGTAGGCAGCGAACAGCACCCAGATTTGCCACGGCTCGGTCGCAATTCCGAACCCGAGATACACCGCGGCGTAAATTGACCAGCCGGCGAGAATCAGCTTGCGGCGCCCTTGCGCATCGCTCAGCGCGCCGCCCCAGGTCGAGGTCGCGGACTTCACCAGCGCGAGCACCATCCACAACAGCGGCGCATACTCGAGCGGTACCCCGACCTCGCGCGCCCGCCAGAGCAGAAACGTGTCGGAAGACGCGCCCAGCGTGAATACGAAGATCGCGATCAATGCGCGCCGGTAGAGTCGCGAGGCGGGCAAGCCGATTCGAATTTTCTCCGCCGCCACGACGGCGCGCGCGCCCACTTCGCTCACGCCGAAGCCCAGCACGCACAGCGCCGCCACTCCGGGCACCGCCGTCAACGCGAACACCTCGCGAGTGGTGAAGCCGGTCGCGAGCAGCCCGTACGCGATCGCGGGGCCGGCGATCGCGCCCGCGTAATCCATCGCGCGATGAAACCCGTATGCACGCCCTAGCTGCTTTTGCGCGGTGGTTTCGGCCAGGAGCGTGTCGCGAGGCGCCCCGCGGATTCCCTTGCCTGCGCGATCTCCAACTCGGATCAAGAGGATCTGCCACCACCAGGTGGCCAACGCCAGCATCGGCCGCAGCGCGCACGCGGTCACATATCCGGCCAACGTCAGCGCCTTGAGCCGGCGCATCCGGTCCGCGAGGTAGCCCGACGGAATTTGTAACAGGCTCGCCGCCGAATCGGCGACGCCCTCGATGAGTCCCAGCACCTGCGGCCCGCCGCCAACCTTGGCGACGAACCCGGGCAACAGCGGCTGGATCATGTGGCCCGCGATGTCGTTGAAAAGCGAAACGACGCCGAGCGCGCGTACGGTTCGGGACAGACGCGGCGACGCGGCGGACGGCGCTGTTGCGGGCTCTTTGCGTTCTGAGGGCGTCAATACCGATGCCGCCCGGGGCGCGCCTACTTGCGCGCTCGGCGCAGTTGGCGTTGCGTCATCATCCAGCAGAGTTCGGCGTGACCACGCTCGAACCGATCAGGAAAATCGAGCGCGATGCAGCTGCCCTGCTTCAGCCGCACTTTCAGCACATCAGCCGACCCGGTGACGAGCAGCGACGCCAACGCGCTCAGCTGCGGCTCGTGGCCGACTATCATCACGTCGCCGTAATCGGCGAATGGCTTTAGCGCCGACGCTGCTCCGCTGGGCGGAATTCCGGTGGCGAGCGCGGGTAGCACCTGCGGCACCGGGTCATTCGAGTACGCCGCCGCGACGATTTCGGCGCTCTCGCTCGCACGGGTGACGGGCGAGGTGAGAATCAGATCAAACTTGAGCTTCAGCGCGCGCATGCCGGCGGCGGCCTCGCGCATCTTCTCCCGTCCGCGGTCAGTCAGGCGCCGGGAGGAGTCGTCACCGTCGGGTCCGGCCTCCTCGGCGGTTGCGTGTCGCAAAATGTAGAGCGTCATGGTGCGGCATCGGCCTCGGGAACGATTTCAGCCTGCCAGTGTGCTGCGGTTCGACGCACTTCCGCAAGCGCATCGCGCAGCAGGCCGCTGCGCTCGAGGCGCCGCCACGCCTTGAGCCCGCGCCGTGCGAGTTTGCGTTCGCGAGCACGCAGAATCTGCAGCAATGCACCCGCAGCCAGCAAGGTATCGGCGGGCACCGCGATCCGCTCAGTGCATTCGCGCAACCAGCGAATGGCGCCGGTAACGTCGTTGTGTTCGCCTAACACATCCTGAAGCCGCTCAAGACGCGCGAGCGTCTTTGAGAGTTTCTTTCGCCCGAGTCCACCCAGCATTTCAAGCGCGTAGCGGACCCGCTTGGCACGTACCCGAAGCCGATGAATCGCTTCGGGCGGCGCAGCATCGCTGAGCACGCCTCCCGCGCGAATCAACGCACGCAAGAGCGGCCTCACCAGCTCGCTTGCGATGGAGCCGAGCGCGACCTCGCGCCCGCGCCGATAGGTTGGCGCGGCGAGCCGCTGCACAACCGACTGGTGGCTCTTCGAGTTCAGCACCTGCACAAGTTCCTTCATCCCTTCCGCCCGTCGCCGCGTGTTCTCGCTGAAGATGGGTCCCAGCGCTTTGGCGAACGCAGCATCGAGCTTGCGCGCTCGCTTGCGAAGCAGCTCCCCGGTTACGTCGGCCTCGCGCACGCGGCCCGCCGCGTGCGCGGCGGTCGCCAGGTCGCGGCGCAATTTGTCGGCTTGCGATGCATACAGGGCGCGCCGGAACAGCCCAATGGCGGTGCGCAGCCGGCGCGTCGCAACCCGCAGCTGATGAATCGCTTCCGCCTCGCCGCTCGAAGCGCCCGCCCGCTCCCGCACGAGGCGCTGCAGATGAAATGCGAGCGCGGCGTGCGCCGCTTCGCGCACCCCGTCCCGCGGCGAAAGCGCAAGCCTCGCCGGCCGGGCGGCGGCTCGGGTCGCCGTCACGAGCTACGCCTTTCGTGCTGCGGGAGCCGCGACGGGTTCGGTCGCGGTAGGCGGACGCACCGGACGTGCGCGCTGGAGGTAGTCCGCGATGTGCTTGCGCAATTCGCTCTGCATCTGGTCGATCGAGTTGCTCGCATCCACCGTGATGAAGTTGAACTCTTGCGCAAGGCGCCGGTACTCCTCGATCAGGCGCCTTTGATACTTGACGAACGAATCGAACAGGTCGCTGCCAAGCGCCAGGTGCATGCCCGATTCCCAGTAGTCCATGCCCTTGCCGTGCACCACCCTTGGAACCAGTAGCTCCACGTCGATGTCGAGATACAGGACCAGGTCCGGCACCAGCGCCATTCCAAACAGCTCATGAGTCCACGCCGGGTCCGCGCCCATCACCGTGTTGCGCGCGAACGCCGTGTACATGTAGCGGTCCGCGATTACGATGAATCCGGCCTGCAGCGCCGGGATGATCTCGTGCTCCAGCCGATCCGCGAAGTCCGCGGCGTACAGGAGCGCGAACGTCGTGACGGTCAGCTGATGCCCCGCCTTCGCCTCGTTAATCGTCTCGGACAGCAGCGGCGAGCGCGTCCATCCGGTGTCGCTCACCGCGTAGCCCTCGAGCTCAAGCCACGGACGGAGAAGTCCGATCTGCGTTGATCGTCCCACGCCATCGGTGCCCTCGACGACGATCAGATGCCCGGGCATCCGCTTCTCGCGGATGTACGGCAGTCCGTGCCCGTACCACGTCTTAGCGCGCTTGGATCGCTGTGCCATATTCCGGTTGCGCCCGCTGGCGGTCGTAGTCGCGCAAGACGTCCTGCACCATCTTGCGGAATAGTTTCTGTTGGCTCGGAATATCGCCGGTCGCGTCCACGGTCTTGAGGCCGAATTCCTCGGCCAACTGATCGTAAATATCCAGCACGCGCCCCTGGAAAAGCCTGAAGCTCTCGACCGGGTCCGTCGAAAGTCCCACATCCATGCCTGCCTCGTGGTACTTGAGCTTCGCGCGGCCCGCGAGCAGCCGCTCGAGCGAAACCTCGATCGGAACGCGGAAGAACACCGTGAGATCCGGTCGCGGCGCGAAACTGTACACGGCACGCACCCAGTCGGGATGGACGCCCCGTGCAACGTCGCGCGCGAAGGCCGTGTAAACGAACCGGTCCGCGAGCACGATCATTCCCGCCTTGAGCGGCGGTAAAATCTGGTAAGTGTAGCGGTCCGCAAAGTCCACCGCGTGCAGCAAACTGAAGGTGGTGGGCGTGAGCAGGTTCTTCTTCTTCCCCCGCCGCATCGACCGCCGCACCAGCCGCGACGAATTCCACTCCGTGAAATGTACCGGGTAGCCGCGCGCGCGCAGCCACCTGTCGAGCAGCATCAGTTGCGTCGATTTGCCGGAGCCGTCGATCCCTTCCACTGCGATCAGGCGCCCGCGATATCCATGCGGCGCCGCCAGCAGCGTCTTGCCGCTCGCCTTGGGCTCGACCACGAGCCGTACCTGTCCGTCCGTGCTCACTCGCCCGTCGCTTGCGCCCGCACTATCACCCGGCTGTCGAGTAATTTCGAAAGCAGGTCCTTCCGTGTCTCGCATGCCCATAGTTCGAGGTCCGCTTGAGCCTGTACCGAGTCAACTCCGACTACGAGCCGCCCGGGGGTGTACGTTACGTTGATTCCCTTGACTACTCCAAAGTGGCTGCGATCGAGCGCGTCCGCGACTCTCAAAATCGCCGCCAGCGCCCTGACCACCTGGCGGTTCTCGCGGCTCAGAAGTTCGCCGTTGGGCGTCTCGGCCTTCGGCGCCTGCTTACGATGCCCGCGCGCGGACTGCGCGATTATCTCGACCTCGACCGGATCGAATCCGAACAACTCAGCGTTCTTGATCAGGTAGTACGAATGTCGATCGTGACGATCATGATCGATCGCATGGCCGATGTCATGCAATAGCGCCGAATACTCCAAAAGTTCGCGTGATCGTGCGGGTAATTTCAGCTCGGGGCCAATCGCATCGAACATCGCAAGCGCCAGCCGCGCCACTTGACGGCCGTGCTGGCTGGTGTCCGCAAACCGCGCCGCGAGCGCCTCGACCGAGCGCTTGCGCACCTGCGCCGAGTGGCGCGAACCAGTCGCCCGCGCCAGCTCCAAGAGCAGCCCCTCGCGCAGCGCCCATCCGCACGCGGCCAGCTCTCGCGCGCCCGACCGTGTCAGGATGAAGTCCGCGAGCAAGCCCGCCGCCGGCATCTGATCGGCGCGCTTCGCATCAGCGCCCGGCAGTTCAGCGCGTGCGACGGTGTTGAGCTTCAACAATTGCCTCGAAAGCGACGCAATCTCCAGGGCCGTCGCACGCGCGCCGTGCAGCCGTCCGAAGTCCTCGCCGCGCGCTGCGCGCGCCATCGCAACCAGGGAATTGATCGTCCCGGAAGTGCCGATGGCGCTCACCGCACCGGCGTCGCGCGCCGCCTTCAAGTACGCGCCCATTTGCTGGTCGAGATGCTTCTCCAGTGCTCTCACCTGCCGCCGCGACGGCGGATCTTCCGTGAAAAAGCGCTGTGTAAGGCGCGCGGCGCCGAGCTTGACGCTGTGCATCCAGAGCGCGCGGCCGTTTTTCGCGAGCACCAGTTCCACGCTCCCGCCCCCGACATCCACCAAAAGAAACGGTCCGCCATCGAGCCCCAGCGCGTGCCGCGCCGCGTAAAAGATGAGACGCGCTTCCTCGTCGCCTGAGATCACCTCGACGTCCAGACCGGTCTCGCGTTGGATGCGGCGGATGAAGGTGGCGCGATTCTTCGCTTCGCGCACCGCGCTGGTCGCGACCGCGCGCATCCGGTCCACGCCGCGTACGCGCGCAAGCAGTTGAAAATTCGCGAGCGCACGCACCGCGAGATCCATGGATTCCGAAGATAGCTTGCCGGTCGTAAAACAGCCGCGTCCTAACCGAACCATCTCCTTGACGCGGTCCAGGACCTCCAGATGCCCCTCGCGGCCGAGGTCCGCGACTACCATGTGGACCGAGTTGGAGCCCACGTCGATCGCGGCCAGTCGCATGAAATCAGAGGGTATCCTGCACGCGGTCCGCTGTCAGCAGCAGTGGCGACAACCCGATGTAATCCCGGCGTAACACTCGCCGCATCGCTCGACCCGATACGCTCGGTTTCGACGCTGCGCAGCCGTACAATTTGCGCCGCCTCGCAGCCTATGTTTCAAGTGAACCTTCCGCTCGCCTATTCATCTTAACGTGGGAACTGCGTCTCAACTCGCAACCGAATCGCACGGCCTCGGTCCGCCCACCCATAAGTGGCTGGTTGCGCTTGCGGTCATGATGGGCACCGCGCTCGAGGTGCTCGACACCTCGATCGTTAACGTCGCCCTGCCGCACATGCAGGGCAGCTTTTCGGCGAGCATCGATGAGATCTCGTGGGTGCTCACCAGCTATCTGGTCGCCACCGGAATCATGATCCCGATGACCGGGTGGATTTCGTCGCGATTTGGCCGCAAGCGCTACTTCATGTTCTCCGTGCTCGTATTCGTGATTGCGTCGGCACTTTGCGGCGCGGCGCGCTCGCTCGATGAAATCGTCATCTTCCGGCTGATTCAGGGTGCCGCCGGCGCCGCCATGATTCCGTCATCCCAGGCCATTCTGATGGAGACCTTTCCGCCGCGTGAACAACAGATGGCGATGGCCACTTGGGGCATGGGATTGATGGTCGCTCCGATTATGGGCCCGACGCTCGGCGGCTGGATTACGGAAAACCTGAACTGGCGGTGGAATTTCTACATCAACATTCCGGTCGGCATGGCAGCGCTCCTGATGGTCTCTGCGTTCGTGCACGACCCCGCCTACCTGCGCCGCGCGCGCGAGCGCTCCGGGAAGGTGGACTACTTCGGCATCGCGATGCTCGTAGTCGGACTGGGTCTGCTCCAGATCGTTCTCGACCGCGGCCAGCGCGCCGACTGGTTCGATTCCGCATGGGTGGTGTACGCCTCCGCGATAGCGGTGGTGGCGATCGTACTGCTGATAATCCAGGAACTTCGCTTCGGAGATCCGATCCTCGATCTGCACATCCTCAAGAACCCGGTGTTCACGCTTTCGGTGATGTTGGTGGTCGCAATGAGCTTCGCGTTGTACGGCACCGGACTGCTCCTTCCGGTCTTTCTCCAGGAATTCATAGGCTACGACGCGTGGCGCGCCGGCCTCACGCTTGCGCCGCGCGGGTTCGGGACGATGGCGTCGATGCTCGTCATCGGGCAGCTCTCGCGCGTCGGCTACGATACTCGCCCGCTCATTGGTGTTGGGTTCGTGTTGATGGCCTTTTCGCTTTGGACCATGGGCCATTGGAATCTCCAGGTGAGTACTTGGGAGGTCGTATGGCCGAGCATCTTGATGGGCGTCGGGATGGGAATGATCTTCCCGACGCTCTCCGCCACCACGCTGGCGTGCGTGTCACGCGAACGGATGGGCTACGCGGCGAGCCTCTACGGAATGATGCGCAGTGCGGGCGCTGCGGTCGGTATCGCGTACATCACCAATGTGCTCGTCGGTCATCAGCAGACGCACCAGGCGCACTTGGTCGAGCACTTCACCGTCTTCGACGCGTGGCGGATGAGCGAGAGTGCACCGCGAGTGCCCGCTGCTAGCTCATTCGACTACCCGGGCGAGATCGTCACCGGGCAGAAGCAGGGAATCATGGGCGTCTACGGAATCATTCACGCGCAGGCCGCGATGCTTTCCTTCAACGACATCTACCGCACGCTTGCGTTCGTGATGATGTTCCTCATTCCGTCGTTTTTTCTGCTCCGCCGTGTGCAGCAGCGCGCCGACGATGCGCCTGCTCACTGAATCGCCAGCGGTCATTCGATCATCGCGGCGAACGCGCGCTCGAACGCCGACAATGCTGCGTCGTCGAACAGCACGAGTTCGACGCGCTTGAGTGACGTACCGGCGCTCAGGTGCGCGCGAATCTCCTCGAGCATCACCTCCGCGCAGCGGTCCAGCGGAAATCCTGCGATGCCCGTGCCGATTGCGGGGAATGCGATCGACTCGAGCTTCAGCTCGGCCGCCCGCGTGAGCGAGTTGCGCGTCGAGGCGCGCAAGTTCGCCTCGGTCGTGCGGCCGCCCAACTCCATGCTCGCCGCATGAATCACGTGACGCGCGCGAAGGTTGCCGCCGCCCGTCACTGCCGCCTCGCCCAACGGGATCGTGCCGATCCGGTCGCACTCCGCCTGGATGCTTGGCCCGCCCTTGCGTCGAATCGCGCCCGCGACTCCGGCGCCCAGCTGCAAGTCGTTGTTCGCAGCGTTGACCACCGCATCGACGCCCGCGTCCGTGATGTCCCCCTGCCGCAAAATCACCTTGGAGCGCCACTCTGCTGCCATGTGATTCCTCCGTCCGAAAAACGCCCGTGCCGCGGGCTTCTGCTATTATCGCGCTTGTCCGATGTCTCGCGTAGCGGTGAGGGGCGTGGCGGTGTGCTCGACTTGCGTGGCGGCATTCGCATTCGCGGCGATCGCGGTCGCGTCGCTCGCGACGGGCTGCTCTGGAAGCCCGCCGCCGGAGTCCCCAGGCACGCTGCAGGTGGACATCGATACCTCGCCCACCTCGACCGACCCGCGCTTCGCCACCGACGCGTCGTCCTCGCGCATCAACGAGCTCATCTTCGATTCGCTGGTAAAACTCGACGCGCGCGGCGAGTTCCGGGGTGAACTCGCGCAGGCAATCGAGCGGCCGTCATCGCGCGAAATCGTCTATCACCTGAGGCGCGGCGTTCGCTTTAGCAGCGGTCGCGAGCTCACCTCGCGCGACGTGAAGTTCACCTACGACTCGGTCCTCGATCCCGCGGCGCTCTCCCCAAAGCGCGCGGGCTTCGTACAGCTCGCGACTCTCACCACTCCCGCTGCATATGAGGTCATGATGACGACGCGCGAGCCTTACGCGCCCGCGCTGGAAATGGCGATGCTTGGAATCGTGCCGTACGGCACGCCGCTTCCGAGCCAGCGCGGCAACACTTCGCCTCCCGGCACCGGACCGTTCAAGTTAGTCAGTTTCGTCCGCGATGACTCCGTCGTACTTGTGCGCAATCCTTTTCGCGCGACGGACGGGCCCGTCGCGCACCGCCTCGTGTTCAAAATCGTACCCGACCCGACGGTACGCGCGCTCGAACTCATCAAGGGCATCTGTCAGTTCACGCAAAACGGCATCCAGCCCGACTTGCTGCCGTACCTCGACGCGAAAACCAACCTCGCGGTCCTCAGATCGCCGGGCACCGCGTACCAGTATCTCGCTTTCAATTTTCGAAATCCCGTGCTGCGCGATGTCAGGGTCCGGCGGGCGATCGCGTACGCCATCGACCGCAAGGCGATCGTCGGGTCATACCTGCGCAAGACCGCCCGCGTCGCGACCGGCATGCTCTCTCCCACCAACTGGGCATACAGCTCCGGCGTGATGACCTATCCTTACGATCCCGAGCGCGCGCAGAAGTTGCTCGATGAGGCCGGGTATCCTGCAGGTCCCGACGGAATGCGTGGTCTTGAGTTCACCTACAAGACTACGCCCGAAGGCGCGCGTATGGCCGAGATCATCCAGGCGATGTTGAAGCGCGTCGGTGTCAGCATTTCCGTCCGCACGCATGAATGGGCGACCTTCTACGGCGACATCCAGCGCGGCAACTTCGAAATGACCTCGCTCCAATGGGTCGGCATCAACGATCCGAACCACTACTACATGGTGTTTGACTCAAGGATGACGCCGCCCAACGGTCTCAACCGCGGCGGCTACTCGAACCCTGCGATGGATCGGCTGATCGAGGCCGGCCAATCCGAACTCGATCTCGATCGGCGACGAGAGATTTATGCGCGCGTCCAACAACTCGCCGCGCAGGATCTGCCGTACGTCTCACTCTGGTGGCATGACAACGTCGTGGTGATGAACCGCGAACTCGACGGGTTCGAGCCATACCCCAACGGGAGCCTTCGCTCACTCGCGACGCTGCGGCTCATGAGCGACGGCCATGCGGCGCCGCAACCATGATTCGCTACATCGTCCGCCGGCTTTTCCAGCTCGTTCCGGTGGCGCTGGGCGTCGCGACGCTCACCTTCGCGCTGATTCACTTGGTGCCCGGCGACCCGGTTGTCGCGATGCTCGGAGAAACCGCTGCGCCCGCCGACGTCGATGGCTTGCGCCGTGAGCTCGGCCTCGATCGTCCGCTCTGGGAGCAGTACGCCGCGTTTCTGACCGGTCTTGCGCGTGGTGATCTCGGCGAGTCGATCTCTACTCACGAGCCCGTATCAAAGCTCATCGCGGCGCGCTTTCCCGCCACGCTCGAGCTCGCGGTTGCCGCGATGCTCGTGGCGGTCCTGATCGCATTTCCGCTTGGCATGATCGCCGGCGCGCGGCCCGGTGGCATTGCGGACTTGGGCGCGATGGGATTCGCGATCCTCGGCATTTCAATTCCCCACGTGTACCTCGGCCCGCTGCTGATGATTCTCTTTTCGCTGCAACTCGGTCTTCTGCCGTTGACCGGCCGCGGCGGATTCGGCCACCTGGTTCTGCCTGCGCTGACTTTGGGCACTGGGCTCGCCGCGATTCTCGCGCGCATGCTTCGCCAGAGTCTCGTGCAAGTGCGCGAGTCTGATTACATCCGCACCGCGCGTAGCAAGGGACTCGGCGAAGCCGGCGCGCTGCTTCGCCACGGACTTCGCAACGCGCTGTCGCCGGTCGTCACGCTCATGGGCCTGCAAATGGGCGCGCTTCTGAGCGGCGCGATCATCACCGAGGTCATTTTCTCGTGGCCGGGGCTTGGCAGGCTCATGATCTCCGCGATTGGCGCGCGCGATTATCCGCTGGTCGAGGGTTGCGTCCTCACCTTCGCGCTCACTTACGTACTCGTGAACCTGGCGACCGACGTCTTGTACTGCGTGATCGATCCGCGCATCAGGCTCTCATGATCGCGCTGCGGCGAAATCCCGCTCTTCTCATCGGTCTCGGATTGGTCGCGGTAATCGCGGCGTTTGCGCTTTTCGGCCCGATGTTGGTCCACGCCGATCCGCTCGCGATCGATCTTGCCGGCTCGCTTGCCCCTCCGAGTTTCGATCATCCGTTCGGTTGCGATGCGCTCGGTCGCGACGTGCTTGCACGGGTCGTTTGGGGCGCGCGTCTTTCGCTCGCAGTCGCAACAGTCGTGGTCGCGCTATCGCTCGCCATCGGCGCGGTCATCGGTGGCGCCGCGGCTCTGGGCGGCGGACCTATCGACACCCTCGTAATGCGCGGCGTGGACATCGTTCTCGCATTTCCGGGCTTCCTGCTGGCCATCGCGCTCGCCGCGATTCTCGGTCCGGGAATTTTCAACGTCGTCATCGCGTTGGGTGCGATGGGCTGGACTGGCTATGCGCGGCTGGTCCGTGGCGAGGTGCTCTCTTTGCGCGAACGCGACTATGTCGCAGCCGCTGAAAGTCTCGGCGCGCGTCCGGCGCGAATTCTCTTCCGCCATCTGCTGCCCGGCATCGCCGGACCGGTCGCCGTGCAGGCGACCTTCGGGCTTGGCGCCATAATCGTCGCCGAGGCGGCGCTGTCCTTTCTCGGCATCGGCGTTCTTGCGCCGACTCCGAGTTGGGGCAACATGCTGGACGCGGGACGCGCATTCCTGCTGGTCGCGCCGCACGTGACCACCGCCCCCGGCATCGCCATCGGCCTTTCCGTGCTCGGATTCAACCTGCTTGGCGACGGACTGGCACAACTCGCCGGCCGCCGCTCCTAGCGTAGCGTCCCGAAAATAACTCGCTCAACCTCGTAGGGGCGCATGGCAATGCGCCCATCTTCGCCTCTGTCCCCTCTCCCTGTCTCCCGTAGGGGCGCACGGCTGTGCGCCCTTCGTTTCTTCCTTCTCAGCCCTCTCCCCGTGATCACTGGGAGCGGGTGTGGCTGAGGGTCGATGTTGCGGCTTTGCTCTCTGCCTCCGGGCGAGGCTGAGGGTGCCGGCGCCTGCTCTCCTTCCCCTCCCCGCCTCTCCCTGACTTGGGAGAGGCCGCTCGCAGACAAAGCCGTGCGAGTGGGAGAGGGCGCGACTCTCACTTGTCATTCCGAGCGGCGTCTGCGGAGCGAGAAATCCCGGTTCTTGCTCCGGACCCCCTTCTGTCCCCTCTCCCTCTTCCGTAGGGGCGCACGGCTGTGCGCCCTTCTCTGTTTTCTTCTCACCGTCCCGACCAACGGGAGCGCCATCCTCACTGCTCTCCACCTCCGGCCACCGGCCGTCGCGACTCGCGACCGGCTCGCGACCGTCGTGCGCGGCGGCGAACCTTCGTGCTAGACGTGAAGTTCGCGCTCGCGCGGCGGTCGATTGATGGATCCCAAGGAAATGATCGAGAAGCTCTCCGCGTTCATCCGCTCCGAGGGTCGTTTCAAGACCGTCACGATTGAAAACCTTGGCCGGATGCCCGGAGGAGCGTCGCGCGAAATCTGGTCCTTCGATGCAACCATGGAACGCGACGGCGCGGCCACCAAGCGCGCGCTGGTGCTCCGCCGCGACCCCGGCGCCCACAAGATCGATACGAATCGCCGCCAGGAATTTCTCGTCCTGCGCGCGGCCCACGACCAGGGCGTACCCGTCCCCGAGGTTCTCTGGCTCGGCGAGGATCCGGCGGTGCTTGGCGCCGCGTTCTTCATCATGGAGAAGGTCAACGGCGAGACCATCGCGCGCCGCCTGCTCCGGGACGACATCTACGCCAAGGCGCGCGAGGTGATGCCCGCGCAGCTCGCGGAGATACTTGCCGGGATTCATCGCATCGACTTCGCGAAGCACAAGCTCGATTTCCTCGCAAAACCCGGCGCCAACGCCGCCGAGACGGAGGTCCGGCGCTACGAGGAAAACTTCCGCAAGCTCGCGCTCGAGCCGCATCCGGCTTTCGAACTCGCGTTTCGCTACCTCTACGAGCGCATTCCCAAGACGCCCCGCATCACGCTCGTTCACGGCGACTACCGCATCGGCAACGTAATCTTCGGCCCCGACGGAGTGCGCTCGATTCTCGACTGGGAACTCGCCCACTTGGGCGACCCGATGGAGGATCTTGGGTGGATGTGCGTGCGCGCGTGGCGATTCGGCGCTGACCACAATCCGGTCGGCGGTCTCGGCACGCGCGACGCATTCTTCGCGGCATACGAGCAGGCAAGCGGCATCAAGGTCGATCCGGAGACGGTCAAATTCTGGGAAGTCTTCGGCAACTTGCGTTGGGGAATCATCACCATCAGCCAGGCGCGCACCTACATCGATGGGTTAGTGCCAAGCGTCGAACTGGCGAGCATCGGCCGTCGCACGGCGGAGACCGAGCTCGAATTGCTAAATCTCATCGAATGGGGCGGGTGAAGCGATGCAGGATCGTCCAACTGCGATTGAATTGCTCGAAGCCGCAGCCAACTTTGTCGATCGCGAGATTGTTCCGGTCACCGAAGGCGGCCGGCAGTTCCAGTCGCGAGTGGTCGCCAACGTGATGCGCATCGTCGCCCGCGAAATGAAACTGGAAGAGCCGCAAATGCGCGAGGAAATAACGGCGCTCTGTGTGCTGTTGGGAAAAGAAAAGCCTCACCTCCACGGTCGCGACGAACTTTACGACGCTGCCGTAAAGCTCAACGACGAGCTAAGCGCGAAAATTCGCGCCGGTGACGTCGATTCGGGCGAACTGCGCGAACGCACGCTCAAGGTCGTGCGCCATGCGGTCGAGAACAAGCTCAAAATCGCGAATCCTCGTTACCTCGAGGCCGACCTTGCGGCGCGTGAAAAGCGTCGCGCGGGGAGTTGAAGCGCGCTTTCGCCGCCGCTCAATGTTAGTGCTAAGAATCGCAAGTCAAAAGGATTTCATGGGGAGCATCCACTAATGGGCGAGCGCAAGGTCGTACTACTCGAAGCCGACGACTACATGCATCCGAACACCGGCGAGGCGAACTTCAACGAGTCCGCCTACTACAACTTCTTTGACCGCAACCAAAAGGCGGGCGGCTTCGTGCGCCTCGGCAATCGCGCCAACGAGGGTTACGCCGAGATGACGACCTGCCTGTACCTCCCCGACGGCAGCGTCGGGTTCATGTTCGCGCGGCCCGAACTCAAGTCGAACGAGAGCCACAATGCGGGCGGCTTGAAGTTCGAAGTTGTGAAGCCGTTCGAACATCACCGCGTCACCTTCAACGGCAAGGTTTGCCTGCTGAAAAATCCGCTCGAAATGGCAGAGCCGGCCCAGGCGTTCAAAACCAATCCGCACCATCGCGCGAATCTGGAGATCGACTACTACGCAATTTCGCCCGCATGGGGCGGCGAACTGCGCGAAAAAAGCGCGGACGGCAAATGGCAGCCTGTCAAGCGCGATGCCGACGTTGCGCGGGAGTTCGCGCGCGGCCACTTCGAACAGCATGGGCACGCGGTTGGAAAGCTCACGATTGGTTCAGGAGCCGATGCGCGCGAGTTCAAATTCGACGGGCTGGGGCTTCGCGATCACAGCTGGGGTCCGCGCTACTGGCAGGCGCCGAAGTACTACCGTTGGCTCACGATGAACTTTGACGAGAGCCTCGGCGCGGTCGCGGCGCTGACCGTCGATCGCGACGGCGCTGAGCATCCCGGCGGCTACATCGCCCGCAAGGGTCAGCCCAACCTCAACATCCGCAAGGTCGCGATCGAGACCGAATTCACCGGCGAGCAGCGACTGCACGACCGCATCAAGGTTACCTGCGATGCCGAAGACGGCTCGACCGCTGTCATCACGGGCAAAGTCCAGTCAATGATCCCGCTGCGCAATCGCCGCGGCGGCGTGGTCACGCGAATCGCCGAAGGAATGACCGAGTGGCGTTGGGACGGCAAGGTGGGCTACGGACTCGCCGAGTACCTCGACCACCTTCAGGAATAGCGCGACATTTAAATTCGACAAGCGCGCGCCGGCGCGGTGCGTCAGCGCTTGCGCTCTTTCAATGCGCGCAGGCTTCGCTTGTATGGCGGGCGCGCAACGCCGCGCTCGGTCACTATCGCGGTGACCAATTCCGCCGGCGTTACATCGAACGCGGGGTTAAAAGTCCGTACCCCTTGCGGCGCGATGCGCTTGCCGCCGAACTCGGTCAACTCGCGCCCGGAGCGCTCCTCTATCGGAATCGCTTTGCCCGAAGGACAATTGAGATCGATCGAGGACAACGGCGCCGCGACGTAAAACGGCACCCGGTGGCGGCGCGCGAGCACTGCAAGCGGATACGTGCCGATCTTGTTCGCGACGTCGCCGTTCGCGGCCGTCCGGTCGGTCCCGACGATCACGCAATCGATGTCGCCGCGGGCAAGCAGGCTCGCCGCCGTGTTATCCGCGATCACCGTAACCGGGATGTTGTCCTTGCGCAGTTCCCAAGCAGTCAATCGCGTGCCCTGAAGAAACGGCCTGGTCTCGTCGGCGTAGACTGCCACGCGTTTTCCGCTCGCGCGTGCGGCGCGTATCACGCCGAGCGCGGTGCCGTATCCGGCGGTTGCGAGCGCGCCGGCATTGCAATGAGTGAGCACGCGGCTCGGATTGCGAAGCAGCTTGGCGCCGTAACGCCCAAGTGCGCGGTTCGCCGCGATGTCCTCGCGCTGGATGGTGATCGCCTCCTCGCGCATCCGCTTGAACAGCTTGTCGGCCCCAAGCGCGAGAGCGTCATTCAGCACTCGGCCCATTCTCTCGACCGCCCATGCGAGGTTGACCGCGGTCGGGCGCGTAGCTTTGAGTGCTGCGGCAACGGTCTTGAAACGATCGAGCGCCTTGCGGCCGCTGGTTCCCTTGAGTCCGAGCGCGACACCCATCGCGGCGGCGACGCCGATAGCGGGCGCGCCGCGTATGACCATCGTCTTGATCGCGTTCGCAACTCCGCGATAGTCGCGATAGGTGCGAATGATCTCGCGCGTTGGCAGCAGGCGCTGATCGATCATCCGCACCGAGTCGTTGCGCCACTCGATGGTCTTGATTGCCACTGGTGCGAGATGCGGCGTCAGGACCCGCAGGTCCGATGCGCAGTCGTCAGTTGCGAGCGGGACTGATGAAGCGGTTTACTTCGACCGCTCGTACACGCCGCGAGACCTGCGCCTGGCCAGTCCACCTTCGATCCAACGCGTAATCGCCGCGAAGATTTCCGACGGGCGCTTCTGCTTAAGCCCGCGAACCTTGCGCACGTCGGATGCGCGGAACTGCTTTGGAAGCTGGGTCAAGACGGTCCGCCAGTTGATTCGGCCACGTCCGCCTGCGGCGCCCCCCGTACCTTTGGCGCCGACGTGTCCGACAAGTTGACCGAGCCCCGCATCTTCTTCCCGAAGGCGCGCCAGCTCGGTCTCTTTGCTGCGAATTTGCTTCCGCAGATCAGCCAGCAGACCGCGCGCCTGCTGCTGTACGCGCCGAAACGCGGAAGTAACCGACGTGCTCTTCCTGCGTGGCATCTAAAGTTCTCCTACTCGAAGATTGTCAGACATAAATTTCACTTAACCTACACAATGCGTAGATCAGTAACAAGCGAATCTCGACCATGCGCTGATACCAACAAGCATTAGCAGGCCGTGAGTAGGCTGAATACCTGTTGTAGCGCCGGTGCAAAAGCTAAGGAACTACCACCGAGCCGCCGCTGATGCTGACCACTTCGCCGGTTATGTATGACGAGAGATCGCTCGCCAGAAATAGCGCGAGGTTCGCGACGTCGCGCGGCTCACCGAGGCGTCCCATCGGGTTTCGTTTCTTCGCTGCCTCGAACATGCCGGGCGGATAGATGCGTTCGAGAAATTCATTGTAAATCACGCTCGGCGCTATCGCGTTTACGCGGATACCTTTCCCCGCCAGCTCCCCGGAGGCCGCGCGCGTGAGTCCCATTACGCCCGCCTTGGCGGCGGAGTAGGGCGCCTCGCCGTCCGATGCAGCCATCCAACCTGCGGCCGACGCCATATTGACGATCGCACCCCTGCCCTGTTTCAGCATGTGAGGCAACACCGCGCGCATCGTCCAGAAGGTCCCGCGCAGGCAGACGTTCATCACCAGATCCCACGTTTCGTCCCTGACTTCCCAGATCGGTTCCAGCTTGTTGATTCCGGCGTTGTTGAAGAGGATGTCGATGCGGCCGAACTTTTCCACCGCCTGCTTCACTGCGCCTTCGATCTGTTCGCGCCGCGTTACATCGACCACGATCCCCGGCACTTCGCGCCCGAATTGCTTGGACAGCTCGGCGGCGGTTTCGCCGGTTCGCCGTGGATGGGCGTCGGTCAGCACCACCTGCGCGCCCTCTTCGAGAAACCGCGTAGCGACCGCGCGTCCGATTCCGACACCCGCCCCGGCCGTTATGATCGCAACCCTGTCCTTGAGCAGCATCTTGCACTCTCCTCTTTGGTTGGCGCGCCGGCTCTCGCGGTGAATCGAAGTCCGAACCGCCAAGCTGCGTGATTGCCAATCGTACGCCTATTAGGTATTGCGCAGCCGGTCCGTTGCGCAAGCGCCGGCCACGATAGAGCGGTCGGCAATCTTGTTCGCTTACATCTGCTCAATCACGTTTGCTCGCGCAATCTTTCGCCGAGTCGGCCAAAATCACGGCGGCCGGGCGGCGACTTGAACGCGGTCCGCCTATCCTTCGCAATGCTGGAAACATCAACCAAACCAGGAAGTCACTACTGGCGATCTCGAGTGAACCGGCGCGCTCGCGGGGTGCGAACAGGAGCTATTTTTGCGCGTAGGGCGATGCTATAAGGGTGGGCAGCTTTGCTTGAGACGCGCGCTTGGAGCCTCGCCTTGTCGCTGGAAAGTCTGCCACCAAGACTAGCCATGAGGGTGAGTGTGAGTGCGGACATTCCGCGCTCTGGCGAAGATATCTCAGAGCGGCAGGAGACTTGAATGGGTCGCAGACTGTACGTTGGAAATCTTGCCTGGACGGTGACCGACCAGGATCTGCAGGACGTATTCGCGGAGGCTGGCGAAGTCACCAGCGCGCAGGTCATCGTCGACCGCGAGACAAAACGTTCGCGCGGATTCGGATTTGTCGAGATGGGAACCGACGAGTCGGCCGAGGAAGCCGTGAAGACCCTGAACGGCCGTGACCTCAAGGGACGTCCGATCAGGGTCAACGAAGCGCAGGCGCGCAGCGCAGGCGGCGGCGGTGGTGGTGGTGGCGGGCGCGATCGTTAAGTAAGAACCAGGACAACGGGCCTCGGCGCGATCGCCGGGCCCGCGCTTCTACAAATCCCGGCGCGCGGCGTTCGCCGTCGCACTTATGGTTTCAGAACTACTTTCACCGCGCCTTCTTTGCGCGCATCGAAGATATCGTACCCGCGCTGCGCATCGTTGAGATCGAGCCGGTGGCTGATTCGGAGCCGCAAATTGCCGCGCGCGTGATCCGCACCAGAGCGTCAGTCGGGTTCGCAATCTTCGGGTCGGGGACCTTCTCAACGCGCCCGCCGCGCGCGCCATGCAATACCGCCGCTCTCATTTCGTGCCGCCTCTCAACTCAGATGATTGGAAAACCGAAGCTGCCGAGTGCCGCGCTAATCGCACACAACGCCTGCGTTTGCAGGCGCGGCAAACCGCGTGGTAAGTGCAGAATTCCTGGCAGGTTGTTGAGCAACGTGGAACCTACCGGCGCGGTCCCGGCGGTGCGCTCAACACCCTGCGTGAAAGACTTGACCTGAGCCATGGGCGAAGGATCTGGCTGCCTTCGTTATCTTCTCCCCCGGAGCCGCGAGAGAGGGAGACGCGAGAGAGGGAGCAGGCGGTTGAAAATGACTGTTTCAACAGCCTGGTAGGGGAATTCAATGATTCAGAACCTGAAAAAAATCCTCGCGCCGATCGATTTCTCGCACTATTCGATGGACGCGTTGCGCGGAGCGTGGGAACTTGCCCGCGACGTCAATGCCGACCTGCACGTCCTTCACGCCGTGGTTCCGGTCAACACGGTGCTGTCGCATATCACCGGCGAGCAGGCCCGCGAGGTTGCTCGCGAGGCCGCGATGGTCGAGCAGGCCGAGCAAGAACTCGAGCGAATCAAAAAGGACGAGCTCGATAACTCGCGCAAAGTTACCACCGCGGTCGTAGTCGGCCAGCCGGTCGCTACCATCGCCGCCTACGCTGCCAAGAACCAGATCGACATGGTGCTGCTCGCATCGTATGGCCGCACCGGCGCCGAGCACCTGGTCGGATCAGTCGCTGAACGGCTGGTGCGCCACGCGCCGTGCTCGGTGCTCATTTTCCGCAGACCCGCCAGTTAGCAGGGTGTTGAGAAACGCTTTGAGTTTCCCCGATGGCCTCGACCGCGCTCTCAACACCCTGCGTAAAGACTGGCTGCCTTCATTATCTTCTCCCCCGGAGCCGCGAGAGAGGGAGACGCGAGAGAGGGAGCAGGCGGTTGAAATCGCTTTTTCAACCGCCTGCTAGACACGCATCGACACGCGCGCATCGGCGCGCCGAAACCACGGAGGTAGTACATGGACACCGCTCAAGAGAAGGAACGCGCGCTGAGCTTCTTGAAGCAACTCGAAAACCCCGATCCGAAGGCGCTCGCCGAAATGCTCACCGAAAACTTCGAGTTCGAAATCATGGGGCGCTTGCCGGGCTTCGGCGTGCTGCGCGGCAGGGACAACTTCATCAAGCAGTTCGCCGAGACCATCAAGACCATGTTCCCGCGCGGTCTCAACATGAAGATTCACACCGTAATTGCCGAGGGACCGCACGTCGCGATCCAGTGCGAGTCCGACACCACTGCGGGCAATGGCAAGAAATACGCGAACCGCTACCACTTCTACCTCCGCTTCGACGGCGACCGCATTGCGCAGGTCCGTGAGTACAACGACACCAACCACGTGCGCGAAGTCTTCCTGAGCTGACCGGGAATACGGCTGTGCCCGTTACCGGGTCGGGGAACAGTTAGCGCGCGGAGCGCGCGATTCGTTGTATCCCTGTCTTAATCTGCGAGTAGAAAAATCAGGGCCGAACGTCAGAGACGCCCGGCCCATATAGCCGACCGGGAAAAGGGGGGCAAACCCCGGCCAGCAGTCGTATTCTAACTTAACGCTCCCGAGTTGCAACCGCTCGCGCAAGCAAATTCAACCCTCGTTAGTCATTCTCCACCGATGACTTCACGTCGTCGGCTGCCAATTCGACGCAAATAGCGCGTGGATTGACTGCGTGCGCGCCGATCGTCCCTCAACCGCAATCCTTTCCTCCGGCAAGTGCGGGCAGAAAGTGAACCTCGCTCGCGTCGCCGACCTTGTCGAGCAACCCGGCGGTGCCCAGTTCGCCATCGATGGATACAGCTATCGAATGCTTCAAGTCGCCGCCCTCGACGAGGTGCTGGCGGAATCCCGGGAACTGACGGTCAAGATCGTCAATGATCTCACCGACGTTGCGGCCGCGCGCATCAACGCGCTCCCGCCCCATCGTAAATTTACGTAGCAGTGCCGGTATTACGACTGTGGCCATTGAAACAGAAGGGCCGGACGCACGCGTCCGGCCCCATCATCCAAGTT
Organism: uncultured Binatia bacterium (SeqCode); assembly: GCA_964429575.1. Taxonomy (GTDB): domain Bacteria; phylum Desulfobacterota; class Binatia; order Binatales; family Binataceae; genus CAYSCX01. Next base: position 33,792 of record CAYSCX010000010.1, on the reverse strand, counting down.
CGATCCGTGCTCAGTCAGCCGCCGCAGAGTGCGCATCGGCGGCTCCCCCGCGTTTCAACGATGCCTTCAGTAGTCGCGGTGGAGACATCGGAAGCTCCGTCATGCGTACTCCGATAGCGCGATAAATTGCGTTCGCCACCGCCGCGGGAGGCGGGACGATCGAAACCTCGCCCACTCCTCGCACCCCGAGCGGATGGCCCGGGTTCGGCTCCTCCACGATGATGGTTTCAATCATCGGGAGATCCAGACAGGTCGGCATGCGGTAGTCGAGCAGTCCCGAGTTACGCAGTATGCCCTTGTCGTCGTAGATGTACTCCTCGTTCAGCGCCCAGCCGATCCCCTGCGCCGTGCCGCCCTGCATCTGGCCCTCGACGTAGCTCGGATGGATCGCCTTGCCGGCGTCTTGCGCCACGGTGCAGCGCAGGATTTGAACCTTGAAAGTTTCCGGATCGACTTCAACGTCCACGCAGGTGGCCGCAAACGCAGCTCCAACTCCGCGCGCATTAACGCTTGCGCGCCCGGTGATTGGTCCTCCCGTGCGCCCGAGCTTGCTTGCGATTTCCTTGATGCTCATGGGCGGCACGCCGTTGCCCTTGGCGGTCAGCTTGCCGTCCTTCATCTCCACGTCCTCGACCTTGCGCTCCCAGAGCTTGGCGGCGCGCTCGCACAACTGGCGCACTGCGTCCTGCGCAGCCTCATAGACCGCCATGCCGGTTGCGAAGGTGACGCGGCTTCCGCCGGTCACATCAGTGTGACCGATCGAGTCTGTGTCCGCGGTGAGTGGGCGCACATCCGTCGCCTCGAGCCCCAGCACTTCAGCAGTGATCATCGCCATCGACGCGCGGCTTCCGCCGATGTCCGGCGATCCCGTCACCACGCTCGCGGAACCGTCGGCGTGAATGTTGACGGTCGCGGACGACTGCATTCCCGCGTTGAACCAGAATCCCGTCGCGACGCCGCGGCCGCGATTTGGACCCTCGAGCTTCGACTTGTAGTGCGGCGAGTTCTTGATCGCCTCGCAGGTCTGAATGTACCCAATGCGCTTGTACGGAGGACCGGCGGGATGCGCCGAGCCTTCCTTGACGCCGTTCTTGATCCGCATGTCCAGCGGATCGATTCCGCACTTCTCGGCCAATTCGTCGAGCACCGTCTCCGACGCCATCGCGGCGTTGGTCGCTCCCGGCGCGCGGTAGGCGGCGGTCTTCGGCCGGTTGACCACGACGTCGTACGCATCGATGAGCAAGTTCTCAAAATCGTAGGGCGCCAGGATGCACATCGCACCGGCGACGACCGGCGAACCAGGGAACCCGCCCGCCTCGTAGGCCATCCAAACCTGCGCGGCCGTGATCTTGCCGTCCTTCGTGCAGCCCATCTTGATCTTGATCGTCGAACCGGAGGTCGGCCCCGACGCGCGCAACACTTCCGATCGCGTCATCACCAGCTTGACCGGCTTGCCGGTCTTCTTCGACAGCGCGACAGCCAGCGGCTCAAGATAAACCGTAGTCTTGCCGCCGAAACCGCCGCCGATTTCCGCGGGCACCACTTTGATCTTGCCCGGCTCCACGCCGACGACTTGCGCGCTTAGCGAGCGTACGTCGAATGCGCCCTGCGTCGAACAGTAGATCGTCGCCTGCCCGTCGTTGTTATAGATGCCGACCGCGTTGTGCGGCTCGATATAGCCTTGGTGCACCATCGCGGTCTTGAACTCGCGCTCCACGACGTAATCCGCCGCCTTGAATCCCTTGTCCAGATCGCCGCGCTTGAACTGCATGTGCTGCGCGACGTTGGTTTGCTTGTCGCCTTCCTCGTTGTTGCGAAGGTCAGGAATCAGGATTGGCGCGCCCGGCTTCATCGCGGCTTCCACCGTCATGACCGGCGGCAGCACCTCGTAGTCCACCTCGATGAGCCTGAGCGCCTCCTCGGCGATATGCGGGCTGGTCGCGGCGACCGCAGCAATCGCATGGCCGTCGTACAGCACCTTGCCGCGCGCGAGAATGTTGCGCGACAGATGGCTCGGATTGATCGCCATCTCGCCCGCCTGTTGCAGCTTGTTGGGTGCCTCGGGCAGGTCATCGGCGGTGATGATCGCCTTCACGCCCGGCAGCTTGAGCGCCTTGTCCACCTTGATCGACTTGATGACTGCGTGCGCGTGTGGGCTGCGCAGCACCTTGCCGTGCAGCATGCCCGGGAACGAGTAGTCGGCGCCGTACTTCGCGCGACCCGTCACCTTGTCGACTCCATCGTGACGAATTGGGCGCGTGCCGATTACCCTGAACTTTCGGTTGCTGGTCGCCTCTGCCATACGAAACCTCGCTTACTTAAGACCCGGTTTGGTCGCTCTCTCGGTGACTTCGATTCTATCGTGCGCTCGCGCGCGATTCAGCCGCGCCTGCCGAGATCGCCTTGGCCGCGTCCTGCACCGCGCGCACGATCTTGTCGTAGCCGGTGCAGCGGCACAGATTCCCTGCGAGCGCATAGCGCACTTCGTACTCGCTCGGATTCGGGTTCGTGTCGATCAGCGCCTTCGCCGCGACCAGGAACCCCGGCGTGCAGATGCCGCATTGAAGCGCCGCATTCTCGAGGAACTTTTGCTGCAGCGGATGCAGTTGGTTGCCGGTGGCGAGACCCTCGACGGTCGTGATGTTCTTGCCCGCCGCCTCGACCCCGAGCATCAGGCACGAACACACCACGCGGCGGTCAACAATCACGCTGCACGCGCCGCAGTCACCCGTGAGGCAGCCTTCCTTGCTGCCGGTCAGGTTGAGCACGTCGCGCAGCGTTTCGAGCAGGCTTTGGCGCGCTTCGCACAGGAACTCGACCGTCTCGCCGTTGATGTTTGCTTCTACCAGTACTTTTTTCATGTCTTGTAAGTCCTGTCAGGATGTCACGCCTTGCCGGCGTTGCGTGCCCTCTCTGCCGCGATCTTGATCGCCCGGCGGGTCAGCACGCCGACCACGTGTTTGCGATACTCGGCGGTGCCGCGCATGTCGTCGATGGGCGTGCTCGCATCCATCGCCGCGCGCGCCGCAGCCGCGATACTCGCGTCGTCGAGTTTCTTGCCGACTAGCGCCTCTCCCGCCTTGGGAACGAAAAGCGGCCTCGGAGCAACGGCGGCCAGCGCAACCCGCGCCGCCTTCACTTTGTCGCCATCGAGTGTAAGCGCGACACCCGCCCCGACCACCGCGATGTCCATCTCGTTGCGCGGGATGAGCCGCAGGTAGGCGTCGGATGAGTTTGGCGCGGGCGCAGGAATGAAGATTTGAACGAGCAACTCGCCCGGCTGCAAAACCGTGCGCCCCGGCGACACGCAGAAATCCTCGACCGCCACCTCACGCTCGCCGTTTGGCCCAGCGATGCGCGCCTTGGCGCCGAGCACGATTAGCGCAGGCGTCGTGTCGGCGGCAGGCGAACCGTTGCAGAGATTCCCGCCTACCGCGGCGCGATTTTGGATCTGAAGCGAGCCGATCAGATGCGCCGCCTCTGCGAGTCCCGGGTAGTGGCGCTTCACGTCGCGGTTCTCGTACACCTCGACGCACGGCACCGCCGCACCGAGCTTGAGACCGAAGTTCGCGTCAAATGATAGCTGGCGGAGTTCGGGAATCTTCTTGACATCGACCAGATGGGTGGGGCGGCGTACGCCGGCGCGCATCTGGATGATGATGTCAGTGCCGCCGGCCAGTGGGCGAGCGTTCTCCCCATGCTGCCGCAGGATCTGCACCGCCTCCGCGACCGAATTCGGAGCTGTGTAGTTCAATTCGTGCAAGGGAACCAATCCTCCCGGGCGGGCGTGGATGGCGCCCGTCCAACGCCTCTAGATAGCCTACTTTACCACTCGGCGAAAAGGGCGCGCGCGGTGCTCCTGCTTGCGATTCTGATTTTCTTCGCTTTTTCCTCCGCTGGATGGATTCGGGGGGAAACGACCGGCATAATTTGCCAAAGGGAATCTCGCCGGGACTGGTATGAAGACGAGCAGCCAAATCGTCGCGGCAATCGCCGGATGCCTCGCACTGATCAGTTGCGAAGCGTCGCGCGCCGATGAGGAAGACCCGGGCGGATGGGAGCGCGTGCCATCGTCGACCGGCAGCGCCGAGTCAAGTGGCTCGTCAGCGGACGCGCCGTCATCCTCGAGTCCTCCGTGGGCGGTCGGACATCCTCAGCGTGGTCCCGACGACGCGCCGGTCACAATCGTCGAGTTCGCCGATTTCCAGTGTCCGTTTTGCAGGACGGCCGAACCAACTGTCGCTCAGATTTTGGCGATGTACGGCGACCAAGTGCGCCTGATCCACATGGACTTTCCGCTGTCGCGCCATCCCGCCGCGCAGGGTGCTGCGATAGCCGCACGATGTGCCGATGAACAGGGGCAATTCTGGCCGTACCACGACGCTCTGTACGCCAACCAGGCGAACCTCGGACCCGCCCGATTCAAGTCTATTGCGCGTACTCTGGGTCTCGCCGCCGCCACCTTCGATGCGTGTGTGGACAGCCAGCGCTATGCGTCGGAAATTGCAGCAGACCAATCCGTTGGACGGCAGATCGGGGTGAGCGCGACGCCCAGCTTCGTGATCAATCACAAGGCGATCGCCGGAGCGGCTTCGTTCGCACAATTTCGCGCAATCATCGACCAAGAGCTTGCCCAGTCGCGACGCTAACCTCGGGCTGCGGCAGCCAGTCTTGGAAGCCGAGCCGGGACGCGATGCTGCTGGCGCCCCGGTTCCGATGTTTCGCAAAGCTCTCGGAGACCAGCGAGAACGGCGGCGACAAGGTTGAATCCAGTGTGTGTTTCCGTGCGGGAACGTACCCCTAGCAGGCCCGAAAAGGACCTGAAAAGGGCCGGGAAAACGCCTTACCGCGCGCGGCTCAGGGGAGCCGAGAATGAAGGGTATTGCCTGTAAAATCAGCAGGTTAGATGTGAGCGGGCGGTGATTTCGTTTCGCAAAATTTCCTTTTAGCTCACGAGTTCGGTGGCCGGGCGCAGAACGCTCATCGAGATTATACGTGCCGCGTGGCGGTTAAGGAATCGAGAGGGCATTGAAGCCCAAACGGGAAGCCCGCAGCTAGTTTTTGAAGCCGAGCCTCGCTGCGATGCGGGCGGCGGCGCTGGCCAGCGCTGGCGCCTGATCGGACATCGCGGCGAAACGCGGATCGGTGGTGCCGCCTCTCACGTAGCGCGCGTAGAGCTGCTCGACCACGGTCGCGTTCTTCCAGTGCGCCCACGCCCAGTAGTACGCGATCTTACTGACGTCGCGCCCGGTCCTGTGCGAGTAGCGCTGCAGCAAATCATCGCGCGAAAGAAACCCCGGACGCAGCGTATGCGCTTCGACTTGGTTCGTGGACGTGAGCAGCTCTGCCGGGTCGTCCTTCTCTCGCCAGTACGCGATCGACGTTCCAACGTCGATCATCGCGTCGCCAAGGGTGGACATCTCCCAATCGAATACTCCCACTACCACTCCTGGGTTGTCGGCACCGAGCATTATGTTGTGCAGGTAGAAATCGTTGTGCAGAAGCGCGGGACGCTGCGGCTCGGGCATATTGTCGAGCAACCACGCGCCGAGCTTGTTCATCAGCGGCACTTCGCGGGTCTTCGACCGCTCCCAACGATCCATCCACCCGACAATCTGTCGGCGCACGAAACCGTCGGGCTTGCCGAGGCCGCCAAGGCCGGCCTTCTCGAAATCGACCATGTGGAGATCCGCGAGCGTGTCGATGAATCCTTGTGACACTCGCGTGAAGGTAGCCGGATCGCCGCCAAGCTCATCGGGCAGAGGTTGGCGCATCCGAATCAGAATGCCGTTGCGGCGCTCCATGATGAAAAACGGCGCGCCGATGATCGACGGGTCTTCGCACAAGTGCCACGCGCGCGGAGCCGGTCGAAACAGCTGCCAGAGCCGCGACAGCACCCGGAACTCGCGCGACATGTCGTGCGCGCCTGGAGGAATCGGCGGGAACGGCGGCCGTCGAAGCACCCATTCCTGGTTGCCGAAGCGAAGCAGGTAAGTAAGGTTCGAGTGGCCGCCCTTGAACTGGAGAATCGATGGCGTGCCAGCCGCATCGGGCAGTTTGTCGTTCAGATAGGCGGCGAGCTTGGACGCGTCGATGCGCTCCTCGTCGCGCACCTCGCCGAACTCTGGAACGATCTCAACCGCCGGCTCTGCCATTGTGCGATTTACGCGCGTCGACCGCTGAGACGCGCTTCGCGGAGGTTAACCTTGAGATCACGCGGTTGTCGCCGTCGAGATCCTTCGCTCCGCTCAGGATGACCGCTCAGAGGTCTCGCGGTCACTTCCATTTGCGGAGTTCGCGCCGAGCAATCGTCATGCGATGTACTTCGTCGGGACCGTCGGCGATGCGCAAGGAACGGCTGTTGCGCCAGAAGCTTGCGATTGGAGTGTCATCGCTGACGCCCATCGCACCGAACACCTGGATCGCGCGGTCGAGCACGCGCATCACCATGTTCGCCGCCATCACCTTGATCATCGAGATCTCGTTGCGCGCCTCGCGCTTGCCGGCGGTGTCCATCTTCCACGCGGTGTGCATCACCATGAGGCGAGTCGAGTCGATCTCGATGCGTGAGTCGGCGATCCACTCCTGAATGTTGGATTTGTCGGCGAGCAGGCTGCCGTGCGTCCAGCGCGTGTTGGCGCGCTTGCACATCAGCTCCACCGCTCGCTCCGCGATGCCGATGGTGCGCATGCAATGGTGAATACGACCGGGGCCGAGACGGGCCTGCGATATTCCGAATCCGCCGCCCTCCTCGCCGAGCAGGTTCGTCACCGGCACTTTGCAATCCTTGTAGATAATCTCGCAATGTCCGCCGCCGCCGGTGTGGCCCATGACGGGAACCGGACGGATGAGATTGAAGCCCGGCGCGTCGGTCGGAACGATGAGCATGGTCGCGCGCCGATGCGGTTCGGCGTTCGGATCCGTAACGACCATCGCGATTGCGAAACCTGCGCCGATTGCACCCGATGTGAACCACTTGTGTCCGTTGATGACGTAGTAGTCGCCATCGCGCACCGCGCGGGTCTTGAGCTGAGTTGGATCGGAGCCCGCGGTATCAGGCTCGGTCATCGAGAAGCAGGTTCGCATCTCGCCCTCGAGACACGGCTTTAGCCAATGATCCTTCTGCTGCGGGGTTCCGAATTCGGCGAGGATCTCCATGTTGCCGGTATCGGGCGCCATACAGTTGAAGGCGCGCGCGCCGATCGCGCTTCGGCCCATCAGCTCGCACAGCGGCGCGTACTCGAGATTCGACAGACCCGCACCGTGTCTTGAGTCGGGCAGGAAAAGGTTCCAAAGCCCTTCGGCCTTGGCCTTTTTCCGGACGTCCTTCAGAATCGGCGCTTCGGAGTGCTCGTCCTTGGCCATCGCGCGGTCAACTTCCGGCTCGGCCGGAAAGACGTATTGGTCCATGAAGGCCGAGACGCGGTTCTGGAGTTCCTGAGTTCGCGGGCTGAGTGCAAATTCCATTTCGATCCTCTCGATGCGGAGTGAGTAGCAGCGAGACAAATAGCCCAGTTTCCGACCCGATGGGAAGCACGGACGCCACAGGGCCGGTTGCGCGGGTTGCACGGCGTCGCTAGCCTCATCGAGTGATGCGACGAATCGGCATAGCCGCGCTCGCCCTCGTAATGGTCGCCGCCTTGCAGGGGGCGCTGTGCGAGAAAGTGCTTGCGGCGGGTCGGGTGGCGGCCGTTTGTTGCAGCGAGTCATGCCCGCCGCCTGCGGACACGGCGACCGCGATGCAATGCTGTTCGATAGAGTCGCCGGCGCCCGCGGTTGCCGCGACGCCATCTTCATCGCGCGCAGCTGGTTCGCTGGACGTGCTCGCATACGGCTGCGTCGCATCGTCGATGTCACTGCCGGAGCCGCATCGCACGATTCCGTCTCATCTGGTTTTGCCTTGCGTCGCGCCGCTCACTCCGGAGCGGCTCTGCTCGCTACAGATCTGATCGTCACCCGCTGATAGACCCGATGCGGCCGTGTCGCGGCGCATGGCGCGCTGGTGCGCGCGTGCTTCGATAGACGGCTTGTGTGAAGGGCGTCGCGCATTGGCGCGCGCTGGCGCGCCGCCTCAACGGAATCGGCGGCGCAATAGAGTCGGTGGGTGAGACAGATGGACGAGAGAAAATCGCGCTTCTGGCAACGCGCCGCTTTGATCGGCGCTGCGATCGTGATCGCGGAAACGAACGCCCTGATTGCGTTCGCGCAGGAACATCACCATCAAGACGCAGCTGTACCGATGATCACGGCCGGAGCGGCGAACGCACTGCTCGATAGTCTTGTTGCCGAGGCGCTTAGGCAAAACCCCGCGGTGCTCGCGGCTCAGGACCGTGCGCGGGCCGCCGCCAAGGCGCCGATCCAGGTTTCGACGCTTCCTGACCCGGAGTTAACGTTGCAAGAATTCACGGTCGGTGGCCCGCGACCACTCGAGGGCTACACGACGAGCGACTTCTACTACACGGGATTTGGCTTTGCGCAGGAGATTCCGGGTCCGGGAAAGCTCCGGCTGCGAGCGTCCATTGCGGAGCGCGAAGCTGACGCGCAGCACTACAGCGCGGAAGCTTTCGCGCGGCGAGTCACGGCCGAAGTGCGCCGCACGTTTTACGAAATGTTCTATCTTGCGAAAACGGTTCAACTCCTTGGCGATACGCGCACCATCCTTGCGCAAGTAGCCGACATCACCCAGGAGCGCTACCGCGTCGGACGCGCGCCGCAGCAGGACGCCACGCGGGCGCAGCTGCAGATGACTGCGGCGCTGGGCGAGATCGAGATGAAGAACGAGCAGTTGGAGCACCACCAGGCAGAACTGAAGTCGATGCTGGGGCGGGCGATCGACTCGCCCGACATTGCGATTGGCGAAGTCGAGCCGTCCCCATTTGCACTCAGCGAGACGCGTGCGCAGGAGATAGCGGCGGCCACCGCGCCGGAAATCAGGAGCGCCCGCGCGATGAACGAGCGCGGCGACGAGTCGCTCAAGCTCGCGCGTCGCGGCTACCTGCCCGACTTCAGCCTCGGCTACATGCTCCATGCCACCGGACCGGGCCGGCGCAATTTCTACACGCTCACATTGGGTGCGAAAGTTCCGCTCTACTTCTGGCGAAAGCAGACACCGGCCGTCGAGCAGGCCGCGCTGGAGAAGGAGGCGGCCCGCAACGAACTTCGCGCGCGCAGTCTCGAGGTTTCGTCCGAGACAAATCACCAGTGGATCGCGGTGAGGACGGCTGAGCGCCTCATTGCGATCTACCAGGAAGGCCTCATCCCGCAGGCGCGAACGACACGCGATTCAGCGATGGCGGCGTACGGCACCGGCCAGGCGGACTTCCAAACACTGCTGAGCGCGGTGATCGGCGTATTGCGCATCAACCAGGAGTACTGCCGCACCGTAGTGGACCGCGAAATCGCGCTGGCGAAACTTCGCGAGATCATCGGAGACCAGTCATGAGGCAGCATTTCAATCGCGCCGCACTCCTGTTCGTGATTTTGGCGGTGGTCGCGCTCGGTTCCACGGTTGGAATCGCGCAAGGTCAAGCTCCCAGGCAGACCACCGCAATGGGTGCACCGAAGCTCGCGCCGGTCGAAATCACGGCGGAGCGCCGTCAGCTGATTGGCCTTCGGTACGCGACCGTCGAAGAACGCGAATTGTTCGGACGGATTGAAACGTCCGGGGTTGTCGAAGTGAACGAACGGCGGCGCGGCTATGTACAGCTTCGCACGCCCGGCTGGGTAAAGCGCGTCTATGCGGACCAGACCTGGCAACAGGTGCGCAAGGGCGCGCCGCTTCTTTCAATCTACTCTCCCGAAGTCGCGAGTGCGCAGCGCGAGTACCTGCTCGCGCTGCGCCACGAAAAGAAACTAGGGCAGAGCGCCGTTGAGGGCGTTGCTGACGGCGCGAAGTCACTTGTCGGCGCCAGCGAAGATCGGCTGCGCTGGTTCGGCGTGACGGAAGCTGAAATCGAGCGATTGAAGCGCGGCGGCGAGGCGCGCGAGGAAGTCGACGTCGTTGCGCCGATGAGCGGCAGCGTCCTCGAGCGCGAGGCGCAGCCGAATCTCTACGCAACGCCCGAGACGCGGCTCTACACGATCGCGGATCTCTCGGAGGTGTGGATCTACGCCGCGGTGTTTCAGAACCAGCTCGGCGACGTGAAAGTGGGCGACCCCGTCGAGCTCACGGTTGACAGCTATCCGGGGCGCGTCTTTGCCGGACGTATTGACTTCATCGCAGCGGTGCTCGACAGCGCGACTCGTACCGGGCGCGTGCGCATCAACCTACTCAACCGCGACGGCGCGTTAAAGCTCGGCATGTTCGCGCGCGTGACCTTGAAACCGCGGCTCGGCCGCGGACTCGTCATACCGGAGTCGGGCGTACTCCAGACGGGCCAGCGCAACCTGGTGTTCGTCGATCGCGGCGACGGTTACCTCGACCCGCTCGAAGTAGAACTGGGGCCGCGTGTCGAAGGCGGCTACGCCGTGCGCGGCGGGCTCAGCGCGGGCCAACGAATCGTGGCGTCGGCGAACTTTCTGATCGATTCCGAGAGCCAGCTCCAGGCTGCGCTTGGCGGCTTCTTGCCGCCGCCGCCCGGCGCCGGCGGGCAAGCCGTCGCCGGAGAAACAGCGACGATTTCGGTGCGCACGAAACCGGACCCGCCGCAGCGCGGCCGAAATCGACTGATCGTCACATTGAGCGATTCATTCGGCAGGCCCGTAGATGGCGCCGAAGTAGCAATTGGGATCTACATGCCGGCGATGCCCGCGATGGGGATGGCGGAGATGCGCGCGAGTGCTAAGGCGGTCGCGCGCGGCGCAGGCGTGTACGAGGCCGATGTCACGCTCGAAAGCGGCGGCACGTGGCAAGTGACGGTGGTTGCCGACAAGTCGGGACGCCGCATAGCGACGTCGCGCGTGAGTATCGCCGCGCGCGGCGGGATGTGACGGGAGGCGCGCCATGATCGAAAGAACCATCGATTGGTGCAATCGCAACCGCTTCATCGTGATGGCCGCGCTCGTGGCATTCGCGCTCGGAGGCGTATGGTCGCTCAACCGGATTCCACTGGATGCGCTGCCCGACATCTCAGATGTGCAGGTGATCATAAGGACTCGGTGGCCCGGTCAGCCGCCCGTCATCATCGAGGATCAAGTCACCTATCCGATCGTCGCTGCGATGCTCGCGGCGCCGCGCGTCAAGGCGGTGCGCGCGCAGACGATGCCGAGCGACTCGTTCGTGTATGTGATCTTCGAGGACGGCACGGACCTGTATTGGGCGCGCAGCCGAGTGCTCGAGTATCTCCAGCGCCTGAGCGCGCGGATGCCGGAGGGCATCGCGCCGACGATTGGACCCGACGCCACTGGCGCGGGTTGGGTGTACGAGTACGCCGTCATCGACCGTTCAGGCAACCTGAGCCTGGCCGACCTGCGCACGCTGCAGGACTTCAAGCTGCGCTACGCAATCGAGACGGTGCCGGGAGTCGCAGAGGTGGCGACCATCGGCGGCTTCGTTCGGCAATACCAGGTCAAGCTCGATCCCAGCCGGCTCCTTGCGCTCGGAGTCTCGCTCGACACGGTCGTCCGCAAGATTCGCGAGAGCAACAACGAAGTTGGTGGCCGGGTGCTCGACATGTCGGGCGCGAGCTACTTGGTGCGCGGACTCGGCTACATCCGCTCGCTCGAAGATCTCGAGCAGGTCGCGGTGGGTGCGCATGGTGGCACGCCAATCCTGGTGCGCGACCTCGGAGTAGTGAGCTTCGGCCCGGACATCCGCGAAGGCGTCGCGGAGTGGAACGGGGAGGGTGAAGTGGTCGGTGGAATCGTGGTGATGCGCGACGGCGAAAACGCGCTTACGGTGATCGGTCGCGTCAAGCGCAAGATCGCCGAGCTCCGCGCGAGCCTGCCGCCGGGAGTCGAGATTGTCCCGGCGTATGACCGTGCGGGGCTGATTTCGGACTCGATTGCGACGCTGCGGCGCGACCTGATTGTCGAGGCGGTGATTGTCAGCACGGTGATCATCATCTTCCTATTGCACTTCCGCTCGGCGCTGATACCGATACTAACGATCCCGCTCGCGCTGCTCGCGTCGTTCATACCGATGTACTGGCTCAAGGTGAGTTCGAACGTCATGTCTCTCGGCGGTTTCGTGCTCGCGATCGGCGTGCTGGTCGATGCGGCGATCGTGATGGTCGAGAATGGTCATCGGCGGCTGTCCGATGCCGAGGCCGCCGCGCGCGGCCGCGGCGCGCAGGTCGATGCGGCCGCGCGCGAAGGCATCCTGATCGCCGCGGCCAAGCAGGTCGGGCGGCCGATATTCTATTCGTTGCTCATCATCGTGATTTCGTTTCTGCCGGTGTTTCTCCTCGAGGCGCAGGAGGGCCGGATGTTTCATCCACTGGCGTGGACCAAGACCTTCGCGATGGTGTTTTCGTCCGTGCTCGCAATCACCGCGGTGCCTGTCCTGATGGTATGGCTGGTGCGCGGCCGGCGAATTCGCCCGGAATCGGAGAATCCGGTCTCGAGATTCTTTCAGGCGATCTATCTGCCGGTCATGCGTTGGTCTCTAAAGAACCGCTGGCTGGTGATCGCGGCGAACGTTGCGTTCCTCGCGCTTACCATTCCGCTCGCCTTCACCATCGGTAGCCAGTTCATGCCGCCGCTCTACGAGGGGTCGATTCTCTACATGCCCACCACGCCGCCCGGCCTTTCGATCACGCAGGCGACCGAGCTTTTGCAAACGCAGGATCGGATCCTGCGATCGTTCCCGGAGGTCGAGACGGTGTTCGGCACCGTAGGGCGCGCCGACAGTGCAACTGACAATTCGCCGCTCGACATGTTCAACACCGCGGTGATGTTGAAACCGCGAAGTGAGTGGCGTGCGGGGATGACCCACGACCGTCTGGTGCAGGAGATGGACGCGAAATTGCGCTTTCCGGGGGTGACCAACACTTGGACCATGCCGATTACGGCGCGGCTCGACATGGTTTTAACCGGAATCAAGACGCCCATCGGCCTGAAGATCCAGGGGCCCGACTTGGGAGAGATCCAACGGATTGGCGCCGAGGCCGAGGAGTTGCTCAAGGGCGTCGATGGCACGCGCGGCGTATTTGCGGAGCGCGTGTCGCAGGGATTCTACGTCAACATCGAGGTGAAGCGCGCGGTCGCCGCGCAGTACGGCCTCACGGTTGGCGATGTGCAGCTTGCGATTAGCTCGGCGATCGGCGGCGAGAACGTGACCACTGCCATCGACGGCCGTTACCGATTCCCGGTCAACGTGCGCTACCTCGCCGACTTCCGTTCCAGTCCCGACGCGCTGCGCGGTGTGCTGATCATGACACCGTCGGGCGCGCAGGTGCCGCTCGGCGAAGTCGCGAAAGTGAGCGTCGCTCCGGGACCGGCGATGATTCGCGACGAAGGCGGCGAACTCACCGGTTATGTATTCCTGGACCTTTCGACTTCGGACTACGGAAGTTACGTGGCAAGAGCGGACAAGTTGCTGTCGGAGCGGCTAAAGCTACCGCCCGGATACACGCTTGGATGGGCGGGGCAGTATTCGTTCGCGCAGCGTGCGCGCGAGCGGCTGTTCGTGATCGTGCCGATAGTGTTCGCTGCGATCTTCGTGATGCTGTACCTCCTGCTGCGCTCAGCGGGCGAAGCGGTCGTGCTGCTGGCGCCATGCCTGTACGCGCTGAGCGGCGGCCTCTTGCTGCAATACTTCATGGGTTTCAACTACAGCGTAGCAGTCGCGGTCGGATACATCGCGCTGTTCGGCATCGCGGTTGAGACGGGCGTCGTGATGGTGACCTATCTCGACGAAGCGCTCGATCAGCGGCTTGCGCGCGGTCCAGTGGATGACGCGGCGATCGAGGAGGCGGCGATCGAGGGCGCGGTGCGGCGTCTGCGGCCCAAGCTGATGACCGTCGCGGCGGTGATGCTCAGTCTCACGCCCGTGTTGTGGGACACCGGCGTCGGTTCGGACGTGATGAGGCCGATCGCTGCGCCAATCGTCGGCGGAATGGTGACGTCGACGATTCACGTGCTGATTCTCGTGCCGGTGTTCTTTGCGATGATGAAGGAGAGGGCGCTGCGGCGCGGAACGCTGTCCGCGTCGGGCTTGAGCGGCAACTAAGCGGACGGCTTGCGCATCACGTAAAAGACGTAGCCGTAGGAATCGGAGTACTTGCGGAACAAGTCGTACTCGCGCTGGATCTCGTTCAGCGCCGCGAGCGCTTCAGTATCTCCGGCGTACTTCGCCCGCAGCTCCGTAAGTCGCGCCTCGGCGGGTCCGTAGTAATTGTCCCACCAATCCTGCGTTGGAAGTACGAAGGTTGCCAGGTCGATGTAGCCCGCGGCGGCGACGGCCTCTCGATTCTCCTCGACGCTCTGCATCCCCGGATAGCTGCGCGCCCAAAACGCGCGTGGCTCTGCGGGTGGATTGCTGACGAGCCATGACAGCTCCGACACCGCGATCCAGCCGTGCGGCTGCAAGAAGCGTCGCCACGCGGCGAGGCCGGCGCCGAATCCTCTGATGTAGATCGCACCCTCGGACCAGATCAGATCGAATGACTCTTCGGCGAACTCCATGTCGAACATCGAGGCGCGCAACATCGCGATCTGCGACTCGACACCGGCGGCTTGCGCGCAGCGCTCAAGTTCGCCGAGGAACCGCGCCGAATGATCGACAGCGATGATTGATCCCCCAGTAGCGCGCGCAAGCTCGATTGTTTGCGCGCCGGGACCGCAACCAACGTCGAGAACGCGCGGCCGCTTGGGCAGGCCGCGTATCAACGCGAGTGCTCGGCGCGTCGCGGCGGCCGAGCCCGGCCCTTGGCGCGGCAAGCCCTCGGTAAGCTCGCGAAACAGAGCGGAGGAAAACCCGTCGTTCATTCGCCACACGCTTCGAAGCTGTGATAGCGGATCGGCAAGCCCTCGCAAAGGCGGCGCATGATGGAACTCGCAAAGCCCTGCATCGACGTTGGTCTGTTCACCAATCGCCTCGACGAAATGCGCGCGTTCTGGGGCGAGCAGCTGCGGCTTCCCTTCGAGGAAATTCTGGCAGTCGGAGGCGGAGTGAAGCAGCATCGATTCGGGCTGCTTGGTTCAGTGCTCAAAATAAATCACGCGCGCGATCCGCTCCCGCCGCGAGTTGCAGGGGGTTACAACAAGATCACAATCGCTGATCCGCGCACCCCGCTGCCGATCCAGATGAAAGATCCCGACGGAAACGACCTCGAGCTGGTGCCGACCGGCCAGCGCGACATTCGCCAGATCGAGATTCACATCGGCGTAACGGACGAGGCCGCGTTCGAGCGCTTCTACGGCGAAGCGCTCGGCGGCGAGAGGCTTGGCGCGGGGAGATTTCGCATCGGCCAGACCATCGTCAGTTTCGCCAAAGATTCCGACGCGCGGCGCGCTGAGAAGGCGCCGCCATCAAGCGCACAGGACGTGGTGCGCACGATGGTCGCGGCGGGATTCCGCTACATTACGATCCAGGTGCGCGACTGTGGCAACGAGTACGAGCGTCTGAAGTCGCTCGGCGTGTGGGAAGGCGCTCCGCCGGTCACGTTGGGTGAGATTGCGCGAATCGCGTTCGTGCGCGATCCGGACGGCAACTGGATCGAGATTTCGCAGAGGGCGTCGTTGACAGGGAAGCTGCCGAGATAGCTAGAGTTGCGCGCGTCAACGTAACCGAATCAGAATTTTCCGTGTTTGCCGACGCCCTCGGTGAAGCGGCGAGCGCCCGCGGCGGTCTCGCCTGACTGAATCGTCGCGATGCCGTGGCGATACTCGTTGCGAAGCGCCTCGTCGAGCGGCAAATTCCACGCCTCGTAAGCTGACAGTCGGTCCGAGCGTACGCATCGCTGCGGGAACGCAGCAATCTGGCCCGCGAGTTCGCGTGCGACCACGAGTGCTTGGCCTGGCTCCACAAGCCGATTCACGAGGCCCATCATGTACGCCTCGTCACCCGACACCCCGCGCCCGGTCAGAATCATGTCCATCGCGTGGCTCATGCCGACAAGTCGCGGTAGGCGAATCGTTCCGCCGTCAACCAGCGGGACGCCGAACCTGCGGCAATAGACGCCAAACACGGCGTCGCGCGCGGCGACGCGCATGTCGCACCAAAGCGCAAGCTCGAGCCCGCCCGCGACCGCGAAGCCTTCCAGCGCGGCGATTACCGGCTTCGACAGCAGCATGCGGGTGCAGCCGAGCGGCCCATCGCCGTCTTCAGTCACTCGGTTGCCGCGGCTGGTCGCGACCGCCTTCAGGTCCGCGCCCGCGCAAAAGCATCCGCCCGCGCCGGTGAGAACCGCGACGCTCGCCGAGTCATCCGCTTCGAATCGCCGGAACGCCTGAGCGAGCGCGGCAGCGGTAGGCCGGTCTACGGCGTTGCGCGCCTCGGGCCGGTTGATGGTGACGATCGCGAGCGGCGCTTCGAGTTCGTAGGTGACCAGTTCCATGAAACTCTCCTTGGTGGATTCGATGCCGCGACTCGCGTCCCAATCCAACGGGCGAGGTCAGCGAGTGCGAGGGCGCGCGACGCGCATGCGGGCGTCGAGCACGATCGCGCCTTCGCCGGGCGGTAGCACCCGGACCGGATTCAGATCGAGTTCCGCGAGTTCAGGTACAACCTCGACCAGCGCCGACACTTTGCAAATGACTGATTTAAGCGCCTCGCGGTCGCCGGGCGGCGCCCCTCGATAGCCGTCGAGCAGGCGGCTCAGCCTGAGCCCGGCGAGCATCTCCGACGCGTCGAGGTCGGTCACCGGGTGCAACCGGAACGCGACGTCCTTGTACACTTCCGCCGTCACACCGCCGGTTCCACAGACGATCAGCGATCCGAACGTCGGATCGGTGGTGACTCCCACCAGCGCCTCGATCCCGCCGCTAACCTCGCGCTGTAGCAGCACGCCCTCCATGTTCGTGCCGATCGCAATCATACGCTGGCGCAGAGATCCGATGGCGGTTGCTACTTCAGCGCAAGACTTGAGCCCAATGATCACGCCGCCGACGTCGCTCTTGTGCAGCACGCCCGGCGCGATCACCTTGGCGACCACCGGGAAGCCCAGGCGCTCCGCGGCCGCAGGCGCATCTTCGGCGCCGCACTCGTGCGCAACCGCGACATCGATGCCAACAGCGTTGAGGACCACGGCGAGATCGTTCGGCGCGAGCCAGCCTTGGGTTTCGCCAAGCTCGAGCACGCGATCGACTACGGAGCGTATCGCGCTCGCTTCGAACTCGCCGAGCGCAAGCACCTCACCGCGCGGACGCATTCGCCACTTTGCGTAACGATTAGCGGCGGCGAGCGCGAGCGCCGCGTTCTCCGGGAAGCTGTAACTCGGAATCGCGCCGCGCGGACCTGTGTGAAGTTGCGCCGGCGCCGCATCGGAGGTCAGAAACACCGCCAGTAATGGTTTGGTATTTGGCAAATGACCCGCGCCGCGCGCCACCGCCGCCGCAATCTCCACGGGACGCGTGACCATCGGCGGCACGTAGATCACGGCGAGCGCATCGACGTTCGGGTCGGCTCCGACCTCCGCGATGGTGTGCTCGTAGTCGTCGGGCGATGCAGAGGCTGTCATGTCGATCGGATTCGCAAAGCCTGCGCGCGAAGGCAGGGAAGCGCGCAACCGCGCGATGGTATTGTCAGCAAGTTTTGGAAGCGCGAGACCGCGCGCTTCGCACGCGTCGGCGAAGAGTATTCCCGGGCCGCCGGCATTCGTGACGACTCCGATGCGCGGGCCCTCGAGCGGCGGCGCCGCCGACAGCAAGGTGACGACGTCAAACATCTCCTCGAATGTGTTCGTGCGAATCACCCCGGCCTGCTCGAAGAGCGCCTCGACCGCAACATCGAGATTCGCAAGCGCGGCGGAATGGCTCATCGCGGCGCGCGTGCCAGCAGCGGAGCGCCCCGCCTTGATCGCCACGATTGGTTTCTTGCGAGCGACCGCTGGCGCGATGCGGGCGAACTTGCGCGGGTTGCCAAAGCCCTCGAGGTAAAGAACGATCACCGCGGTGCGCGGATCGCCGGCCCAGTAGGCGAGCAAGTCGTTCGGAGAAACGTCGGCGCGATTGCCCGCGGAGATGAAGCTCGAAAGGCCGAGGTTGCGCCGACGCGCGTAGTCCAATGCGACGATTCCCAACGCGCCGCTCTCGGAAAACATTCCAACGTTACCCGGCGGCGGAACCACCGGCGCGAAGGTCGCGTTGAGCGAGACGGCGGGATCGGTATTGAGGATGCCCATGCAATTTGGGCCGACCATCCGCATTCCACTACCTCGCACCAGCTCCACGAGCCGCCGCTCGACGCTGCGCCCCGCGTCGCCCATCTCGGCGAAGCCCGATGCAATTACCACCACGCCCTTCACACCCGCGTTCGCGCACTCGCTGATAGTTGACTCGACGTGCTCCGGCGGCACCACGATGACCGCGAGATCGATTGGCGCGCCGACTGCACCGACCGACGGATAGCTGCGTAGTCCCTGGACTTCGTTTGCGCCAGGATTGATCGGGTAGATGGGCCCGGTGAAGCCGTCACGTCGCAACGTTGCGAGAATCGCGCCCCCGATCTTGGACTGGTCCCGCGACGCGCCCACGACGGCGACCGAGCGCGGGCATAGTAGTCGCGCGATGCTCCTGGCAATGGCTGCGCGTTCGCGTGCCTCGCTTGCGCGAAGGAGGTCCGAGGTCTCCTCGGTGGGCAGATAGACGTGGACGACGCCGGACTCGAACGACCGCCGCACCTTGAAACCGCTTTGCGCGAATACCTCGAGCATGCGGCGGTTGTCGCCGAGCACGTTGGCTTCGAACTCGACGGTTCCCGCCGCGTGCGCGATGCGGCTCAGGTGTTCAAGCAGGAGGGTGCCGATGCCGCGCCCTTGGTGTTCATCGAGGACAGCGAAGGCGACCTCGGCTCGCGCGGGGTCCGTGCCGCGAATGTAGCGGCCAACACCGATGATTCGTTCGGCGCCGCCGTCGCGGAGAGTTGCGACCAAGCCGACGTGATTGCGGAAGTCGAGATCGGTGAGACGATTCAGCTCGGCTTCGCCGAGCGTGCGCTTGGGACCCATGAAGCGGAAATAGACGGACTCCGGACTCAGGCGCTTAAAGTGTTCAAGCAGGCGTTGGCCGTCATCGGGATGGATGGCTCGGATGACGATCGAGCCGCCGTCGCTCAAAACCTCTTCTGCAAAGTAGCGTGAAGGATCCGCAACGCGGTTTGCCGACAGCGTCTGCGCAGCCGCCGCCGCGACCTGCGGCGCTGCGTCCACGTCACGGTCTTTGTCGCGCCGATTCATTCATTCCTCTAAGCGGGGCTGCGAGCGATGGAGGATTGTACCACCAGCCGCGCAAGCCGCTGCTCGACCTCGATCGCGATCATCTCTGGCTCAGCCGTTGTGTCAACCTTGAGGTGATTTTGCGGCGCCACTTCGCGAATTGGTGCGAACTCGCGGCGTTGCCGCAAATAGATCCCGGGGGTCGCATCGGAGACTTCGCCCTTGCGAGACGCCCGCCGTTTCAGCCGCCGCAAGATTTCGGATTCATCAGCAACGCATTCGACAAACAGCGCGAGCAGCTTGCGCCGCGCCGCCATTTCGACCACGCGCGTGCGGTCGCGCGCGTCCTTGAAGGTCGCATCCAGGATCACGCCGCGGCCTGCGCGGAGTGCGGCGTTGGCCTCGTCGAGCATCGTCGCGTAGGTCCGCCGCGTAAAGGCTTCGTTGTAGATGCCCTCGGCGTATCCCGTGCGGACACGGCGGTGCAAAGGAATCGAGGCGAGGCGTTTCCTCACGCGATCGGAATTCATCACCGTGAACCCGAGCCTGGCATGCAGCAGCCGCGCGACGGTGGACTTGCCAGTGCCCGACGCGCCGCACACCACGATAATCGCCGGAGTTGCGGATAGCGCATAGCGTGCCGCGAGGTCGAAGTACCTGCGCGCCGACTCCGTTGCAGCATCGCGCTCGCGTGCCGGGACTTCCGGCTCGAGGCTGCGCAGAATATCAACCTTCGCGCGCACCACCGCGCGATGGCACTTGTAGAAGGGAACGAGCAACGCGAGTGTGTCGTCATGCGTAAGCGCTGCGTACTCGGAGACCAGGGTGTCAGCGAGCCTGGGCGCGCCGAGGCGGTCGAGATCCATCGCGAGGAAACCAATCTCCGATGCGACGTCGCAGTAGCGGAGTGCTTCGCTGAATTCGATGCAGTCGAATATCTCGACCCCGCGGCCGGTGAGACAAATGTGCTCGGCGCGCAGGTCACCGTGTCCCTCCCGGACCCGACCCGAGCGTGCGCGCACATTCAGTAGTGTCCAATGGGATTTTGCGAAGGTCCGGAGATACCGGTCGATAGCGGTGAACTGATCGCGTGCTACTGTGCGGCCGATAAAGCCGCGACATTCCACCAGGTTGCCGATGGTAAGATTCCAGACAGCCGCAGCAGAACCGTGCGCCCACGCGCGGTCAACTGACGCGCGACCATGGAAGCGCGCAAGCCGCGCGGCAATCGCGCGGATGTGGCGCGGCGCGACCCGTTTCGTTGCGACCAGACGCTCAAGCGACCGCGAGCGCGGAAGCCGGCGCATTTTGACCACGTAGTCGTCGGCCCGCGGCGGACGCCCGTTCACCTTCGGGCCAACGCGGAAGTTGTGGTCACGGCGCACGACCGCAAACACGCCGAGGTAAATCGATGGCGAGAGCCTGCTGTTGAGACGAACTTCCTCACGGCAGAACCGAAGGCGGGCGGATAGGCGGGAAAAATCGAGGAACGCGAACCTGACGGGTTTTTTCAGCTTGTAAACGAAGCGCCCCGCCACGAAGACGTAGGAGATGTGAGTCTGGATCAGTTCGACGCGCTGCGGACGGTGCGGGTAGAAGTCCGGGCGCAGCATCGCCGCTACGATGGCGGGCAACTGCTCACCCATTCGACGGTTACGCGCTCGATGCTCTCGCGGTGCCATCCGTCGGGTCGCAGGAAGCCGCCTACGACTGTTCCGTCAGGGCGCCGAGAATGTCCGTCGTGGTGATGACGCCGACCAGTTCATTCCCCTCGAGCACGGGCAACCCGCCCATCTTGAGCTCACGAAGCAGCCGCGCGGCTTCGTGAATCGACGTCGCGGGCGTGACCGTAACGATCTGATCGCTCATCGCCTGCTTCACCGCGGTGTTCTCGAGCGCGCCTTCGTGACGGCGAACATCACGGTCGGTGATGACGCCGAGGACCTGCCCAGCCTTCACTACGGGCATCGAACGAAATCCACCGTTACTCATCTTGGCATGCACCGAGGCTAGTTTTTCGTCGGGAGCGGCGGTGACGGGGTGCGCGCTCATCCAGGTGCCGACGAGATTTTTGTCGGCAACCGTTTGCCGGATTGTGAGTACCGGGCAGTTCGCCTCTCGGAGCACCAGCTCCGCAACGCTGCCCAGCAGGAATCGCGCGAAGCCGCGCCGGCCGTGCGTGGACATCACGATGAGATCGGCCGCGACGCTCCGTTGCGACTTCAGGATCGACCCGGCGGGATCTCCGGTCAGTGTCTGGAGTTCGTACTTGATGCCCGCCAGATGCTTGCGCGCGACCTCGTTGAGTTTGTTGCGGGCGGCTTCGTCCTGCCCCTTTTGCAGGTCCACGTAAACCGGCATGCCGGTAGGCGGGATGATCATCGGGACAACGTGAAGGACGTACAGCGTCGAATCGAGCTGGAGCGCGAGCTTCGACGCGACATCGAGGGCCGCCAGCGAATTATCATCGAAGTCAATCGGACAAAGTATTCGTCGGAACGGAAAGTTCATGATCGAATGCTCCCTGGCGCTCTCGGGTGGGTCTGCATGCGCCGTGTCATTTCTATCGTATCAATTGTAATCGCTATCTGATCGATCAGGGAGTCCGAGTCGTCGTTTCGGAACGCCGATGCGAATGCTCCGACATGCTCGCCGGCGGTTCTCACTGCGGTTTTCGCTTGGCAGCCGAGCCCGCTTCGGGTTATGAGCATTAGGGCCGGACAGATTTTCGATGAGCGAATTCACGATCAAGGATAAGGTCGCGATCGCCGGAATCGGCGAGACCAAGTACTATAAGCGCGGGCAGGCACCGGTCAGCGAATTTCGCCTCGCGCTCGAGGCGATCATGGAGGCCGCCGACGACGCCGGAATCGACGTCACCGACATCGACGGCTTCGCATCGTACTCCAACGATCGTAATGACTCCGTTCGATTGGCAACCGCGCTCGGGCTCAAGGACTTGCGCTTCTCCAACATGGTCTGGGGCGGGGGCGGCGGCGGCGGCTCCGGTGCGGTCGGCAACGCGGCGGCGGCGATCGTTGCGGGCTTCGCAAAGTGCGTGGTCGTATTCCGCGCGCTCGCGCAGGGCCAGTTCGGAAGATTTGGACAGACGCCGCCCGCCAAGACGATCTCAGGCCCGCCCGCGTACACATGGCCATACGGGATGTCCACGCCGGCTCAGTGGATCGCGCTGCGCACGCGCCGTTACATGCATGAGCACGGCGTCAAGCAGGGCGCGCTCGCCGCGGTTGCGCTCGCCGCGTACCATCACGCGCAGTTCAATCCGCGCGCGGTCATGTACGGCAAACCGCTGACTCGAAAGCAGTACGACGAGTCTCGCTGGATCGTCGAACCACTTCACCTCTACGACTGCTGCCTCGAAAACGACGGCGCGGCGGCGGTGATCCTGGTGAGCGCTGAGCGCGCGCGCGACTTGAAGCAGAAGCCGGCGTACGTGATGGCGGCTGCGCAGGGGTCTGACTATCGGCAAGGTGCCGCCGCGGAAAACAATCCCGATTACGCGACGTCGAATTTCAAGACGCTCGCGCCACGGCTCTTCTCGATGGCCGGAATCGAACCGAAGGACGTCGACGTCGCGCAGGTATACGAAAACTTCACCGGCGCAGTGGTCGTGAGCATCGTCGAGCACGGCCTTTGCCGCCCTGACGAGGTCAATGAGTTTTGCACGTTCGAGAACCTCTCGTGGCCCAACGGCAGATTGCCGCTGAACACCAGCGGCGGAAACCTCGCCGAGTGCTACATGCACGGACTCGAACTAATCATCGAGGCGACGCGGCAGGTCCGTGGCACGTCGACGTGCCAGGTGAAGGATGCCGAAATTTCGATGGTCGCATCGGGGCCGATGGTCGCGCCGGTTAGCGATTTGATTCTGCGCCGTTGACAAGAGCGCGATGTCCGAAGAAGCCGCGAACCGCAAGACGTACCTGCCGCCGGGAATGCCCGCGCCGGCGGCGACGCGCGACGAGCTGGATGGCGAATTCTGGGAAGCTGCGCGACGCCACGAGTTGAAAGTCCAGCTTTGCCGCGCATGCGGTACCTTTCAATTCGGGCCGGAGTGGATTTGCCACAAGTGCCGCTCGCTCGACGTGGAGTGGCGCCGTGTGTCGGGCCGCGGGCGCGTGTACACGTGGGAGCGTGTGTGGCACCCGGCGCATCCCGCGCTCAAGGAAGCGTGTCCTTATCTGGTTGTCGTGGTTGAGCTACCGGACGCCGGCAACGTGCGCATGGTCGGCAATCTGTTGGGCGATCCAATGCGCGATGTCGAAATCGACACCGAGGTCGAAGCGGTGTTCGAAGACCACGACGAAGGCTTCACGCTGGTGCAGTGGCGACGCGTGAACTGACCAGCGAAACAAACGCTCTCACACCCTTAAATCAGCTCTTGGCCGTCACCAATTTCGCGAACACCAGCGCCGCCGAGTTCATGCAGTAGCGCAGTCCCGTTGGCGGCGGGCCGTCGTCGAACACGTGTCCGAGATGCGCGTCGCATCGGCGGCACAGTACTTCGGTTCGCACCGTGAAGAAGCCTCGGTCGGTCTTCTCGTAAATGTTCTGCTTCGCGATCGGTTGGTAAAAGCTTGGCCAGCCGGTGCCCGAGTCGAACTTCGCGTCGGAGCTGAACAGCGCGGTTTCGCAGCCCACGCAGCGGTAAATCCCCCGCTCGTGCCATTCGTCGTACTTGTTGCTGAACGGCCGTTCCGTGCCCCCGCGGCGCGCGACGTAGAACTGCTCGGGAGTGAGCAGCTTCTTCCATTCGGCGTCTGACTTGACGACTTTCGCAACATCCACGACTCCCTCGCGCTCGCCGGAGTCGGCGAATTTAGTGATCGATACCTGCGGCAGGTTGGCCGCCGCGTTCGCGGTCAACTCTCCCGGCGGCGCGTTTTCGGTTCCTTCGGCCCGGTCAGATCTCCGAAGCAACAACGCGACAGGAATCGCCAGTGCGACACCGAGCAGGCTTCGTCGGGTGACCGTGCGCACACGCACAGCATCGGGATTGTTGCGCGGTCGCGTTGCGGGATTAGTGTCCGTCGGTCTCATGGCATCCCAGAGAGTCGGGCCGTCTTCAATCATAATCATTCGACGGGCAGTAGTGGCGCCGTATTCGCGACATCCGAATCTGACAGTGCGCATGGGCCGTTAGCGAGTCGTGCAATGAAATTCCCCGTCTTAGATGCCATTCGCTCACCGTCGGTTTCGCCCCTGTGCCAATCGACTCTCGAGCAACCAGCGCGCGATTCGCTCGCCGATCACCAGCGTCGGCATGTTGGTATTGGCGCGCGGGATCACCGGCATTATCGACGCGTCGGCGACGAACAGATTGTGAATGCCATGGACACCTCCGCGGGCATCGACCACCGCATCAAGGTCGCGCTGAGGCCCCATCCGGCACGTCCCCACCGGGTGATTGTAGTGCGTGAAGTTGCGGCGGACACTCTCGGCGAGCTGCGCGCGCGAAGTACGACTTGGTCCCGGCCAAACCTCGCGGCCGAGCAGCCGGCGCACCGATGGTTGCGATGCCGTTTCGCGCGCAAGAATCACGCCGTCGATCAGCACGTCGAGATCCTGGCCGCCGGAATCGCTCAGATAGCCATGGTCGAGTATAGGACGCTCATCGGGATCCGCGCTGGTTACTCGGAGTTCACCTCGAGAAAGCGGTCGCACGCAGGCAACCGGCAGATACCAGTGCCAACCGCTTTTCGTTTCGGGATCCGGCCCGCCGACCGGGAAGATGTGCAGGTCGAACGCTTCGGTGCAGCGCGTCGAGCGCGCCTTCGCGATGGTCTGTTCCTCGGGCATCCAGTGACTTTCAGCGAATGACGACATCATCGTTTCGAGCTCGCGCGTTCCGCTGAAGCTCAGCGTGACCATCGGATGGTCGTGCAGATTGCGGCCGACACCGCGAAGTTCGTGCACGGGTGCGACGCCGATGGCACGGAGCGCCGCCGCATCGCCGATGCCAGATCGGAGCAGAATCGCCGGCGAGCCGTAGGTTCCAGCCGCAAGCACGACGCGCCCCGCCTCGATCTCCAACCCGCCCTCACTCGTCATCAAGCGAATCGATTCGACTCTCCCGGAAGACACCACGAGGCGATCCGTCAATGCGCCGCCAACGACTTTCAAATTCGGACGCGCACGCACGGGATCGAGATACGCGAACGAAGTGTTCCACCGGACGCCGTCCACGATGTTGACGGGACTCGCAGCGATGCCGATTTTCTCATCGAGGTCGTTGAGGTCCGAGACGCGCGGAATTCCGGCGGCGGCTGAAGATTCGAGGAAGATACGTTGATACGGCGTGATCTCATCATCGGGCGGAACGCGCACGCGAAGGCGATTCGCGCCTGCCTGAAAGAGCGGCAGCAGGTCGTTCGCCGACCAACCCGGATTGCCGAGCGCGGCCCAGCCGTCGTAATCAGCGGCACTTCCCCAAATTTCGGCGCAGCCGTTGTGTGCGGAACATCCGCCCAAAACGCGCGCACGCTCGAATCGCACGACTCGACGGCCGTAAAGTTGGCCACTGTCAAAGCCCCAGTCGTGTGAAAGCGCAAGCGCGCGCGCATCGCACAGTTCGTCCGGCCAGCGGCCGTCGGTGAACGCTCCGTAGTCGGGACCCGCCTCGATCAACAACACCGATTGGTCCGAGCCCTCGGCGAGGATCCCGGCGACCGCGGCACCAGCGGTACCGCCGCCGATCACGACCGTGTCTGCGAACGGCGGGTTCAAGCTGGTTCTCATCGGTCAGACTCGGGCAAGGCGCCCGCGCGACACGCGGAGCTTACCAGATGATCGAAATTCGCTCCCCGCATCGCGAGGTGCGCGGTAAGGCCGCAGCGCATGGAGATGTGCTTGCGATACTACAGCAATCGGGCGACGATGCGGTCGATACGATCGGTGGTACAGGTAGCGCCATCAAGTCAGACGAAGTAATTATTGCGATCGTGGTGATGCGGCCATCGAGCCACAATCGATGCTCTCGCCGACCTTGCGAGCGCGGAGAGTGCAATGAAAAGCGCGCGCACGCCCGATGCGTCTGACCGGGGCCGCGTCGTCGTGCGCAGGGCCGGGCACTATCAGGAGCACAGCATCTTGTAACTTTGCGCTTGGTCGCGCCGACGCCGAAAATGATCATGCGGCATTTAAGATCGAATCAGAGGAGCTTCAAGTAATGCGGCGTGAGACGCGTTTCGGATCGCTGGGACATTACGA
>CAYSCX010000010.1:0-7206 GCA_964429575.1 uncultured Binatia bacterium (SeqCode) | reverse complement strand
AGGAGCTTCAAGTAATGCGGCGTGAGACGCGTTTCGGATCGCTGGGACATTACGAGAAGGGCGGCATCCAAGTCATCAACGATGACCCCCGTAACTATGCTTTCTCAAATGTGTACGAGGTCGCTTCGAAGTCGGAACCATACGAGAAAGTGGCGGTCGGGAAGAATCTCAAGTACGTGCTCGAGGCGATTCGCGCGGAAGGCACGTCGCCGTGGTACACGGCGTCTCACGACGAGGCTGCGATCGTGATGGACGGCGAAGTCGAGATTCGGCTCGTGAAGCTCGACACGCCCGCAGTCGCCGAAGATCACGAAGGAACGACGATGCTCGAAGGCAACCCGAAGGGCCGGCGGATGGGGCACATCGTCGCGCGTCGCGGTCACATGGCGCTGTTGCCCAAGGGCGCCGCGTATCAATTTCATGCGGCGAAGCCGGGAGTGATCCTGCTGCAGACGATCAAGGGCGCACTCACGATCGAACGGTGGAAGGATATTTGTCAGAGCTGAGGAAGGAGTCAGACATGGCGCCAGCATCGCCGACTCAAGCCGGCACAAACGAATACGGCTATCGAAAGTTCTCGCTCGGCGCGTTCCGCTTCGAGCGCGACGAGTACTTCGTGCATATCGGCTGGCCCGGTGGCGCCCACACCCTGCCGGTCGACAAGTTTCTCAAGGCGCTGATGCGCGATGTCGCATGGAACTTCTTCTACGGAATCGTCAATTTCGACGAAGTGTTCGGGACGACCAACCACTATGGCAACGTGGACGTCTTCGCCGGACTGTACAACGGTGGCTACCGGGCGCAGAACAAAGAGCACGTCGAGAATTTCAAGAGCGAACAGGTCCGTGCGACTTTTGAGAAGATGCTCGACGATTGGACCAACGACGGCTTCGATCCCTTTGCCGCTCCCGAGGAAACCGGAACCGCTTTCGGACCAAAGCGGGGCAACAATCGGGCGGCGGTCAAGCGCGTGCGCGTCGTCGCGAAACGAATGGTCGGCCTGAAGGGAGACACGCCGCTGCGCAGCGACGAAGCTGGCAGCCCGGTCAATCGCCAGTTCGTTGATGTGGACCAGCGTCAGCCGGAGGTCCACGCCGAACCCGGCTTCGAGGACGAAGTCCACGCCTTCAACTTCTTCGGTTATCTGTCGCGATCCGACGTGACGTGGAATCCATCGATAACCTCGGTGGTCAAGGACAGCCTGCTTTGTCCGACGACCGAAGAATTCGTGCTGCCGGTCATCCACGGCAACGATCGTGTGGAGTGGTTCGTGCAGCTGAGCGATGAGATCCATTGGGACATCCAGGACCGCGATAGCGGTGCGCCGCGCGCACGCGCGGTGATGAAAGCCGGCGACGTCGCGGCAATGCCGGCCGACATCCGTCATCAGGGTTACTCACCAAAGCGCTCGATGCTGCTGGTGTGGGAGAATGCGGACGCCACGTTGCCGGAGCTGTACGCGAAGAAGCGGCTCAAGCCGACTCCGATCGATTTCTGAGCGCCGGAAGCGCCCGATGCAGTTTCAAACGAAACTCTTCATTGGCGGTGAGTTTGTCGATGCGCAAGACCGCGGCAGAATCGAGGTGCTTAATCCTCACGACAACTCGGTGCTCGCCGAGGTTTCCGAGGCGCGCGCGGCCGACATCGACAGGGCCGTAGCGGCCGCGTCGAAGGCGTTTCCCGCGTGGCGCGACACACCCGCTGCAGACCGTGGCCGATTGCTCCTGAAGCTCGCCGACGCGATCGAGGTGAATCACGAGGATTTAGCTCGAATCGAATCGATGGATACCGGGCACCCGCTTCGTGATAGCCGGATGCTCGACGTGCCCCGAACCGTCGCGACGTTTCGATACTTCGGGGGAATGGCGGACAAGGTGCAGGGCACTGTGGTGCCGGTCGAGCAGGGCTTTCTCAACTACGTTGTACGCGAGCCGTTGGGCGTCGTCGGCCAGATCGTTCCGTGGAACTTTCCCGTCATGTTCACGAGCTGGAAGATGGGACCGGCGCTGGCCGCAGGAAATTGCGTAGTGCTGAAGCCTGCGGAGCTGACGCCGCTCAGCTCACTCAAGATCGCGGAACTTGCGCGCGAAGTCGGTTTCCCGCCGGGAGTCGTCAACATCGTCCCCGGTTACGGCAACGTCGCGGGCCAGCATCTCGCTGAGCATCCGGGTGTTCAGAAAATCGCGTTCACAGGCTCGACTGTGACGGGACGAAAGATCGTGCAAGCGTCGGCGGGCAATCTGAAGCGGCTTCAGCTCGAACTTGGCGGCAAGGGCGCGAACATTGTGTTCGACGATGCCGACCTCGATGCCGCGATCAATGGAAGCGCGTTCGCGGTGTTCCACAACCAGGGCCAGGCGTGCATAGCGGGATCGCGGCTTCTGCTCCAGGAGCGCGTCGCAGCGCGGTTCCTCGACGGGTTTCTGAAACTCGCGCGCTCGATCAAGCTGGGCAATCCGCTCGACCCCCTGACCGAGATGGGGCCGCTCACGTCGCTCGCGCATCGCGATCGCGTGATCGGCTATTGCAAGATCGCACGCGAGCAAGGTGGCGAAGTCTTGTTGGGCGGCGAGATTCCAAAGAATCCCGAACTAGAAAAGGGATGCTATGTGCTGCCGACGGTGGTGAAGGCGCGACCGAAGGATCGCGTGTGCCAGGAGGAGGTCTTCGGGCCATTCGTCACTGTGACGACGTTTAGCGACGACGACGAGGTAATCGCGATCGCCAATGACACTCCGTACGGACTCGGCGGCGGCCT
The DNA here is from genome assembly GCA_964429575.1 of uncultured Binatia bacterium (SeqCode). Lineage (GTDB taxonomy): Bacteria > Desulfobacterota > Binatia > Binatales > Binataceae > CAYSCX01. The sequence goes on along the minus strand of CAYSCX010000010.1, from coordinate 4,448 downwards.
GTGGACGCGTGACTTGAGCCGGGCACATCGAATCGCGCGCCACCTGGTGAGCGGCATGGTGTGGGTGAACTGCTACAAGCGCGCAAACCCGGGTTCGCCGTTCGGCGGCGTGCGGAACTCCGGCTATGGACGCGACATGGGGTTCGAGGCGATGCACGAATACACGACGCCGAAGTCGGTCTGGGTCAACGTTGACGCAGCGCTTCCACCCTACTACCGCCGTTGATCGTCGCCGGGCGAACGGCAAGACCGCGCGCGAGGAGCGGTTGATGCTCCGATTCACGTACGAGGCATTGCCGGCACGAGTGATCTTCGGGGCCGCCAGCCTCGCACGGCTCCCAGAAGAAATCGCGCGGCTCGGCGCGACTCGGGCGCTGGTGCTTTCGACACCGGAACAGCGCGACCAGGCAGCCGAAGTTTCGCAACGGCTTGGGAAGCGGGCCGCAGGGACCTTCGATCGCGCGGTGATGCACGTTCCGATTGAGACTGCCGAAGACGCGCGTAATGAAGCGAAGCGACTCGGCGCGGACTGTTGCGTGACAGTAGGCGGAGGTTCCACGACAGGGCTGGGGAAGGCGATCGCACTCGTCTCGGATTTGCCGATTCTCGCCGTGCCCACAACTTACGCGGGCTCGGAGATGACGCCCATCTGGGGACTGACCGTAGGCGGCGTCAAGAAGACCGGACGCGACTTTCGAGTGCTGCCGAAGACCGTGATCTATGATCCCGAATTGACTTTGAGCATGCCGCCGTCGCTTTCGGGCACCAGCGGCATCAACGCAGTCGCGCACTGTGTCGAGGCGCTCTATGCGGAGGATGCGAATCCAATCATCTCGTTGATGGCGGAGGAAGGGATACGCGCGCTCGCGCGAAATCTTCCGATCGTCGTGAAAGAGCCGCGCGATCTTGATGCGCGGACCGGCGCGCTCTACGGCGCGTGGCTTGCGGGTGCGTCACTCGGCGCCGTCGGTATGGCGCTCCATCACAAGCTCTGTCATACGCTTGGCGGGACGTTCAATTTGCCGCACGCGGAGACGCACACCGCGGTACTGCCTCACGCGGTCGCGTACAACTCCGAGGCTGCCAAGCATGCGATGGAGCGGGTCGCGCGAGCGCTCGGCGCGCCCACAGCATCCGCCGGCTTGTTTGACCTCGGAGTTTCGGTCGGTGCGAAGATGGCACTAAAGGATCTCGGATTGCGGGCCGGCGATCTGGATCGAGCCGCCGACCTCGCCGTCGAGAATCCTTACTACAACCCGCGCCCGATCACGCGGGAGGGAATTCGTGCACTGCTCGACGACGCGTTTGAGGGCCGCAGACCGCGGAGCTGACGGCGGAGTGCCACGATGAGCAACAACAGCGAAACCATCTCCAAGTCGGCCGCAATCCGGGCCCGGCTCAAACATCCAATCATCGACTCGGATGGTCACATCGCGGAGTTCGAGCCTGCGTTTTTCGACCATCTCAAGAGCGTCGCGGGCAGCCGCGTAGTCGAACGCATCAAGTCGCTGCCGGATTCGCCCTTTTCGTTTCGATGGTACCGCCAGACGCCCGAGCAACGCCGCGACGAACGCACTCCGCGCCTTCAGTGGTGGGTTCATCCGACTCGCAATACTCTCGACCGCGCCACCAGTTCACTCCCGAAGCTGCTTCACAAGCGGCTGGACGAGATGGGGCTCGATTTCACAATTGTCTATCCGAGCATCGGCATGTTCATGCTGCACCTCCCGGACGATGAGCTCCGAAGGGCGTCCTGTCGCGCGTACAACAATCTTCACGCGGAGATCTTTCGCGAATATAGCGACCGCATGACACCGGTCGCGCTGATTCCGATGCACTCGCCCGAGGAGGCAATCGACGAACTCGACCATTGTGTCACGAAGCTCGGGCTGAAGGCGGTACTCATGCCGGCATTCGCGCGCCGGCCGATACCGGCGGCTGTTCGAAAGAACTCCGAATTTGCGCGGTATGCGTTCTGGCTCGACAACTTCTGCCTGGACAGCGAATACGATTACGATCCAGTTTGGGCACGCTGCCTGGAGTTGAAGGTCGCGCCGACCTTTCACTCGCCGACCGGCGGGCTGGGGACTCGCACGTCGATCTCAAACTTCATCTACAACCACATCGGTCATTTCGCCGCTTCCAGTGAGGCGATCTGCAAAGCGCTGTTTCTCGGTGGCGTGACGCGGCGTTTCCCCGGGCTTCGATTTGCGTTTCTCGAGGGCGGAGTCGCGTGGGCATGTACGCTGTACGCGGACCTGATCGGGCACTGGGAAAAGCGTCATCTGAAAGCGCTGGCGAATTTGGATCCTGCCAATCTCGACCATGAACTGATGCGCAAACTGTTTCGCGAGTATGGCAGCGATTATGGAGACGGGCTGGCCGCGCGCGTCGGTGAGGACCGCTCTGATCTGCTCTGGGGCCGGCGTGAAAACCCGGCCGACCTTGACGAATGGTCGCAGTGCGCAATCGCGGGCAAGCAGGACATCCGCGATCTGTTCGTGCCGAAGTTTTTCTTCGGCTGTGAGGGTGATGATCGGCTTGCTGCGCTCGCATTCGATACCGCGAAAAACCCAATGGGCTCCCGGCTGAGCGCGATCTACAGCTCCGACATCGGGCATTGGGATTTGCCCGATATGCGCGACGCCGCACACGAGGCGTACGAGCTGCTGGAAGACGGCCTGATTACCGAGAACGATTTCCGCGACTTTGTGTTCGTCAATCCGGTCCGCGCAAAGACTGACGTCAACCCGGATTTTTTCAAGGGCACGCGGGTAGAGCAGGATGTCGAACGGTTGCTGCGAACGATCAGATCCCAGAGCGCGACAACGACGGGTGCCCGCGATGATTCAGACGCTCACCGAAAATAGCATCACTGACGTCGCCTTGAGCCGGCTCGAAGATGCGCCGAATTCGCGCCTGCGGGAAATCATGACGAGCTTGATTCGTCACGCGCACGAGTTCGTGCGCGAGGTGTCGCTCGCCCAGGACGAGTGGCGCGCCGGCATCGAGTTTCTGACCGCCACCGGTCACATGACCGACGACAAACGCCAGGAATTCATCCTGCTCTCCGACACGTTGGGCGTGAGCGCGTTGGTCGACCTGATTGCGAATCGCGGACGGCCGCCAACGACAACGGAGTCGAGTCTCCTCGGTCCGTTCTACCGCGATGGCGCTCCTGAGATGCCGCTCGACGCGGACATCGCGGGCGAGACGAAGGGAGAGCGGATTGTCGTGCGCGGCCGCGTCAGGTCGATCGAGGGAAGACCGATCGAGGGCGCGTTGCTCGACGTTTGGCAGGCCGCGCCGAGCGGCCTCTACGATCTCCAGGATCCGAGCCTTCGCGGGATGAACCTGCGCGGCCGGTTTCGCACCGGCGCAGACGGGCGCTTTAGATTCCGTTCGGTGAAGCCTTCGAGCTATCCGGTACCCGTCGATGGTCCGGTAGGGCGGATGTTGACCGCGCTGGCACGCCATCCGTATCGGCCCGCGCATATCCACTTCATCGTGTCGGCTCCGGGACATGAGACGCTCGTCACGGCGCTGTACATCGACGGCGACGCGTACCTCGACTCGGATGCAGTGTTCGGGTCCAGGCAATCGTTGGTGGTGGGCTATCGGCGATCGGATGACAGGTCCGGCGACGCCGATGCGAACCTGGATACCATCGAGTACGACTTCGTACTCGGGCCGAAATCGGCGTCCAAACCCTAGCAGGCTGTTGAAAAAGGCATTTTCAACATCCTGCTCCCTCTCTCGCGTCTCCCCCGGAGGGGGAGAAGATTAGGAAGGAGCCCGATCCTTCGCCCATGGCTCAGGACAAGCTTTTCACGCAGGGTGTTGGGGGCAAGTCGCCGCCAGCATGGAACTAGAGGCTTTTCTCAACACCCTGCTAGGGGCGCTGATCAACGAGTCAGCGTGCGGACAGGCTTGTTTTGGTGGAGGCGGGGGGAATTGAACCCCCGTCCGAAGGCATTCCGGCAACGGCCACTACACGCTTATTCCGCGATTTAATCTCGCCGTCGCGACGCCCGCGGACGGGCTGCGCGAAGGCCAACCAGCCAAAGTCTCGACGCGCCGCCCGACCGGTGGCGGCGTCGCGTCCAGCCCACTAAATGACGTTCCGACCCGCCGCCGTGGGCGAGCGGCGGCGGAACGCTAGCGGCGGCTAGGCCGCCAGAGCGTAACCGTTATTGTCTGCGGGTAAATTTCGCAGTCTGCTTGTTTAACGGGAGAGCAGTACCCCGGCGTGCAACCATTGCCCTCGTGTCTCCGTCGATCCCGGTTCGCCCCCACACTGGTGCGAGCTAGATGCGAGAGTGATTGAACGGCTACGCAACTACCAATCTAAGGCCCGCATGCCGTTGTCGCAACCGGTGCGCCAGCCTTATGTGCTGCGCCGTGCGCGGATACACTTGGATGCCCGATGGCGGAGAAGGCCGACAAGA
>CAYSCX010000009.1:0-88942 GCA_964429575.1 uncultured Binatia bacterium (SeqCode) | reverse complement strand
AGATCGACACGCTGACCAAAGAACAAAAGAAGTACCTCGAAAGCTGGGAGACGGGCACGTAGCAGGCTGTTGAAAAAGTCATTTTCAACCGCCTGCTCCCTCTCTCGCGTCTCCCCCAGAGGGGGAGAAGATCAGGAAGGAAGCCCGATCCTTCGCCGCTGGCTCCGGACAAGTCTTTCACGCAGGGTGTTGAGCGCTCCGCCGGGACCGCGCCGATATGTTCCGCGTTTCTCAACACCCTGCTAGGCGAGTATCGGGAGAAATCGCTGCGCGTAGATTCCTCGCGGAGTTTACCCTGAGCGAAGTCGAAGGGCTCGGAATGACAGAGAGGCAAGTGCGCGGCGTGTAGATTACTCGTCTATCTTCACCGCGGACCGGCGGCGGATCAGCTCGCCCAGACCGACGCACGCGAGCAGCATCAGAATCGCTGAGAGGAATCGCAGCGAGAGCGGGTTCCACAGCGCGTCGCCCAGGTACGCGAACACAAATGTGCCCGGCACCATCCCGATAATGCTCGCCCAAAAGAAGTCACGGAACGTGATCGGAGACGCTCCGGCGAGCAGGTTGAGCGCGTTGTACGGAATCACCGGCACGATCCGCAGATAGAAGATGATGCGGAAGCCGTGCCGCGCGATTCTCTCCACCGTGCTCTGGAAGCGGTCCCCAACAATCCGCTGCACGAAGCCCTTGCCGAGGAACCGCCCGGCGCCGAAGGCAACTATCGCGCCCAGGTTTGCGCCGGCGAACGAATAGACCGTTCCCCATATCACGCCGAATGCGAGACCGCCCGCGATCGTCATCACCGCGCCCGGCAGCAAGAACGACGGTCCGACGGCGTATAGTGCGATGAACACGATCGGCGCCCACAATCCCCACGCCATTATCTGCGAGCGCACCTGAGCGGGATTCTGGAACCACTCGGGATGCAGCAAGATGAGCCAGAGCGAGCCCACGGCCAGCGCCGCGAGCATCGCGATGCGAATCACGTTCCCAAGAAACGGGCTGCGGACCGCCCGCTGATCGCCGGGAATACGAACTGGCTCGGCTTGCGCCATCGCGCACGAGCTTATGACAGGCGCGCCGGATCAGTCGAGGCGGCAACGCGCGCCGTCCGGCGCGCGTTGTCGCCCGCGTTCGATGCTACTACAGTCGTCGGCAAACACTCGCCACTAGCAAGGCAGATAACCAAATGGCGGAACTCACGGACAAAGTCGCGATCATCACCGGCGGCGGATATGGAATTGGAAGACAGATTGCGCGCCTTTACGCCGAGGCGGGCGCGACGATCGTAATCGCGGCGCGCACCACCGGGCCGATGCAGCAGACCTGCGCCGAGCTCGAGCACGCGGGCGCGAAGGCGATTCATCTCACGGTCGATGTTTCCAAGGAAGCCGACTGCAAGCGGATGGCGGACGAAACCGTGAAGGCGTTCGGGCGCATCGATATTCTGGTCAACAACGCGGGCATTGCCGGGCCGACCAAACGCATCCACGAAATGTCGCTCGCGGAGTGGCAGGAAGTGCTCGACATCAATATCACGGGCGCGTGGCTCGCCTCGCGCGCGGTGATTCCAATCATGGACAGCCAGCAATCAGGAAACATCCTGATGATCTCCTCGGGTGCGGGACGACGCGGATACCCGCTGCGCTCGCCGTATGCGGCGTCGAAGTGGGCGATGATCGGCCTCACGCAGACGTTGGCCGGCGAATGGGGAACGCGCGGCATCCGCGTCAATTGCATCCGTCCCGGCGCGATCGCGGGCGACCGGATCGAACGCGTGATGCGCGCGCGGGCCGAAGCGATGAAGGCGCCGTACGAGCAGGTTCGCGCGGCGTTCCTTTCGGGTGCCGCGATGAACCGCATGGCGACCGAAGAGGAAGTCGCGCGGACTGCGCTCTATCTGGTGACGGATCTCTCCGCGGGCGTCACCGGCCAGACGATCAACGTGGACTGCGGCTCGCAGATGAATTGACGCGCGCGTGCTCAGCGCGCGATGTCCTGGTCGCGCACCTGCAGGTCGTAGCCCGACGCTTGAAGCCGCGCGCTCAGCTCGCGGGCGAGAACGGGTGAGCGGTGCCTGCCGCCGGTGCAGCCGAGCGCGATGGTCAGATAGCTCCTGCCCTCGCGGCGATAGAGCGGCAGCAGGAACTCGAGCAGCCGCGCGGTCTCGTCGATGAACTGCCGCGATTCCGCGTTTGCCATCACCCACTCACGCACGCGCGGGTTGAGCCCGTCGAGCGGCTGCAAGTCCTCAATGTAATGTGGATTTGGGATGAAGCGCACGTCGAAAACCAGATCGGTCCCAACCGGCAGCCCGTACTTATAACCGAACGAGACTACCAGGATCCGCATGCGCGCTCCCGGCTCGCCGACGTGCACCGACGCCGTGATCAGTTCGCGCAGCTCGTGCACGGTGAGCGCAGTGGTGTCGATGATCCGGGTGGCCCGCTCGCGAAGAGCCGCGAGCGCGGTGCGTTCGAGCCGAATGCCGTCGGCGACAGTCGCGCCGCCACGAGCCATCGGATGCGGGCGGCGGCTCTCAGAGTACCTGCGCGCCAAAACGCCGTCGGACGCGTCGAGGAACAGCACCTCGGGGCGCATGCCAGTCTGTTCCAGCTCGGTGAAGATGCGCGGCCATTGCGCGAAGAACATCCGCTCGCGCGCATCGATGCCCAGCGCCGCACCCGGGTACGGAGGGCCGGCCTCGGCCGCGAGTTTCGCGACCGTGGGGGCAAGCGCTACGGGAAGATTATCGACGCAGTAGAAGCCGAGGTCTTCGAGCACGCGAAGCGCGGTGGCGCGGCCGGAGCCTGAGACGCCGGTCACGATGATGAGCCGGGGAGCCGCGGGCGCTGCGCTCTTGGGAGCTTCGCTCACGAGGCCATCGGTGTGCGCGGGGCGCAGCTGCCCCGCTCAATACTTGGAGTCCTCTTGCTTGATGAGCCGGAAGATCGCGGCCGCGTCGGGCGCCTCGAGCAGGCGCGCCCGGAGCGCCTCGTTCTTCAGCAGCCGCGAGACGCGCGCGAGCGCCTTCAGATGCAGATTGGTTGATTCTTCCGGCGCGACGAGCAGAAAAAACAAGTGGGTCGGGTTGCCGTCGAGCGATTCGAAGTCAACTCCGGAACGATGACGCCCGAAAGCGCCGCGAATCTTGCTGACCCCGCCGAGCTTGCCGTGGGGAATCGCGATGCCATCTCCGATTGCAGTCGAGCCGAGCCGTTCGCGTTCCGCCAGCACCGCGAGCAGTTTTTCGAGCGCGATATCGTTGTGGAGCGCAATCAGCGCGGCTGCCAGCTCGCGCAGCACTTGCGGTTTCGTGGCGCCTTGCAAGTCGGGCAGCACGGTTTCCTCACTCAGAAAGTCGGTTACCTTCATAGCGATCGAATTTCAGTGCATTCGGCGGGAGCAAGCCACGCGGGAACGGCCGCGCTCTGCCGATGCGATTCGGGAGGTGGTTACCTGCGTCCCGGCTCCGAGTCTTCCACTTCCGCCAAGACCTGGCCCGCAGAGGGCGCGCGCGTTTTGCGCGCCGCAATCTTCTGGTGCGAGCGGCGAAGTTGGCGGCCGACCTTATCGGCCAGCAGGTCAATGACCGAATAGAGGTCCTTGGTCTCCTCCTGCGCGGTCAGCGCGAAACGCCCTGACTTGAGAGTAACTTCGCCGCGCTGCCGGTACTTGTCAACCGTCAGTATCAAGTGGATCTGGCAAGAACGGCGCGCATACTTCGCGACGGCCGCGAACTTGCGCTCCGCGTATTCATGCAACGCTTGGGTCGGTTCGACATGACGAAACGTGACGGCAACGGTGACCGCCGGCGCGCCTGCCAGCCGCTTGGCGCGGCGCAGCTTGCGTGCAGTCTTGCGGGTCCGCTTACCGCGACTGAGCTCCTTTTTCATGGCCGTCGGCCTTGGGCTGCGCGCTCACACTGACCTGCCTGCGGTTCGCTGACGGCAGGATGCCGAGCGCCTGACGATATTTGGCAACCGTACGCCGCGCGATGTTGATCTCGCGCGCGCGCAACATCCCGGCGATCGCTTGATCCGACAGCGGGTTGTCCGACGGCTCGTTCGCGACCATCGCGCGGATCTGTTCCTTGACGGTCTCCGCGCTGACGTCCTCGCCGCTGGTCCCCTTCACTCCAGAGGTAAAGAAAAACTTGAGCTCGAAAATACCCTGGGGGGTATGCGCGTACTTGTTGGCGGTTGCGCGACTGATGGTCGATTCGTGCATGCCGATATCGTCGGCGACATTTTTGAGCACCAAGGGACGCAGTAACGAGATGCCGTGGTCGAAAAACGCGCGTTGAAACTTCACGATTGAACCCGCGACCTTCAGGATGGTTTGTTGCCGCTGGTAGATCGACTTGACCAGCCACTTGGCGGACCGCAACCGCTCCTGGAGGTACTCGCGGGTCTCGGCGTTGGCGCCGTCATCATGAAGCACGCGCTGGTAATAACTCGCGAGCCGGAGCTGCGGGACCGCCTCACGATTGAGCGTCACCACGTACTCTTCGCCGACCTTGGTTATGTACACATCGGGCGATATGTAAGCCGGTTCGTCGCCGCCGTAGTCACGCGCCGGTTTGGGTTCGAGCAGCGAGATGATTTTGGCAGCCTGTCCGATCGCCTCGACCGATACGTTGAGCTGCTTCGCAGTCTCGGCGTAGCGGTGCTTCTCCAGCAGATCGAGATGGCCGCGCACGACTCGCGCCGCGAGGGACTCCTCCATGCCGAGATTGTGAAGCTGCAACAGGAGGCACTCGCGCAAGTCTCGCGCACCGACGCCGGGCGGGTCGAACTTCTGGATGCGCCCCAGCACGCGCTCAACCACCGCGGGTTCGACCTCCAGCTGCGCTGCGAGTTCCTCGATCGGCGCGACGACGTAGCCGTCGCCGTTGAGGTTGTAGATGATGGCCGCGCCGATTCGTTGCGAGTCTTGGTCGAAGTTGGAAAGCCTGAGCTGCCAGATCAGATGGTCTTCAAGAGATGTGCGGCGCGTGGACAGGTTCTCAAGCGCGTTAGGACGTTCCTCGAAATCCCCTCCACCGCCACCCCCGCCGCTCTCTTGCCAGTTGTTCGAGTAGGTCTCGAGGTATTCGCGCCAGTCCAGCTTCTCAAGCCGGTCAGTCTCGCGGATCTCGACCGTCGCATCGGGCGCCTCGGAGTGCACGCCGTCGGACTGCTCGGCCGCCGGGGGGCCGTCGACGGACCACACGTCAGTATCCGCACCGTTCTCGAGCGAGCGCTCGGGCTCGGGCTGCAGCGGCTCATCGGAGACGCCCGGACCTTCATCATCCGGGATCGTTTCGGGAGCTGCGGTCTCGGTCGGCGAGCTGTCGAGCAGCTCGAGCATCGGGTTTTGGTCGAGTTCGTTCTGGACGACAGCCTCGAGCTCGGGCAACGAGAGCTGCAGGATCTTGATTGCCTGCTGCAGCTGGGGAGTCATCACCAGTTGCTGGCGAAGGCGCAGGTCTTGTCCGAGTTTTATTTCGAGCGCCATGTGAACGAGCGCCGGATTCTAGCAGGCTGTTGAAAAAGTCATTTTCAACAGCCTGCTAATGGGCGTCGCCGGCCGCGGAGCTATTATCGGATGGATTGGAACCGCGAGGGAAGATGACTGCGCGTGCGCCTTCTACGACGCTGCGCCCGGTATCGAGGAATACGGTGATCTTTCGGCCGGTAATCTGATCGCGGCCGTCGTGGACGACCGGATTGCCAGTGAGAGTTACGGTGCGCTGAGTCTGATCGAGAGTCGCGCGTTCGCCAGTCGCATAGCGGGTTCCCTGGCTCACGCGAACATTACCGTCCGCAACCAGTTCCTTAACGTCGTTGAAGCCGCTGCCCCACTTGACGCGCATGCTGTCGCTGGTGATTTGTCCGTTCGCCTGATCCGCGCGCACATGTCCTGAGAACGTAATCAGCTTGTTCTCGTAATCAAGCGAGAGTTTGTCCGACGTGATGTGGATAGGATTGCTGCCCGAAGATAGATCGATGCCGGGGAACGAGAAGCCGCCCCGTGACGGCCCTTTCGACGCGACGGCGGTGCCAGCCGTGGCGCCCTTCGCGGGCGTCGGCTCCTCGGCCGCCGCGATCGACGGCGGCGTCGTCTCCGCCATATCAGCTGTGGCGGGCGGCGACGGTGATGCCGGTTCGGTGGTCAGCGGCAGCGGACCTGAGGTACGCGAGGGCTCTGCGAGTTCGATTGGTTCACTCGGTACTGGTGCAGTAACCGGGGCTTCAGAAGCGGGCGCCGGTGCGGGCGCCGCCGGCGGCGCACTTGCGACATCGGGCGCGGGCGCGGCGCTTGCGCCTGAACTGGCCGGGCCGAGATCAGGAACAACGCGAATCGAATCCCCTTCATCTTCGAGTTCGTTGATGATTGCGGGCCTGCCAGTCCCGCCGGCGTTCGGATTTGCGGGCACGACGCCTGAACGAATCGTGTCGCCAATTCGCCCCTCAGCGCCGGCGTCCTGCGAGCGAGCGGCGGGAGCGAACGCGAGAATGAGAGCGAGCGCGGCGATGATCGCCGCCACATCCCGTCCGGGCTTTGCCTTTGATGATCGCATCTGCTGACTGCGGTCAACCGGGCTGAGCCGTATTGGGAGACTCGATCCGCTGTATATCAGTCGTGACCTGCTGACGGAGTTCGAACTGCCGCGTTTTCGCGTTGCCGAAAAGCCCGACGCCCGTGATCCTGACCCCGTCGCCGGTAAGCGTCACGGGCCCGGGCGCATCTACATCGCTGCTCATCGGGCTGAAGCTGGCGTTGTCGGTGACCAGTTCGAACTCGCCGTAGCGGATCGTTGCGCCTCCGCTCAACTCGGCCCGCTTGATGTCAGTGCCGTCGAGGAAGATCACCGCGCGAGGGGCGGCGACGGACACTTGCTTGCCGTCGTCGGATGTCGATTGGATGTTCGCGTCAGTGAGCGTAACCGAGCTTCGATCACCGGAGTAGGTTGCATCGCGCGCGTTGAGCTTCCACTGAGTCTTTCCGGCTTTAATTTGCGTCCACTGGAACTTTTGCGCGCGCAGGAACGCGTCGGGAACCAGTCCCGCGACGTCCTTGAGGCTTGGCTTGGTATCGCGGCGGTGGATCACCCACGTGGTCAGGACCGCGACCGTCAAAAGCACGACCGCACCGAGCGCAGCGAGCGCCCGCGCCACCCGTCTCGGACTCATTCAGATTCCCCGACCGATCACGGTATCAAGCGGATTTTTTCAAGTAAACCAAGGGTCAGAATCGGCGGTGTCCGAGCTTGGTAAATCTTCGGGTTCAGAATTCCACAGTCAATGCGCGGCACGGGTTTGCTATCATTCACCTATGCCTCTTTCTTGGAATGAAATCCGGCATCGCGCGATCGCCTTTTCAAAGGAATGGACGGGCGTCAAAAGCGAACAGGCAGAAAAGCAAACCTTCTGGAACGAGTTCTTCAATGTCTTCGGCATCCGCCGTCGCGTCGTAGCGAGCTTTGAAGAACCGGTGAAGCAAATCTCTGGCGACTACGGCTACATTGATTTGTTCTGGCCCGGCATCGTGCTCGTCGAGCACAAAAGTTTCGGCAAAGACCTTGGCAAGGCGGAGTCGCAGGCGTTCCGTTACATCCAGGACCTCGCGCGCGACGGACGCATGAATGAAATTCCCCCCTACGTCATCGTCTCCGACTTCGCCCGCATCGCGCTCTACGATCTCGAACCCGAAGAGCAGAAAGACCTGCCGCTCTTTGCAGGTCGCCGCGTCGCCGCGCTCGAATTTCCCCTTGCCGACTTCCATAAACAGATCCACCAGTTTGCATTCATCGCTGGCTACCAGCAGCACAAATTCGAGGAACAAGACCCGATCAACATCAGGGCGGTCGAAATCATGGGCCGCCTCCACGACGCGCTTGAAGCGGGCGGCTATTCGGGACATCAACTCGAACGCTTCCTTGTTCGCATCCTCTTTTGCCTCTTCGGCGAAGACACGGGCATCTTCGAACGTGAATCGTTCAAGCTCTACCTGCTGAACCGCACCGCCGAAGACGGCTCCGACCTCGGCCAGCACCTCGCGCACCTCTTCGAGGTGCTCAATACGCCGCCCGACAAGCGCCAGAAGAACCTTGACGAAACTCTGGCCACATTTGCCTACGTCAACGGCGAACTTTTTGCCGAAAATCTCCGTTTCGCCGACTTCAACCGCGACATGCGCAACGCCTTGCTTGCCTGCACGCACTTCGACTGGTCGCGCATCTCACCCGCCATTTTCGGTTCGCTCTTTCAGGCGGTCATGGAGCCGAAGGAACGGCGGCAAATCGGCGGGCACTACACCAATGAGCGTGACATTCTCAAAGTCATCCGCTCTCTCTTCCTCGACGACCTGCGCGCGGAATTTGAGCGCGCCAAAACCAGCAAGGCCGACCTGAAACGCTTTCACCGAAAGCTCGCGCGACTTCGTTTCCTCGACCCGGCGTGCGGCTGCGGCAATTTCCTCGTCATCACCTACCGCGAATTGCGTTTGCTGGAAATCGAAATACTCAAGCTGCTCCACGGCACGCAGCAGGATCTCGACATCCAACATCTCTCGCTCATTGACGTGGACGCCTTCTACGGCATCGAGATCAGCGAATGGCCCGCGCGCATCGCCGAAGTCGCCATGTGGCTGATGGACCACCAGATGAACAGTCGCCTCTCGGACACCTTCGGGCAATACTTTCGGCGCCTGCCGCTCAAGAAATCTCCAACCATCGTCTGCGGCAACGCGCTCCAGCTCGACTGGAAGAAAATCCTCCCGCCCGACCAATGCAGCTACGTGCTCGGCAATCCGCCGTTTGTGGGAAAACATTTGATGACTGCCGAGCAAGGGCAGGACATGGAACTCGTCTGGGGCCAAACCAATGGCGCGGGCTTCCTCGATTACGTAACAGGCTGGTATCTCAGGGCGGCGCAATACATCAAGGGCACACGCATTCCGGTCGGTTTCGTTTCCACAAATTCAATCTGCCAAGGTGAACAGGTCGGCGTTTTGTGGAGCGCGTTGTTTCAACAGTATCAAATCAAAATCCACTTTGCGCACCGCACATTTAAGTGGGAAAGCGAAGCACGCGGCACTGCTCATGTCCATGTTGTGATCATCGGCTTCGGCGCGTTTGACACCACGAACAAGCGCATCTACGACTACGAAGGCGAGAACGTCACGGTCGTCTCGGCCAAGAACATCAGTCCTTATCTGATTGAAGGCTCTGATATCGCGCTTCCCATCCGGCGCGATGCGCTCTGCGATGTTCCGCAGATTGTGAACGGGAATAAACCGGCAGATGGAGGATTCCTGATTGTTGAGGGCGAAGAAAAAGAGGCGTTTCTCAAAGAGAATCCTGGCGCTGCCAAGTATGTCCGCCCATTCTTGAGTGCCGACCAGTATCTGAACAATGAGCAGCGTTGGGTGCTGTGGTTGGTGGACGCACCACCGGCGATCATCCGAGAGAATCCCGGTGTTAGGAAGCGCGTGGAAGCTGTCCGCGAATTTCGGTTGAGAAGTCGGAAGGAATCAACACGGCGTCGAGCAGACCGTCCTGCCTTGTTTGATCAGATTCGGCAACCAACGCGCGAATACATTCTGGTTCCTCGTCATTCATCCGAGAATCGAAAATATATTCCATTCGGTTATTTTGATCCTAAAAGCATCATCGCCGATAGCTGCACCGCGATTCCGGACGCAACGCTTTTCCATTTCGGCGCTCTTTCATCCTCGATGCACATGGCATGGATGCGCCAAGTTTGTGGCCGTTTGAAGTCGGACTACCGATACTCAAACAAACTTGTCTACAACAACTACCCGTGGCCCGAAGCGCCGAGCGACAAACAACGCGCCGCGGTGGAAGCGGCCGCGCAAGCCGTCCTGGACGCCCGCAAACAATTTCCTAGCGCGACGCTGGCTGACCTTTACGACCCGCTGGCGATGCCGCCGGCCCTCGTCAAGGCCCACGCCGACCTCGACCGCGCCGTTGACCTCTGCTACCGCCCGCAACCCTTCGAGAACGACCGCCTACGCGTCGAACACCTCTTCGCCCTCTACGAAAAACTGACCGTGCCTCTTATTGCCCCCGCCAAGAAAAGCCGACGAAAACGTACTCAAATGAAGACGCCACCCTGAGATGAGCGGTGCGAACGGAGAACGAGTGCAACGCCGCGGTCAAGCGGACGGAGTCATCGCGCGCGCAAGTTCGTGAATTCGGCGCACATCATCGAGCAACGAGGGAAGAGAATCGAGCGGGTAGGAGTTGGGACCGTCGCTCAATGCGTGGTCGGGATCTTCGTGAACTTCCATGAAGAGCGCGTCGATGCCAACCGCGGCGGCCGCGCGTGCGAGCGGTGGAACGAACTCGCGCTGCCCGCCCGAGCGTTCGCCCTCGGCGCCCGGGAGTTGGACCGAGTGGGTGGCGTCGAACACGACGGGATAGCCAAACTCGCGCATCACGACGAGTGCGCGCAGGTCGGATACGAGATTGTTATACCCGAATGAGAAGCCGCGCTCGGTGACGAGAATTCGCCGCGCGCCTTCGCTCTCGGCCTTGGCAACCACCGATCGCATGTCCCACGGAGAAAGGAACTGGCCTTTTTTGAGGTTGAGCGCACACCCGGTGCGCGCGGCCGCGCTGATCAGATCGGTCTGGCGCGAAAGCAGCGCGGGAATCTGAATCACGTCGACGACCGATGCCGCCGATTGGGCCTGCGATGGTTCGTGCACGTCGGTCACAACCGCTACCCCCGCCTCGCGTTTGACGCGCTCGAGGATGCGCAGGCCCTCATCGACGCCGGGACCACGGAACGACGCATGGCTGGTGCGGTTGGCCTTGTCGAACGAGGACTTGAACACGAAGGGCATCCCGGCGCGGTCGGCGATTTGCTTGAGCCGCACGGCGTGGCGGATGCACGACTCGCCGCTTTCGATAACGCAGGGTCCCGCGATCAACACCAGCTTCGCGCCGCCGAAAACGACGTTGCCGGCTTTGACCTCGGCGACCTTCACGATTGCGGTCTCAACTCGCGCACCTTTGACGCGCGCTGCGACGGCGCCATCTCGGCGCGCCGCTGCAACGCCGCGCGAATGAGACCACGGAACAGTGGATGCGGATCGAAGGGACGCGACTTCAATTCGGGATGGAACTGGCAGCCGAGGAACCACGGATGCCCCTTGAGTTCCATGATCTCGACCAAGCGGTCATCGGGCGAGACCCCGGTTGCGATCAGGCCCACGCGCTCGAGATCAGCACGGTACTTGTTGTTCACCTCATAGCGATGGCGATGGCGTTCGGAGATCTTGGTGCGGCGGTAAACCTGGAAGGCCAGCGAACCCGGCTTGATCACGCACGGGTACGCGCCGAGGCGCATCGTGCCGCCCATCTTCGAGACGTCCTTTTGCGATTCCATGATGTCGATCACCGGGTCGGGCGTGTCGGCATCAATTTCGGTCGAGTTCGCGCGCTTCAAGTTGAGCAGACTGCGCGCCATATCGATCACCATCATGTGGAGTCCGTAGCAGATGCCGAGAATCGGCACGCCGGTTTCGCGCGCCCAATGCACCGCGCGCACTTTGCCCTCGGTGCCGCGCTCGCCGAATCCGCCGGGGACGATAATGGCGTGCGCGTTAGCCATTCGCACCGCCGGATCGGCCTTCTCGAGCTCTTCAGAGTCAACGTAGTCGACCGTGACACGCGCCTCGTTGGCAATACCGCCGTGCGCGATCGCTTCGTGCAGACTCTTGTAGGAGTCGACCAGGTTCACGTATTTGCCGACCACCGCTACGTTGACGGCCGCCTTGGGCGCCTGGGTGATCTTCACGATCCGGCGCCACTTGGAAAGATTTGGCGCGCCGGTCCAGATGTTGAGCTTCTCGACCACGCGTTGATCGAGCCCTTCGTCGTGGAAGCGAAGCGGCACGTCATAGATCGTTTCGACGTCGGGCGCCGCAATGACACATGACTCCTCGACGTTGCAAAAGTGCGCAATCTTCGACTTCACCTTGTGGTCGAGGGGGCGGTCGCAACGGCAGAGCAGGATATCGGGCTGGATGCCGAGCCCGGTCAGTTCCTTCACCGAGTGCTGGGTGGGCTTGGTCTTCACCTCGCCCGCGCTGGCGATGAACGGGACCAGCGTCAGATGAATATAGAGTATGTTTTCACGGCCACGGTCCCAGCGGAATTGGCGAATCGCTTCCAGGAACGGAAGGCTCTCGATGTCGCCGACGGTGCCGCCGACCTCGACAATCGTGAGATCGGAGCCTTCGGCCGCGAGCAGTATGCGGCGTTTAATCTCGTCGGTGATGTGTGGAATCACCTGCACGGTCGCGCCGAGATAGTCGCCGCGACGCTCTTTCTGAATCACCGCATCGTAAATCTGGCCGGTGGTGCAGTTGTTGCGCCGGCCCATCGTAGTGCGCACGAAGCGTTCGTAATGGCCGAGGTCGAGATCGGTCTCCGCGCCGTCGTCCGTTACGAACACTTCGCCGTGCTGGGTCGGACTCATGGTACCCGGATCGACGTTGATGTACGGGTCCATTTTGAGGAGCGAGACGCGCAAGCCTCGCGCCTCCAGCAGCGCACCCAACGATGCAGCGGCGAGCCCCTTGCCGAGAGAAGAGACCACGCCGCCGGTAACAAAAATGAATTTGGTTTTGCCGCGCTCCACCAGATCCGCCTCCCCCGCCGCTATGGCCTCGGGGCCGCCTCACGCGCCCGCTCGAGGTCCTCGGGAGTATCTACCTCAAGCGACGGCGCCACGGAAGCGACCACCTTGATTCGATAGCCGCGTTCGAGCGCACGGAGCTGCTCAAGCTTTTCAATTCGCTCCAGGATTCCCGGCTCCAACGAGGCAAACTTGAGCAGAAAGTCGCGGCGGTAGCCGTAAACTCCGATGTGCCGCAGCGCATCGGGCGGAACACCGGCAGCGTCGCGCGCGTGCGGAATCGGGCTGCGCGAAAAGTAGAGCGCATCGCCGCCCGCGCCGCACACGACTTTGACCACGTTGGGATTTCGCCACTCTGCCGCATCGATGATTGGCGTCGCGAGCGTCGCCATCGCGCATTCAGAGTCTGCTCGCATCGCGGCGGCGAGCGCCTCAAGATCGGCGGGTTCAAGAAACGGCAGATCACCCTGCACGTTCAGATAGATGTCTGCTGACTCGCGGGCTGCAACCTCCGCGATCCGGTCGGTGCCGCTTTGATGCGTCGTCGCGGTCATCACCGCTTCGCCGCCGGCCTTTCGTACCGCGGATGCGATTCGTTCATCGTCGGTGGCAACCAGCACGCGCACGATTCCACCCGCCTTGCTCGCCCGCTGCCACACGCGAACGACCATCGGCACGCCCGCGATGTCCGCCAGCGCCTTCGCCGGCAGGCGTGTGGACGCATAGCGCGCCGGTATGACGGCGATTACGGTCGCGCCAGGCAGACGGTCACTCCAGATTGTGGACTCAGAATGTGGGGCAGCACATCAATTGGTAACTGGCGCGAATCGGTCGTGTCAATTGTGGGGATGCACCGATATCCCCGCACCTTTGGAAACGGGGTAATCCTGCGGGACCGGTTTTTCGCTTCGATCCCTTCGACTTCGCTCAGGGCAGGCTCTTCGCGCAAACGATGCGCTCAGGATAACGACATGTCGGCACGGACGTTCCAGCCGTGTTTCGGTCCGTTCAGGATGACGATCTGGCCCGTCGCGCGGCAGGGCCCTTCCAATTGCGCACCAGACGCCGCGCGCTGATTCTGAACAGCGCTACTTGCGCCGGCGCGACCGTCTCATCCTGCGTTTGCGCGCGCGAACCTGGAGCGGGTCGCTTCTGCGCTTGTTACTCAGCCGCTTGTTCCGACGATTACGCTGCCGTGATGCTGGGTGCATGGTCTATCGATCTTCCAAGTACGATTACGGGTTGCGCGCGCTCAATATCCGTTGATTGACGGTCCAAATTGCGACGGCGACACGACGTCGATCGGACACACCGCGGCGACTTCGGTCAGGATCTCTCCGTTTTTGCGGACAAGCACGCTGCCAACTGTCGCACCGCTCTGCAGCGGTCCGGCGATGTTTGGCGGAACGCGATACTCAAGGCGGATGTCGGACGCGGAGCCGCGCGCCAACACCAACTTCACATCGCGCGCAGCAACCGGCTGAATCACCGGACCGTAACCGACCCGGACATTCACGGGCAGCGGTTCGCCCGCCCGTATTACCTGGACGGGTTCGAAGTGATTGAATCCCCATTCCATCACGCGCGCGGCCTGCGCGAAGCGCTGCTTGTTTGATGGAGCGCCCAGTACGACTGCGACCAGGCGCATGTCACCGCGCTTGGCGGTGGCGGTCAGGTTGAATCCGGCCTGCGAAGTGAAACCAGTCTTGAGCCCGTCGCAACCGGGAAACTCGCCGACCAGATGATTGGTGTTCTTGAGCATCACATCGCCGTCACCGAACTGCGCGATTGGCTGCGACGCCCATGACATCAGGCGCGCCCGCTTGATCAAGGTGCGGCCCAATGCTGCAAGGTCGTACGCGTTGGTGCGATCGACATCCTGCGCGGGCCGCGGAGGCAGCCCGTCCACCGTGCCGTACTCGGTTTTGGAAAGCCCGAGTTCGCGCGCGCGCTGATTCATCATCCAGACCATCGCCTCGACCGACCCTGCGATCTTTTCCGCCACCGCGACCGCCGCGTCATTCGCCGAACGAATCAGCGCGGCCTTCATGAGTTCGCCGAGCGGATAGATATCGCCAGCCGTGAGTCCAATCCCCGAGCCACCGGTCGCCGCCGATCGTTCAGAGACTCGCACCGGATCATCGAGCGAGAAGCGCCCCGTTTCGACCTGCTCATCGGCGACGAGCAAGAGCATCATTTTTGCCATCGACGCGGGCGGCCACTCGATCTCAGCGTTTTCCTCCATGAGGACTTTGCCGGAGTTGGCCTCCTGAAGCAGGACCGCGCGATAGAGCGGCACCGACTTTCTTACGGCGGGTCTCTTGCGCGGGGAACGATTTGTCCGCTTGCCGCGAGACGACTTTGACCAGTGCGCACTCGTCCCGCTTTTCGACGGAGGATCAGTCGCGGCAGCGGCCGCGCTCCCCAAGAGGAGCGACATCGAAACGATCAATGCAACTATGATTTTCAGTCGAAACGAAGTCTTTACCACATCCAACACCACCACCCTCACCCCATCAGACTCCAAGTTGCTGCGCAAGTTCGCGCGGTTACGGCGCCGTCACGAGGCCTTGCGGCGGCGGGTTCCGGTCGGCGCCGCCATGCTCGATTCGCTCAAGAATGTTCAGATTATCGCGCGCCGGAGCGTAGTTCGGGTTGGCCTTCACCAACTCCGACCACTCCTGGTGCGCGCGACCGTACTTGCCCTCTTCGGCGTAGATCGCCGCGAGCGCATTGCGCGCGTCGGGCTGATTCGGATCGATGTGTAACGACTGCAGCAACTCCTGCTGCGCCTGCGGCAACATTGCGCGCCGCTCGTACACGATCCCCAGGTTGAAATGCGTCTCGGGCCGGTCGGGACCGAGCAGCGCAGCGAGCCGAAGCACTTCGGTGGCCGCGGTCAGATTGCCGCTCTCCAGATACAAGAGGCCGAGATTCAGGAAGAGTTGCCAGTCGCCGAGCCCGAGGTCGATCGCCTTCTGATACTCCTCGAGTTCATCCTTGTGCCGGCCCATCAGTCCGAATGCGAAGCCGAGATGATAGTGCGCGAGCGCGTTGGCGGGTTGCTGGCGAATCACGATCTCATGGCGCTGCACCGCCTCGGGATAGTTCTCCATGCCGAGAAAATAATCGGCCAGAGGATCGCACACTTGATCGTCGAGCGGGGCGCTGGTTTCAGTCGAACAGATCGCTTCGCGGTGATCGAGGAGCAGCACGACGAGGAGCACGCCGACCAGCAGAAGCTTCTTGCGACTACTCAATTCTGAAGCTCCAAGCGTACCAAGCGATCCATTTGATGCTGTGAGAGATTAGAACGTAACTAGCGATCAATGAAAGCTGAAATTTATTTCGGATCGTCATGCTAGCAGGAATATTCCGTGGAGAAAAAGCACGCGGCGCCCAAAAGAGCGCCGCGTGTGAGGAACCCGACCCCGAGCCAACACAGTGGTCCGGGGCAGGCATCGCGCGGAGCGGCGAGCTTACCGTCCCGCGCTATTCGCCGGGGGGCTGTGGCTAGTTCGTGCCCTCCGGGGTGGACGGTGTGGTGGTCGTCTCCGGTGCGCTGGAGGGCGCAGCAGCGGTCACTGACGACTGCTTGTGGCTCTTGTGGCGATGCTTCCTCAGCGCGGGCTTCGCTTCGGCCAACTTCGGAGCGGCCTCGGCGGGTGCCGACGCCGCAGGGGCGGTGGCGCCGCTCGGCGGGGTCGAACCGGTGTCAGGCGTACCCGCAAATACCGGGGTGGCGAGCGCACCGGCCAGCAGCGCGGCGGTCAGAGCGGAGGTAAAGCGTTTCATTGGATTCTCGTGCTCCTTTTGCGGCCTCAACGGCTTATGCCGGGACCGTCAGAACAAGGAATCTGCGATTTGCGTGCCGCGCATCGCCGGCTCAAAGATGCTGAATTTCGGCGGAAAACGTTTCGCGTCTGGTAGCCTGCCATGACGCAGCGCGTGCGGCGCTCGACGCTTTTGGGAGGCCGCTTTCGGAGTGGGGAGGTGTTCGCTCGATTCAGTGGGCCGACTGGATAGTCATCGGTCAGGCGGCCGACGCGGCTCCGAGTTTCCCCGCGACGCGCGCCGGCGTTCCTCGCGAAGCTCGCCGAACAGGACAAACATCTCCCGGAACGCCCGGGCGATAACCCCCAAGGTCGCTCCCGACTGCTCACCGGCAACCCTGGGAAGGTGCGCCACATCGACCTCCGCTATCCTAGCCCCCCGCCCGGCGAGCCTCGCCACCAGTTCGGTTGAGATCATCGCGCCGCGCGCGCGCAGCGCCTCGGGGTTGACCATCGACTTCCGGAGCAGCTTGAAGCCGCAGTCCACGTCGCTGGTACGGACGCCGAACAGGAGCCTCATGAGGACCGTCCACGCGCGGCCGTTGATGCGGCGCATGAGCGAGTCCGCCCGGCGAGCCCGGCGGCCGATGACGGCGTCCGAGTTGTCCGCGCGGGCGACGAGGCGGCCGAGGTCATTCGGGTCGAATTGTCCGTCCCCGTCGCACAACACCAGCCATGGCATCGTCGCGGCGCGGATTCCGGATATCACCGCGCCGCCGTAGCCCTGGTTGGCGTTGTGACGGACGGAACGGACGTGAGCGTCCGCGGCCTGGAGCCGCGCAACGACCGCGGGAGTGTCGTCGGTCGAGCCGTCATCGACGACGATGACTTCGTAGGAGTCGGCGAGCGCGGGGAGGACGGAGAGAAATCCGCGCACCACGCGGTCGAGATTGGACGCCTCGTTATGTGCGGGAAGGAATACGCTGATTCCGGGCAGGCGATCGGAGGGGTTCACTGCTGCGCGCCGAGGTTTGGCCGGCGCCGGTCGCGCCGCGCGTTACTCGCCAAGTTCGCGATATCCGCCGCGGAAGAACATCAGCGGCTTGCCTTCGCGCGCCTCGGCCTGTTCGATTTCGCCGAGATAGATCGTGTGATCGCCGCCATCGAATTCCTGCACGACCTTGCATTCAACGTAGGCGAGAGCGCCGTCAAGGATCGGCGCGCCGTTGGCGCCGGTGTGGTAGGCGACGCCCTGGAACTTGTCGCCGCCGCTGACCGCGAATTTCCGCGAGAGCGCCTCCTGGTCGTGCGCGAGGATGTTGACGGTGAACACTCTGGTCTCATCGAAACATGGATAGCTCTCGGCGTTTTTATCCACACAGACGAGGAGCAATGGCGGGACCAGCGAGACCGAGGTGAATGCGTTGGCGGTCAACCCGTGCATCTCGCCGCTTTTGCGCAAGGCGGTGATGACGGTCACTCCAGTGGCGAAGTGACCCATGACGCGGCGCAGTTCGTTCTTGTCGATCGGCATCGGGTGTCCTTTTCACTCTGCGCGCGGATGCTACCAGACGCTTTCGGAACGGGTCAATTTGATGTGCCGCGAGCGATGCGGTGCGAGCGTCAAATTGAGTGCGTCTTGCGCGCGAAGGATCTGGCGCACCGTCACGCTCTCCTCGCTCTCATACCCTGCGCACGACTTCCTTGCCGCCGAGGTACACGTACTCGAGATCGAGCGACGTGAGAGGGGTGTCTTGTTCGCGCACTGCTACGCCGACTGGTTCCGCGACGAACAGCGTGTGGTCGCCCGCTGCAAACGCATCGCGCACCCGCGCCTCGATCGCGACCATCGCGAGCTTCAGCCACGGGACGTGCAGGATCGGCGACAGTTCGTACTCGACTTCGTCGAGATTGTCCGCGCGCCGCGAGCGCGGCGAGTAGAAGTAATCCTCGAGCGCCTTGCCGCGCCGTCCGACGACGTTGAGGCCGCACGCGTGGGTGCGCTCAATGACCCCGTGAGAAAGATGCCCACGGTCAACCGCCGCTATGAACAATGGTGGCTCGCCGGAGACCTGCGTCGCCCACGACGATGACATGCCGTGGCAGCGGCCGCCGTCGTTGACGGTGAGCACGTAGATGCCGGTGGTCAACTGCGCCAGGGCGCGAGAGAGATTAGGTTCCATGTTTCGCACACTCCGGACCAATGAAAATGTTACGAGGCACCGCTTGACGAATTGACCACGCGGCACGCCGCCTACAGAATAGTTGTTCCGCGATGGATGGAGCCATGACAGCGAAGCTGGGAGGTTGGTTGATGCTTGTGGTGGTAGCGGCCATGTATTTCGCCGGATCGCCGTGCGCGGCCCAGTCATCGCCTTCCCCCGCGAACGTTGCGGCGCCCGCGGCGCGTCCGGCGGTATCTCCCGCCGCGGCGCCTTCGCCCGCGGTCGATGGCGCGGTGGACCACTCTGCCGGGGACGGTCACGCGGACCGCAAATTGGCGGATGGTGCGACGCAAGTCACGCCCGGCCGCAAATTGTACCTGGAAGAGCAGAATCGCGCGGATATCCATACGCCGACGAGTTGGGCTGTGATGGCCTACAAATCGCGTCAGGAACTGGTCGTCTATTACGAGAGCCGACTGTACAAGAAGTATCACGCGGTGTTCGGGCGAAACCTGGACCGGAGCGTCAAGATCTACGAGGGCGACCGGCGCACGCCCGAGGGCGCCTACCGGATCATCAGCAAGGAGACTAATCCGCGCTTCACGCGGTTCTTGCGAATAGATTATCCGAACGGCGTCGACATGATGCGCTACCGGGAGTCGAAGGCGGCGCGCGAGATTCCAAAGGTTGATGGCAGGTTGATCGGTCAGGGCGGCCGCATCGGTATTCACGGCACCGACGATCCGCGGCTCAATCGTACGGGCGTGAATTGGACGACGGGCTGCATCTCGCTCAACAACGGCGACGTGCTGGAGCTGGACTGGTTACTGCCGATCGGGACCTATGTGATAATCAAGCCGTAGCCGACTGTTGCAAAACGCATTTTCAACAGCCTGCCCGCGAATCCTACGGCTATGCCAACCTCAGCCGCCTACAATTTCACACAGCTCGAGCGCGTCATCTACGGCGCCGGCCGGGTCGCGACGCTGGGGCGCGAGCTGGAGCGGCGGGGATGCCGCCGCGCGCTGGTCGTAACGGGCAAAACGCTCGGCCGCTCGAAACTCCTCGACCGCGTAACCTCTGCAGCGGGCTCCGCGCTTGGAGGAGTGTTCACCGGCAGCGCACAACACGCGCCGTCAGCGACCATCGATGCATTGATCGCGGAGGCGCGCCGCGTGAGCGCCGACTCGTTCATCAGTTTTGGCGGCGGAAGTCCAATCGACAGCGCGAAGGCGGCTGCCATGGCGTTGATGGGCGGCGGTGCATCCCGCGCAATTGGCGACGCTGCCGCCCGCCCGTCCGCCGATGCGCCGGAGTTCCCTCACATCGCGATACCGACCACGCTTTCGGCCGCGGAGTGGACTCCGTTTGGCGGCGTGACCAACGAGGCGACCCGCGAAAAGGGCGGTGTCGGCGACCCCCGCCTGCAGCCGCGCGTGGTAATTCTCGATCCGGAACTGACGGTTGAAACGCCGGGGTGGCTGTGGGCGTCCACCGCGATGCGCGCGCTGGATCATGCGGTCGAGGGGGCGTACTCGGCGCGCCACCAGCTATTGACCGACGTACTCGCGGCGCGCGCGATCGCCATGTTGCGCGCGCACCTGAAACCCTCGATGCAGGGCGGCGCCAATGAGCTGGAGCATCGACTACAATGCCAGCTCGCCGCATGGTTTTCGATTTTCGGCGCGCTCAACACGGGGCTGGGCATTTCGCACGCGCTCGGACACCAAATCGGTCCGTACTGGAACGTCCCGCACGGCGTGACGTCGTGCATCACGTTGGCGCACGTGATGCGCTTCATGGCGGGCATCGCGCCGGAGCGTTTCGGGCCGATCGCGGAAGGATTTGACGTTCGGTTCGACGCGAACAATCCGCGCGCTGCCGCGCTTGAGTGTGCCGAGCGCGCCGCGCAGTTCATCGGCGGGTTCGAAGTGCCGACGCGCCTGCGCGACGCCGGGGTACCGCGCGAGGAGCTCGGCCGAATCGTGGGCGCGGTGCTGCACGAAGTGACGCGCGCCAACGCGGCGGGCCGGCCGGTCGAAGAGCGTGAATTGATCGGGCTGCTGGAAGCGGCGTACTGAGCCGCCGCACCGCGCCCGACGACCGTTCCGATCAAGCTCCCGTTAGTTTCGAGCGTCTGCGTAGCGTGCTAACTGTGCTCAATTCATTTCGATTGGCACCGATCTGGAGGAATGCCCGGTGAGCAAGATCGAACTTCGCACCTCATCCGGTTACGCGCGCGCCGCTCTGCTGGTTCTCACGCTGGCTGGGGCGGCCGGCTGCGCCGCGTCGGACTCTGGTGTTCTGAAAACGTCGAAGGGATCAGGCCAGGCGCAAAACGCGAGCGCGCCTCCGCCCGGCGTCAGATCGGTCGATGCGCCGGTGTACAAGGAAGGCGACGTTTGGGTCGATCGCTTGCGCGGAGACAACCGCGAGTTCCGCATCGAGCGCAAGCGTGACGACGGCTTTTTCGAGGTGAGCTTTTGGGGCACGCAGATGACCACTGACGGGAAACTCAACATCATCATCTACCGCTCACTGACCAATGAGGGCTCGTCGTCGAGCAAATCCGACAGCGCAATTCCTTGGTTCGCCTTTCCGATGTACGAGGGCAAGACCTGGGACCAGACCTTCAAGTGGCAGACGCAGGACGCGATGCCGGTCGTTGGCACCAGCAACATGAAGGGGGAAGTGATCGGCTGGGAGGATGTCACTGTGCCGGCAGGTACCTTCACGGCGTTAAAGGTTGAGGTCACCAACCGCAGCTTCGGCAAAGGTGGCGCGGCAGACTACATGAGGATGACCTACTGGTACGTTCCCGAGGTCAAGCGGTTCGTAAAGTTCGACTTCCACTCGCAATGGGAAGGCACCGTCCAGGCCGACTTGGTTTCGTACAAGCCAGCGTCGGGCGGCAGCTGAACCGAATCTGAATTAGGATTTCTCGGGCAGCGGCGGTCCGCGCGAATGCGGCCGGCGGCGGCGCGTGTGTGTTCAAGCTTCGTCGAGTAGCAGCGTTGTGCGCGCAGCAAGCGTTGATCGATGCGCAGCGCGCCTATCTGGACCGCTACCGCACGATGTGGAGCGCGATCGTTGAGATGCAATCTGCTGCTGCCCGCGGCGGAAATCGGCGACTCTAATGATTAGCCGTTCAGCCGGCCGTGGCAGGTTATAAAAAACTGGCGCTTTGCCGTCCAAAGCGCGATAGTATTTGTGAACGATCCGCGAATCGGGAGTGTCGAGCATGACCAGTGAACAGAACAAGGAACTAGTTACCAAGACGTGGGCCGCAATCGGCAAGGGCGACATCAACGCCGCGCTCGCGAACATGACGGACAACGTAAGCTGGCTGGTGCCGGGCGATATGCCGGGCGTGTCGGGCGTCAAGCGGGGCAAGAGCGAGATTGCGGAATTCATGAAGGGAGTGAGCGGCACCTTTCCCGAGGGACTGCAGAGCGAGATTCGCAAGGTCCACTGCGACGGCGATACAGTAATTGTCGAACTCACCAACCGCGGAAAGACCAGCAAAGGCAGGAATTACGAAAACGAGTACTGCTTCGTATTTGAGCTCGAGGGCGGCAAGATCCGGCGAATCCGAGAATACGTCGATACCAAGCGGGCTCACGACATACTTTTCGCCTGAGCAATTGAGGGCGCGCCGCCCGCCAGATCCGTTGACTCGCTCCGGCGCGACGGTACCTTTTGTAAGTGCGCCATGCGCCGCCGGTCCGATCGGGAACCGCGCGAGCGCCGGGGCGGGTGTTCGCATCCGCAACGAATCACCATCAGCTTTGCAGATCCGCGACCGGCGAAAAAACCAACCCACGGAGTGTGAGGAAGCGATCTACTGATGCCCTCGTGCGCACAATGCGGAAAGCCAAACCCTGAGGGCAACGTTTTTTGCGGTTCGTGCGGAACTCCGCTCTCGAGCGGAGCCGCGCGCGGCGACCGGCCAAAGCCGCAACAAGCAATTGGGAATCCGTCAGCACGGACATTAACGCCGCAGGCCGATCTCTCCCACTACGCGCAGGAAAAAGAGCGGCGCCGGCGAATCGAATGGATACGGTGGGCGCATCTGACCGTTGGACAGAAGATTGGGCGCCTTACTCTGATGCTGATCGTTCTCGGCGTGGTCGTCATTTTCGGCCTGCGCATAATCAACAGAATCTTCGACGCGATGAGCTAGCAGGCGGTTGAAAAAGTCAGTTTCAACAGCCTGCTAGCTCTCTCTCCCCCAATGGGGGAGAAGATTAGGAAAGAAGCCATCCTTCCCGCAGGGTGTTGAGCACGCCTGCGCATCCGCCCCGCCATGTTCGGGGTTTCTGAACTCCCTGCTAGGCGATGCGCGGTGAAGTCAGCGCGCAGTCGATCGCTCGCGCGTGACGAACCGGTAGATCGGAACCCCGCTCGCGACGATCAATAGCCCGGGCCATGTGTAGCCGGGCTTCATGATCAACAGGTCGATGGTCATCGCGGCGGCAGCCACGATGTACAAGGCGGGCACCCACGGGTATCCCCACGCTCTGTACGGGCGCGGCGCATCGGGCTTCTTGATGCGCAGGAGAAATACCGCGCCGACGGTGAGGATGTAGAAGAGCAACTGCGCGAAGATCACGTAGTCGAGCAGGTCGGAGTAGGTGCCGGACAGCGCGAGCAAGCACGACCACACCGCCTGGATCGCGAGTGCGTAAGCCGGGGCGCTCGCCTGGTTCAGCTCGCCCGCCGCTTGGAAGAACACGCGGTCGCGCGACATCGCGTACACCACGCGCGCGCCGGTCAGAATCATGCCGTTCGCACAGCCGAAGGTGGAGATCATCACAACGATGGCGGTTATGGCCGCGCCGGTCCGGCCCCACACCATCTCCATCGCAGCCGATGCGACGCGGTCGCTCGGCGCATGCGCGATTCCGCGGCCGAAGATCGTGACGGCGCCCGCGCTTCCGTCAGCGGGCAGCTGAAACAGATATGAAAGGTTGGTGAGGACGTAGAGGAGAATCACGACCGCGGCACCGCCGAGCAGCGCGAGGGGCAGATCGCGGCGCGGGTTCTTCACTTCGGCGGCGGTAAAGGTGACGTTCGCCCACGCATCGGCGGAGAACAGTCCGCCCACCATCGCCGCGCCGAATGCGGCGGCGAACGGAAGCGACAGCCACTCGGCCGTGCCGAAAAACGATTGCGCACTTCCAAAGTTGAGACTGACCGCGGCGGGGTTAGGTGCGAACAGACATCCGACCGCGACGATGAACATCAACGACAGAATTTTTGCGGTTGTGAATCCGTTCTGGACGAGCTTTCCCAGCTCGAGGCCGCGCAAATTGATCCAGGTGAGAACGACGATGACGAGGATCGCGCCAAGCCTCTCGCCCGAGAGTCCGACCCCGCCGATCCCGAACCAGAGTTCCGAACCGAGGGCCGGCCACATCACGCCTGCAAAGCGCGCGAACGCAACCGCGACCGCCGCGATTGTGCCGGTCTGAATGACGAGCAGGAACGTCCAGCCGAACAGGAACGCCCACAGTCCGCCATACACCTCGCGCAGATACACGTATTGGCCGCCGGCCTCGGGCATCATTGCGGCGAGTTCCGCGTACGCGAGCGCGCCCGCCACGGTCATCACGCCGCTGACGATCCACACGAGCAGGATTGCGGCGGGCGACTCCACCTGTCGCGCGATGTCGGCGGAGACTATGAAGATACCCGACCCGATCATCGAGCCCGCGACGATCGTCGCGGAGTCGAAGAGTGTCAGCTCGGGCTTGAGCCGGTGCGGGAAAGTTTGCGGCTCGAGTGCGGCGCCGGACATGGGCTGCCTATGCTACTCGACGCCGCTTCAGCGCGCGGCGTTGTGTAGCAGGCGGTTGAAAAAGTCATTTTCAACCGCCTGCTCCCTCTCGCTCCTCTCCCCCATTGGGGGAGAAGATTAGGAAAGAAGCCATACTTCCCGCAGGGTGTTGAGGGCAAAGTCGATGCCAGTTTGGAACTCGAGGCTCTTCTCAGCACCCTGCCAGACGCGGCAGGGCAACCCGCGCGGGGGCGCGGGTTCAATAGCCGAATCTAACTCGGCCTGATCGGAGTGAAGAGGCGCCTAGCACAACGCCTGCGCGCCGACTTGTAAATCCGGCGCGCAGGGTCTTGCTTGATTGAAAATTGAGACTACGGCGCAGCAGGGGCGCCTTCAGCCGGCGCACCCTCAGGCGCAGCGGGCGCTGCTTCAGGGGCGGGAGCGGCTTCCGTAGCGGTCGCCTCCGGCGCCGCAGGGGCCGATACCTCGGCTCTCTGACAGGCCACGGAGAAGAACATCGAGATAAGAGCCAGAGCTAGGACCTTGCGCATCGCTATCCTCCTTGGATTCTCGGCACTCGCCAACAGCAGCAAAACCGAAACGGCGCTAAGGATACGATAGGCTCGACGCAACTTCAAGCGCCGCATCAGTGTGAAAGACGGCGCCTCGCCGCGCCATTCGCACGTGAATTAGCTCGCCATAGATTTGATTCGCCCGCATCGCACTGTATTATCCAACCATCGCTCCAAGAGCGGAGGTTGCGGTGGTGGCGGAGTGGAGACGGGAGATTGCGCTTGCGCCTTTAGGTGACAACGCGCGAGCGCGCATCGTAGATCCGGAACTGGATATGAAACGCGGGCGGCTGACCAAGCCTCTCACATTTCCCCAATTGCGCAAGCTGGTGGATTGGCTGGTGCCTCGTACCCGTGCGATCGGGCCGCCGATGCGCTCTGTGGCGCGCGAACTCGAAGAGGCGTTTCCCGCGCCGCACGACGATTGACGGCGTTGCGCGCGGACTGCAACTCTGCGGAGCAAATCCATGGCGGGCAGCGCCGACATCGTACGCATTTCAAGCAACGCGCCGTGGGAGCCGATCGCGGGTTATGCGCGCGCGGTGCGGGCCGGGGACTTCGTAGCCGTCTCCGGAACGACCGCGACCGACGAAAGTGGTTCGGTGATCGGCATCGGCCAGATCTACGCGCAGGCCAAGCAGGCGCTCGCCAACATTCGAAAAGCGCTGGAGCGTTTCGGCCTTGGGATGGACCGCGTGGTGCGAACACGCATGTTCGTAACCGACATAGGCGGGTTCGCCGAAGTCGCGCGGGCACACAGCGAGGTATTCCGGGATTCGCGTCCCGCGTCGACGCTGGTCAAGATCGACGCGCTGGTGCATCCTGACATGCTGATTGAGATCGAAGCCGACGCGTATGCGGGACCGTCCGCGTCGATGACTGCGCCTCGCCCTGCGAAGACCGCGGCGCGCAAAGCAACCAAACCCGCGACTCGAAACAAGACCGCTGGCGCGAAGAAGCGCGGGCGCCGATAATTCGACGCTACGGCAGCGACGACATCGCGCGCGCCGCCGGTCCGAGCGCCGACGCGAATGCACTCGCCGCGGCCGACATGGGCGGCTCGGGATAAACTCCGAACAGTATGGTGCCGATCGCTGCGAGCGCGATCGCTGCGACCAGCGCCGGCCGCGCAGCCAACCGCGCGACCGCCGGAGCGCCCTCTTCCATGTACATCGCGACGATCACGTAGAGATAGTAATAGGCGGACACCACGCTGTTCAGCACCGCGATGATAACGAGTCCCACCAGTCCCCGTTCGACGGCGGCTGAGAACACATAGAACTTGCCGACGAACCCCGCGAGCGGCGGTACGCCGGTCAGCGAAAGCATAAAGACCGCCATCGCCGCCGCCAGCGCCGGCTCGCGCGTCGAAAGCCCGCGGTAGTCGCTGATGAGTTGACCCGCGCCGCCGCGCCGCTCCAAGGCAATGACCACGCCGAACGCTCCGAGGTTCGTCAGTCCGTACGCGATCAGATAGTAAAGGATGGCGCCGCCCGCGGCTGAATCATTCGCGGTCATACCGACGAGAATGTATCCCGCGTGCGCGATCGCGGAGTACGCGAGCATCCGCTTGATGTTGGTCTGCACCAGCGCCGTCAAGTTGCCGGCGGTCATCGTTAGCGCCGCGAGCACCCAAAGCACCCACGACCACTGCGGACCAAGCGGCTCGAGAGCGACCAGGAAGAGCCGCACGAACGCCGCGAACGCGGCCAGCTTCACGCCGACCGCCATGAAGGCGGTCACGGGAGTCGGCGCGCCCTGGTAGACGTCTGGCGCCCAGCTGTGAAACGGAACTGCCGCAACCTTGAACCCGAATCCGACCAGCAACATGCCGAGGCCAAGCATCAGCAGGGGATTGGATGCCGCGCCGCCCGAGACGGCAGCGTGAATCGCGTCGAGTTTGATGGTGCCGGTCGCGCCATAGACGAGCGCGATGCCATAGAGCAGGAAGCCGGTCGAAAACGCGCCGAGCAGGAAATATTTGAGCGCCGCCTCGCTCGAGCGTGCCTCGCGGCGCGCCATACCCGCCAACGCATATACCGAGATGGACATCGCTTCGAGGCCGAGAAATATGATGATGAGGTCGCCCGCGGTCGCCATCAGCATCATGCCGAGCGTGGCAAACAGGATCAGCGAGTAGTACTCGGCGCCCGCCAGCGCGTGTTCCCGCGCGTACTCGAGCGAGAGCAGGATACTTCCGGCGGCGGTGATGATGATCGCGATCTCGAAGTAGGCTGCGAAGTTGTCGATCGCGATGGCGCCCGAAAATGCGCTGCCGGTGTGTCCCACCAGTCCGACCGCGAGAACCAGCGCGATCGCCAGCCCGCCAAGCGACAATCGGCCCAGCCCTGCGCTGTGATCCTCTGCGACGCGCACGCCCACCAGCAGCACGACCATCGCCGAGGCAGCGACCGCCACCAGCGGCAGCAGGGGCAGCCAGAGAAAGCCGATCGATTCGAGCGTGAGCGGGGCCATCAGCGGTCACCGATCGGGTCGGAGCGTGCGCCAAGCATTGATAGCGCAGCGCCGATCAGCGACGGCTCGGGTTCGCGCTCCTGCTTGCGGCGCGACTCGATGCGCGCTTGGGCAGCGTTCACCCGCGTCAGCATCGCGTTGACCGACGGCTCCATCCGCACAAGCAGTGGCCGCGGATGCAATCCCATGAAGAAGATCAGCGCGAGAATTGGGACCATCACCGCGACTTCGCGCGCGGTCAAATCGGCAAGCGTCTCATTGATCGCGTTGGTGATCGGACCGAACATCACGCGCTCGTAGGTCCAGAGCATGTAGAGCGCGCCCAGCACCACGCCGCTGACCGCGAAGGCGGCCGCGGGCCACGACGAGAGAAACGTGCCGAGCATGATGAGGAACTCGCCTACGAACCCGCCCAGACCGGGCAGCCCGATCGACGAGAGCATCACGACCATGAAGATCGCCGCATATACTGGCACGCGCTTCCAAAGCCCGCCGAACTCCGAGATCTCCCGGGTGTGCCGGCGCAGGTAGATCATACCGACCAGCAGGAACAACCCGCCGGTCGAAACGCCGTGATTGAGCATCTGGTAAAGCGCGCCCTCGACACCCTCGGGGTTGAGCGCGAAGATTCCGAGCATCACGAAGCCGAGATGGCTCACCGATGAGTACGCGACCAGGCGCTTAAGATCGGGCTGCACCATCGCGACCATCGCGCCGTAGATGATGCCGATTACCGCGAGCGCCATGAAGACCGGTGTCGCTTCGATCGCGACCTCCGGAAAGAGCGGAATCGCGAATCGCAAGAATCCGTAGGCGCCCATCTTGAGCATAACGCCGGCGAGGATCACTGAGCCCGCAGTCGGCGCCTCGGTGTGCGCATCGGGCAGCCAGGTGTGCACCGGCCACATCGGCACTTTGATCGCGAACGCGAGTGCGAATGCGGCGAACAGCCAGCGCGCCTCGGTTGGCGCGAGCGGCACGCTCATCAGCAGCGGGAGATCGAACGTGATTCGCCCAAGGTGCATCCGCGCGGCGCCGACCAGGTACAGGATCGCGACGAGCATCAGGAACGAACCGATCATCGTGAACAGCACGAACTTGATCGCCGCGTACACGCGCCGGCCGTGGCCCCAAATCCCGACGAGGAAATACATCGGGATGAGCATCACTTCCCAGAAGACGTAGAACAGGAACAGGTCCACCGCGCACAGCGCGCCCAGAAGTCCGCTCTCAAGCACGAGGATGAAGAAGCAGAACTCGCGCGCACGCTCGGTGATGTCGCCGCCGCCGGAGTACAGCAGTGCGAGAGAGATCAGGATTGTGGTGAGCAGGACGAGCAGAAGGCTGATTCCGTCGATGCCGAGGTAGTACGCGATGCCAAAGCTCGGAATCCACGGATACCGCTCGACGAATTGGTAGCCCGCCACGGTGGGGTCGAACGCGTAGAAGATGTAGAAGCTGACCACCAGCGGGAACAGCGAGAAGATGAACGCCGCGTTCCAAGTTGCGCGCGCCTCGCGCACCATCAGCACGGATACCGCGCCCAGGAGCGGGAGAAACACCAGCGCGGTGAGCAGTCCGCCGCCCATCACGCGAGCACCCGGTAGAGGTAGTAGGCCGCGATTCCAAGAGCGCCGAACAGGTAGAGCAACGCGTAATGCTGAACGTTACCCGACTCAACGCGGCGCGCGAGCCGCCCGGTGGACTCGACCGCGAGACCGGCACCGTTGACCATCCCGTCGATCGCGAAAGTATCGACGGCGCGGCCGAGCACCCTGGTCGACACGAAAAAGAGCGGGCGCGTGACGAGGAGATCGTAAAGCTCGTCGATGTAGAACTTGTGCAGCAGCAACTGATAGCCGGCGCGGGCGTGCGCCGCGATCCAGCCCGGAAGCCCGGGTGCGCGGATGTAACAGAGCCACGCGAGCGCGATTCCAAGTGCGCCAGCGCCGGTCGCGGCCATCGACAACATCGCGGTGCTCGCGTGAAACGCCGGCACAAACTCTCCAACGACCGGCGCGAGGAAGCGCCCGATCGCGTCGCCCCACAAGAACCCCTGCGGAAGTCCGATCCATCCGCCCAGCGCAGCGAGCATCGCGAGAATGATAAGCGGAATGGTCATCACTGGCGGCGACTCGTGAAGGTGAGGCAGCTTGTCCGCCTCAACGCGCGAGTTGCCGTAGAAGGTCATAAAGATGAGGCGGAACATGTAGAACGCCGTGAAGCCCGCTGCGATCACGCCAAGCAGCCAGAGCCATACGTGGCCGGAAGTGAATGCCGATTCGAGAATCAGGTCTTTGGAGAAATAGCCGGAGAATCCGGGCACTGCGGTGATCGCAAAGGCCGCGGTCAGCATCGTCGCGAACGTGATGGGCAGCTTCTTTCTGAGCGCGCCCATCTTGTTCATGTCCTGCTCACCCGCGAGCGCATGAATGACCGAGCCGGAGCACAGAAACAGCAGCCCCTTGAAGAACGCGTGCGTCATGAGGTGAAAAATGCCCGCCCCGAACGCGCCGACGCCGACGCCGAGGAACATGTAGCCGAGCTGGCTGATCGTCGAGTATGCGAGTACGCGCTTGATGTCGGGTTGCACGATGGCGATGGCGGCGGCGTAGAGCGCCGTCACCGCGCCGACGGTGCCGACCACTTCCATGGCGACCGGCGCCAGCTCGTACAGGAAGTGGAGCCGCGCGATCATGTACACGCCTGCGGTAACCATCGTGGCGGCGTGAATCAGCGCGCTCACGGGAGTCGGACCGACCATCGCGTCGGGCAGCCACACATAAAGCGGAATCTGCGCGGACTTGCCGGTGGCGCCGACGAGCAGCAGCAGGCAAGCGGCGGTCGCCATCACAGGTGAAATCAGCTGCGCGTGCGTTTGGAGCTGCGAGAACTCGAGCGTCCATATGCCCTCATGCGCCAGGGCCGCGACAATTGTGAAGATGCCGAGCATGAAACCGGCGTCGCCGACGCGATTGACAACGAACGCCTTGCGTCCGTTGTAGGCGAACTGGCGGTTGGTGTACCAAAACCCGATCAACAGATACGAGCACAGTCCCACGCCTTCCCAGCCGACGAACATCAGCAACAGGTTGTCCGCGAGCACCAACACCAACATCGAGAAGGCGAACAGGTTCAAATAAGTGAAGTATCGCGCGACCTCCTCGTCGTGCTCCATGTAGCCGACGGAATATAGGTGGATGAGGGCGCCGACGCCGGTCACGACCATCACCATCAAGGCAGAGAGCGCGTCGAGCTTGAGCCCGATGTCGGCGTGGAAGTTGCCGGCCGCAATCCAGCGCCACAACGTGACCGCAAGCGCGCTGCCCGGCACCATCGACATCAACTCGAGGAACGACCACGCAGCCACCGCGAATGCGGCGAACATCACGCCGGGACCGACCAGGTTCACGGAGCGGCGGCCGTAGCGCGGCCCCAGGAAGAGATTGAAAAGCACGCCGAGCGCGGGGAACGCGAGGATCAGCGCGAGCGCCGGGAACTCAACCGTCATGCATCACCACTTGAGCAGCGTGAAGTCGTCGACGTTGACGGATTCGCGGTCGCGGAAAATCGAGATGATGATCGCGAGGCCCACGGCAGCCTCGGCGGCCGCCACTGTCATCACAAAGAACACGATCACCTGCCCGTCCATCGTGCCGAGCCGGTTACCGAGCGAAACGAACGCAAGGTTGACCGCGTTGAGCATCAATTCGATCGACATGAACATCACGAGCACGTTGCGGCGCAGCAGGACACCCGCGACGCCGATCGAAAACAGCGCTCCGGAGAGCATCATCATGTAATTGAGCGAGATCACCCTGCCGCTGCCTCATCGCGCCGCGGCTCCTCAGCGTCGCGCTTCACATCCAGGTTCTTCGGCGGCCGTGCGAGCGCGACTGCTCCAACCACCGCCGCAAGCAACAACACCGAAGTTACTTCGAAGGCGATCAGGTAGTCGGCGAACAGCACCCTGGCGAGACTCGAAATCGAGCCGTAGTCAGCGGCCATCGCGCCCGCGCGCACCGCCGTTTCGGGCTCGGAGAAAAACGCGAACAGCATCGAAACAAGAGCCGATGCCGCGATCGCGCCGATGAACTTTGGCGCCAGTTGCCCGCCCGGGGCGGGGGTCCCGGGAATATTGAGCAGCCACACCACGAACAGAAAGATGACCATTATCGCGCCAGCGTAGATGATCGCCTGCAGGAACCCGACCACGACGGCGCCCTCCGCGATGAACAGCACCGCGATGACGAGCAGGGTCAGCACGAGCGACAGCAGGCAGTGCACCGGGTTGCGCTGCACGATGACGCCGAGCGCCGCGACGATGGCGAGCGCTCCGAAGAATACGAACAGCCAGGCCGGCATCACTGGGCGCTTCCGAAGGCCACGACCAGGTAGGCGGTCACGACTACGTTGAGGAGTCCGAGCGGAACAAGGCCCTTCCATCCAAGCCGCATGAGCTGGTCATAGCGGAATCGAGGCAGCGTCCAGCGGACCAGCCCGAGAAAGGCGCAGACAGCGACGGTCTTCACGAGGAACGCAATGATACCGAGGATCGAGACGGCGAGCCCGCCCACGGCGATGTGAAAACCGCCGGGCAGCACGAATCCGCCGCGATAGAGATAGGGCAGCTGCCACCCACCCAGAAAAAACGTGACGAGTAGCATCGCGACCAGCGCCTGCTCCGCGAGGTCGGTCAGCATGAAGGTCGCCTGCTTGCCGCCCGAATATTCGGTGAAGTAGCCGAGAATGAGTTCGGACTCGCTCTCGGGCAGGTCGAACGGCACGCGCTTGGATTCGGCGACGCCTGCGGTAAGCAGCAGCACGAACGCGAGCGGCTGGATCAAGATGCCCCAGCGTGGGATCACGCCGAGCCAAGTGCCGCCCTGCATGCGGACGATTTCCTGCAGGTTGAGCGTTCCGTAGGTCATCACCATCGAGATGATCGCGAGGCCGAGCGCGATCTCGTACGAGATCATCTGCGCGCTCGCGCGAATGCCTCCGAGCAGCGACCAACGGTTGTTCGACGCCCACCCACCGAGCGCGACTCCGTACACGCCGACACCGATGGTCGCGAGCACGTAGAGGACGGCGACGTTCAGATTCGCCGCCTGCAACTCGTAAGTGCGGCCGGCAATATCGATCGTGTCGCCGAACGGAATCACCACAAAGGTGACCAGCACCGGGAACAGCGCGATGAAGGGCGCGAGCGCATGGAGGAACTTGTCCGCGCCATCGGGGACGAAATCCTCCTTGGTGAACATCTTGATGGGATCGGCGAGCAGCGTGTTGACAATCCCGAGGTTGGGCATCCCCATCCGCTTGCCGACGCCGAATATCGCGGCGCGATTGGCGCCGACTCGATCATGGATGAGCGCGCTTCCCTTACGTTCGAAATAGAGAAGAAACAGCGCGAGATGCAGCCCCACCAGCAGCATCACCACCGCGAATATCGCGTAGACTACGAAGTCAATCGCCACGTGCGGAAAGCTCGTCGATCAGCCGGAGTATGCTCTCCTCGGTCAGGTTCTCGTGGTAGCCCTCCTGGTTCAATTGCAGCATCGGCGCGGTCGCGCATGACGCGAGGCACTCGGCGGTCGCGAGCGTGAACTTGCCGTCCGCGGTCGTCTGTCCCACTTCGATGGCGAGCTTGCGCTTGATGCATTCCAGGATACGATCCGCGCCGCGGAGCCGGCACGACAGGTTCGTGCACACCTCGAGGAAGAATTTTCCAACCGGCTTGCGGTGGAACATCGTGTAGAACGACACCACCGCGCGTACATGTGCGGGCGGAAGTTCCATCAGCCGCGCCACGCACATCTGCGCATCGTCGGAGAGCCAGCCGAACTCGCGCTGCGCTATCCAAAGCGCCGGCAGCAACGCCGCCTGGCGAGTCGGATAGTGGCCGAGGAGTTCGCGGTACTCCTTGAGCGCTTGCTCCGAAAAGGTCAGTTCACCCCCGCCGGACATGCTTGCGCTATAACAAATGCTTCAGATCAGGTTGATTGCAAGTTCAGAAATCTTATGTTGCCTAGCTAAAATTCCTGAATTGATCCAGAGAAGCAACCGGCGCATCCGCGATTGTACGCTCGCCTTGCGGGTCGAGGCCGATCAAGTTATCTATCGTCCCCTGAGTTTTACGGCGCGAGAGCGAGAGCAATGCGAGTGATAGCGGGTAAGGCGCACGGCCGGCGGCTGGCCGCACCGCGCGGTCTTGCGACGCGGCCAACCTCCGCGCGCGCACGCGAATCGATCTTCTCACGGCTCGCAGTGCGCATCGATTTGGACGGCGCGCGGGTACTCGACGTCTTCGCGGGCAGCGGATCGCTCGGACTCGAAGCGCTCTCGCGAGGCGCCGCGCATGTCACGTTCGTCGATTCATCGCGCGCGGCCGCCGCGGCGATCCAGAAAAATCTGCAGAACGTCGATGCGGCTGAGAAGGCGCGGGTGATGGTCGTCGAAATGCGCCGCGCGCTGGCGCAGCTTTCAGAGTCGGGCGAGCAATTCGACCTGATATTCGTCGATGCGCCCTACAAGAACGATCTGAGCGCGGAC
Source organism: uncultured Binatia bacterium (SeqCode) (assembly GCA_964429575.1). Taxonomy (GTDB): domain Bacteria; phylum Desulfobacterota; class Binatia; order Binatales; family Binataceae; genus CAYSCX01. Next base: position 54,967 of record CAYSCX010000009.1, on the reverse strand, counting down.
GTTGTTGCGGCTCTGGCTGGCGGCGACTTGGCCGCGCCCGGAGGCTACGTCGTGGTCGAGCAATCGCGCCGCGCGCCGGGACCGCCCGAGGCGGCGCCCCCGCTCACGCTGGCAAACGTGGCAACCATAGGCGATCATCGCATCGCCTTTTACCGGCGCGCAGGCGCAGCGCCGAGCGAGGAATGACGGGAAAATCGCAATGCCGGGAAGGCAGAAAGACAATTCGGCGCTGGTCGGGATCTATACCGGCACCTTCGACCCGATTCACAACGGCCACCTCGATGTCATCCGGCGCAGCGTGCAGATTTTCAACGAGGTGATTGTGGCGGTCGCGTACAACCCGCATAAGGACACCGCGCTGTTCAGCGCCGACGAGCGCGTCGAGATGATCCGCGAAGTCATTCGCGACCTGGAGCCGCGCGCGCGGGTTGACAAGTTCAGCGGTCTGTCGGTCGATTATGCGGAACGCATCGGCGCCAAGGTGATCATCCGGAGCCTGCGCGCGGTTACCGACTTCGACTACGAGCTTCAGATGGCCGCGATGAACAAGCAGATGAAGCCGAGCGTCGAAACGGTCTTCCTGTTCGCCAACCCCAAGCTTTTCTTTTCAGCGTCGCGCCTCATCAAAGAGGTCGCCGGACACGGCCAGCGCATTCCCGATTTGGTGCCCGAGCCGGTGATGGACCGGCTGCGCGCGAAACTCGGGATCAGCTGAATCTGTGGACTGCACGCGCGCAGCGCTTTCGTGGCGCGACGCGCGCGGATAGAATTTTGCGCTGGATCGCTACGGCCTTCAGCCAATGCGCCGCTGTACTGACATGACAATCAAGCTCAATCGCAAGGTGGCGGCGCTCAAACCGTCAGCCACGATGGCCGCCGACGAGCGCGCCAAGGAACTGAGGGCGGCGGGAATCGACGTCATCTCGCTCGATGCGGGCGAGCCGGATTTCGACACGCCGGAGCGAATCAAGGAAGCCGCGTGCAGGGCGCTCGCCGCGGGCCGCACCAAGTACACCGCAGTCTCGGGAATTCCCGAACTCAAGCAGGCGATTCGCGCCAAGCTCAAGCGCGACAACCAGCTCGACTACGAAGCGAGCGAAATAATCGCGTGCGCCGGATGCAAACAAGCCGAGGCGAATGTAATCGCCACGCTGTTCGACGAAGGCGACGAAGTGATCATCCCCACGCCCGCATGGGTGAGCTTCTCCGCAATGGTCGAGCTGTCAGGCGCGAAACCGAAGCTCGTGCGATGCCCGGAGAGCAACGGCTTCCTGCTGACGCCCGACTTGCTCAAGAGTGCGATCAACTCGCGCACGCGCGGAATTATGCTCAATTCGCCGTCGAACCCGACCGGCGCCGTATACCGCGCCGGCCATCTGACGGAACTCGCGCGAATCCTTCTTGACGCGGGCATCTGGGTGATGTCCGACGACGTATACGAGCACATCGTGTACGACGGGCCCGCGCCGCACATTTTCCAAATTGAGCCGCGCCTGAAGCAGCGAGGCATCATCTTCAATTCGCTATCCAAGACCTATGCGATGACCGGATGGCGGATTGGATTCGCGGCGGGGCCAACGGAAGTAATCGCGGCAACTTCGCGGCTGCAAAGTCAGAACAGCGGCAGTCCGAATTCGATCACTCAAGCGGCCGCAATCGAGGCGCTCACCGGTCCGCAAGACGAAGTGAAGGCGATGGCCGAGGAATTTCGCGCGCGGCGCGAACTGGTGGTCGGGCGGCTCCGCAGAATTCCCGGATTCAAACTGCCGAATGTGCCGCCGGGTGCGTTCTATGCGTTTCCGAATGTCTCGGAGCTGCTCGGCTCGAGCTTCAACGGCCAAGAGATCGTGGACGGCGACTCGCTGGCGAATTTCCTGCTCGAAGAAGCGAAGGTCTCAACCGTCGGAGGCAACGACTTCGGCGCGCCGGAACACCTGCGGCTTTCGTACGCGACTTCGCGCGAAAATCTGACCGAGGCCTTCGATCGAATCGAGCTTGCGGTGGCGAAACTCCGGAAGTAAACGCGCGGTGGCGCGGCGCAAATCAGCCGGGCCGACAAAGCCGACGGTGCCGCGCGCAAGGCGGCATCGCTGGCGCCTCACGCCAAGGCAAGCCATCGCGCTTCAGAAGCGGCTTTCAGCGCGCATCAAGCTTTCGGGCGTCCCGCGCAATCCAAAGCTGATCGCCGGCGCCGACGTCGCCTACGACAAACGGACGCGACGATGCTTCGCCGCCGTGGTCATCTTGCGTGCGCCGTCGATGGAAGTAGTCGAGTGCGCCACCGCGATACGGCGCACCACGTTTCCCTACGTGCCCGGCCTGCTCACGTTTCGCGAAGGTCCAGTGCTGCTCGATGCGTTCGGGCGGCTGCGCAACCGCCCCGACCTGATTCTGTTCGACGGCCAGGGCATCGCACACCCGCGCCGCTTCGGTCTCGCAACGCACCTGGGCTACCTGCTCGACATTCCATCAGTGGGCTGCGCCAAATCCCTGCTGATCGGTGAGCACGGGAAGTTGCGCGAGCGCGCCGGCAGTTTTGCATGGCTAATCGATCGGGGCGAGCGTGTCGGTGCGGCGCTCAGGACCCGCGACGGCATACGGCCGATCTATGTGTCGCCCGGGTATCGGGTTGGATTTCGCGACGCGATTCGACTCGCGCTTTGCGCGGTAACGAAGTATCGCGTACCTGAGCCGACGCGGCTCGCGGACATTCTCGTAGAAAAACTGAAGCGCGAGCGGCTCAGCGCCGCCACGGCGCGGGCAACGCGCCGGTCGTAATGAAGCGCACGTAATCCGCGATTATTTCCGCGTGGTCGAAGGCGAGCGGCGACGGCGGATCGCGCGGATCGAACAGTCCGATTTCTTTCGCGTCATCAGCCGCCTTTGGGGTTCCCCGCGCAGCCCCTATGTACACGACGCTGATGGTGTGGCCGCGCGGGTCGCGGCCGGGCCGCGAATAAATTCCGAGCAGCGCGCTAATTTCCACCTCGAGCGACGTCTCCTCGCGCAGTTCCCGCACGGCGGCGCGCTCAACCGCCTCACCCACATCGACGAACCCGCCGGGAATCGCCCAGCCGTGCGGGTAGTTCTTACGCGCGATGAGAACGATTCGATCCCCGATTTCCGCGATCACGTCTGCGGCAATCGGAGGACACACGGGCCGCGCCATGCACGACGCATAACACAGGCTGAACGGTGAAACACATGAGTTCGCGAACGCTCGGTTGACAAGCCCCGGCGCGGGCCACAAAGTTGCGGTGATTATGAAAGTCGCGCGCCTGTACGATTTCGGCGACATCCGCATCGAGGACGACACGCGCCCTGAAATCGGCCCCGACGAAGTACTGGTTCGCGCGCGCGCGTGCGGCATCTGCTCCGGCGACATCATGCCCTGGTACATCCGCCGGAAGGCGCCGTTGGTGCTTGGCCACGAGCCGGTTGGAATCGTCGAGGAGGCGGGCGCAGCGGTGCGCGAGTTCCGCGCGGGCGACCGTGTCTTCGTGCACCATCACGCGCCGTGTTTCGAGTGTGCCTGCTGCCGCAGGGGCGAGTACGTCCAATGTCCGACCTGGCGGGCGACCAAGATAACGCCGGGTGGAATGGCGGAGTACTTCGCCGTTAGCGCATCAAACTTGCGCGATACGCTGAAGCTTCCAGATTCGGTCGCCGACGCCGATGGCGTACTCGTCGAACCGGCGGCGTGTGTCGTGAAGTCGTTGAAGCGTTCCGGGCTCAAGTCCGGCGAGACAATTCTGATCATCGGCCTCGGCATCATGGGAATGCTGCACGTCAAGCTTGCGAGACACATGGGCGCGGGAGTGATTATCGGCGCGGACCTGTTCGAGCGCCGTGCAGAGCGAGCAAAAGAAATCGGCGCAGATGCAGGCCTCGTCGTATCGGGCGACAACCTCGTCGAGCAGGTGCGCGACGCGACCAAGGGCGCGATGGCCGACGTGGTTATCGTCGGACCCGGCACCACGCGCGCAATCACGACCGGCATCGCGTGCGCGGGCAAGGGCGCGACCGTCGTGCAGTTCACCGCGACGCCGCCCGGCGACGACCTTGAAGTGAAGCCGTACGATCTCTATTTCAATGAGACGCGGCTGGTGCCGAGCTACTCGTGCGGCCCCGAGGAGACTCGCGAGGCGCTGGCGCTGGTCGAGCGCGGCGTGATCAACGCCGCCGAACTCGTGACGCACCGCTTCCCGCTCGATCGTATCGGCGATGCGTACGCGACGGCGCAAAAGCCCGAGTCACTCAAGGTCATCGTCACATTCGGCGGCGCCTGACCGGCGGCGTCTGCGCGCGACCATGCCGACGAAGGCACGGCGTACTCGCAAACGCCCGGCATCGCCGCCGGTGCTCAGAAAATTCCGCGGCGGCTTCCGTTGGGATCAAGTCGAGCTGGAGCCGTACAAGCTTTCAGCGCATCGAGGGGGCGACTTCCGCGGCGCATCGCGACAGGTGCTCATCGGAAAGCGCGGTGAGCGCGTCAGATTTCATCTGCGGTACTTCGAACTCGATGCACGCGGATACACCAGCTTCGAACGCCATCACCATTCGCATGTCGTGATCGGTGTCCGCGGGAGTGGCAAGGTCAGAGTTGGCAGAGATGAGTATCAGCTCCGGCCGATGGATACGATCTACATCGGTCCGGACATGCCACATCAGTTGCGCGCGACGGGCGCTGGCAAGTTCGGGTTCTTTTGCATCGTCGATGCGAAGCGCGACCGTCCGCGTCCACTCGCAAAGCCGTAGGCTGGGCGCGACGGTCCGTCGCGGCGCGCATCGCCCGGCGATGAGAGGAAATCCAAGGGCGGCTCGGTGTGCAGCCGCCCTGGTTCGCCCGTTTTGTGCTTCGACTAGATCAGCCAGCGGCAGTCCAACCGACCTTATCCGCGCCTGTAGGGCACGGATCGAAGGTGGGAACTTAGCGCTTCTTGCCGGTCGCCATCGTCTTGGCTGCAATCGCTTCCGCGCGATCAGCAGCGGCCTTGGCGTCACTTGCGGCCTGCTCTACACGGCTGGCTGCGGCCTGCGCCGCGGATGCGGCCTGCTGCGCCTTTTGCCCGGCAGCTTCGGCGCGCGACGCGGCCTGGTCCGCACGGTTGGCGGCGTTGACCGCGCGCTGCGCGGGGTCTTCGCCTTGCGAACAGCCGGCGAGCAAGGACAGGGCAAACAGCGCCCCGGCCAATCCAGCAAGTTTCGGGGATTTTCTGATCAAGCCTTGCATCGTACCCTCCTGAGAGTTCGCGGCAGCCGCACAACTGCGTGAAATTACAGCTGCGTAGCAACCAAATGTTTGTCGCACAACGTTTTGCGCCATGCAAGTTTACCCGACGTACGCAGCACGCGGCAACGACGGGTTAGTATGCATAAATCACTCATGCTCTCTGGCAGGCTGTTGAAAAAGCGATTAACCGCCTGCGCCCTCTCCCGCTCGCACGGCTTTGCGTGCGAGCGGCCTCTCCCAGGTCAGGGAGAGGCGAAAGAGGGAGAAGGGAGGAATCTGCACCCTCACCCGCCGGCCGGGAGCCGCGACTCCCAATAACATGAAGTGAGGCATCGGCGAGGAACCGCTCCGGTTGGTCGGGTGAAGTTGCGGCGCGCACCGTGCTCGGAGCTCGGCGACCGGCGGCCCTTCGACTGCGCTCAGCGCAGGCTCTCTCCCTTCGAGTAACGGGAGAGGTGAAGTCAATGCCATTGCGGGAACTCAAAGCATTTCTCGACAGCCTGCTAGAAGTCATCATCCATGCCGCCCATGCCACCCATTCCTCCCATTCCACCCATACCGCCCATGCCTCCCATTCCGCCCATACCGCCCATCGCATCCATTCCAGCGCCCGGGGGCATCGCAGGACGCGCGGACCGTTTCTTGGGCTTCTCCACGATTGCACCTTCGGTGGTGATGAGCATCGACGCCGCGCTGGCGGCGTTTTCGAGGGCGATGCGCACAATCTTGGTGGGATCGATCACGCCCGCCTTGACGAGGTCCTGAAACTTTTCCTCGCGCGCGTTGAAACCGAAATCGTCCTTGCCCTCCAAGACCGTGTTGAACACGACGTGCGGTAGATGGCCTGCATTGAGCGCGATCTGGCGCAGCGGCTCGCCCATCGCTTGCGCGACCGCATTCGCACCGGCCTTGCGATCGGCGTCCAATCGAAGTTCCTTGACCGCCTTGATCGCGCGCACCAGCGCAACTCCGCCGCCCGGCACGATACCCTCCTCGACGGCGGCGCGAAGCGCGTGCACGGCGTCGTCGACGCGAGCCTTTTTTTCCTTCATCTCGACTTCGGTCGCTGCGCCGACCTTGATCACCGCGACCCCGCCGGTAAGCTTCGCAAGCCGCTCCTGCAGCTTCTCCTTTTCGTAATCCGAAGTGGTGTCCTCGATCTGGCGTCTTAACTGTTCGATGCGTCCCTGGATGCCGGCCTTCTTGCCTTCGCCGCCGACGATCATCGTATTGTCACGATCGATCACGACGCGTCGCGCACGTCCGAGCATGCTGGTCTGCACGTTTTCGATCTTGAAGCCCAACTCTTCCGCGATCACGGAGCCGCCGGTCAGGATCGCGATGTCCTGGAGCATTTCCTTGCGGCGATCGCCGAAGCCCGGCGCTTTGACCGCCGCGACCTTGAGCGAACCGCGCAACTTGTTCACGACCAGGGTGGCGAGCGCCTCGCTTTCCACATCCTCTGAGATGACGAGCAGCGGGCGGCCGTCGTGTACCACGCGTTCGAGCAGCGGAAGAATCTCGCGCAGATTGGCAAGCTTCTTCTCGTGCAGCAGCAGCCATGGCTCGTCGAGTTCGACGGTCTGTTTTTCGGGATTGGTGATGAAGTACGGCGACAGGTAGCCCCGGTCAAAGCGCATGCCCTCGACGAGTTCGAGCGAGGTCTCCATGCCGCGCGCTTCCTCGACGGTGATCACGCCCTCCTTGCCAACCTTCTCCATCGCCCTGGCGACCATCTTGCCGATCTCGACGTCGCCGTTGGACGCGACCGTGGCGACCTGCTCCATGCGCTCGCGATCCTTCACCGGCCGCGACATCTCCTTGATCACGCCGATGGCCTTGCGCACGCCGGCGTCGATTCCGCGCGCGAGGTCGATGGGTGCGAAGCCCCCCGCGATGAGCCGGATACCCTCGCGGACAATCGCGCGGGCGAGCACGGTGGCGGTAGTAGTGCCATCACCGGCGGTTTCAGAGGTTTTTTGGGCCACCTCGCGGATGAGCCGCGCGCCCAAGTTTTCAAATCGATCTTCGAGTTCGATTTCCTTTACTACGGTGACGCCGTCTTTGGTTACGGTTGGAGCACCGAAGCTCTTCTGGATCATGACGTTGCGCCCTTTGGGGCCGAGCGTCACACGCGCGGCTTCGGCAACCAGGGTCGCCCCTGCGACGATTCCGCGACGGGCATTCTCATGCAGCTCAATCTGCTTGGCTGGCATCTATCTCTCTCCGTTGACTGTTCAGGTTGCGACGCGGCGAGCTACACGCATTCCGCCGCAGCCGTTCGGCCGTCCACCAACTTAAACACGTTCGATCGCAATGCAAGGTTGCTTACCCTTCACCCTGAGCGCGGTACATGCAAGCATAGTCTCAAAGGCGGTTCCAATTCGTGCAGTTCAAAGTTCGATCCATACTCCCATTCGCGGTGCTATGCGCAACGATCATCCTGGCCGCTCGGCCAATCGCGGCCGCGGCACTTACGCCGCAATTCTCAAAGGGAGCATCGCATGCGTACTCCGTCCAGACCGCGCAAGCTGATTCGGCGAATGACGAAGAACGCGAAGTCACGCCCAGCCAGCTCGAACGGTACGTAAGCGTTTACCGCGCAATGCAGAAAGATCGGAGCCTCACCGTGGAGCAGGCCGCGAAGAACGCGGGCTTCTCACTTGCGCAGTTCCGCGACTTGGAATCACGCGTCGAGCGCAACGATCCGCTTCGCGAGCGCGCGCGGCGGGCGCTCCGCCCGCAGAACACCGCTGAAACGCCCGACACCGAGGGCGACTGAGCGGGAAACGATTCGCAGGACGAGAACAGCGAATGGCGGGAGGAGCGACGCTCCTCCCGCCATTGAACCCAGCGTCTCGTGAAACTTACTTCGTAACCGACGTCGCGAACGCAGCCTCGAGACGCGCCACCGCGTCATTGGCTCTGCGCACCGCGTCTTCGGCGCCCGATGCGGCCTCGTCGGCCTTCTTCGCAGCAGCATCAGCCGCGGCCGCCGACTGGTCCGCGGTGTTCGCCGCAGCTTCAGCTTTGGTCGCAGAGGCCTCGGCGCGGCCGTTCGCATCGTTGATGACCTGCATGTCCGGACCGCAAGCGCTTATGAGAGTCGCAAGCGCCGCGATCCCGAGCAGACTCGCCAAAGTCTTCATTCAAAAGCCCTCCTGCCAGTTCCAGAGCGAAATCAAGTTCCGGTCACGCCCAGCAAAACGTCATCGCGGTTCAAGGCGAAACGCGATCGAACGCGCCAATGGTTGCAAATCAGTATGCGACAGGCAAGCTGCCACGCACGGTACGTTCGGGTTCGCACGTTAAGCCGTGCTTTCGAGTGCATCGTTGACACGCAAAACTTTCTACAGTTATCGTCTCATGTGCCACGTGTGATTCGAGGCTTGTCCAAACCGACACTCCGATTGCGATTGAGGTCCTAACGCCAGATGGCGACGACAATAACCAGCGAGTGCATCAACTGCGGGGCGTGCGAACCGGAGTGCCCCAACATCGCGATTTACGCGGGCGGGGTGGGGTGGGAACTCAACGGCGCGACCGCTGCGGCGATCGCGCAGGACATCTATTACATCGTCCCGCAAAAGTGCACCGAATGCGTGGGCTTCTATGACCACGAGGCGTGCGCGGCGGTCTGTCCGGTGGATTGCTGCGTGCCCGACCCGCAAATCGTAGAGAGCCACGAGCTGTTGCTGGCGCGTGCCAGAGAGCTGCATCCCGACAAGACGATTCCCGACGATGCGCCGTCGCGGTTCCACAAGGAAGCCGGCGGCGCCGCGGCGCCCGCAGCTGCGGCCAATGGCGCGCCGGCATCGGCGGCGGCCGCCAAAGACGGAGTGGCAGCGGAGGCAGCGCCCAAGCCTGTTGCGCAACCCGCCGTGGCTGCACCCAAACCAGCGCCCGCTCCCGCACCGGCGGCGCCGTCGACGGTCAGGGCTGCGCCTGTCTCGATGCTCAACCTGCCAAAGGACATCGGCGCGTTGCCCGGCCCGCTGCCCGAAAAGCATTTCAGCGGCGAACTCGAGCAGGAGTTCGACGCGGTGCTCGCGATGGTCGATTTCGCCGCGCCAGCCGCCGCGCCGCGACCTGTGCAACTCGCGCTCAGGCTTGCGGAGCCGCTGTTGGGGGCGATGCCGGACAGCATCAAGCAGCAGCTCGAGGATGCGGTCGGGTCTCCATCGGGGTTTTCGAAGATGCGCGCGACGGCGCTCAACGTCATCTTCAACCTCATCGCGTACCCAGCAGCATTCCTGGCATTTGCTGTCGCGATCATGGGAGACCCGCTCTTTTCGCAGGCTACGCGCGGTTGGATAGCGCTCGGAGTACTGATCGCAACGATTGAAGCGATTTGGCGGATGCGCGAAGGCGTACTTCATTCGCGGCCCGCGTCAGAAGTTTCATACCGCGGATGCTGGTACGGCCTTGGACTCGCGCCGCTGGGCCGGATGCTCGCGCGATCACCGAAGCGCCGCCAGGTAGAACGCAAGGTCGCGTTCGACGGTTTTCGCGTCGATATCCACGACGAAAAGCTCGAACGAGACCGCCGTTACGGCACGGTTTACACGGTAGCCGAGTATTCGAATGCGTACCTCGTGCGGCTGGAGATGCCGCGCAAGATTCCGGCGTCGTCGCTGAAGCGGCTGTGGAACCTGCCCGACGAAATGCCGGACTACGACTACAACATCACGCTGGAGAACGAGGTGCTGACGATCAGCGCGAGCGTGCGCGGCGAGGCATTGCGCAGGCTCTCGTACGTGTCGTCGTCGTTTCCCGCCGATTTCCAGACTCGAATCGAATTCGATAGGTCGGTCGGCGCGTTCAAGCACCGGATGCGCGACAAGATACTCCGGGTAGTCGTGCTCACCGCCGAGCCCGGAGTGCTGCGCGAAGCGGCGTAACAGTGGCAACATCACGGGGACAGTCGGCCCGCCCGTCGGGGCTCAGGAGCGGTGACTGGCGGTCGATGGCGGTCGAGATTCGCGCCGCCACCGAGCGCGACCTTCCGGCGATACTCGAGATAGAGCATCTCGCCTTTCCGGCTCCGTGGAGTCTCAAGTCGTTCCGACATGAGCTATCGCTGCCCTTTTCTCGCCTTACAGTAGCGGCTCGCCGCGGTCTTAATACGGACGATATCGCCGGCTTCCTCTGCCGCTGGCTCATCGACGACGAATGCCACATATTGAACGTCGCGGTTCACCCCGAGTACCGGCGGGCCGGAATTGGCAGTCGATTGTTAACCGAGGCGATCGCTGAGGCCCGCGGCAAAGGGGCTCTGTTCGTCACTCTCGAGGTGCGCAGATCGAACCTAGCTGCCCGACATCTCTATAGAAAATTCAGTTTCGAGGAACGTCGCTTGAGGCGTCACTACTACGGTCCGGGCGAAGACGCCGTCGTGATGGAATTGCAGCTTGGCTGAACCGTAGCGTTCGTTCTATAACACCGTTCCTCGTTTTCGTTACTGTGTTTGCTCATCGACGGTGCATAGTTACAAAACACAGAAAATTGTGGCATAATGTTTGTGCAATCCGGGCTAGTCAGACAGCGGCGAACCGTCTGGTGGTCGTCAACTGGCTCTGAAATCAGGTGCCACGGATCCGGCGCCAATCAAACATGGGTCTTCCGTTCAAGAAGGGCGAAAAGGTCGTATACCCCGCTCACGGGGTCGCGGTCATTGATGACATCCAAGTCAGGGTGATCTCGGGCACCGAGCGGCGCTTTTATGTACTGAGAATCCTCGGTACGGAAAAAATGACCATCATGGTTCCGATCGAGAATGTAGAGCAGGTCGGACTCAGGCGGGTGATCGGAAAGGACATGGTGGACAAGATCTACCGCATCCTCCGACAGCGCAAGGTCGAGGTGGACAGCCAGACTTGGAATCGCCGGTACCGCGAATACACGGAGAAGATTAAGACCGGTTCGCCGTTAGAAATCGCAAAGGTGCTGCGCGACTTGCTGGTGCTCAAAGCCGACAAAGAGCTGTCGTTCGGCGAGCGCAAGATGCTCGACACGGCACGCAGCTTGCTAGTCAAGGAGTTGTCGATCGCCAAGGCACATCCTGAAGAGAAAATCATGGATGAGTTAAAGGCGATCTTCGCCAACTGACGACGCGCTAATTCCCGCTGTTCTACGAAAGGCCGAGCGAACCTCGGCCTTTCGCTTTTCCCGAGCCTCCGAAACGCCCGCTACGACTAGCATGCTGCGACCGCGCCGGCTTCGCGCTATAACTCGGCGCAACACGATGCGAGCGTCGGCAATAATCGTCGCGGCGGGCAGCGGCCAGCGCCTCGGACTCGACCAGCCAAAGGCGTTCGTAAGGGTCGGCGCGCAGACGATGCTCGCGCGCGTGCTCCGCACACTCAAGTCGGTGAACGCGGTGGTCGAGATAGTCGTGGCGGTTCCTGCCGACGCAGAGAAGTCCGCGCGTGCCGAGGCGAATGCGGCGGGAGTCACCGTACCGGTGAAGATCACCGCGGGTGGCGCCGAGCGGCAGGACTCCGTCCGAATCGCGCTCGCGCTGACCAGCGCGGAGAGCGACCTGGTGGTCGTACACGACGCGGCGCGTCCGTTCGCGACGCGCGAACTATTTGAGCGCTGTCTCGATGGCGCCGCGGCGGCGGGGGCGGCGATCGCTGCGATTGCGGTTGCCGACACGCTCAAGCGGATCTCGGGCGGGGCGATCGCAGCGACGGTAGCACGGGCCGGTCTTTGGCAGGCGCAGACGCCTCAGGCGTTTCAGCGCAGGCTGCTGGTGGACGCGCATGCGCGTGCAGCGCGCGACAGTATCGCCGCCACGGACGACGCGGAACTTGTTGAACGACTCGGCAGTCGAGTCGAGGTCGTCGAAGGCTCCGCATCGAATATCAAGATCACCACGCCGGCCGATCTCGAGATCGCGCTCGCAATGGCGGCGCTCGAACGCACGAACTGAAGCTCAATTTACGCGAGAGACACCGTGCGGGAGTCCCGGTTGGGTCGCTGCGAGCGATCTGCCATCGTCACATGACGCTCGATGCGGTCCCACGCGGCCGCGCACGCTGAGGAGGGATCGAGGATGCGACGCTCGCGATGGTACTTCAGTGGGCTGCTCTCCTGTTCGGTCGCGGTTCTGCTGATCGCGATTCTAGCCTCCGCATGCACCCGACAAGACGCCGAGCCTCCTTCCACCGATTCGCCGCCGACCGCGTCGGCTCCCATCAGCGAACAACAGAAGAGCGCAGCGATGCACATCTGGTGCGAGATGACGCCGGAATTTGCGCGCGAAATGATGATGGAACAGGACACCGACGAGCTGCGCAAACGCGCGATCAATGCGGCGCACCAGCTTTCAGAGAAAGTCGCAGAGCAGCTCGACGTTCCGCTGGCGCGCGCGGCGGAAATTATCAACGTCACGGTGACCGAGCGCGGCGGCCGCGACGGTGCGTCTGCGTACTGCGAGTCACACGCCGACGCTGACGCCACACACTGATTCAGATTTGACGCAGAGTGATTAGTTCGCGGACCTGGGCTTGCCAGCCGCGACGATACCCTCGTTCAACGAGCCGGAGCGAAAGCCCTTCAGATCGACGGTGACGAAGCGGAAGCCGATGCGCTTCAGCTCGCGGTCAACCGTTTCGCGCAGTTCGGGACTGAAAAGCCGCGGCACCTCGCGCTGTTCGACTTCGATCCGCGCAACATCGCCATGGTAGCGCACGCGCGCGACCTTGAAGCCAAGCGCATGGAGCACCTTCTCGCCCTCGCCGACCTTCCTTAGACCGTCGGGCGTGATCTCGGTGCCATACGGGAAGCGCGATGAGAGACACGGCGATGCGGGACGGTCCCAGGTCGGCAAACCGACCGCGCGCGACAGTTCACGTATCTCGGCCTTGGTCAGTTCGGCTTCAACCAGCGGATGCCGCACGCGTTTCTCGCCGGCGGCCTGTATTCCAGGCCGGTAGTCGGTCAGATCGTCGAGATTGAGACCGTCAACGATCGTCGCGATGCCGAGTTCGTCCGCCTTGGCCTCACACACGGTGAACAAATTGTGCTTGCAGAGGTAGCAACGGTTGAGCGGGTTGTGTGCGTAGCCGGGAATCTCGAGTTCGTTCGACTCAATCACAAGGTGTCGCGCGCCGATGAGCCGCGCCATCTCGACGGCGGACTGGTGGTCGTCATCGGGCATCGTGGGCGACGTGGTGGTCAACGCGAGCACACGGTCGCCGATCGATTGATGCGCGACCTTGAGCACGAACGTCGAATCGACGCCGCCGGAGAAGGCGACCATCACCGAGTCGAGCGGCGCGAAGAAGGCACGGAGCCGTTCGAGCTTTTGCTGAATCGCGTTCATCGCGTTCGATGCGCTGTCGTCAGATACCCTCGGCCTGGAACAGGCCGGTGGTGAGGTAGCGCTCGCCGGTGTCGCAGAACACGACCGCGACGACCTTGCCCTTGCCCAGCCGCTTAGCTACCGCGAGCGCGGCGCAACAGTTCGCGCCCGAGGAGATGCCGACGAGGATTCCTTCCTCGCGCGCCAGACGGCGCGAGTGCTGCGTGGCGTCGTCGTCGCTCACGGCGATCACTTCGTCGTAAATCTTGGTGTCGAGATTCTTGGGAATGAATCCCGCGCCGATCCCCTGGATTTTGTGAAATCCCGCTTCTCCGCCGGAAAGGACCGGCGAACTCTTGGGTTCAACCGCGACGATCAGCACACGGTTCTTCAAATGCTCGCGCAGGCAGCGGCCGACGCCGGTGATGGTACCGCCGGTGCCGACGCCGGAAATGAACGCGTCGATCTGCGGCAGTTGCTCGATCAATTCCGGTCCGGTACTCGAGTAATGCACCGCGGGATTGGCGGGATTCGCGAACTGCTGAGGCATGTAGTAGCTCGGATTCTGCCGCACTAACTCCTCGGCCTTCGCGACCGCCGCATGCATCCCGCGAGTGTCGGGTGTGAGAATCAACTCCGCGCCGTACGCCGCCAGGAGCGAGCGGCGTTCCTCGCTCATCGTGTCGGGCATGGTGAGGATGAGTTTGTAACCCTTGACGGCGGCGACCAGCGCGAGCCCGATTCCGGTGTTACCCGAGGTCGGCTCGACAATCGTATCGCCCGGCTTGATGCGCCCTTCGCGCTCGGCCGCCTCGATCATCGAGAGGCAGATGCGATCCTTGACGCTGCCGCCGGGATTGAAGTTCTCGAGCTTCGCCCAAACTTCGGCGTCGTCCTTGCCGGGCAAGCGGTTGAGCCGCACGACGGGAGTGCGGCCGATGAGCTCGATTGGGGAACGTGCGACGCTTACCGGCATGGCGTCGATTCTACCCGCAAAGTGCCGCCGTTTGCGACAGAAACGCGCGCGGTGGGTGTGTCGCGCGCGCACGCGACGCGACCCGGCTTTGATAGACTTCCGGCCACGGTGACGCAACCTTCGGTTGATCCGCGATCGCAGCCGCGCGTGCTGGTAATCTTTCCGGGCGCATTGGGCGACCTTATCCTGGTCGCGCCGACATTGCGCGCGCTGGCGCGGCGTCATCGAGGCTCATCGCTGGAGCTGATGGCGCGAGACGAGCTTGCGAATTTCGCGGTGAGGCGCATCGGGGTCGCGCGCGCGCATTCGATCGAACGGCGCGAGGTGGGTGCGCTGTTCGTGAGCGGCGGCGACGCAGGTCAGGTTGCTGGGCGATTCTTCGCCGAGTTCTCGTACATCTACTCTTTTTTCGCGGCGGACGATGGACGTTTCCGTAGCGCACTCTCGCGCGCGGCCGGCGAGGCGGCCGTCAGCTTCGGTCGGTTTCGTCCCGACGGCGACGGCCACGTTGCCGGCGCGTACCTCGGCGCAATCGGCGAATCCGGCAGCGCGGCTGACACAAGCATCGAAGTGCTGCAGGAAGACGTCGAAGCGGCTACGCGCGTTCTTGATCGGTTCAAGCTCGCGCCGCACCAGTTCGTGCTGATTCACCCCGGCAGTGGAAGCCCGGCGAAGAACTGGCCCGTGGGCAACTTCGTGGCGCTTGCGAATCGACTGGCAGCAATCGGCCGGGGCGTGTTGACCGTCGTCGGCGCCGCAGAGGAACGGCTTCGCGAACAGCTCGCCACTTGCCGCGCGCCAGTAATCTCGTCACCGTCGCTCGCGGCGCTCGCGGGACTTGCCCGGCTGGCGGGCGTGTACGTAGGCAATGATTCGGGCGTCTCGCATCTCGCAGCCGCAGCAGGTGCGCCGTCGGTGGTGCTGTTCGGACCGACGGATCCCGCGCGATGGCGACCGCTGGGACGAGTGCTAGCGATCCGTCGTGAACCGATTGCGTCGATTTCCACCGACGAGGTGGTCGCGGCAGCGAACGACGCCATCGATTGGGGCGCGCAAACCGAATGATTCGACGCGAAGTTCGTCTTTACCAAGGAGTGGAGATGTCGATTCCTGCACGGTTTGGGGGGCTTGCGTTGACTGTCGAAAACGTCTGGCGTAGCTTCGATTTGCTGCTTCGATTCGGCCTGTGTAACCCTGATTTGAACGGTTTTTGCGGCATCCGGCCCGCGTCGGGCAATCCGCTGGCGCGGACGACGCTGCGCGGCTCGTTTGGAGGTGGGCATTCATGACCAGCATGTTCAAAACTACAGTTCTGCTCGGTCTTTTGACCGGCGTGTTGATGCTACTGGGAGGGGTATTGGGAGGCCGGCAAGGTCTGGTAATCGCATTGATTTTCGCGGCCGCGATGAATTTCTTCAGCTATTGGTTCTCGGACAAGATGGTGCTGGCGGCGTACGGCGCGAAACCGCTGGATGCGAATTCGTCACCCGAGCTCTACTCGATAGTGTCGGAGCTCGCGCATTCCGCGGGCATCCCGACTCCACGCCTGTACATGATCGACAGCGATACGCCCAATGCTTTCGCGACCGGGCGCAGCCCGTCGCACGCGGCGGTGGCGGTCACACACGGGATAATGAGAATCTGCAATCGCGAGGAGCTCAAGGGCGTCATCGGTCACGAACTATCGCATGTCATCAATCGCGACATTCTGATCAGTTCGATCGCAGCTACGATCGCGGGCGCGATCATGATGATCGCGACGATGATTCGGTGGGGCGCGATTTTCGGCATGGGACAGCGCGACGATAACGGCCGCGGCGGATTGCTCGGACTCATCGCGGCGGCGATCTTCGCGCCGATTGCGGCGGCGATGATTCAGATGGCGGTGTCGCGCACTCGCGAGTACCAGGCCGACGCGAGCGGCGCCAAGCTGGTCGGGAACCCACTGGCGCTGGCAAGCGCGCTGCGCAAACTCGAGATGGCCAACGAGCGCATGCCGCTCGATTCGGGCCAAGCCACCGCGCATCTGTTCATCGTCAATCCACTGAGCGGGCAGGGATTCTCAAGGCTCTTCTCCACGCATCCGCCACTTGAGGAGCGCATCCGAAGGCTCGAAAGCATGGCTCGCGGCGCGCGCGCCTAACGGGAGGCGAAGATCGTGACGGAGGAGGAAAGCAAGCAGAAGGGATTCAAGGTCGACGACCGCAGGCGTTTTTCCGCCGAGGGCGAACTCAAGCCGGAACATCAGGGCGCACCGGACGCGCAGGACACTACCTCGCAAGCGTCTCACGGCGCGGAGAAGAGCTCTCAAGCGACTGCCGGTCAATCCTCGGCTGCCGCCGAACGCACGCCGCGCACCTCTGCGAGGACGAAGCCGGCGGAGTCGCCCGAACCGGAAATCAACTTCGCGACGTTTGTGGTGAGCCTTTCGACCGAGGCGCTGGCGCTGCTGGGCGAGATTGCCGATCCGGCCAGCGGCGAGCGCCACCGCGACCTCAAGGCGGCGCAGCAGATCATCGACATCATCGGAATGCTGCGTGATAAGACGCGCGGAAACCTTAATCGCGATGAAGAGCAGCTGGTGGACGCGATTCTCTTTGATTTGCGAATGAAATACGTTGAGATAGCGAGGCAGCCGGCGGGACGCTGAGCCGCTGATTCTTGTGGCGATGCCAGCCATTTTTCGGTTTCACCTTGCAGTGCTCGTAGCCGCTTTCACGC
Organism: uncultured Binatia bacterium (SeqCode); assembly: GCA_964429575.1. Lineage (GTDB taxonomy): Bacteria > Desulfobacterota > Binatia > Binatales > Binataceae > CAYSCX01. The sequence goes on along the minus strand of CAYSCX010000009.1, from coordinate 37,729 downwards.
TCGCGGCCGGAGTCCGCGCGAGCGCCGACGAGCAATTGTGGACGGAACTCCCTCCCGAGATGCGCTCGGTTCGAGCGGAGACGCTGCCCGACTTCGCCGACCTGGCCGAAAAACTGAGCCCATCCGTCGTCAGCATCTCGACCGAGTCCAGCGAGTCTTCCACCGAGAGCTCAGGTGGAACAGGTGGTGCTGCGAGTCCGCAGGAGGAGTTTCCGCGCTTTGGTCCCGGCAAGAGCCTCGGCTCGGGGTTCGTCATCACGGGCGACGGCTACATTCTCACCAACGAACACGTGGTCCAGAACGGAGGCACGATCAGGGTCTTCACGCAGAACGGAGAGCAATACGTCGCCAAGATCGTTGGACGCGACAGCAAGAGCGACATCGCGCTACTGAAGATCGAGCCGAAGCGGGAGCTTTCTATCGCGCCGCTCGGCAACTCCGATGAATTGCGCGTGGGTCAGTGGGTGATGGCGATCGGCAATCCGTTCGGCTTCAGCCACTCGGTCACGGTGGGAATCGTGAGCGCCAAGGGGCGTTTCATTCCGGGCAACTTCGACGAATTTATCCAGACGGACGCGTCGATAAACCAGGGCAACTCGGGCGGGCCGTTAATCGACACGCGCGGGCAGGTGGTCGGCGTCAACTCGGCGATCTTCACACGTACCGGGATGAACAACGGCATCGGCTTCGCGATTACGATCAATCTGGTCAAGGAAGAACTGCCGCAACTGAAGGCCACGGGGCGCGTGACGCGCGGTTGGCTTGGAGTTCACATTCAGGAGGTGACGCCCGAACTCGCGGATTCGATCGGCCTGCCGCAGGCGCGCGGCGCATTGATCGCGCAAGTGCTTGCAAAGGGACCCGCAAGCGCAGCCGGGTTGAAGCGCGGCGACGTGATCCTGACCTACGACGACAAGGATATCGACGACTGGCGCGAGCTGCCGCTGCTGGTGGGCCGCAGTCCGCTCGGCCACCAGGCGCGGCTCAAAGTCGTGCGCGAAAAGGCTCACAAGGAAGTCACAATAACGGTCACCGAATCCAAGGAGGAGCAGCTGCTCGCGGCTGCTACGCGCAGGCCGGCGCTCAAGGGCGAGCGCGTCGCGTACGGACTCTACCTGCGAGAGCTGAACGCCGAACTTGCGCGCGAACTTGGACTGGGACAAAGCAAGGGCATCGTGATTGCGGAGGTGCAGCCCGGTTCGCGCGCCGATCGGGCGGGATTGCGCGCGCGCGACGTGATCCTCGAGGTCAACCGCACCGAAATCGCGGACGTGTCGTCGTACAATCGCGTGCTCAAGGATGTCGATGCCGGCTCGTCACCGTTACTACTCGTAAAACGCGGCAGCAGCACCATTTATGTCGCGCTCAAGCCCGAGTCGTGATCGGGCGTCAATCGTGTCTTCTGAAGATCCTGCGTCCTCACTTCGCCTGTCCGGCTGACGAATGTCTGTTCGACGGCTGTTAAAGATCGCGCTGTTCGGGGGCATCGGTCTGGCGCTCTTCGTGGCGCCGCCGGGCGTGTACTTCTTCATGAAGTACTATCGGGCGCTCGACCAGGAACTCGTAACGCGCTTCGCCGGGAAGCGCTGGAACCTCCCGTCACGCATCTACTCGGATTCGCTCAACATATACCGGGGCCAGAATCTGAAGGACCTCGGGCTCTTCGAGCGGCTCGCGCGGCTCAACTACCATCGCGTGGAGCCGGGCAGGGTGGCGGCGCGCGGACAGTACAGTATCGACAGCAAGCGCGGCCAGCTCGTCTTGTTCCTTCACTCATTCGCCTATCCGTACCGCCACTACGGCGGTGAGCTGGCCGAACTTGAATTATCGAAGGACGAGACCATCGTTGCGATCAAAGAGCCCGGCACTGCGCGCACAGTTGACTCCATCGAACTCGAGCCCGAACTGATCAGCGGGATCTTCGAGGGCATCTGGGAGCAGCGCCATCTGGTTCGCCTCTCGCAGATTCCGCCGGCGCTGGTCGATGCGATTCTCGCCGCCGAGGACCATCGCTTCTATCAGCACGGCGGAATCGATCCGGTCCGAATCATCAAGGCGCTGTGGGTCGATGTGTGGTCAGGAAGTTGGCGGCAGGGAGGCTCGACTCTCACGCAGCAGTTGATGAAGAACTTTTTCCTCACGCGCCAGCGCAGTTGGAAGCGCAAGGTGAAAGAAGCGCTGATGTCGGTCATCGCGGAGCAGCGCTTCACCAAGGAGGAAATCCTCGAGAACTACATCAACGACATCTACCTGGGTCAGCGCGGCCAGGAGGGAATCTTCGGAGTGTGGGAGGCCTCCGAGTATTACTTCACCAAGGAGCCGCGCGACCTGACCATCGGCGAGATGGCGACCATCGCCGGTATTATCCGCTCACCCAATCGGCTCAATCCGCTGAAGCATCCCGAGCGTGCGCGGTCGCGACGCAATGAAGTGCTCGCGCTGATGCTCGAGCACGGGTACATCAGCAAGGCCGCGTACGATCAGGCGGTCTTCGAACCGCTGATGCCGCGCGAGGTGTATACCGAGACCAACGATGCGCCGTTCTTCGTCGATTACGTGAAGAAGGAACTGGCGGAACGCTATCCGCCCGAAGTGCTCACCGCCGAGGGGCTGCGCATCTTCACGACGCTCGATGTCCATCTCGAGAAGCTCGCCGAGCAGACGATACGTGAAAATCTCGCCGCGCTCGAGGCGAAGTACTCGAATCTGCGCCGGCGCACCGAACGCGAGCGACTCGAGTCATGCCTCGTCGCGCTCGAACCGCAAACCGGCCGCATCCGCGCGATGGCGGGGGGACGCAATTACCAGGGGAGCCAGTTCAATCGCGTAGTGCAGTCGAAACGCCAGCCCGGGTCGTTGTTCAAGCCGGTGACGTATCTTTCGGCGTTCGAAGCCTCGCTGGACGGAAGTGAGGTGAAGTTCACTCCCACGTCTTACATCGAGGACCTTCCGTTCACCTGGAATTACGCGACCGACATGAGTTGGACGCCGAACAACTACAAAGGCAAATACTTCGGACGCGTCATGCTGGAAGTGGCGCTCGGCAAGTCGCTCAACTCGGCGACTTCGCGCCTGGCGTATGCGGTTGGCCTCGAACGCGTGCTCGCGATGGCGAAGCGGCTCGGATTTGGCGATCTGCCGCCGTATCCGTCGATCGTGCTCGGCGCAATCGAGGCGAGCCCGATGCAAATCGCCGAGGCGTATTCGATCATCGCGGATTATGGATTGAAGGTGAAACCGTATGCGGTCACCGCGGTTGTCGATCAGAACGGCAAGGTGATCGAGGGATTGCAGCTGCAAGCCGAGCAGGTGCTTTCGCCCGAAGTCGCGTACGAAATGATTCACATGCTGCAGTACGTGATCAATCACGGCAGCGGCGCGGGTGCCCGCTCGCGCGGATTCAGGCGGATCGCCGCGGGCAAGACGGGCACGACGAACAGCGAAGTCGATGCGTGGTTTGCGGGCTTCACGCCTGACTTGCTGGCCGTGGTATGGACGGGGTTCGACCAAAAAGAAAGGCTTGGCCTCTCCGGGTCGCAAGCGTCGTTGCCCGCATGGACCGAATTCATGAAGGCCGCAACTGCATCGCGCGCGGAGCTGGACTTCACGGTTCCGGCCGGCGTCATAGTCGAGAACGTCGATCCGATCAGCGGGTACCGGGCGGGGCCATACTGCCCGGTTACAGCGCAGGGAGTGTTCTTGAAGGGAACAGAGCCGACCCAGATTTGTCCGCTGCACAAGTCTCCAGTCGCATCGACCAGCGCGAACGGAGTAGAGCCAATTTCCGAAGACCATGTCGACGAACCCACCGATTGAGCGGCCGCGAAAATAACTTTCGCGCGCATCAGATTTGCGCGGATCGTTGGCTTGTGGTGCTGTGCCTCGCGCTTGCGCTTGGCGTGCAGGCACCCGCGCTCGCGGCGGATACGGGGCGGTGGACTCTCGCCGATCTCAAGGAAGAGACCTTTGGCGCCGAGGATCTCCCAGCGCCGACGCCCGAAGCGTCACCGGAGGCGGGCGGCGAAGAAGGTGCTCAAACGCAACCCGCGGCGGGTGCGTCCGCTCCGAGAGCGGTCGAGGAGGGAGTGATTCCGCCAGCAGCGACGGCGCCAACGCCCGGCGCCGGGCGGGCATTGGCGGAGCCGACGCCGCGCCCTACTCCGACGGAAGATTCGAACCCTCTCAACGTAGGTTCCGTTGCGCCGACCGTTTCGGTCAGCACCGAATCGCTGGGACCGCTCATCCAAAGCACGAATTCGCCAGCGCGGGCGACCTCGCTGAAGCTTACCGAGCAGGCACGGCTCGCGATGGCGCGCGGAGAGAACGATGAAGTCGTCGCGCTTCTAACGCGAGCGGTGTCGATCGATCCGACAAACTCTTACGCCTACTTTTTTCTCGGCCGCGCATACATGGGACGCCAGCGATTCGAGGAGGCAGTGGGATTCTTCAAGCGCGCGGAGAACGGATTCGGCACCGGCAATCCACCGTGGCTGGCGGAGACTCTTGCGTTCGAAGGGCTCGCTTATGAGCAGCTGGGGCGTCCGACCGCCGCCGAGGCGAGCTATCAGAAATCGCTCGACGCCGCGCCCGGCCACCTAATGGCTCGCGTCGGGTACACGCGCGTGACGGCGCAAATCCACGGCGAAGAAGGTAACGGCGCCGAACTCGCCGCGCCACCAGAGGGGCCGGCGATTGGGCCTCCGCCAGCGCAAGCGCCTCCGCCTCCGCCGCCGAACGAAACCGGACCGCCGATCGACTGAGCTTTCCGGGCGATCGGACGGTGATATTCTGATTTGCGGCGGGTTCGACTACGCGCCACGCGCAATGCTGATCCTTGGAATCGAATCGTCGTGCGATGATGCGGCTGCCGCGGTGATCGAGACCGCGCGGCCGGGAATCGCCACAGTCCGTTCGAGCACCGTCGCGAACCAGGACGACATCCATCGGGCTTATGGCGGCGTGGTGCCGGAACTCGCATCGCGCGAACATGTGCTGACGATTCTACCGGTGATCGAACGCGCGCTCGCTGAAGCCGGAGTCTCGCTCCGCGACGTCGAGGGAATCGCGGTGACGCGGGGACCCGGATTGGTCGGCTCGCTGCTGGTGGGTCTCATGTGCGCAAAGGGACTCGCGCAGACGCTGGCGCGGCCGATGGTAGGCGTGAATCACATCGAGGGCCACTTGCTCGCACCGTTGCTCGAACACGAGAATGCGATGCCGTACCTGGCGCTGGTAGTGTCGGGCGGTCACACCGCACTGTTTCACGTCGAAGATTTTGGGCGCTATCGAATGATCGGGCGCACGCGCGACGACGCGGCGGGCGAAGCGTTCGACAAGGTCGCGAAGCTAATGGGGCTCGGATACCCGGGCGGCAGGATGATCGATGAACTCGCGAAGCGCGGGAACCGGCGTCGCGTGAAGTTTCCGCGTGCGCATGTTCGCGGCGCGGCGCTCGACTTCAGCTTCAGCGGCGTCAAGACCGCGGTCGCGACCTATCTGAGAAGCGAGGCATCCGTTGCGACGCCGCCCGAAGATATCGCGGCGAGCTTCCAGGAAACCGTGGTCGAGATGCTGGTGCGGCCGACCATCGCAGCGGCGCGCGAACTCGGCGTTGACACCGTGGCGGTAACCGGCGGCGTCGCGGCAAACTCGCGGCTGCGCGAACGGCTTGGCGAAGCGGTCATGGCCGACGGCCTCAGATTGGTCGCGCCATCGCTCGGTTATTGCACGGACAACGCCGCGATGATCGCGCTTGCCGGAAGCTGGCGGCTGTTGCGCGGCGAGCGCGACCCGATCTCGATCGACGCGGCCGCGTCCCTTGCGCTTTAGGCCATCACGAACGCGCGCGGTATCGCGCGGCGACGATTCGCTCGACTCCAGCGTTCAGCGCGGACCTGAGCGTGCCAAGGCGGCGCTCGCAGCTGCCGGAGTGCGACCGAGCCGCGGACTTGGTCAGAACTTCCTGGTGCAACCGGCGGTGGCCGATCGGATCGTCGGTGCTCTGTGCGTCAGTGCCGGCGACACCATTGTGGAGATCGGGCCCGGTCTCGGAATTCTCAGCGAGCGCCTAGTACGACGAGGCGCCAAGCGACTCGTGCTGATTGAACTAGATCGCGAGCTGGCCGGACGGCTCCGGGAGCGTTTCGCGAAAGAGGCAACGGTCGAAGTGATCGGGGCTGACTTTCTCGACCTCGATCTGTGGAGCCTGCTCAAAGGCACGCCCGCAAGAGTTGTCGGCAACTTACCATTCAATATTGCGGCGGCGATTCTGCGGAAACTCTGCGACAACGTAGCGCTGGTTTCGCGCGCGGTGTTGATGTTTCAACGCGAAGTGGCGGAGCGAATCCGCGCGCGGCCGGGCGATCGCGCATACTCGGCATTGAGCGTGTTTGCGGCGCTCTACTGGCAGATCGAATCGCACTTCACGGTCGGCGCCGGAAACTTTCACCCGCGACCGAAGGTCGACGCCGAGATAGTGTGCCTCAGCCCGCGTGAAATGCGGCTGTTTGGGGCCGCGGATGAAGCGGCGGTGCTCGCGACGGTGCGCGCGGCGTTCTCATCGCCACGAAAGATGGTTCGCAACGCGCTCGCTAGATCGCTTGGACAGGAACCTGTTCGAGTCGAGCAAATACTGCGGCGCGCGATGATCGACCCGCGAACGCGGGCGGAGCGGCTCGCCGCCGAAGATTTGGTCCGCCTTGCGCGCGAGCTGAAGCCGGTCTTGAATGCGGCGGCGGATATGAGCCGTCGCGATGCCTGAGCTGCCCGAAATCGAATCGCTGAGACGCATTCTCACGCGCAGCGCGAGAGGACGAACCATAGTCAGCGCAAAGATTGGACGCGTCGCGTTGCGGCGGCGTGCTCCGCAGGACTTTGCGCACGCGATTGCGAACCGGCGAATAGAGCGCGTGCGGCGGCGCGCGAAGTACCTGATCATTGAACTCAGTGGCGGCGGCGCGATCCTGGTGCATCTTGGAATGTCGGGCAGTCTGACGCATCGGCGCGAAGGATTTTGCGGCAACGATCTCGACTCGCGCCACGATCACATCGAGTTTCTGCTCGACGACGGGTCGCGCCTGGTATTCAATGATCCGCGGCGCTTCGGCATCGTGCACTTCACCTCGCTCGCCGAGATTGATCGTATTCCGGAGCTGCGCCACCTTGGACCGGAACCGTTAGGCCGCCAGTTCACGCTCGACTATCTGGTTGGTGCCGCGCGCGGCCGAACGGTCGCCATCAAGAACCTCTTGATGGACCAGCGCATCGTCGCGGGAATCGGCAACATCTATGCCGCGGAGATTTTGTTTCGAGCGGGAGTGAGGCCGACGCGGCGCGCGGGCAGAGTGACGCGCGCGGCGCTCGAGCGGATCTTCGAATTTACGGCGGCGGTGCTGCGCGCTGCGATCGGGAGCGGTGGTACCACGTTTCGCAGCTATCGTGACTCCCGTGGGCGGCCGGGCAGGTTCGCGCGCCGCCTGATGGTGTATGGACGTGAGGGAGACCCTTGTTATATCTGCTCAGCACCGATTCGAAACGTGATCGTCAGCCAGCGCGCGAGCTTTTACTGTCCACGATGCCAACACTGATCTTCAAGGCACGGTCGCTGCTCATGGTCGGCGCCGTGCTCGCGGCGGTCTTGCTCTTGAGCGCGACCAGTCCCTGCCGCGCCGAGGAACCCGAGTGGGCGGCGCTCAATGCGGAGGCGCTTGAGTACTTTCGCACCTACTTGAGATTCGACACGTCGAACCCGCCCGGAAATACCAAGGACGCGATCGCGTACCTCAAGCAGATTCTCGACAAGGAAGGGATCGAGACGGCGACGTTCGCGAGCAAGCCCGGGATGGTGAGCCTCGTCGCCTGGCTGCCGGGACCGGCGGGAACCAAGCCGCTGATGTTGATGTCGCACGCGGACGTGGTCCCCGCGCGCGCCGTAGAGTGGAGTCATCCGCCGTTTTCCGCCGACGTTGCCGGCGAGTACGTATGGGCGCGCGGCGCGATGGACGATAAGTCGCATGGCATCATGATGCTTATGACGATGCTCGCGCTGAAGCGGCAGAACGTGCCCCTTCGCCGAGGCGTCACGATGATGGTCAACGCGGACGAGGAGGCCGGCGGAGAGTTCGGAGCGCGCTTCATGGCCGAAAAGCACTGGGACGTGATTGATTCGGCGTTCGCGATCAACGAGGGCGGCAGCGGTACACCGGGATGGCTGGGAAGCGACGGCGTAACCTTCAAGGTTGCGGTCGCTGAGAAGAAGGTGATGTGGCTCCGGATCACTGCCAAGGGGCGCGCGGGGCACGGCTCGATGCCGCATGACGAGAACCCGAACTCGATCCTTTTGCATGCGCTTAGCCGGTTGCTGGCGGAACCGCCGCCGATTCGACTGACGCCGGTGTTTGTTGAGGCAATGAAGGAAGTTTCGGCGCGAATGCCCTTCCCCGCTTCATTCGAACTCGGACATCTCGGTTGGCCGTTCATGACGCGGCTCGCGTCGCGCGGACCGTTATCGCAATACCCCGTGCAGGCACTGATGCGAAATACGATCTCGCTTACGGTGCTCAAGAGCGGGTTCAAGGTGAACGTGATTCCTGCAATTGCGCAGGCGGAGATCGATGTGCGGTTGCTACCGGAGGCCGATGCAGAGGCGTACCTCAAGCGAGTCAAGGACAAGCTCGGCGATCCGCGTATTTCGATCGAGTTTCTTCAGCGTCCCGACGACGCTCCGCCGTCTCCGACCAATGGCGAGGCGTTTGCCGCGATTCGGAAGGTCGTTGGCGAGAGTTTTCCGGACGCGATCGTGATTCCGTGGATGTCGTCCGGCGGAACCGATTCGCGATTCTTGAGGGCGCGCGGCGTGCCGGCCTATGGCTTCGAGCCGATCATTGAATCGCCGAGTGATGCCGCGCGGGTGCACGGCGTTGATGAGCGGCTATCAATCGAAAACCTGAACCGCGGGGTACGTGCGACATACAAGCTCGCGATTGAACTCTGCGCTGCGGCCAACTGAACTCGCTCACATGCTGCGCTGACTCGCGGGCGCCCGTGGCGCCGGGTACGGGTTATGGAACAGGCGCGCCCGCGAACGTAGACTTGCGCTCGGACGGTGGCAGAGTGTGATGTTCGCGGAATTCGACGGACCTCGAGAACGGACGGTGGTGGTAAGCGTGGCGTGAGCCCGAGCTCGCGCCGAGCGCAAGAAGGAAGACGATGGAACTGGAGATTCCGGCAGGTGTGGGTGGGTTCATCGCGTTCGTACTGGGCGCTGCGGTGGGCAGTTTTGTAAACGTCGTCGCGTACCGGCTGCCGCGCGAAATTTCGATCACGACCCCCCGCTCGTTTTGTCCGAACTGCGAGCGCGCGATCCCATGGTGGGCCAACATTCCCATACTCGCGTACATCGGGCTGCGCGGACGTTGCATGATGTGCCGAGGCGCGATCCCGTTTCGCTACTTTCTCGCCGAATTCGGCCTTGCGGTCGCCGCGCTCTATCTCTTTCTGACGTTCCCACTGCCAAGCGCGGTCGCGCGTTTCGCATTTTGCGCCGCGCTGTTCTGTATCGCGGTGATCGATTACGACTGGCGCATAATCCCGAACATCATCACGTTTCCCGGAATGGGATTGGGAGTCCTGGCGGTGTTGTTCGCGATGCCCGAGGTGGGCTGGCGCAGTTCACTGTGGGGACTTGCGATTGGGGGCGGAGTGCTGTTCGTGACAGGACAATTCTACGAGTTCGTGCGAGGTCGCGAGGGCGTCGGATTGGGCGACGTATGGCTGCTCGGCATGGTAGGCGCGTTCATCGGGCTTCCTGGGGTTCTGTTCACGCTGTTTTTTGGCGCGATCATCGGAGCCATCGGCGGCATCGCAGTTGCAGTCTTTGGCAGCACGACGATCGATGCGACCGCGCAGGCTGAAATGGCGGGCGCCGCGGATGATCCAACCGAGTCCGACGTGTCCATTCTCCAAACCGAGGTGCCATTCGGACCGTTTTTGGCGCTCGCGGCCGCAACATACGCGCTGTTTCAGCCCGCGCTGACCCGCTGGTATCTTGGCGGCTGATGGCGGCGCGCGGACTATTCATTACTCTCGAAGGCGTCGAGGGCTCCGGCAAAACCACGCAAGCCGCAGCGCTCTCCGCCGCGCTGCGCAAGAGCGGCCATCGAGTGATCGTGACGCATGAGCCGGGCGGTACGCGCGCAGGCGAGTTGATCCGCAAGATTTTTCTTGACCCCGATGTTTCGTTGCATCCGGCGGCGGAGCTTTTTCTCGTGCTGGCCGACCGGGCAGAGCATGTACGCGAGAAGCTGACGCCCGCTCTGCAAGCGGGCGAGATAGTGATTTCAGACCGCTACTCGGACTCAACCACCGCGTACCAGGGGTACGGGCGCGGCTTCGATCTCAAGCTGTTGGCGGAACTCAACCGACTCGCCAGCGACGGTGTGACGCCGGATCTCACCGTTGTGCTCGACCTGCCCGTCGATGTGGGGCTCGCGCGCACACGCAAGCGAGCAGCGGGGTCGGCACGCAGCGCGGACAGATTCGAAGGCGAACAGTTGGAGTTTCACCGGCGCGTGCGTGAGGGTTTTCTCGCCGTAGCGCGGGCCGAACCGGCGCGTGTGGTTGTGATCGATGCGGAGCCGGCAGTAGAAACGGTCAGCGGCGAAATTCGCCGCGTCGTGGATGCGACCATCGCGCGCGTATGCCCCTAGAAGGACTTCGCGGTCATGGCGACCTGGTCGCGCAGCTCCAGGCGGAGCTTCAGACGCGGCGGTCGCACGCGTACCTCTTTTCGGGGCCGCGTGGCGTGGGAAAGGCCCTGGTCGCGCGGGGGCTGGCGCTCGGAATGCTATGCGAGCGGGCCGGGCGTGCGCAGTTCTGCTGCACGCCTAATGCGTGCCCGACGCGCGCGGGCGCCGCCGCCACGGCAGTCGCGCCGGGACGGACGTCGCGCCGCGGGACTGCTGCGTCGGCAAGCGTTGAACGATGCGAATGTTGCTCGGCGTGCGTGCAGACAGCGCTGGGAGTGCATCCGGACTTCAGCTATGTCGCGAGGCTTGCGAATCGCTCGGACGTTTTGATCGAGCAGGTGCGCGACTTGATCGCTCAGCTCGGCATCCGGCCCGCGCGCGCGGCGCATCGCGTTGCAATCATCGACGATGCGGAGACGCTCAACGTTCACGCACAGAACGCGCTCCTGAAAACTCTCGAGGAGCCACCCGGCCACGCAATCATTTTCGTCGTGACGGCGAGCGAGCGTGCGCTGCTTGATACCGTCCGCTCGCGCATGAGGGCGGTGAGGTTCGGTGGGCTGACAGTTGAGGACCTGGAAGCGATCGTGCGTGAGCGCGGTGAAGCCGAACCGGGGCGCATCGCGGCCGCCGCCCGACTTGCACGCGGCAGCGCCGCGCGGGCGCTGGAATTGGCGGGCGGCGACGAACCGCCGATAGGCGAAATTCTGAAGGCGCTCGGCGCCGCGAAGTCGCTCGATTACCCCAGTGCGAGCAGGCTTGCGCAGGAACTGTTCGCAAGCCGGGAAACCGCCGCGGAGAACTTTGAGTTGATCGCGCGGCTGCTTGAGGAAATACTGCTTTCCAAGATTTGCGGCGCGGAATTGACTGCGACCGAACCGGGCGCCGCACGCATCATGTCAGAACTGTCAGAGAGCCTCACAGCCGAAGCGATCGTGGACTGCATGTCGGCGGCGGTGCGCGCGCACGATGCGATCGAGGCGATGGCGAACCCGCGGCTTCAGGCCGAGCAGTGGCTGCTCAATGCGGGACGCGCGGCGCGGGGCGAATAGTGGCTGGCTCGATCGATCCATTCGAAGGCGGCGGCGGTGAGCCTGCCCAAAAGATCGTCGCGATAAGCCTTCGTCCGACCGGCCACCTCCACAACTATCTAGCCGGCGACTTCGCTCTACGCCGCGGCGATCGCGTGCTGGTTGAAGCCGACGCGGGAACACGAATCGGCACGGTCGAGATCGAGCCGCACGATCCGGCGCTGACGCTTAACCTCAAGGAATTGCGGCCTGTCGTGCGGCTTGCGCGCGACGATGACTTGAGCGTCGAGGCTGGCCTGCTCGAGCGCGAGGCGAGCGCTCAGCGGCTGTGCGTCGAACGCATCCGCGAACGCGGAATTCCGATGAAGCTGGTGAACGTCGATTACACGCTCGACGGCCGCAAAGCGGTGGTCTATTTCGTCGCCGAGCAGCGGGTGGATTTTCGAGACCTCGTGCGCGACGTCGCCAACACTCTGCGCGTGCGGGTCGAGATGAAACAGATCGGCGCGCGCGATGAAAGCAAGGTGACCGGCGGCGTGGGACCGTGCGGACGCGAGCTGTGCTGCTCGTCGTGGCTCAGGGACTTCGAAGCGGTCACGGTCAAAATGGCGCGCGAGCAGGGGCTGGCGCTGAATCCGTCGCGGTTGGCCGGGATGTGCGGACGGTTAAAGTGCTGCCTCCGCTACGAATACGGAACCTACGTGGAGCTGAAGCGCGGACTGCCGAACCTCGGCAAGCGCGTTGAGACGGTCAAGGGCGACGGCAAAGTAATCCGCCAGAACATCCTCAAGCAGAGCGTGCACATAGAGTTGGACGAGCACGGCGGCGTGGTCGAGGTCACCCTCGAAGATCTCGTAGCGCAGCGCGCGCAGCATTAGCGTCGCGGGCATTCCCGCCCGTCGCCAACAGACTGGTCATGGCCGAGCGAATTCATCTGACCACGGCGATCATCTATAGCAACGGGCCGCCGCACGTCGGTCACGCGTACGAGACGTTCGCAACCGACGCCTACGCGCGCTACTGGCGCAGGAAGATCGGGCGCGCCGGCGTGAGTTTCGTAACCGGCACCGACGAGCACGGCGAGAAGAATTTGCGTGCCGCCGAAGCTGCGGGACTTGGCCCCAAAGCATTTGCGGACAAGATGAGCGCGATGTTCCGCGAGGCGTTCGCGGGGCTCGCTATCAGCTACGACCACTTCGCGCGGACGACCGATCCGGTGCACGAGGCGTTCGTGCAGGAGAAGCTAAGGCGCACGCACGAGCGCGGAGAGATCATTTTCAAGGACTATGAAGGGCTCTACTGCGTCGGCTGCGAGCGGTTTTATACCGAAAAGGAGCTTATAGACGGCAAGATCTGTCCCGAGCACAATCGGCCGGTCGAACTCTACCGCGAATCGAATTATTTTCTCCCGCTTGAGAAGTGGCGTGAGCGCATTCGCGCGCACATCGCGAACACTCCCGGCTTCATCAGGCCCGAACGCTATCGCAATGAGGCGTTGCGCATGCTCGATGAGCCTCTCGCGGACCTCTGCATTTCGCGCCCCAAAGCGCGGATGGATTGGGGAATCGAGCTGCCGTTCGACGACAAGTACGTGACATGGGTCTGGTACGACGCGTTCTGGGCATATCTGAGCAAGCTTCCACGCAACGATGACGCGGCGCTCCGCGAATTGCTGCCAGTGACGGAACATTTCATCGGCAAGGACATCCTGAAGACGCACGCAATCTACTGGCCGGCGATGCTGATGGCGCTCGGGCTGCCGCTCTACCGGCGGCTCAATGTGCACGGCTTTCTGATATTCGGCAGCGAACGGATGTCAAAAAGTTCGGGAAATGTACGCGACCCGCTGACCTACGAAAAGGCGTATGGCGCTGATGTCCTGCGCTACTTCCTCCTTCGCGAAATCACGTACGGACTCGACGGCGATTTTTCCGAGGGGCGAATCGTCGAGCGCTACAACGCGGACCTCGCGAACGACATCGGCAACTTGACCAGCCGCGTGCTGTCGATGGCTGGCCGGTACTTTGGCGGCGAGATGAAGGCCGCGCCGGGCGCATCGAATGATGCGCTCGACACGGCGCTGTGCGCGACGTTCGCGTCGGTGTTCGAGCGCGCGGGATCACACGTGGAAGAGCTTCAGTATAAGCGCGCGTTGGAGACGATCTGGCAGGCGCTCGACGCGGCAAACAAGTACATCGTCGCGACATCGCCGTTCACACTCGCGAAGGATCAGACGAAACTTCCACGCGTGGCAGAGATTCTCGCAAACCTGCTCGAGGGGCTGCGGGTGGTCGCGGACACGCTGGTGCCGTTCATGCCCGCGACGTCGGAAGAGCTCATGGGTCTGCTCGGAGTTTCAGGTGACATAGCTCGCGCGCCGTTTGGCGCGGGGCTCAAGGCGGGCCATCGGGTGAATCCATCCAAGGCGCTGTTTCCGAGAATTGAAAAGGACGCGCGCGCATAGCAGGTTGTTGAAAAGATCATTTTCAACAGCCTGCTCCCTCTCTCGCGTCTCCCCCAGAGGGGGAGAAGATGAGGAAGGAAGCCATCTTTCACGCAGGGTGTTGAGTGCACCGCCGCGACCGCGCCGATATGTTCCGCGTTTCTCAACGCCCTGCTAGGGTCACGTGGCGCGAATCACTTCGGCAGCAATGATCTGGCTAATCGACACGCACTGCCACCTCGCCGACGAGCGGCTCGACCGCGATCTAGAAGCCATCATTGGGCGCGCGCGGGCAGCGCACGTCAAATGCATGATCGCGATCGGCGCGATGCGGACTATCGACGGCGATCGCCGTACCGTTGAGATCGCGGAACAGTTTCCGGACGTTTATGCAGCGGTCGGCGTGCATCCGCACGACGCTTCAACGTGCGACTCGGCCAGGCTCGAGGCGCTCAAGGACTTGGCGCGGTCGAAACGTGTAGTGGCGATCGGAGAAACCGGGCTCGACTTCCACTACAACCACGCGCCACGCGAGGTGCAAGAGCGTGCGCTCCTGGAGCAGCTTGCGCTCGCCGACGAACTTTCGCTGCCGATCGTAATCCACTGCCGCGACGCCGAACGGAGGCTCGTCGAGATCGTGCGCGACGCCGGCATCCCGCGCGCAGGCGGCGCAATTCATAGCTTCACCGGCGATTCCTCAGTGGCGCGCGAGCTGGTGGAACTCGGCTTCTACATTTCGTTTTCCGGAATCGTCACATTCAAGAGCGCCGGAAAACTCCGCGACGCCGCCAAGGTGGTGCCCGACGATCGCATCATGGTCGAAACCGACGCACCGCATCTCGCGCCTGAGCCGTACCGCGGTCGCACCAATGAGCCGGCCTACGTAGGGCGGACGCTCGAGATGGTCGCGGCGATTCGCGGCGTGGACCTCGCGGTGCTGGGCGCGCTTATCATGCGCAACGCGTCTGAGCTGTTTCAAATCGACCCGGGCGCGTAACTGCGCGCTCAGCCGAGCGGCAAGCCTCCAAATAGCATCGGGTGCAGCAAGATCAGCGCGACGGTCAGTACCGCTGACACGCCAAGCGCGGGCCACGGCGTGTCGGCGGACTCCCAGTGTTGCGCGCCGCGGATGAGCGCGAGCGCGGGGAAGAACGAAGTTTCGTCAACGAAACGGCGGTAGCTATCGCCGAGCGTCGCGAGCTTGCGTGCGTCCTGATGCCACCCGCCGAGAATTCCGAGTGCGGCAAAGCTGCCGAAAAAGATTGCGTCGCCGAGAAACCCGTTCATCAACATGTGCGCGAACCCAAAAAGTGCGAATGCGACGAAACTTGGATGACGCGTCAGCTTGAGTACGCCTCGTGGACGCGCCTGCGGAGAGCCGCCAATCGCAACCGGACTCGGCGTCATAAGGCCCGCAACCAGCAGCACCACTGCGGCGACCATGAAAATCCAGGCGAGCCAGCGAACTGCGTCGATGTTGCGCAGCACCCAAAGCAGTGGGCCGGCGTGTTTGTTGTACGCGAACACGACGACCAGCGGGATGAGTGTCACGAACGCGAGCAGCGAGAAGACGCCACGGTATGGCTGCTCGCCTATCGCGGCGACGAGCCTCGGCCGAACATAAGATGACGTCACGACGAGGTGCGCGCCTACAAACACGGTCGCCCAGAAGGCAATCTTGACGACTGAATCCATGGTGCTGACCCTCCCTCGTTCCCGCGTCAGGAATTCGGGCCGCGCTAATCAATCCACCGAAAAAGCGCCGAATCAATTGGGGACGATTTCACGAACGGCGCAGAGCGGGGTTATACGACAACGGATGGCGGCGAAAAACAAGCTGGCGATACCGGCGCGCTTTGACGACTCAGTGCGTCAGTACGAGCGCGAGCTGATGCGCTTTCTGCTGCGCGCGACGCGCGACCACGAGGAGAGCCTCGATCTTTTTCAGGAGACGTGGCTGCGCGCATACCGCGCGTACCCCGACGTCACTGGCGCGGACGGTCTTAGGCCGCTGCTCTATCGCATTGCGACCAATCTGTGCCGCAACTGGACGCGCGACCGGGTACGGCGCGCGCGAGTGATCGCCGACGGTGCGATTGACTCGGCGGCCAACGCGCTTGGAAACGCGAGTGTCCGCGGCTCACAGGACGCGTCGATCGATCTTCGCCGAGCGCTTGGGAAGCTGCCGGCCATGCAGGGTCAGGCGCTCGTAATGCGGAAGTTTGCAGGGTTCGATTATTCGGAAATTGCCGAGGCGCTGGGCTGCTCGACCCAGAGCGCACGCGCGCACGTCTATCAGGCGCTGAAGAAACTCGGCGCCGCGAGGTTGGAGAAATGAAACGCAACAATAGCGACGGATTGGCCGCCGCAAATGCCGGATATGACGACAAACTGGTGGAGGCGCTCGTGCGTGAGGCGCGCAAGGGAATTGAACGGGCGATGCGCATTATTCGGCGGCCGCAAGCGCGCGTCTCCCAAGTCGATTCACCAATTGGCGAGCTGCTCATCGCGGAGAGCGATCGCGGAATTGCGGCAGTCCATTTTCTAGCGGTAAGTCCTGCCGACGCGACGCTCGACGCCCTCAAGCAGCGTTACGAACTTGTGCAGAACGAACCGGCGACACGTCGGGTCGAGCGAGAACTGCAGCGCTACTTCGCCGGAGAAACCGCCGCGCTCGACCGTCCGGTGGATTTGAGCCTCGTCGATGGCGAATTTCAGCGCCGCGCATTGAAACAGCTCCGCACGGTGCCGCCGGGAGCGGTGATCACCTATCAGGGGCTCGCCGCCGCGATCGGAGCGCCGTCGGCGCAGCGCGCAGTCGGAACTTCGATGGCGCGCAATCCCGTGCCGATCTACGTTCCTTGCCATCGCGTGGTGAAGTCCGACGGTACGGTCGGTAATTACGGCGGCGGCGCCGCTCGGAAGCTGCAGTTGCTGGAAATCGAAGGATTCCGCGTCGGCCGCGACCGCCGAATTCCCGCCGAGGCGGTGCTGGGACACGTTACGACCCGCATCTACTGTCTCCCCGGATGTACTGCGGCCGAGCGCGCTTCGACGGCGCGCCTTCTGGTGTTCGCGGATCCCGCGCATGCCCGCGGAGCGGGAATGCGAGCGTGTAAGGTGTGCCGTCCGGCGTAGCGATTCGCGCGAGGCAATAGGTGGGCAAACGATGAAAGAAAAGAAGGGGCGTCGAAGGATCGATGCCCCTTCGTAGGAACTTGCGGCCCAGTCAGCAGCGCTTACTGCACTTCCTGCTGTTGCTTCAGACGCTCGAGCTCCTGGCGCTGACGCTCAATCTCGGACTGCTGCTGCTGAACTTGGCTCTGCGTCTGCTGCTGTTGAGCTTCGGTTTCCTGCATCGAGCTGCCGACCGCGTAGCCGGTCACGCCACCAAGCGCACCGCCGATCGCGGCGCCCGCACCGGGTGATCCGACCGCGGATCCAACGATCGCGCCCGCGCCGGCGCCAAGCGCCGCGCCGCCGAGCGTGCCCTTCTCACGCGTCGAGAGGGGCTGTCCGGAACAACCTGCGAGCAGGAACAGACTGATGACTGCGACTGCTAGGATTCCAATTCTGGCGCGCATTTGTAGCCTCCTTGAGGACCTCGTTACTGCAATTCTTGTTGCTGCTTCAAGCGTTCAAGCTCCTGACGCTGCCGTTCGATCTCGGACTGTTGCTGCTGAATTTGAACTTGCGTCTGCGCCTGCTCGTTCTCCGTGTTCTGCATCGAGTTGCTAACCGCGTAACCGGTGACACCGCCCAACGCGCCACCGATTGCCGCGCCTGCGCCTGGCGCACCGACCGCCGCCCCGATAATCGCACCTGTCACGGCGCCGATGCCCGCGCCGCCGAGGGTACCCTTCTCACGGGTCGAGAGGGCCTGGCCGGAACATCCGGCCGCGAAGATGAGCGCGGCAACAACGAGCGCCACGATACCAACGGTATTTTTACCCATCATGCTTCTCCGTCGGGTTACTGAGCCTCCGATTGCAACTTGAGCTTCTCGATTTCCTTCGGCTGACGCTGGATCTCACTCTGCTGTTGTTCAATCTGGCTTTGCGTCTGGCTGTGCGCAACCTCCTGGTTCTGCATGTGATCGCCGACCAGCGCGCGGCCCAATGCTCCGACCGCCGCGCCGATAATAGCATCTGTCGCTGCGCCGATGCCCACGCCGAGCAAGGTACCCTTCTCGCGGGTTGAGAGCATCGGTCCAGAAAATCTGCTCGTGATAAACAGCACCGCAATAGCCAAAATGCCCGAGAGAATCGAACTTGGCTTCGCACCGCACTTTCCCTACCCCCAGCCTGAGCAGAATTCGTGCCTCGTGAGCCCCAACAGAGTCAAGCGGAGCGCGTGCGCCGCTACGCGAAGCGGCCATCCACGTCGCACCATCTACGCATCGAAATGACCCAATTCGTGCAACAGAAGTTGCGCACCTGCAATTTTCTCGGCTCTAAACGCTTCGGCCATTATAGGCCCTAATTCGCCAGAATTCACGATCTTGAGTGTAACTTTCACTCCGGATCACGGCAGCAAAGCGAAAACTCTGGCGGGCCCGCCAGTGCCCTTGCCGATCTTCATCGGAATGCAGAAGAGCACCGCGCCCTTGGGCGGAAGCTTTTCAGCGTTCGCGATGTTTTCAAATGCGGGCTTGTTCGCGCCGAGCCAAATCAAGTGCACTGGAAAATTCTTGGCCGCTCCCGCATCGATGCTCGCGGTGTCGATAGCGATCGCGACGAGGCGTCGATTCTTGAGCAGGAACTTCGCGGCCGCCGGAGAGAATCCGGGGAAGTGAAAGTTGGCGACGTCGCCGGGTTTGTCATTTCCCATATACAGCTTGCGATTGGGCCAGTAGCGGCCCCAACCCGAGCGCGCGAGGACGATCGCTTGGTCGGGGATTTTGCCGTTCGCGGCTTCGTACGCCTTGATGTCACCGACACTGAGCGTTGCGTCGCGATCCTTTGCAGCGCGCACGGAGAAATCGATCACGGCAGCGGGCCCGATGAAATTCGCAAGCGGAATCTGGTCGGCCGTTATGCCTTTCGCGTTGAAGTGGATGGGCGCGTCGAGGTGCGTGCCGCCGTGCTCGGGCGCAGCGTACTTCGCCGACGAATAGAAGTAGTGCTGCACGGTCATGCCGTAACGCTCCATCTCGTGGTGAAAAGTGGGCTCTGTGGGCCAGTAGATCGTGCTCGCATCGAACGTGTAGGTCAGGTCGACCAGCTTCGAGGTGTCGATGGTGTCGGCCGCTCGGTTCATGACAGGAACAACGAGGAACATCAGCGCGACGATCGCCGCGGATGACTTCACCAAGCTCTTCTTCACCACCCGATTGCCTGCGCCGCCATGACCGGCGTCAACTGCCCGCGCGGGTCAGCTCCGCCGCGGAGTACGCCTCGCGCGCGATCCAGTTCGACCGCCAGCAGGTGACCCTCGGACCACGGAGGGCGAACTTCAATCTCGTGGCCTCGCGAGGTGAGTTCGGCACGCACACGCTCCTCGATTCGCGCCTCGATGCGCAACACTCCCGGGCGCGCGTTGTGCGGGTAGAAGGTTGATGGGAAATGCGCGGTCGAGAATTTCGGCGCTTCGATAGCCTCCTGCAGGTTCATCTCGAAATCGACCACATTCAGGAAGAATTGAAGCGACCACTGGTCCTGTTGATCGCCACCGGGTGTTCCGAACGCCAGATACGGCTCGCCGCCGCGCATCGCCAGCGACGGCGTTAGCGTCGTGCGCGGGCGTTTGCGCGGCGCGAGTGCATTGGGATGCGACTGGTCTAGGAAGAACGTCTGCATGCGTGACCCGAGCGGGAAGCCGAGCGATTCGATCACGGGCGAACTTGGGATCCATCCGCCGCTCGGCGTGATGGCGACCATGTTGCCCGCGCGATCAGCGCCGCAGACATGAACGGTGCCACCTCCCCAGGCGCGCGATTCCGCCCCGTCGTTGCGCCGGGCGGCCATTGCGACCGGGTCGCCGGCGCGTTGCTCGAGCGATGCCCGCTGCGCGTCGATGAGCGAGCGCCGGATGTCCGAGTAGCGACGCGAGAGCAGGCCGTCGAGCGGCACGCGAACGAATTCGGGGTCGGCGTAGTACGCCTCGCGGTCGGCAAACGCGAGCTTGGCGGCCTCGACGACGGTGTGGATGTAGTCGGCTGAATTGTGGCCCATCGCGCGAAGATCGAAGCCCTCGAGCAGGCGAAGCTGCTGAAGAAACACTGGACCCTGTGACCATGGTCCACACTTGAACACGGTAACGCCACGGTAGTCGGCCTGAACCGGTTCTTCGATGCGCGTCGCGAACGAAGCGAGGTCATCGGTGCCGAGCAAACCGCCGTTCGCATCGGACCAAGCGACGATGTCGGCGGCGATGTCGCCGCGATAGAAGCGGTCGCGCGCGGCGTCGATGGCGGCCTCGCGGCCGCGCGATTTGGCGCCGGTCTCCGCGTCGAGCAATCGCCGGAAGAAATTCGCGAGAGCGGGGTTGCGAATCAGCGCGCCGGGCGCCGGCGGTTCGCCCTCGGGCAAATAGACGCGCGCGCTTGATGGCCATCGCGTGCGGAACTTCTCTACGTTGTTGCGAATCGATGCGCCGGCACCCGCGGCGGCGCCATCGCCGGATTCGGCTGGTAAGCCGGTGAGGCCGGCGTGCGCAGGGAAGCCATCCTCAGCGAGCGCAAGCGCGGGTTCGAGGACATCCGCGAGCGTCATCGTGCCGAACTGTGCGAGCGCAGTCGCAAACGAATCGAACGCCGCCGACACTCCCGCTGCGAGCAGTCCTTCGTAGGGCATCAGTTTCAGGCCGAGCGACCTGTAATGGTCGATCGTGGCGCGGGCGGGCGCCGCCATGTTGCCGTTGAGCGCAACGACGCGGCCGATCTTCGCGGCGTAGATAAGCATCGGCGCTTCGCCGCCGATCGTGTGCATGTGCGGATTGACGACGCCTTCGACGAATGCGGCGGCTATTGCGGCGTCGATGGCATTACCGTCGCGGGCAAACATGCGGGCGCCCGCGGAGGCGGAGAGATAGTGCTCGGAGGCGATCATCGCGCGCCGGCCCATCACGAGCGGGTAAAGCGTAGGCATAGGGCTATTCTGATTCGGCAGACGCCGCGTCGCAATTCGCACAGTGTTTTGCGTTGTACAAGCGGTCACCGTCGCGTCTCCTTGCCATAGCGGAAACCGGGGCCAATGCAAGCGCAAATCGGTCACCCTTGGGAGCCGTTGTTTGTAGCAACTGCTGCCTCACGACTGCCACCTTCGTGGAAAAGCTGCTGCGAACGAGGCGGTGTGGATGAAATAACAAATCGTCCAGAGCGTCTAAATTACAGGCGCGAAGCTTGCTAGAATGGTGACTGGTTGCGGGGTGGGACGGGCGCGTGCCGCCCGTCGAAGGTCGACAAGGATGATGGATAGCACGAACATCGATGGGGTGGCGGGGAGGCGGTGCCGATTGCTTAAGCCGGTGCGCGACCACGAAGGGCGCAGTCGCTTTGGCGAGCAGCCGCGCATATTGCGCGAGGTGGATAATTTGAGCCGGCGCATGTACTTGGTGAAGTTCGAGGACGGCGCGACCACTTTTCTGTTCCCGGACGAAGTAGTTATTGACTGACGCGGCGCGCCCGGCGCCGCGCCCGACGGTCCGGTTGAGCGTATCCGGACCATCCCCTATCATTGCGCCCGTCTCTTGCGGGACGGGACCAGCCTTCTATGCGCGCTGCAATACTTCGCGAGCGCGGACGATTTGAGATCGACCGCGCGTATCCAGAGCCGCGGCTTGCCGCCGGCGATATCAAGCTCCGGATCAAGCTGAGTGGAATCTGCGGCAGCGATTTGCATGAATTCGTAGCGGGCCCGCTGCTCGCGCCGATGCCGTCGGTGCTCGGACACGAGTTTTGCGGCGAAGTAGTGGAGGTCGGCGCGGAAGTGCGCGGATTCGAAGCGGGCGACAAGGCCATCGGCGTCATCTATCCGAGCTGTGGGCGTTGTGAGTACTGCCAGCACGGCGACTTCACATTGTGCGACATGCGCGCGATGGCGGTAACGGAACGCAACGGATCGTTTGCGGAGTACGTCGCGGCGCCGGCGCGTCAGATGTTCTTAGTTCCGCCGCAGACGCCGCACGACGAAGCGGCGCTGATCGAACCGTCGTCGGTGGGATGCCACGCGATAAGGCGGTCGCGGCTTGCGCTCGGCGAACGCGTCGTCGTGATCGGCGCAGGACCGATTGGATTGCTCATCACTGCGTTGGCGCGGCGCGCGGGCGCGGATCGGATTGCGGTGGTCGAACCTGCCGAAGGACGGCGCCAACTCGCGATTCAAATGGGCGCTGACGTGGCACTGGACCCCGCTGAGGAGGTCGAGGGGCCGATCAATGAAATGACCGATGCGCGCGGGGCGGATGCGGTATTTGAGTGCGCGGGAGTCGCGCAGGCGTTCGAGGCGGCGCAGCGGCTCGTGCGCAAGCAGGGGCGGCTGGTGTTGGTCGCGGTACACGAAGGACGGCGGCTCGAGTTGCAGGCGAACCGGGTGCTCGGCAACGAACTCGACATCATCGCGAGCTATGGGGCGAACGACGTGGATTTTCGCAGCGCCGTGAACCTGGTCGCGAGCCGCAAGCTCGACGTGCGGCCACTGATCTCGCGCCGGTTCAACCTCGACGAGATTCAGCACGCATTCGAGTTGCTTGCAGCGGATCGCGGGCAGTTTGGGAAGTTGCTGGTGGATTGCGGGTAGGGCCGCGGCTTGGGCGTGGAGCCGTTTCGTTCGCTTCGATCCCTTCGCTGCGCTCAGGATGTGACCAATTGGAACGGGCCGGGCGCGTGTGGTTGTCGCGCTCTCGAAACGACTCCCGACGTCACCGTCCGGGGTCGTCTGTTAGGAAGTCGCGGGCGCGGTAGAGCGCGGCGACGGATTTTGCATCGACGATTTCGCCGCGCCGAATCATATCGATCGCGGTGTCGAATGCGACGCGCTCGACGTGGATGACCTCATCGAGGTCGTGCGACTGTCCAACCGGCGATAGATCGCGCGCAAGATAAAGTTCGATGCGCTCATCGCAGAAGCTCGGAATCGCAACAATCGCTCCAAGCGAGTCCCAGCGCGCGGCGCTGACGCCCGCCTCCTCCGCAAGTTCGCGCGCGGCGCAGTCGCGATAGCTCTCGTTCGCATTGCGGCATCCAGCAGGAATCTCGAAGAGGTAGCCACCGATTGCATGGCGGTATTGCCGGAGTATCGCGATCGCGCCGTCGTGGTCGAGCGCGACGATGGCGCTGGCGCCCGGATGGCGGACGATCGCGAGGTCGATTTCGACGCCATTGGGCAGTGATGCGTGCTCGACGCCGAGATCTACGACGCCGAGTTTGAGAATCGGGCGGCGGTTCGATGCCATGTGCCCAAGCTTGGGCTGCGCGCCAGAGCGTGGCAAGGCGCGAACTGATTTGCGGCCTGCCATGAAAAACGCGACGATGTGAAAAGGCGCGCGACACGGGTTAGGGCGGGCGATGAATCGAATCCGGGTGCCCATCTACTTCGACTACGCATCGACGCTCTGCTACATCGCGTGGCGGATTGTCGGCGAGTTGGAACGAGAGCTTGGGTTCGAGGCGCTCTGGAAGGGCGTGCCGATCTCACGTCGCGACGTGACCGCGCGCGCCGGGCGAGTTGTCGGACCGCGAGAACGCCAGAAGATATTGCTGGTCGCCGCGGAGACGGGCGTTGCGGTGGCGCCGCCGGAAACCTGGACCGATTCGGATCTGGCGCTGCAAGGTTCTGAGCTGGCGCGCGAGGCGAACGCATTTCGCGGGTACCACGACGCCGTGTTTCGGGCGGTGTTCGAGCAGGATCGCGACATCGCGGACACCGTGGTGCTTACCTCGATCGCTGCCGGCGCCGGAATGGATGCGGAGCGCTTTCGCGCGGACTTGGAGGCGCAGCGGATGTCCGCGGTGCTCGATGCGCACAAGCGCGAGGCGGACTCGTTTTCGGCGTTCGGCTACCCGACGTTCATTCTGGGCGACTTCACGCTGACAGGGATTCAACCGAAAGAATCGATGCGCCTGGTGCTGTCGCGCTACATCGCGCAGCGCGCGGCGGAACCGCACGCGTGAGCGCGCAATTTCCGCCTCGCGGGCGGTGATTTGAGGTCCAAGTGGCCTTTCGCGCCTGAAAGTGCTGCGAAAAGGGGCCGAAAGTGGGCTACCGTGTAAGTGCAACTTTCGCCTTAAGTGCTTGAAATTCCTGTAATATTAGGTACTTGGGTGCGCGAGGGGTCAATTTCGTTTCGCAAAAAATATTTTTCGGCGGGTTGCATGGCGGCTTCATCGCAGCTTCGTGGCGAGTATCGCCCACGGGATTATGTGCGCGTTGTGGAGAAGAAGTTAAGGCTGAACTAATTGAGGAATGAACTGATTCGGGGACGCCAGGATTCTTCGCTGCGCTCGGAATGACAGAGGGAGAGAAGCTCAGCGCATCAGGAACACGGGACAGGGTGAGTTGCGCAGCACGTACTCGGTGGTCGAGCCGAGCACCATCTCGATGATGCGGCTGTGGCCGTAGGCGCCGATGAACAGCAGGTCGGCGTTATGATCCTTCAGGAACTTGATGATCTCTTCGTGGGCGTGGCCGGCGATCAGCCGGTATTCGGCCTTGGGCGAGTAGGAATCGAGGTAGGTGCGCGCCTCGTCGAGCGTTCGCTCGCCAAGCTTCGGGTCGCGCGCGACGGTTATCACGGTGAGCGGCGTTTCGAGGACCGACGCGAACTCAGCTGCCTGGCGCATCGCGCGCGCCGAACGTTCGCTGCCGTCGTAGGCGAGCACCGGGCGGTGAATCTCGCGGAATTTCATCGGTGAGATGAACAACGGACGCGGACACTTGCGCGCGACGCTTTCCGCAGTCGAGCCGAGCAGGCCGGTCGAGAACTTCTCATTGACGCCGCGATGACCGATCGCGACCAGGTCGGCGGATTTGGCGCGCTCGCAAAGCTGGTTGGCGACGATTCCCATGTCGAGCGCAGTCTCGACCGGGAGACCTTCGCGGCGGGCCGAGTCGGCGAACTCCTCGAGCACCGCCTTGCCGCGCGCGGTGAGCACCTCTCGCATCTTGGACGAAAAATCCAAGTAGGGTTCAAGTCCGAGCGAGCCTGAGATATCATGAAAAAACGAACCCTCGATCGAGACGATATCGACGACATGCAGGCCAATCAGGCTCGCGTTGAAGCGGCGCGCAATGTAAAAGGCGTAGGCCTGAGCGTTGCGGGAATGCTCGGAGGTGTCGATGCCGACCAGGATCTTCTTAATCATCGGCGCGACCCGGTGACAACCTCCGCGATACCACGGTGTGGCGCCAAGCCACAAGGGGTGTACGCCCATGAGCGAGCATAACCAGACGCGGCTCGAGCGGGTGGTTGATGAGCTTGCGGAAGCGGCGACCCGCGTGGGCCTGGAAGTTCGCCGCGAACGAATCCTGCGCGAGGTCGGCTATCGCGCGCGCGGCGGCCAATGCCAGCTTCATGAACGTAAGCTAGTGATCATCGATCGCGAGCAACCCGCCACCGAGCAGCTGGAAGTGCTGGCGGAGGCGCTGCGCGGATTCGATCTGGAATCTCTCTATCTCTCGCCGGCCGCGCGGCGCGCGCTCGGAGCCCCGACGGGCCAGGAGTAGGCGCGGCGATGGCCCGGCCACCGGAAAGCGCCGCGGCACGCCGCACCACGGTTGAGCGACGTCTCGGAATCGACGCGGACCGCTACATGGAGACGTTTCACTCGCGGCTCAAGGATAGCGGCCTCAAGTCCACCAGCCAGCGCGACGACATCGCGCGCGCGTTCTTCGAGATCGGCCATCACATCAGCGCCGAAGAGCTTTACGCCGAGGTCAAGAAGCGCAATCCGCACGTCGGCTACGCGACCATCTATCGCACGCTGCGGCTGCTGAAGGAGTGCGAGCTGGTGCAGGAGCGCCATTTCGACGAAGGCCAGGCGCGCTACGAGGCGGTCAGCGAGCGGCATCACGACCATTTCATCTGCGAGCAGTGCGGCAAGATCATCGAGTTCGAGAACGAGAACATTGAGCGGCTTCAGAAGCTGATCGCGCGCGATCTGAAGGTGCGGCTGACTCGGCACAAGATGGAGCTGTACGGGCTGTGCTCGGAGTGTCTCGCAAAGGGGCGGGGCTGACGCCGGGGGGCTGTCGCGTATCTAATCGATTCGTGGCGTACTGAAGAGTGTCCAGCGGGTCGTGGCACGGCGGTTCGCGGTTTCGATTCTTCGCGCAAAAGACGCGCTCAGAATGACTATGGTTGGACAGTGCGATGTAGGGGCGGGCAGTCCTTACACACGGCGCTTGGACAGGCGCGCCTGCGAGGTTCTAGCAGGCTGCGGAAAAAGGCTTCGCAGCCTGCTCCCTCTCTCTTATCTCCCCCTGGTCAGGGGGAGAAGATTGAGGAAGGAAGCCAGTTTTCATGCAGGGTGCCAGCGTGGTTGCTGAACGCATCGTACCTTGGATAGCTTTTTCCGCACCCTGCTAGGATTGGAGCGCTGACGCCGGACTTGGCGGAGGGTGAACGGAGGCAACCGATGGAAAAGCGGCCGCGAATGCTCGAAGGATACCGGGTGCTCGACTTCACACACTTCGTCGCGGGGCCGACCTGCACACGCATCCTGGGCGAACTGGGCGCCGAGGTAATCAAGATCGAGCGGAGCCTCGAAGGCGATCACGTGCGTCAGCTCGGACTGGTGCGCGACGGCATGAGCACGTACTACTTCCAACACAACCACTGCAAGCGGAGTTTCGCGATCGATCTGCGCAAGCCTCGCGCGCGTGAATTGGTGCTCGCGATGATTCCGAAGATCGATGTGCTGGTCGAGAATTTCGCGCCGGGCGTGATCGCGGACATGGGGTTCGGATACGAAGCGCTGAAGAAGATAAATCCAAGGCTCGTGATGTGCTCGGTATCGGTCGCGGGACAGACCGGGCCGCTGAGTTACAAGCCCGGCTACGACTACCTGGGGGCGTCGCTGTCGGGCGTTCTCGAGCAGATAGGGCAGCCGGAGGGACCGCCGGTGATACCGCCGATGGCGATCGGCGACGTCTCGACGGGTGTGGCGGCGGCGATGGCGGTGGGTTTCGCGCTGTTGCATCGCGAACGCAGCGGAGAGGGCCAGTACCTCGACGCATCGCTGCTCGACACGTACTTCCACATGCACGAACTCGCGGTGCCGGTGGTGTCGCTCAGGCCAGGGAGATGGTCGATGCGCCGCGGCGGCCAGCTTCATCCGACCGGCAGCCCGTGCGGGATTTTTCAGGCGCGGGACGGCTGGGTGTTTATCATCGTGCAGCAGCACGAAATCGGGCGGCTGTGGAAGGCGATGGACCGGCCCGAGCTTGCGCGGGAGCCGCGCTTTGCGACCAACCGCGACCGGCTCAAGAACAACCAGGCGCTCAAGCAGATTATCGAACAGTGGCTTCAGTCGTTTCCGGACCGGGAGGGGGCGATTCGCGCGCTCGACGCCGAGCGCGTGCCGTGCGCGCCAGTGTACAAGCTTGAGGAGTCCATGGCGCAGCCACATCTGCGCGAGCGCAAGACCGTCAGACGCGTGAAGCACGACGCGATCGGCGAGTTCGACATCCCCGGCATGCCTGTCAAATTTTCGGCGTGGCCCGACAGGACGGATGTGAAGGCGTCGCGCGTCGGCGAGGACAATGACGCGGTGCTTCGCGAAGTGCTCGGAATGCCGGCGTCGGAGATCAGCGCGCTCTACGACGAAGGCGTTTTGCTGCGGCCCACAATCACGGAGAGTGCGCCCAAAGCGGCGTCATAGGAAATTCACGTCGAGGAAGTGCGATGATCAAGACGCGCGGACTCAACCACATCAATATCAACGTGAGCGACGTGAAACGGTCACTCAAGTTCTACCAGGACGTGTTCGGAATGGACGTCATGTTCTGGGAGGGCGATAACATGGTTTTCTTGCGAACCCCGGGCGCAAACGACACGATCACGCTCTGCCAAGCAGGGGACGGCGCGCCAGTCGCAGGCGGCGGAGTTTCGCACTTCGGCTTCGGAATCGCGAGCAAGAAAGATCTCGATGCGGCTTCCGGCGCGATAACGCGCGCGGGCGGGAAAGTGTTGCGCCGCGGCGAGCACGCGCCGGGCCATCCCTATCTGTATTGCGCCGATCCGGACGGATACGTGATCGAGCTGTGAACGCCAACTGAGTGATGCGACCGCTCTCGCACTACACGTCCGAGCACGGACTGATTGGCATCGTCCGTTCGCAGAGTTTGTGGGCAACGGATTTTCTAGCGTTGAGGAACAAGGACGAGACGGAGCTGACGTACGCCCTCTCGGCTCTCGTCGGAGAAGCTGCGTTGCTGGCGTTGACTAAGATCCCCAGCGACCTCCGGGATCCGAATAAGGGCGATGATGACATGCGTTCAGAACTCGCCGCTCACATCAGCGCTTTCAAAGACCAAGTCGCAAACGGCGATGGGTACGGGTCGCTTTATGTTACATCTTTCGCTCGAGGCAAAACCGAAGAAGAGGACGAGCACGGAATCGCGACGCATTGGGAACGCTTTACGGGCAACGAGGGTTACTGCATTCAATTCACGACCGATTGGATCAAGGGCCTGATTGAGGACGAGCGCACCAACCATACCCATGCACTGATCGACCTCGTGGAGGTCAAGTACGGAATTGACCGAGAGAGTTCGGAATTCAAACACCTCGTGCGCGAGTTGTCGGTGCGCGGGCTGCGACAGGCATATATTGCAACGCACGACGAGCGGCTGCTTTCACCCGACTTGGACAACACCGACGTCGAGCCCTACTTTATCCAGCAACTGCTCAGCTTCTGTGCTCGCCACAAGCGACCGTGCTTCGCCGACGAACGCGAGATGCGCATCATTGCTTGCCCCGTGAATCTCAATGAGCCGCGCGTACTATCGGGTATCGCGTGGCGAAAGAAGATCTACCGAGATGGACCCCAGCGAGATGCTCGGCGGTACATCGTCTTGAACGAGTCAGTGCTTTGCACTCGCCCAATGGTCCATCGGATCATCGTTGGCCCGCAAGCGAAGCTGACGCCACCGTTGTTGTGCGACGCGCTGTATCCTCCTCCGCCACTCATTCATTAAATTGACTATACGCAAATGAGGCACGCGCGAGACGAGGACCTTGATCTGATCGAACCGTTGCTTGCGGAGATCCGCAAGCTACCCGGTCTCAAGGAAAAGAAGCGCGGGACGTTCTATCGCGGCTCGGATGCGTGTCTGCATTTCCACGAAGACCCCGCAGGAATGTTCGGCGACTTAAAGTTGGATGGAAAGTTCGTGCGCTATCGGGTGAGCGCGGCGCGCGAGCGGAAGACTTTCGTCGCGGCTGCAAAGCGCGCGATCGCGAACTAGCAGGCTGTTGAAAAACGCATTTTCAACAGCCTGCTCCCTCTCTCGCATCTCCCCCAGAGGGGGAGAAGATTAGGAAGGCAGACAGCTTTTACGCAGGGTGTTGAGGACGAGGTCGATGCCGCTGTGGACTCCAAAGCTTTTCTCAACACCCTGCCAAGACTGAGGCTCAAGAACTGGTCTAGGTGCGGCGCTTGCGTTCACGCGCGCGGCGCGAGCCGGGCGTTTCTATCGGACGGCCGACGCGAAAGCGAGGCTCCGACATCCCGCCCATCCGGTGACGTCCTTCCATGTCGCCGCCGCAATGCGGGCAATTGACGGCGCCCCATTTCACGTTGCGGCCGCACAACGGACAGCGGTAGCGCCTGCGCGCGAGGTAGTAGAACCACAGCGCGGTCGCCGCGACCAGCAGCACGCCGAAGATCGTCTCACGCACGAGTGATCCGCTCCGCGAAAGTTCTATCCGCTACAGAATCGGCACCACGGTGCAGTACGCCGCGCCGAACATGCCGTCGTTGCCCAGGGTCGAGCGGACCATCGACCATAGCGGCCCCAACGCGCGCAGAACCGGCGCATCGGCGAGCCGTGGCCCCGCGGCAGCGGCGTAGCGTCCACCCAGAAGCGCCTGAAGCACGCTGGGCTGTTCGGGCAGCTCCAGGAGCGTTATCTCCTGATCGCGACTGATCTTCGCGAGCCGGCGCGCCTCGGCCAGCGCCTCCGCAAATCCACCGGTCCGATCGATTAGTTTGTGTTCAAGCGCCTGCTCTCCGGTCCACACCCGGCCCTGGGCAATCTTGTCGACTTGCGCGACGGGCAGCTTTCGACCTGCCGCGACTATCTTCAGAAAGTACGAGTAGGTGTCGCCCAGGAATCGATCGTGAAAGAGCCTGGCCTGTTCGGGAGTGAAGTCGCTAAACTCGCTGAACATCTCCACGTTGGCGCCACGCGTGACCGCCCCGGTGTTGAGAAAGATCTTGTCCGCCGCGGGTCCGATGTTGAATTTTCCGCCGACCACTCCGATCGATCCCGTGATCGTTCCGGGCTGGGCGATGATCAGTTGCGCCGGCGTTGAGATCCAGTAGCCGCCCGACGCGCCGTAGCCCGACATACTGACGACCACCGGCTTCTTCCTGGCGGTCAGCTCAACCTGCCGGCGGATCAACTCCGATGCGAGCGCGGAGCCGCCGGGCGAGTTGACGCGGAGTACCACCGCTCGCACGGAATCGTCCTCGCGCGCGCGGCGCAACGCACGCACCATCGTATCGGAACCCATCGCGCCGGACTCCGACGAAAATAGCGGGTCGAAGCCGCCTTCGCCGCGCTCGATGGAGCCGGTGGCATAGACGACCGCGATGTGGTCCGCGAAGGCCAGCGACGGCGCCAATCGCGGCCGAACGTAGCTCGAGTACTCCACCATGGCGTGGGTCAGTCCGCCGTGCTCTTTGATGCGCGCGTTGAATTCGTCCTCGTATTCGAGCCGATCGACCAGCTTGGCCTTGAGCCCGTCGTTAGCATTGAGCGGCGCCTGATTGATCAGCGCGACTACCGTCTCGCGATCGAGCTTGCGATCGGCGGCGGTGGCGGTGACGATCTGGTCGAAGATGCTTCCGATCAGCGATTCGTCGGCCTGCCTTTGCGCGGGGGTGAATTCCTTGTGCGTGAAAGTGTTGGCCGCGGTCTTGTACTCGCCGATCGCACTGAAATTGGGACGGATGCCGAGCCAATCGAGGGTACCGCGCGCGAATATTTCGCGGATGCCCACGCCCACCAGGTTGAGATCACCGTGAGGCATCAACGCAATATCGCCGGTCGCGCTGGCGACGAGGTACGGCAAGTGACCCGGTCCAAATTCGCCCGCGCTTTCAAGATATGCGGCCGCCCATTTTCCGCTCTCGCGGAACTTCTTGATCGACGCGACCAGCTCCTGCGCCTGCGCGAGTTCCATCTGCGGGTCGATGACCTTGACCGCGAGGCCAACGATGCGCGTATCGGCGCCAGCGAGCTCAAGCGCTCGCCGCACCACGTTGAGCGGTGTTTGTCGTCCGCTGAACAGACCAAACACGCCGGGTCCGCCGCGCTCGACGACCGGGCCGCGCAGCGTGACGACCAGGACCGAGTTCGACGCGATTCGGCTTGTGAAATAGTCCGACACCAGCGCGATCGCGATCAGTGCGGCGAATATCAGCGCGGTGCGAAACACCCAGCGAAAGAGCTTTCTCAGCATGCTGTGCAGTCTCCCTTCGGTTAGGCGCAGTCCCCGGGGCGCGAAGGCCCGCAGTGGTGCATCCTCGAATCATACCCAACCACATAGCGGGCGCGCGGGCGAGACGTGGCGGCCGCGCGACGTGCGCGGTCCGACGGCCGCGCGATACCGGCGCTCGCTGAAATCGCCACGCTCGATCAGGGCGCGCTGCCGTGGGGGACGCGATTGACGTCCGAGTCGTCAAGGTAGATGAGGTCTCCGATGCGCGAAATCCGGAGCTTCGAATCGACGCGCATTCCCTGCAACACCGCGGTCGCGGTCCAGGTCTGCGTGCGCACCCTGCCCGCGCCGCGACTGCCGCGCTTCAGCGTCTCACGCATGGCGCGGCCGTTCGCGAATGCACCGCCGGGCCCTGTAGAGGGCGCGATGCCCAGTATTTCCCGAATCGTCGGCGCGACGTCGAAGCTCGAGGTCGGCGCGCGATTCACATAGCCGCTTTTGAACGAAGGTCCCGCGGCTGCGAGGAATCCGCCGATTTGCATCTTGCCCGCGGCGCCGTGCATCCCCATTCCGGTCGTGAATCCGCCCCCGCCGTCACCGGTGTCGGCGTAGGTCACGCCCTTGACCGGTTTTACCAGCTCTTGCGAGCTGTTCTTGACTGAAACTTGGCCGTTGGCTCCCAAAGCGAATGCAGGATTGCCAGGGCCGGTGAGTCCCTTGTTGGTGCGAGTGGATATCTCACGAAATGAAATCACGAGGTCTGGTGCGCGCGCGGGGTTTAGCAGTCCGATCGAGCCTTGCGCGAAGGTCCCATCGACCCATCCGAGATACGGCTTTGGAGTCGTGCGCCGCCCGATGACGACCGGAGCGAATTCGCGAGTGAAAATTGGGCCGCACCATTCCTGCGCGAGCGCGAAGTTGACTATTTTCTGAAGTATTTCGCGCTTCGCCTCCACAGTCGGAAATTTGTCGCCTGCGAGGTACACGAGATCCGCACCGCCGTTGCTGACGACGAGTACGTCGGTGCTGTCGCGCGATTGCTTGATGCCGGCGGCGGCGAGCATTCCGGCGAGATCGACGGTCAGATAAATCGACGCGAAGCCGTGATCGGTGGCGACGATGAGGTCAGTGCGCTGGTCGATGCCGACAGCGGCGATCGCTGCGCGCACCTTGGCGACATTTCCATCGGTCTCGGCGAGCGCATTGAGCGCATCGGCGGTGCCGAGACCGCTGCGGTGCTGGGTCGCATCGGGATTGCGCAGCCACAGCAGTATGAATGCGGTACGCCCGTCGTCAGAGGCGGCCTTGGCGGCCGGAATTGCGCGATCGATAACGACCCGTGCGCAGTAGTCATCGCGCTTGAGGGAATCGCCGTGGGAATCATCGGCGCTGGCGAACGGCTTCAGCAGCTCCTGAGCCACCTCCGGCGGCGCGGCGAAATCATCGGAGAGCATCAGGTAGTTCTTGTGCGGCTGCTTCAGCAGGTCGATCCCGTTGGTGACGGTAGCCACCCGGTTGTCGAAGAGAAAAGTTGGGCCGCGCTTGCCGATCGTCGCGATATAGCCGCCTGAACGCAGCACCTCCTGAGCGATCGTTTCGAGCCCAAGCAGGCGGCCGGCGAAGGCGTCACGACCGTTTAGGAGTGCCAAAGTCGATGAGCGCTCGAGTTTCGCGGGCAGATCCACAAGCGAACGGATGGCGGGTGCATCAGGATGCGCACCCGAAACCTTGAGTGCGGGTCCGAAGAACATCGAATTCGCAATGATTCCGTTTTCAGCGGGCGTCGCGCCGGTCGAGAGCGCGCCCGCGTTGACCATCGTAAGCGTCGGAAACACCGCATGATGCCGCTCGAATCGAACGCCCTGGCGGGAGAGCGCATAAAGATTGGGAGTTTCGCGCTGGGTGACAAAGTCCGCGCGCAGACCGTCGGCGACGATCAGCACGAAGATGCGTCCCTTGGAACTTTCGGCGGCGGCAGCGCGCGCGCGCGGCGCGGCGACCACGAACGTGAACAGCAGCGCGAGGGCGAACAGGAAGCGTCGGCGCGTGATCATCGCTTCGACCACTTAAGCGTCGCGCTTTCGGGGCTGTCAACAGAGATGCGTTTACAGGCGTGTAGCAACGTGCAAGCGCAAACTCGTTTTGGTAGCGTTGCCGATCGGCGCCGGAGCTGGAGGATCTATCGTGCGGATCGCGCTGATTGGGCAGGCCGCGTTCGCGGAGAAGGCGCTCGACGTGCTTGTCCAGCACGGTGAGGAAATCGTTCACGTATTCGCGCCGCCCGACCCGCCGTCGGGACGCGCGGACGCGCTCAAGGAGAAGGCCACTAAGCTCGGACTTGCAGTCAGCCAGCTAAAGACGTTCAAGAGCGACGAGGCATTTGAGCAGTTCAAGTCTCTCAACGCCGACCTTGCGGTGCTCGCGAATGTTTCATTGATCGTCCCCGAGCGCGCACTGTTCGCGCCCCGCTTGCAATCGATCTGCTTTCATCCGTCGATGCTCCCGCGCCATCGCGGTGCGAGTGCAATCAACTGGACGGTGATTCAAGGCGACGCGGAGACGGCGATTACCTGGTTCTGGCCGGACAAGGGAATCGATACCGGGCCGATCCTGGTGCAGCGTCGCGTGCCTGTCGGCGCGGATGACACCACCGGCTCGCTCTACTTCAACAAGCTCTTCCCGCTCGGCATCGAAACACTGATCGAATCGATCGAACTCATCAAATCCGGCAAAGCACCGCGGATCGCGCAGGACGAATCGCAGGCGACCTACGAGCCGCCGTGCCGTGACGAGCACGCCAAGATCGATTTCGCGAAGCCCGCGCGCGAGGTTTACAACCTGGTGCGTGGCTGCGACCCACAGCCCGGCGCGTACGCGTCGTTGGACGGCAAGCGCGTGCGGCTCTACGATCCGCGTTGCGACGCCGCCGCGCCGGATGCGCCGGCGGGAACGGTTGTCGCCATCGATGCGGACGGAATGCAAATCGCGCTTCGGGGCGCGACGTTGACGGTAAAGCGCGTGCGCATCGATCCCGACCCCAAGAAGGCCGCGCCCGCTGAACTGGTCGCGGCCGGGGTACTGCGGGCCGGCCCGCGGCTCGGGTAGCAACGTCTTTCCACAGGTTGGCGGCGCGACAGTTGCCTCTGCGCTGGTTCGCGCGCTAACCCTTGCGTATTCGGATCGCGCACGCGCGAGGGTTCAGTCGATGCGGCTGCTGGTGGGGACTGCGAAGGGAATCATCATCCTGGATCCTGATCGTGGAGCGACGCCTCTGATGGTGCTGGCCGATCCGTCGTCGGTGTGGTGCATGGCGCAGGATGCCGCCGACCCGGGACTGGTGTACGCGGGATCAATCGGCCACGTGCGCGGCCGCGACATGCTTGCGCGAACGGCCGACGGCGGACGAACCTGGACGGACATAACTCCGGCCGTGGCGCGCGACGAAGAAATATGGGCGCTTGCGGCGTCGCCCGCGGTCAAGAACGTGGTCTTCGCCGGCGCCTCGCACGCGCGGCTCTTCCGCAGCACGGATGGCGGAGGCACGTTCACCGAGTGCACCGCGTTTCTCAAGATTCCCGGGCGCGACCGCTGGAGCTTTCCGCCACCGCCTCACATACCCCACGTACGATCGATTTCGTTCGATCCTCGTGACGCGACCACGATGTACGTGGGTGTCGAGGAGGGCGGCGTATTCCGCACGCGCGATCGCGGCGAAACATTCGAAGTGCTCAACGACGGGATCTATCATGACGTGCATACCGTCGCCGTCGATCCGGCTGAGTCCACTCGTCTGTACGCCACCACCGGCGCAGGCTTCTACTTGTCAGAGAACGGCGGGGCGTCGTGGAGCCGCGTGCACGAGGGGCTGAACCGCAGCTACACGGTGCCACTACTCGTCGATGCAAGCGCGGGTACGTCGATCTTCACCGCCGCAGCCGCGGGACCGCCGCCGACCTGGCGAGCGGGTTCGACCGGCGCCGACGCGATCATGTTCCGCAGCCGTGATCGCGGCGCAAGCTTCGCGCCACTCGAGATGATGGATGGTCCGTCGCGCGGGATGGTGATGCGGCTTCGCGCGGACCCGTCGTGCCCGGGTGGTTTCTTCGGTGCGATGACCGACGGCAGCGTGATTCGCGCGGGCGCACGCGGAGCGAGTGTCACGGTGATCGCTGAGAAACTGCCGCCCACCAACGACGTGGTCGCGATCGCCTAGCGGGCAAAACGATCAGCGCAGCTCCACCGGCGTCTGCTTTTCGGTCACGCTCTTAGCTATCGTCAAGACCACCGTGCGCGGCACCAGCCGGATTGCGTTGGCGCGCGCCCAGTTGAACCAGCCCGAGATGACCGACGGCTTGTGGCCGAGCGATTCCAGCGCGAGCCGCACGACGTTCGAGGCGGGCTCACCGTGATTTGGCGGCACGACTTCACCCGCGACCGCCTGAAACTCGGTCGCAGTGGGACCGGGCTCGATAACGAGCGCATCGACGCCGGTGCCGCGAAGCTCTGCCCATAGCGCCTCGCCCAATAGCAGGTCGAACGCCTTGGTCGCGCTGTACACCGCGTGCAGGGGGAGTGGTTGGCGGCCGGCGACCGAACCAACGACGATCACCGCGCCGCGTCCGCGCTTGACCATCGCGGGCAGCAATTTGCTCGTGAGTACCACCGGCGCGAGACAGTTGACGACGACCATCTGGCGCAGCCGGTCGGTCGCGAGCTTGTCGAATCGGCCCGCGTATCCAAAGCCGGCATTGTTGACGAGCATGCCAAGTTCGAGACCATCCACCGCGGTCGCGACCTTACCGGCGCCGTCGGGTGCGGCGAGGTCGGCGGCGATGACGCGAGTCTCGACCTTGTAGCGCCCGCGAATTTCCTCGGCGACCTTGTGCAGGCGATCCTCGCGCCGCGCCGTGAGCGCGACGGACATGCCACCCGCAGCAAGTTGTCGCGCGAACTCCTCGCCGATTCCCGCCGACGCGCCGGTCACCAGCGCCCATTCGCCGTACCGGCTTCGCAACCATCCCCGCGTTTCGCTCATTGCACCCTCCGGCAGGATCGCCTCCCGCGACTTTTTCGACTCTAACAGCCCAGTATCGGTTGGCGGTAAGCCATTTTCGTAGGTGTTGACATAAAGCGAAGAAAAAACGAAAGTAACTTCGCCGTGACCACCAACGCCCTCGCAATTCTACCGTTCAACGAAGCGCGCGCAGACGGCGTCCACGTCACGCGCGGCGTCGAGTTTGTCGATATGCCGGTCAAGCGGATTCTGAATCGGTGCTCGAATCCGCGGATGCCGTTTCGATGGACGATCAATCCGTACCGCGGTTGCGAGTTCGGATGCGTGTATTGCTATGCGCGCTACACGCATGAGTTCCTGGAGCTGCACGATCCGATCGATTTCGAGCGGCGCATCTTCGTCAAGCGAATGGCGGCGCAGGTACTTTCGCACACTCTCGCGCGCACGCCGATTGGCAACGACGCGATAGCAATCGGCACCGCGACGGACCCCTACCAGCCCGCCGAGCGCAAGTACGGCCTCACGCGGTCGATGCTGGAGGTGTTCGCGGGATTGTCGGGGCTCAACCTTTCAATCACCACCAAGTCGCCGCTGGTGCTGCGCGACCTCGACCTGCTGCGCACTATCAATCGGCGCTCGAATTTTTCGGTGAACATTTCGCTAATCACCGTCAAGCGGCGGTTGCAGCGCGTGCTCGAACCTCGCGCGCCGCGGCCGACGCTGCGGCTGCGTGCGATTGCGGAACTCGCGGCGGCGGGAATCCGATGCAACGTGCTAATGATGCCGATGATCCCCGGGCTAACTGACGATGCCCCGGCGATCGAGTCGGTGATTCGGGCCGCACGCCGCGCCGGTGCAAGCGGCGTGTGGTGGCGGTCGTTATTTCTGA
>CAYSCX010000008.1:0-92502 GCA_964429575.1 uncultured Binatia bacterium (SeqCode) | reverse complement strand
TCACGCAGGAGGGCGCCGGCTTCGGCGCCGATACCAACATCGTGACGCTCATCGGGCCGGACGGTCGCTCCAAGAGCCATCCGAAGATGAGCAAAGACGAAGTCGCCGACCTGATCCTTGACCGCGTCGTCGTTCTCCGCGCCGACCGCGCACGCAACGGCCGCTCCCGCGCCTCCCGCTGAGTGTCGTTTTCCCCTCCCGCTGGGACACGGTTGGGGTGAGGGTACCTCATCGATTTTTCTACGACGGCGCCACGTTGCCGAACGGGCTGCGCCGCAGATGCGCTTCCAAATCCCGAATCATCGTGTCCGCAAGTCGGCGCGCGGTTTGACGCGCCTTGGGACTCATCCGCCGCAGCCGTGCCAGATCGCGCCGAGTCTTGAGCGCGCTGCGCACCGCCTCCTCACCCATCGGATCGAATCGCGATGCTGCTCCATGCTCCGGCTCGCTTAGAGTTCCCGCAATCGCGCTGGTCGATGCCGTCGTGAACAGCTCGACATCGCGCCGCTCCGACTCGCTTGGCCCACCGAGCGATCTCACCACCGAATCGAACTGGCGGATCCGCTTCAACGCACCGCCGAAAATTCCTCGATGCGCCGCGAATGCGATGAACGGCGAGTCGATTGCCTTCTTCAAGATCGAATCCAGTTCGCTGAAGTCCGCATTCATCAGGTTTGCAAGCAGGTCGCGGAAACCCTTCTCGTGGAAACTGTCAAATCGCGCCTCACTGAGAATGTGGCTCGCGACTCCGGAGTCGAATCGACCAACGAAACGCGCCGGCAAGAAAAAATTGTGCGCGACCACGTCAGCCGCGAGATGTGCCAGGTACCCGTATGCGAATGCTCGCTCCTCATCGCCCGGCGCCGCCTTGAGCAAGCCGGCCGCGGTCGCCCAGTTGTGCGAGTGGCGGCGCAACCGGCTCTGCAGCCGCCGACCCTGTACGATGTCCGGCGCAAGACTCCCGTAGAGAAAAACCTCGGGGAATCCGAGCAACGCTGCGCGCAGCGGATGGTCCGGTGTAATAACGTTCGCAAGCACCTGCACGCCGAGTGCGATGTGGGTGACCGGCCCCCACGCGAACGCAGACTGCGGCGTGAGCAGCAGCACGGCGATACACACGATGGCGGCGACTGCTGGTATCATGGTCCGGTAGGCGCGGGGGTGGCGCGCGGCCGCGTGACCCTCCCTAGCAGGGAGTTGAGAAAGGCCATGAGTTCGAAGATTCCATCGACTGTGCGATCAACACCCTGCGTGAAAACTGGCTGCCTTCCTAATCTTCTCCCCCTGCGGGGGAGACGCGAGAGAGGGAGCATGCCGTTGAAGATGCCTTCTTCAACAGCATGCTAGCCGATCTTATGGGCGACCAGATGCATCCGCCAGATCGCGCACGGCTGATCGCGACGATTCGCGATTACGTCGAACAGTTGCGCGAGGAAGGCATGGACGGCCTGCCGCGCGCACCGCAGCGTGCGGCCGCGGTCGCGCCCGTCGCGGGGGAGCTGTTCTCCCGCTATGCCGGCCTCGAGCAAACCTCGGACCTCGGATCACTTCGCAGTTTCATCGGCGAATGCACGCGCTGCAAACTGGCCGGCGGACGCACCAACCTCGTGTACGGTGTCGGCAATCCCGCAGCAGAGCTGATGTTCGTGGGCGAGGCGCCCGGTGCCGACGAAGACGCGCGCGGCGAACCGTTCGTCGGCCGCGCGGGACAACTGCTCACCGACATCATCGAGCGCGGCATGGGCATGGCGCGCAGCGACGTTTACATCGCAAACGTCATCAAGTGCCGCCCGCCCGGCAATCGAAATCCCGAGCCCGACGAGGTCGCGTCCTGCGAACCGTTCTTGATGCGCCAGATCGATCTCATCAAGCCGCGCGTCATCGTGGGACTCGGATCGTTCGCCGTACAGTCGCTGCTCAAGGTCAAGACGCCCATCAGCAAGCTCCGCGGCGTCTGGCACGAAGTCCGCGGCACCCGCATGATGCCGACGTTTCATCCCGCCTACCTTTTGCGCACGCCCGGCGACAAACGGCTCGTCTGGCAGGACGTGCAGGAAGTGCTGCGCGCACTGGGCCGGCCGATTCCGCGCCGCACAGGGCAATGATGAATAGCCGCGTCCGCGCGATCGTTGCGCTCTGCTCCGTGGCTCTGGTTGCGCTCGCCGCCGAGACCGCACGTGCCCGCTCGACCTCCGCCGAATTTGCGCCCGGTGCAAAGTGGGTCGAACTCATCACCATCGATGGTTCGATAAACCCGGCCGTCGCGGATTACATCGAGGCGGCGCTGGCGAGCGCCGAAGCGGGCGGCGCGCGCGCGTTGGTGATCGAACTCGACACACCAGGCGGCCTTCTCACCTCCGCGCAGCGGATCGTTAAGGACCTGCTCAACTCGCGCGTGCCAGTGATTGTGTACGTCGCGCCGTCGGGTGCGAGTGCAACTTCGGCCGGTACCTTCATTACCGTTGCCGCGAACATTGCTGCGATGACGCCCGGCACCACCATCGGAGCGGCGCATCCCGTCGAGGGCACCGGACAGGACATCTCAGGAGCGATGGGCGAGAAGGTCGAAAACTACGCGGCGTCGTTCGCGATGACCATCGCGCAGCGCCGGGGCCGCAACAAGGAATGGGTCGAGCAGGCGGTCCGCAAGAGCGTTTCGATTGGCGAGCGCGAGGCGCTCGAGAAGCACGTCGTCGATATTGTCGCATCGAACCTCGACGACCTGCTGCGCCAGGCATCCGGCCGCAAAGTCGAAATCGACGGCAAAGAGATCACGCTGGAGCTCGACGGCGCCGCGGTGCGCCGCACTGCGATGACCATCGGCCAGCGCGTGCTCAACACTCTTGCCGATCCCAATCTCGTCTATCTTCTTCTCATGGCTGGCATGCTCGGGCTCTATTTCGAATTTTCGCACCCTGGAGTCTTTTTCCCGGGCGTCGCCGGCGCTATCTGCCTGCTACTTGCGCTCGCGTCCTTTCAAGTGCTGCCGATCAATCTTACTGGCCTGCTGCTCATCATGCTGGGCATCGGACTGCTGGTCGCTGAAGTGTTCGTGACCAGCTACGGCATCCTTGGTCTCGGTGGGGTCATCGCGTTCGTGGTCGGCTCGCTGTTTCTAATCGACAGCTCCGAGACGAATATCGTCATCAACCGGAGCATCGTGTTCGGCGCAGCCGCTGGGATGACATCGATAATTCTCGGCATCGGCTACCTGGTCGCGCGCGATCGCCTGCGCACTGCCCAAACCGGACTCGAAGCTCTCATCGGCGAGGTGGGCGCAGTTCGCGAGGCGATCGCGCCCGGCGCGCCGGGCAAATTGTTCGTGCACGGTGAACTCTGGCGGGCAGCCGGCGCGGCACCAATTGCCGCCGGCCAAGCCGCGCGCATCACCGCAGTCAGCGGTTTGGAACTAACGGTTGAACGGGTAGGGTAGGGCGGCACGTCGACCACAGGAGGCGCTTATGGGCAGCGGATTCGGAATTCTCGTCGTCATTATCGTGCTCTTCCTGCTAAGCGGCCTCAAAGTCGTCAATGAGTATGAACGCGCGGTCGTGTTCCGGCTCGGACGTCTCACACCGCATCGCGGCCCCGGCATCATTTTCGTCATCCCGGCGGTCGAGCGCTTCGTTCGAATCGATCTCCGCACCATCACACTCGACATTCCGCCGCAGGACGTCATCACCCGCGACAACGTAACTGTGAAAATCAGCGCCGTGCTCTACTTCCGTGTCATCGATCCGTCGCGCGCGGTAACCGAGGTCGAGAACTATCTGTTTGCGACCTCGCAGCTCGCGCAAACCACGCTGCGCTCGGTCGGCGGCCAGTCTGAACTCGATGACCTGCTCGCCCAGCGCGAGAAGCTCAACGCGCGCATCCAGGAAATCGTCGATTCGCAGACGGAGCCGTGGGGAGTCAAAGTAACCCTCGTCGAGATCAAGAATATCGACCTTCCACAAGACATGCAGCGCGCGATCGCGCGGCAGGCCGAGGCCGAACGCGAGCGTCGCGCCAAAGTTATCTCCGCCGAGGGCGAGTTCCAGGCGGCGCAGCGTCTCTCCGACGCCGCAGTCATCATGGGGGGCAGCCCGATTACCTTGCAGTTGCGCTACCTTCAGACCCTGCTCGAGATAGCGAGCGAGAATAACTCGACAATAATATTCCCCGTGCCGATTGATATGTTCGACGCCTTCCGTCCGATGGCGCGGCCGGGACCGCAGGGCGGCGGTTCGTCAGGCTCCTCGACTTGAAAGCGAATCATCCGCGCGCGAGGTAGCCGGCCAGATCGAGATGGGAAAACTGATCCTGGTCCGCCACGCGGAGAGCGAGGGCAACCGCGACCGGCGCTTCACGACTTCGTCCGCGGTGCCGATCACAGACTTGGGACGCCAGCAGGCGCATGCGGCCGCGCTCAGGATACGCGAGCTGTATCGCCCGATGACTGTCATCGCGAGTCCGTTCATTCGCGCGCACCAAACCGCGACTATCATCGCCGACGTATTCGGACTGCCTGTCGAAGTCGAGCACGATTTTCGCGAACAGAGCTTCGGAGACCTCGCAGGCAAGCCATACGAATCCGTCAGCCTCGACCCGAACTACCAACCCGAGCGTGCGTGGGAGTGGACTCCGCCCGGCGGCGAGAGTGCCCAGCAGGTTCTGCAGCGCACCGCACCAGCATTAGACCGTGTCGCGCGCCGGTACCCCGGCGATGAAGTCGTCATGGTCAGCCACGGAGCCGTGATGAGGACGTTGTGGGTGTACATCACCGGCAACTGGGTCGGCGCGCACGTGCCCAAGAACTGCGGAATCGTGCTCGTCGAGCACACCGCAGGTCGTTACTCGCCACCAAAGATTCTTGACGATTGACCGGTCGCCGCTCTGCCTCGCGCGCCGGCGTGAGTTTCTCACCTTCTTCCTTGTTGTGCCATTGTAGTGGCCTAATGCCATCCATCATGGCGAGAGCGGGCGATGCGGTGCGGCGCGCGCGCCTCGCCCACAGTCTCAATCAGGGCGAGCTCGCGCGTCGCGCTGGCATCTCACGCCAGGCGCTTGGCGCGATCGAGTCCGGCGTGTACCAGCCGAGCGTTGCCGTGGCGCTCGCACTTTCCCGCGAGCTTGGCGAGAGCGTCGAGACGCTTTTCGGCGCCGAACCCGCCGCACGTGTGTCCGCCGACATCAAGGGTCACGTCCGTGCGGGCGCGCAGGTCGCGCTCGCGCGCGTCGGCGGCAAACTCGTCGCGGTGCCTGTGTCACCCGCGGCGACCCGTCTTGCGTCCGTCTCGGGACTGGTGGTGAGTGCGGCCAAGGGCGAGAGTGCTGTCGAGGCGTTTCGCTCCCCGACCGAGATCGATTCCGCACTGCTGTTGGCCGGCTGCGATCCTGCGGCAACGATCCTTTCGGATTGGCTCGCGCGACGGCGCGCACCCGCCAGCCTGGTCGGCATCGCGAGTTCCAGTCGGGCCGCGCTTCATTCGCTGGCCAAGGGTGAGGTCCACGCAGCGGGACTCCATCTCCGTGATTCGCGGACCGGCGCGTACAACCTCGAGGCGGCACGCAACGCGCTCGCGGGGCGTCGCGCCGTGCTCGTGAACTTTGCCGGCTGGGAATTGGGCCTTGCCACTGCGCCCGGCAACCCGCGCGGTCTCCGCGGCCTCAGTGATCTCGCCCGTCGCGGCATCACGATCATCAATCGCGAACGCGGTGCCGGTGCGCGCGCCGCTCTCGACGAAGGACTTCGACGCGAAGGC
Source organism: uncultured Binatia bacterium (SeqCode) (assembly GCA_964429575.1). Lineage (GTDB taxonomy): Bacteria > Desulfobacterota > Binatia > Binatales > Binataceae > CAYSCX01. The sequence continues at coordinate 86,758 of CAYSCX010000008.1, read as the reverse complement.
ATCGAGCCCCGCCGGATCGCCGGTTACTCGCGCGAGGCGCGAAGCCATCTGGAAGTTGCGGCAGCGGTTGCGTCCGGCGACGCGGACTGCGGCGTCACGATTCGGGTGGCCGCCCGGGCATTCGAGGTTGGATTCGTCCCAATTCGCGATGAACGCTACGACATCGCGATCCTTGAGCGTGAACTCGACTCACCGCCCGTCAAGGCGATGCTCGATGCGCTCAACTCGGCCGACTTCGCGCGGCAGCTTTCCGCACTCTGCGCTTATGACACCAGTCACACCGGCAAGGTCATCGCCCGGATTGGCGCGGAATAACCATGCCTTCGATCCGTCGCATCGCCGCTTGGTCTCTCATCTTGGCGATGTCGTGCATTTTCGAATCGCGATCGCTGCACGCCGCGCACCGGACCCTGACAGTCGCCTACGCCGGTTCCATGGGTCACGTGATGAACCAGGTAATCGGCCCCGCGTTCGGCAGGCAATACGGTGTCGAATTTCGCGGCGTCGGACAGGGCTCGTACGCGCTCGCACGTCTGCTCAGTTCTCGTCAGATGCGCGCCGACGTTTTCGTGAGCGTGACACGCGGGCCGATGAAGATCGTCCTCGATGCGGGTCTGGCGCGCGAAGCTATCCCGATCGCATCCACCGAGATGGTCATCGCGTACAACCCCAAGAGCCGTTTCGCTCCCGATTTCCGAGCCGCCGCGCAAGGCAAGACTCAGTGGTACCGCGTTCTTCAATCGCCCGGACTTCGATTTGGGCGCACGGATCCCACTACCGACCCACAGGGCCGCAACATCATCTTCACTGCGATCCTCGCCGCGGACTACTACCAGCAGCCGGACCTCACTGAAAGAATCCTGGGCGCGTATCGAAACCCGTCGCAGATCTTCGCCGAGCCGGTGTTGTTGTCTCGACTCGAGGCGGGTCAGCTCGATGCGGCCTCATCGTATCGTTCAAACGCCGAATCGCGCCGCGTGCCGTACCTCCGGCTGCCCGGCGTAATCAATCTGTCAGTTGCGGCGTTCGAGAACGGCGGATACTCGCACGCAGCCTTTTCGCTGCCCGCATCGAACGGCACCAAACAGACGCTGAAACCCGAACCGCTCGTCTTCTACGCGGCGGCGCTCACCGACATTGCCGACCCCAACACCGCGCGGAAATTCGTCGATTATCTTGCGGGCGGCGACGGGCAGCGCATGTTGCGCGAGAACGGTTACAGCCCGCCGGCGGGGGGCCGCCTGCCATGACCCGCGTCTCTCTCGCCGTGCCGGCGGCCGCGGTGCTCGCGTTCCTCGCGTTGCCGTTTGTCGGACTAGCGCTCGGCACCGACTGGCCGTCGCTCAAGCTCGCGACCGGCGACGTCGCCGCGATCAGCGTGTCGCTCACCTACACCGCGGTCTCCCTCGCAATCATCGTCGCTCTTGGCACCCCGCTCGCGTACTGGCTGGCGCACTCATCGTTTCGCGGCAAGGCAATCGTCGAGATGCTCGTCCTGCTTCCGCTCCTGACGCCGCCGCTCGCGATGGGTATCCTGCTCGCGACGGTCTATGGGCCCTACAGCTATTTCGGGCGCGCGCTCGAGACGTTGGGCATCGTCTTTACGAATTCCGCGGCCGCATTCGTGCTCGCGCAGGTTTACGGCGCCTCGCCGTATTACATCGTGACCGCGCGAGTCGCCTTCGAGGCGGTCAACCCGGAGCTCGAGCAAATCGCGCGGACGCTCGGCAAGAGCCGCGCCGCGACTTTCAGGTTGGTCACACTGCCGCTGGCTGCGCTCGGCCTCGCCGCGGGGATCGGCGTCGCGTGGGTGCGTGCGCTCGGAGAATTCGGCATCGTGCTCGTCGTCGCATACTTCCCGCAGGGCATTCCCGTGAAGCTGTGGGTGAATCTGCAAGACCTCGGCATCGAGGCGGTCTATCCGCTGCTCTGGCTGTTCTTTCTTTTCGCGATGCCGCTTCCGCTGGTGCTGGGTACGCTTTCGCGCCGCCGGGTGCGCGTGACATAGCGCTGTGCGTATCGAGTACCAACTTTCCCGGCCGCTGCAACTCGCCATTTCGATGGACGCCGCCGGATTCACCGTTCTGCTCGGCTTGAGCGGCACCGGCAAGACCAGTCTGCTCCGCGCGATCGCCGGGTTGATTCCAGCGCGAGGCACTCCGTACGACGGCGTACCTCCGGACCTCCGGCGCGTCGGCTATCTACCGCAAGGCTACGCGCTGTTCCCGCACCTTCGCGCGTGGGAGAACGTTGCATTTCCACTGCATGGCCCGCGCGTCGCGCGCCGTGCGCGTGCCGATGATCTGCTCGGCCTGGTCGGACTCACGAATATTGGTGATCGCTATCCGCACGAACTCTCCGGAGGGCAGCAGCAGCGCGTCGCGATCGCACGCGCCCTCGCTCGCGACCCGGAACTCTTGCTGCTCGATGAGCCGACCAGCGCGCTCGACGCCATCACGCGCGAAGAAGTGCTCGACGAGATCACCTCATTGGTGCGACGGCTCCGAATTCCGACGCTTGCCGTCACTCACGATTGGCACGTGGCGACCATCGCCGACTCGCTCGCCGTCCTTTCGGGAGGGCGAATCGTCCAGCAGGAGCCGCCCGCACGCGTCTTCGCCGAACCCGCCACCGTCGCGGTCGCCCGGCTCGTCGGCTTTAAGAATCTTTTTCGCGCACGCATCGAGGGACAGGAAGCCGATGCTGTCTTCGTTGACCTCGAAGGCGAGCGGCTATGCGTGCGCGCGCCGCGAAAGATCAATCATGCGGAGTCGATTGGAATTGGAATTCGCTCCGACGAGATCCTGGTGCGCCGCAACGGCGACGGCGAGGGCGTCGAGAACACCCTTTCCGGCGCGGTCGTGGAAGTGCGCGACGAGGGGCTCGCGCAGCGCGTCACCTTCAGGTGCGCCTTCCCGCTCGACATCTTGATCCCGCGCAGCGTCGCCGCGGGACGCTCACTGTACGTTGGCGAGAGCATTCGCGTCTCGCTGCCGGCCGAACACCTGCACTTGTTCGGATGGCGCGACTGACCTGCGATTACGATTTCGACGTGCCTGGAATTACCGACTCCAGGAATTCGAGCGTACGAAGCCGGCGGTCGAGCACCGATGATATGAAGCGCGAGAGCGCCAGTGCCGCGTCCGGACCTCCCGGTTCTGCCCCCAGCGCGTCGTCGAACGCGGTCGCCGCGAGTCTGGCCAGTGCAGTCGCGCTCCGCGCCGACATTTTGATCGCGCCCTCGGGCACCCCGCCGCGGCATCTTCCGCACACGACCCCTCCCCGGCTCACCACAAAATAGACCGCATCGCCGTTGTTCCCGCGTTGGCTGCCGCAGACTCGGCAGCGCGTGAGCTCCAGCCCGAAGCCCGCCCACGCGAGCAGGCTCAGCTCGTAGGACTGGCGGAGCGCACGATTGGCGCCGTTGCTCGCGAGCGCTGTGAGCGCGCCCGCCACTATTCGATACGCGCCTGCCGCGTCGGCGTGCTCGCGCGTGAACGCGTCCGCCAGCTCCAGCACGTAGCAGCCGAGCGCAAACTTGGGGACGTCTGATTCAACGTTGAAGCGCACCAGGCCTGCGGCCTCCGCGCGCGTGATGAACACCAGCTCCCCGTGCGGGCGGCGGCGAAAGTGCAGCATCACGTGCGTAAAGGGATCGAGCTTGTGCTCGAAGCGCCGGCGCGACGCCTTGGCGCCCTTGGCCATGCCGCCGAGCTTCCCGTAATCGCGCGTGAGCAGGGTGACCACGCGGTCCGATTCCGAATAGTCGCGCGCGCGCAGAACTATCGCCGGGGTGGTTTCTTCGGCTGGCATCGCGGCTCCCTAGCAGGGTGCGGGAATAGTTACCCAAGGTACGACGCGCTCAGCAATCACGCTAGCACCCTGCATGAAAACTGGCTTCCTTCCTCAATCTTCTCCCCCTGACCAGGGGGAGATAAGAGAGAGAGGGAGCAGGCTGCGAAGCCTTTTTCCGCAGCCTGCTACAGGTGGCGGAGCATGGTTTGCTGAATCTCGCGGACTTTGTCGCGCATCTCCTGCGCACGCGCGACAACACGGCCGTTTTGCGATGCGTCGCGCAGCAGGTCGTCGAACTTTACCAGAATGTTCGCGATTTTCGCGTGCGCCTCGATCACCGCGCGCTTGCGCAGCTCGTCGCTCTCCCACCCGCGTTCGGCGTACTCGCGCAGTTCCTGGCTTTCGATCAACAGCGCCTGCGCTTCATCTTCGTAGCCTTTCACGAGCCGCCGAATCGCATCTGCAACCTTGGGACGCTCCTCCGGATCCTTCCATAGCGCGCAGTTCAGGAACGAAAGATCGTCGTCCGCGACCGCGGCGCGTCCCATCAAAAGCGCGTGTGCTCGCAACACGTCGAGGCAATTCTTCCAGCGCCGATCCGAGACGATGATTTGCATCCCCGCAAGCTCGCGGCGAAGCTTCGCAATCGCATCAAGCACGGTGTCCGGCAATGCGACTTTGCGCATGAGCGACTGCAGCTCGTGCAACTCCTCAAAGCTGAGCGTGGTGCGGGCAGCAGGCTGTCGTCCGTCGAGCATGCGCAAAAAGTGGTGCTCTTCGACGATGTAATCGGCGATGAAGCGCAACATGAAGCGGTCGTAGAGCGCGGTAAGTTCTTCCTCGTCGGGAAGTTCGTTCGACGCACCGAAGAGCGTAATCAGCGGCACCGTGCGGCGCTCGCGGCCGTTGTGGAACACGCGCTCGTTGATGAGCGTCAGCAGCGCGTTAAGAATCGACGAGTTCGCTTTGAAGATCTCATCGAGAAACGCGATGTGCGCTTCGGGCAGCTTGTGCGTGGTCACGCGCCGGTAGTCGTCCTCCTCGAGACCTTTAAGACTTACCGCGCCGAAGATCTCTTCGGGCGTGCTGAATTTGGTGAGCAGCCATTGGAAGTAGTTCGCTCCGTCGATACGGCGGCACAGCTCGTCGGCGAGCATCGATTTCGCGGTTCCCGGCGGTCCGATGATCAGGACATGGCTCGCGGAAAGCAGCGCGACCAGCGTCCCGTCGATGAGATCGCCTCGTTCAAGGAACGACTGGTTCAGCTCTTCGCGTATCCGTGCGAGCTTCGCTTGCGCTTGAGTCATTCGAGCGATGCGGATCGGTGGTGGCTGCGATTGCGTTCTCGAACCTATCAAAACCCGCCGCACTACTTAAGGCAGCGCGGCGAAGTTCATTCCTGCGCGTGAGCCAGCTTGCCCACCTCACGCGTCGGGAGCTAGATAGAATGACACGCGCGGCACGCAGCGCCGCGCGTCGGTCGGAACCGCGAGGAGGCAGCGATGGATAAGGCGTTGGCGGGCGTCAAAGTTCTGGATCTCACCCAATTCGAGGCGGGTACTTCGTGCACCGAGATGCTCGCGTGGCTCGGCGCCGACGTGATCAAGCTCGAACCGCCGGGCAAGGGCGAGCAGGGCAGGTGGCTGCTCACCGAAAAGCCCGGCGTCGACTCGCACTACTTCATGCTGCTCAACGCGAACAAGCGCGCCATCACGCTGAATCTCCGCTCCGACAAGGGCCGCCGAATGTTTCTTGACCTCATCAAGAAGGTCGACATCCTCGCGGAGAACTTTTCTCTCGGCACGCTCGAGAAGCTCGATCTCGGTTACGAGAAGCTGCGCGAGCTGAACCCGCGCCTGATTTATCTCACCATCAAGGGCTTCGGTACGTTTGGTCCGTATAGCAAGTACAAGAGCTTCGACATGATTGCGCAGGCCGCCGGCGGCGCGATGTCGATCACCGGATTTCCCGGCACGCCGCCGCTCAAACCCGGTCCGACCATCGGCGACACCGGCACCGGCATCCACGCGGCGTGCGGCGTGCTCGCCGCATACATTCAGCGTGAACGCACCGGCCGCGGACAGAAGGTCGAAGTCGCGATGCAAGAGGCGGTGCTCAATTTCGTGCGCGTTCCGATGATGGCGACCTACATCACCGAAAAGCCGGTCCAGCGCGCGGGCAACCGCCTCGGCGGCGGCCCCGGCGACATATTCAAATGTGCACCCGGCGGCGCCGACGATTACGTGTACATGCTCTGCACCACGCCCGTAATGTGGCAGAGCCTGTGCAAGTCGATGGGACGCCCGGAGCTTGCCGACGATGAGCGATTCCGCGAGCCGCGCGTGCGCGCCAAGAACGTCGAGGCGCTCACCGAGGAAATCACCGCGTGGACGGGCCAGCGCACCAAGCACGAGGTGATGAAGATCCTCGGCGAGGCTGGCGTTCCCTGCAGCGCCGTGTTCGACACTGTCGAGTTGCTGAACAATCCACACCTCAAAGAACGCGGTATGATCGTCACCGTCGACCACCCGGTGCGCGGCAAGTTCACGATGCCTGGATGTCCGGTGAGGCTCGAAGACTCTCCGGCCGAGGTGAAGGCCGCGCCGCTGTTGGGCCAGCACAACGGCGAGGTTTACTCGCAGCTGTTAGGGCTGACGGCGGGCCAGCTTGATGAGCTAAAGCAGGAGGGCATAATTTAGCGCTCCTGCGGAACGCTGCATTCATGCTTTCACTGCGAACATCGACCCGAGCTCGCGATCGCCTCGCCGTACGATGGCTCGCAGGCATCGCCGCCACATTCGTGCTCGTCGGCCAGTTCGCGACCGCCGCGCATATCCATGCCGGCCGTCTCCGCCCGGATGCCGCATCACAGGCACAGGTCTCAACCAACGCCGGAGTCTGCGCGGTTTGCGAGCTTGCTCATCACGCGACGCCCGCACCGGTCGTAGCGCCTTCACAATCGGTTCCATGCGTCGAGTCCGCGACACTCCTTGTGATCGCGGCTTGCGCGATTGATCGCCTTTATCTCTCGTCCGTTCAGACTCGCGCTCCTCCTTTCGCAGCCTGACCTCTCCGCTCCTGAAATTCCGAACGTGTGACGCACGGGTGCTGCGTGCGTCGAGTGTGCCGCGACGGAGCGAATGCGCCGCCGGCGTGCTGAGGCCGCGAGAGGAGAAGTGCGATGCGCGCATATCGACGCGTAATGTTGGCCGTTTTTCTGGCGGGCTTGTTTGCAGCTCCTGCGACCGCTGCGGAAACCGATGCGACGCTCAAGACCGAGAATGCTGATCTGAAGGCGGAGTTGCAGATACTCCGCACGCAACTCGGCGACGCGACCCGACGGCTCGATGCGCTTGAGAGCCGGCTGGTAAATTCGCCGGACAAACCCGCTGTGGAGACTGTGGCGCAACCGAAACTATCAAGCGGGGCGACCGCGGCGTCCTCTGCGTCGGAGGCCGCATCCGGCGCCGAGGATCGTCCGGGCGCCGGCATGACCGTCGCGACGGCGCTCCTGCGTTTGCTGCCGGGACCAGTCACGGCCCCGACCACCCTTCCTTCCGGTTACCGCCTCATGAAACAGCCCGAGCAACAAGGCGTGATGATCCCTCGAATGCAGGGTCCGCCCAAAATCTTTTTGCCGGACATGGGCCTGGTGGGCGACTTCGTATTTCAGCAGAACAATTTGCGCAAGGGCGACCCGCGCTACGATCCGTCGCAGAACAAACTGCTGGTACGCGACGTCGAACTGATCTTCGCATCTCCCATCGACCCCTACACCTTTGCGCAAATCGAGATTGACAGATCACCCGAGGAGGGATTTTCCGTTGAGCAGGCCTATCTCCTTTTCGACAAGCACCCGTTGCTACAAGCGTTGCCGCTGAACCTCGGAGTGAAGGCGGGCCAGTTCAGGCCGCGCTTTGGCCTCATCAACCAGTTGGAGACCTTCGCGCTGCCGATGGTGAACCGCCCGAATGCGCTCGCGAACTTCATCGGCGACGAAGGGCTTATCGAACCCGGTATCGATCTATCTACCTACATTCCTAATCCGTGGGACGCGGACTTGCGGTTCGATGCGAACATGCTGGCAGGCGTGAACGACGTCAGCTGGAACCATCGCGACGGGCAGAACTTCGACTTCGCCTACATCGCGAGTCTCATCTATTCCCGTAATCTGTTCGATTCCAGCTCGCTGACCACCGGCCTGTCGTTCGCGGAAGGGCCGGGCGGCGGGGGTGCGGCGTTTCTGGAGGACGCGTTCATGCAGGTTCAGTACGCGCCCGACCCGCGCAACATTTTCACCTGGAACATCGAGGGCATCCTGACCCAACGCAAGGGAGTCGGGGATCGCGGGCTCAAGCGCGGAATCTACACACTGTTCGATTACAACTTCGCGCTCAGGTACCACATCGGGCTCCTGGTTGATTGGGCCGATCGGCCAAACGTCGCGAACGGTTCCACGCTCGGCATCTCGCCGATTCTCACCTACTTCGTCTCCGACGGAACGCGATTGCGCCTGCAATACACGTACGCGACGCCAAGCGGTCCGGAGCGGCCGCTCAATGCGGTCTTCCTGCAGGCAACGTTCTCATTCGGAAACCTCAAGCATCTGAATTAACTGAATATGAAGTTACTATTGACGACACTAGTCATTACGGCGTGTGCGCTGATCGCACCTGCGCCGCACAGCACGGCATGGGCGGAGCGGCTCCGCGTCATCGCGTTCACGACCGACGTCGCGTCGATCGCGGAGTCGGTCGGCGGCGAGCGCGTCGATGTGCAGGCGCTGGTTCCCGGAAATTGGGACGTGGACCGCTACGAACCGAGGCCAAGCGATCTTTACAAGCTGCATCGCGCCCAACTGTTCCTCCTGGTGGGCCTTGGACTGGAGGCGCACGCGGGCGGCGAGATGATTCAGCAGGTGGCGAATCCGAAGCTCCAGTACGCCGATGTCTCGTATCAGATTCCAGTGCTCGGCGTACCAGTTGGGCAGGTCGATTACAGTTTCGGCGACATCCATCCCTACGGAAGTCCTCATTATCAGCTGAACCCGTCGAACGGACTAATCATGGCGCGCAACATTTTCACCGCCTTTACGCAGATCGATCCGGATGGGCGCAGCTACTATGAGGCGAACTTCAAGGCGTTCGAGCAGAAGCTCAGCGACGCGATGGCCAAGTGGCAGGCACAGCTCGCGCCCTCTGCCGGCGCGAAATTCATCCCGTATCACAACTCGTGGTTGTACTTTGCGCAGGCATTCGACCTCGTCATACCCACGGATATCGAGAGCAAGCCCGGGTTTGTGCCATCGCTGGCGCGCGTGCAGCAGGTGATCGAACTTGCCAAGGCGCAGAAAGTCAGGCTCGTCGTTACGGAGCCGTTCTACGAAGTCTCGATTGGGAAACTGGTCGCCGAGCAGGCGGGAATCCCATGCCTTGTGCTCAGCATCAACGTCGGCGCCACGCCCGAACAAGCGGACTACATTTCAATGATCGACTACCTGGTGCAGCAGTTCGCCGCCGTTTTGGGCCGCCATGCCAACTGATTTGATTAGGCTGCGCGGAGTCGCGGTCGGCTACGGCCGGCGCGTGGTGTTGCGCGCCGTCGATCTTGAGGTCGAGCGCGGCGACTTCCTCGGCGTGATGGGCCCCAACGGCAGCGGCAAGACGACGCTGCTAAAGATGCTGCTCGGGCTCGTGCGACCGGGCGCCGGAACCATTGAGATCGCATCGATCGACGGCCGGGCGCCGCGATTCGGATACGTGCCGCAGCGCGAGCAATTGGACCCGCACTTTCCTCTCTCCGCGCTCGAGGTTGCGCTAATGGGCCGCTATGGACGGCTCGGTCCGCTCCGCCGGCCGCGCGCAGAGGACTTCGATGCGACATTCGCATGCCTCGACCGCGTGCGCAGCGCGAACCTCGCAAGCCGGCCATTCCGGGAGTTGTCCGGCGGGCAACAGCAGCGCGTGCTGATTGCGCGCGCGCTCGCCGGCGAGCCCGACGTACTGCTGCTCGACGAGCCGACCAACGGCATGGACCTCGAGGCGGAGCGGGCGATCATGGAGCTTCTGCTCGGCCTTCAGCGCGAACGCGGGACAACCATCGTGTTCGTCACTCATATGTTGAGTGCAATCGAACACTTTGCGCGACGGGTCGCGCTGATCACCAGAAGCGGAAGCGTAATCGCGGGTGCGAAGGCGGAGATGCTCGCGCCCGCCAACCTCGCGCGTGCGTACGCGGAGACGGAATCCTGAATGGAACTGTTCACAATTCCGTTCATCCGTAATGTCTTTATCGCGGCCGCGTTGGTCGCGGTGGGATTGGCGCCGCTATCGATTTACGTCGTGCTCAGGCGGATCGTCTTCGTCGGCGCTGCGGTCGCCGAGGTTTCCTCGGCCGGAGTCGCGCTCGCGGTGCTCTTCAATGTCGAACCATTTCCAGTCGCGATGGTGCTGACGGTCGCGACCTTCCTGGTCCTCGCGCGCGCGGCGGAGTCGGAGCGCCTGCCGGTCGAGGCGCTCATCGGAATTCTCTACGCGGGAGGTTCAGCCGCCGCGGTATTGCTGATCGTCAAGGCTCCGCGTGGCGAGGCGGGCATCCTGAACGTGCTCTTCGGCAATATCTTGACCGTGCCGGAGCCTTTGCTCATCGGTCTGGCGGCGACGGCCGCCGGCGTGCTTGCGCTGCTCTACCTCGCGCACAAGGAGTTTCTGTTTTCGGCGTACGACCCCGATACGGCGCGCGCGGTTGGAATCCGCGTGACGTTCTGGAACACGCTCTTCTACGTCGCCGCAGGAATTGCGGTGGCGGTCGCGATTCGCGCCACCGGCGCGTTGGTGGCGTTTGCCCTGCTGGTCGCTCCTGGCGCCGCTGCGCTCTCGGTCGCACAAAGCCTCAAGGGTGCGTTCGCATTCGCAACCGTGCTTGGCGTCACTTCATCGATCGCGGGAGTCGCGTGTTCGTACTGGTTCGACACGCCGACCGGCCCAACCATCGTCGCGCTTCTCGTGGTGGCATTCTCCCTCAGCTATCTTTACGCTGCGGCCACCCGCCGCTGATTCCACGTGTCGAGTGATTACTTCAGGGCGATCGGCTTTCTCACCCGTGACGGCGAGTCCGCACTCGCAAGCTTCGCGGGCAAACGGCGCGCGATCGCCTATGCCGACGTGCGCTTCGAGGTCGTCCACAACCTTTCGGCCTCCGCCGTCAACGGTGAGCCCCGTGAGAACACCATCACACAGAGCGCGGCGTTCGGAACTTCCGTACACCTAAAAGACCGCGGCGGAGTGTTCGGGCATGGGCAGTGCGGTGTCGAGGTCGGTGCGCTCGCGCTCGATCGCGATAAGCTGATGCGCGCGCTGAAACGCGGACTCGCTGCGGCGTACGAACGCGCGCGAGTGAACGCGCGCGCCAAAGCAGACGCTTTGAAGCTCGCACCGTCGGCCGCGCGAAGCCTGACCGCCGGCGCATTCGTGCCACGGGCCGCAATCCGCGACGAAGTCGCGGCTCACTACCGCCGCGATCCACGCGAAGTTTCAGCCGCAGAAATCGGGGCGCTTGCGCTCGACGCGTCGCGCAGGGCGTCGGCGCTGGGTCGCGAGATTGCCTTCAATGCCGCCGCAGCGTTGACCGAACTGCGCCATGAACTCTTCATGAGCACCGAAGGCTCGCTCATCTCCCAAGCTTTCGCCTTCTCGCAGGGCGATTGCTACGTGGTCGCCGAAAGTGGGGAAGGGCACCAGGAAATCTTCGACACGATCGGCCAGCAGCGCGGCATGGAGTGCTTATCAGAAGGGTCGCGCGACGAATTGATGCCCAATCCCGGCCTCGGAGCATTCGCTGTCGCGCTCGCAAGCGAGGCGCGCGAACTCGCGGCCGCGCCGCTGCTCCGGCCTCCGGATGGTGAAGTCACGGTGGTGACCGATCCGTATTTCAATGCATTGCTGTCGCACGAAATTGTCGGACATCCGTGCGAAGCCGACCGCGCGCTCAAAATGGAGGCGGCATACGCGGGACGGAGTTGGCTTCTTCGCACTGCCGGCCACAATGAAATCGGCAGGCAAGTCGGCTCGCAGCTGCTTTCGGCCTGCTCGGATCCGGCGCTCAACGCTTATGGTCACTACCAGTACGACCACGAAGGGACGCGCGGCGCCCGCGCGATGCATATCGACGCCGGGGTGTTCCGCGGATTCATCAACTCGCGTGCGACCGCCGCCGCGCTTGGAGTCGAGCCCAACGGCTCGATGCGCGCGAGCGAGGCGTGGCACGTCCCGCTCATCCGCATGTCAAATACTTTCTTTCTCCCCGGCGAGTCCTCGCCCGAAAAACTCATCTCCGAAGTCAATCGCGGCTACTACGTCTGCGGCCATCAGATTCCGTCGATCGCCGAATCGCGCGAGAACTTCCGCATCTCCGCGCGCCGCGTTTACGAAATTGACCACGGTCGAATCGGGCGCCTATTCCGTTCGGGGAGCGTCATCTCCGACTCGCGGCGCTTCTTCATGAATGTAGACGGCGCCGGCAACGATTTGCGGCTGGTCGCAATCCCCAACTGCGGCAAGGGCCAGCCGATGCAGGTAAAGCGGATGTCCAACGGCGGGCCGACCCTGCGCTCGCGTGCGCGGCTGGGAGGCGGCGCGTGAAGAAACTCGCGGAACTGCGCGCATTCGCCCGCGCCGCTGCGACGGTAGTCGCCGCCGGCCGCGGCGTCGCGCAATTCGAAGTCTATTGTGCCAGCGCACAGAATCGCATCGCACGTCTCAACTACACGTCAGACATACCGTGCCGCGGCCTCGAAGAGCTCAAGTCGCACGACGCCGACGGATTCCAGTTACGAATCGTCATGCGAGACAACCCGCATAAGACGGGCATTGCCTTTGAAGCCGGCGAATTCAGCCTCGACGGAGTTCGTCGCGCACTCAAGCGAGCACACCAGACCGCGGTCGTCGATCCGCATTTTCCCGGCCTTCCCGCTGACGGGGCGTCGCGCCGTGTCGCGGCTCGCACCGCGGGGGGACTCGCACGCGCTGACGATCGCGTCATCGCCGAATGCGCGTGGCGTATCCTGAGTTCCGCACTGGAGAGATTCGCGGAGGCCGGCGTTGCTCGCGCGAGGCAGCCCGGTCTGGTAATCGGCGGCGACGTGAGCGTGATTAGCGACCGCATCGCGATCGCAAATTCGAATTTCCCTGAGGTGCGCGCCGACGAGGCCGCGCGCTTTACGTCCTCCGTCACCGTGCTGATCGAATCCTTGGATGCGAAAGGCACTGCGACCGCGCTCGGCTCCACAATCGCAACGATGCGTCATGCGGCCGGCTCGCTCGGCCGCGATGCGATATCGCGCGCATTCGCGCTGCCGGCCGGAGTGCGGCCGCCGTCGGGCCGCTATCGCATCGTGCTCGGTCCGCAACCTGTTGCCGAGATTCTCAACTACATGATCATGGGTTCTCTCACGACGGGTTCTTTCTTTGCCGCAAGCTCCGCGTATCAGGGGCGGTTTGGCGCGCGTGTGATGGATAAGCGGTTGAGCCTCGCTGATGATCCGCATCACCCTGGCGGCGCGGTGCATCGGACGATCACCTGCGAGGGTCTGGATGCGCGCCGAACTGATCTGATTCGCGCGGGCAGGCTGGTCGGCCTGCTCTCCAACTTTTATGACGGCAATCGCCTCGCAACGGATGATCACCGCGCGCAAAAGCTTGGCCCCGGCGCGCCGGCGAATGCGCGCTTCGCCCCGTCGAGTGGCTATCGTCTGGGCGAGGGCGGCGCCCGGCGCTACGATGCATCACCCGGAACGGCTGGCACAAGCGTCGTGATGCGCTCGCGAGGTGGCGTCTCTGATGCAGCGCTGCTGAAAACGGTGGGTGACGGAATCTACGTCGGACGAGTGTGGTACACCTACCCTATCAACGGGCAGCGCGCTGGCGACTTCACCTGCACGGTCAGCGGCGACTCATTCATCATTCGGAGCGGCAACCGCGCCGAACCACTGGCGCCCAATGCGCTCCGCATCAACGCGAATCTGAGCCAAGTCTTCAACTCGCCGCTCGCCGTCGGCGCTCGGTCGCATGCCGCGACGGTCTGGGGTTCGCCCGAGGCGTACTACGTTCCGGCAATTGCGGTGGAGGGAATCGATTTGCAATCAGTCGGGGTGCCTGACTGAGACGCCGCAATCAACCGCCGCATCACCCAGACCTTGCGATTTGCAACGCACGGGTCTAGTTTGCTGAGGACGCCGCCGATCGGAGGGAACTACCATGTCGCACAAGGGGTTTTCGCACATCGGACTCTCCACGCTCGACCTCGACAAGACCCGCGAGTTCTACGAGGGTGTGCTCGGCTTCAAGCCCGTGCGCTGCGACATTATCAAAGTCAAAGAAGGCGGCCAGATCCGCCACATTTTCTTTGACACCGGCCGCGACCAGCTGCTCGCGTTCATGGAGGCGCGTGGCGTGCCGGGTGTCCCCGCAGAATACGACGCAGGCATCAACCGCGGCCTCGGCGTGCCGAGCGCCTTCTACCACTTCGCCTTCGAGGCGAGCAACGAAGCAGCGCTCTGCGCCAAGCGCGAGGAGTTAATCGCGAAGGGCGTGCAGGTTACCGAAGTCGTCGATCACGACTGGGCGAAGTCGATTTACTTCAAGGATCCCAACGGGATGCAGCTCGAATATGCGTGCTTCACGCGCGAATTGGGCGAGGATGATGCGCGCATGCAACCGCGCTTCGAGGCATCGATTCGCGACATGGGGCTCGACGGCGACGTGAATATCGTCAGCACCAACCCGCCTCGCCGCTGACGCAATCAGAGCGGTCGTTCCCAAAACTCTACCGGGACGCGTCCGCGCTCCACGGTGACTTGCGCGAAGCCGGCTTTGCGGTAAAGCCCGCGCGCGCGCCGGTTGTCGCGGCGCACCTCGAGCGTCAGCTTGCAGCATCCGAGCTTGCACGCCTTGGCCGCGACGGCTGCGATCATGCGACCGCCGATTCCGTGACCGCGCAGGCCGGGCAGTACCCCAATGTCGTGAATGTTCATCAAGGGGCGGGCGGCGAACGTCGAGAAGCCGGCGAAGCACACGCACATGCCGACCGCGGAGTCGCCGTCGAAGGCTAGAAAGACGTGAGTCGTCGGATGCGCCCGCAGGCGCCCGGCCAAGCTGCGTCGCACCGACGGCGCCAGCGGTTTGCCACCTTCCATCGGATCGCGGACGTAAGAGTCGAAGACGCGGATGAACGCCGCGCGATGAGCGCGCTTTCGCAAATCGGCCTCGATTACTCTGACCTCGCCGTCGCGATCCCGGCGCGCCGCCCTGAGCGTCGTTCGCCGGGTGACGGTGCTCTCGCTCAACCGCACTCTCACTCAGGCCGCCTGCGCTTTAGCCGCTCTCGCACTGGTGCTACCCTATTCTCAACGCCTGACGTCGCTGGCTCATTCGCATCGCCGGTGAACCCACCTCGGTGCGCCGCTGACATACTTGTCGGCGGAGCTGCCGCTTGAACGCAACCGACAACACGGACCACTCAGCCAATCCTCCCCAACGTACACACCTGCCGCCGCCAAATGCATGCTTCGCCCTGTTGTTCTTGAGCAGGGCCACACAATACCTTCGGTGATTCCATGAGACGACTGTGCATGGTGCTGGGTGTCCTGACGCTCTTCGGCTGTGATTCGAGGCCACCGGCTCCGGACAGTACGAAGATCGGTCCCCCATCACATGGAAGCCTCGTGATCACAGAAGACTTCGAGAGGGAGAACCCGAAGTGGCATTTCGCCGAAGGGACTTGGAAGCGGCGCCAGGGTGATGACACCGGCTGGGTCCTCGCCCAGACCTCCACAAGCAACGCATTTTGCGTGGCACTCCTCGAGGATCAGCGATTCTCCGACCTTGAAGTGAGCGGTCGCTTCCGTCCGATCTCCGGGCGGGAGGACGCGAGCGCTGGAATCGTCTTTCGCGCACGCGATGTCAGCAACTACATGCTCGTCCGCGCGAATGCCTTGGAGGACAATTTCCGCCTCTACACGGTGGTCGGCGGCAAGCGCAGTCAGATCGCGAGCACGGAGATCTCGGCGCCCGCGCTCGGCAAGTGGCACACGCTGAGGGTCGTGGCGGCGGGCGATCACATTCAGGCTTATCTCAACGGTGAGCTGCTGATCGACTACCACGAAGGGACGTTCAAGGAGGGCTGGGTCGGACTGTGGACGAAGGCGGACTCTGTCACGGAGTTCGATGACCTGAGGGTGATCGGCGTGGCGGTCAAGTAGATGCCGCTTGAACGCAACCGACAACTCGGACGACTCAGCCAAACCTCCCCAACGTACACACCTGCCGCCGTCTCGCGCTTCCTCGGCTACGTGTGCGCGCATCTCTGGTGCGTCGCGGGCGGTTCCTCCGTGACGGACCTCCTCAAGTTCACGGTGCGGCTCGCACTCCTTGCGACGTTAGTCTTGTCCTCGCCCGCGCTCGCAACCTCTGCCGATCCCCCGGCGCAAACGGCTCACCGCCTGGCCGGTCCGACGCTGAGACTCGTTGCCACTGTCAACCTGCCGGGTCCTTCCGGACGGCGCTTCGACTATCTGGCGGTTGACGAGGACGACGACTATCTGTTCGCCACGCATCTCGGGGCTGGGCTGCTGTACGTAATCGACCTCAAGACGAACGGCGTCGTCAAGGTGATTCCTGATCTGCCCGGAATCTCGGGTCTGGCCTACGTCCCTGAGTTTGGGAAGCTCTACACGTCGGACTGGTGGGAAAACAAGATCGCCGTAATCGGCCTGCGCCAACTGAAAGTGACCAAGAAGCTTGCGACCGAAGAGAAGCCCGACGGCATCGCCTACGCCGCGCCTTTTCGCAAGGCCTACGTTTCAAATGAGCGGGCCAAGGCGCTGACAATCGTAGACGTCCGCGATGACCGGATCATCAAGACGCTTCACTTTGACAGTGAAACCGGCGTCCCGCAGTACGATCCTGTGGCGCGAAAGATCTACGTCAACCTTCAAGACATCAACGCGCTGGGAATCATAGATCCGGTGACCGACACCCTGATCGCGCAGTACCGCGTCGAAGGCTGTGAGAGAAACCACGGTATGGCACTCGATCCCGAACATCGGCGCGCGTTTCTCGCTTGCGAGGGTAACGATCTACTCACCGTCGTCAATCTCGAAACTTACAAGGCCGTCGCGCAGATCGCTCTGCCCAGTGGTGCTGACGTTGTCCAGTTCGATCCGGCTCTCGGGCGAATTTACGTCGCGTGCTCGAGCGGCTTCATCTCCGTCATTCACGAGGACGATCCCGATCACTTCCGAAAGCTCGAGGACTTTGCTGTCGAAAAGAAGGTCCACAGCCTCGCGGTTGACCAGCGCACCCACAGGGTCTATGCGCCACTGGAGCAGGAACACGGCCGGCCGGCGGCGAAGATGGTTGTCTACGACGCGGTGGTCAGTTCCGGCCCGCCCGGCCCCTGACGACGGTTGCGTCAACATGCTAGCTCCGGGGCTCGGTTGACTAAGGCAGGCTGGCCCTTCGCAACGATGCTATTGCTCGCGGTTGCGGCTGTGTTCGCGCCGTCCCGAGCGTCAGCGTATCGGCCGTTTGATTCCACTGATGCAGAAGTGGCGAGCCCGCAGGACTTGGAGGTCGAACTCGGCTATTTCAATCTGGGCCGCAGCAGCGGCGAGACCAGCATCGCCACACCCAAATTGATCCTCAACTACGGTGCCCTCCCGGATTGGGAGATAATCGGCGAGTTCCAGGTCGACGAAGTCCCCGAGCTCGCGGTCATCGCTCCCGGTGTATTTCTCAAAGGAATCCTGCGCGAGGGCATTCTTCAGCAGCGCGAGGGCCCTAGCATTGCGTTGGAAGCGGGGCTCTTGCTGCCGTCATCAGTCGAAGACGAGCGAAACACGGGATTCGAAGCTATCGCCATCGTGAGCGATAAAGTTGATCCTTTCCTCCTTCACTTCAATCTCGGCGGTGGCATCGACCGCGCCAGTGAGACACCGTTCGTTCTATGGGGCGTGATTAGCGAGCTCGAACTTGGAGCAGCGCTGAGGCTGGTAGCTGAAATCAATGGCGAGAGCCTCGAGAATGAGCAGCCCAATGCATCAGCCTTGCTTGGCGCGATCTGGCAACTGCCGGCGTCCACCACCTCGCTCGATGTTGGTGTTCGCCGCGGAATTTCGAACGCCGCCGACTGGCGCTTTACAATCGGCATGACCTTCGACGTCTCCGCACCATTTCCCTGGGCATCGTCACCGTGACAGGGCGTCATCGGTGCTGCGCCAGCGCCCGCACGTCTTCCATCGGATTCGGCACTTAGCTGTCGAATAGCTTGAGGAACGCCGCGGCGTTCACGGCTCGTGCCCCGATGCGGCGCGTTGCGATCGCGAGGCGTCACGACACCTTCTTGTCGTCCTTGTAAAGCTCTTCCCAGTTCTTGAAGCCGTCGGAGTCCCAGCGCTTCCAAGTGCCCTCGCGCTTGCCGTCCTTGTACCGCCCCGTCGTCGCGATCTTGCCGTTGGGATACCAGCCGATGTGCTCGCCTTCCTGCACCCCGTTCTTGTAGTGGTCGACGGTCTGCTTGAGTCCGCTCTCGTAAAAGAGGGTCCACGCGCCATCCTGCTTGCCGTCGAGGTAGTGGCCTTCGATCAACTTTAAGTCGCCGGGGCCGTAAACGATGTAGATGCCGTGCTTGACCGGCTTGCCGTCCACAATCTTTTGGCACCACTGCTGTTCGCCGTCCGGCGGCGCCGCCCCCATCAATTGCGCGCCCGGCGGACACGACGGGCCGCTCTCGCATCCGGGCGCGAGCACGAGCGTCAACGCGAGCGCGAGCGTTCGGAATTTCATGAGTTCACCACGCCGGGAAATGGAGGGCGGGAACGCAGCGACCGCGTCCCCGCCCATTGATACAGCCAATCGCCGTCGCGCGTTCCGTTGCTCAGTTGGATCCAGTCGAACCGAGCAAGTTCCCGCCGAGCGTCGCGTTGCCGACCGTCGGATCGCCGATCACATTGATCATCGCCGGCTTGCCCGACTTGAACGCACGCTCCAGCGCCGGGACGATTTCTTCCGGCGTCTCGACTTGTTCGCCGTGACATCCCATCTCCGCGAAAATCTTGTCGTAGCGGATGTCCTTGAGCATGTTGAACGGATCGACGCGTCCCTTAAGCGCCGGCATCTGGTCGAAGTTCGGACCCCACGAGCTGTTGTTCCACAGCACCGTGATGACCGGGAGCTTGTAACGCGCCGCCGTCTCCATGTCGAAACCGCCGATGCCCAGACCGCCGTCGCCGCTGATGACCACGACCTGCTGGCCCGGCCGCGCAAGCTGCGCGCCTATCGACATCCCGACCCCGTGACCGACCGGCGCGAGCGGTCCCGCGTCAACGACCTGTCCCATGAAGCGGCAGGTGAAGGCGCGGCTCATCCAACCCGAGAGCGTGAAGCTGTCGATGATTGTCGTTGCGTTCTTGTCGAGCACCTTGATCAAATCGTCGCACAGCCGCGCCGGATGGATGGGACGGTTGGCGGTCACCTTCTGATTCTGCTCTCTGATGGTCGCGTCGAACCGCGCGCGAGTCTCCTGAACTTCCTTGACCCACGGTGAGGTCCGGTTCTTGGAGAAGTCGAGCTTCAGCTCCTTGATACGGTTGATGAACTGGCGAAGCACCAGCTTCGGATCGCCGACCAGGCTGATGTCGGCATCGACCTGCCATCCGATCCGTGTCGGCGTCGGATCGACCTGGATGTATTTGGCCTTGTCGGTCCAGGTCGGCGGCTGTCCGAAGTGCTCGCCGCTCCAGAAACGGAATCCAATCGCCAGCACGACATCCGCGCGTCCGGTAAACGGCTTCTTGAATGCGCCTCGGACCGCGAGCGGATGTTCCTCGGAAACCGCGCCCTGGCCCGCGCGACGCGCGTAGATCGGAATCGACGTGAGCTCGACGAACTCGCGCAGCTCCTGCCCGGCCTGCGACCAGAACAGACCGTCGCCGCCCGCGATGATCGGCCGCTCCGATTTGTGCAACAGTTCCAGCGCACGATCGATCTGCGCCGGGTCGCCCTGTGAACGGATGTCGTCGATCGAAAAACGGCGGGCGCCCTTGCGCTGCCCCGCGTCGTCTTCGTGGTGATAGAGGATGTTCTGCGGAATCTCGAACAGCGCTACTCCCTGCGGCCACGAGATGGCCTCGCGGAACGCGGAGCGCAGGTCGAACTGGATGGTGCTCCAGTCGGTAACTCGCTTGGTGAATTTCGCGAAACTTTTTACCACTTCCGAGCCGTACGCTTCCTGGAACGAACCGAGATGATCCTCGGTGTTTGGGTGCTGCCCCGAGATGCATACGACCGCGCTGCCGGTCAGCCCCGCGACGCACAGCCCGGTGACCGCGTTGGTAAGCCCGCATCCGGCCGTCACCATGCAGACGCCTGGCTCGCCCGTGATGCGCGCGTACGCATCCGCGGCATAGGCAGTCGCCTGTTCGTGGCGCATGTGGATCATGCGGATGTCGTGGCTCTTGAGCTGCGCCAGGATGGGGAAGAGATGGCCGCCATTGATGGTGAAGCAGTGCTTCACCTTGTTTTCGCGCATCACTCTCGCGATTAGTTCGCCGCCGTCAGCTTTCGCCATCGATAGATCCTCCGGGGTGTCGTGCGTCCTGTGCGTAGCATCGCGCGTGCCTTGACGGAGCCGTCTGCGAAGCCCGCGCTTGCGCGCGTTACTAAAACTTTAGCTCGCTGGCCGGAATCCTTACACGAATGATGCGCTGCCGAAAAGCGCGACGCACGACTCCGCGCGCGAGCCGCAGCGTTACCTGGCCCAAGGTCGCGTGCCGAGTCCCGCTTGATTGTGCTGGCGAGTGCTGGCAGTTTTGCAGGGGTCGGGGAGGTCGGGAGACCGCCTCCTTTGCGGTGGAGGTTGTGGCTGGCAGCCGGATGAAGCGAAACATCGCACTTCTCCTGTTGATGCTCTGCTTCGGCGTGTCGGCAGCATATGCCGACTCTGGCCCCATCGTCGAAGCAAGTACAAAGGCTTCGAACGATCAGACGGCCCCTGCCAGCACGATCGGTACGCCGCCAGCATCGACGTCAGGAAGCACTTCGCCTGCCACGAATCGGTCGGGCGCCGCAGTCCCATCGACCAAGCCGCTCGCAGCAAGTTCCACCAATCCGGCGACCGCGTCGCGGACAAAGTTCTCCCTGTTCAAACCGGCAACTTGGGAGTTGCTTTTCGACGTGAGCAACTTTTCGCTGTTCGACCCCAATACCTGGCCGTTCATCCCGATTCCCGAAGTGGCGACCGATCCGAACGGCGGAACAACCGTTGGCTTGATCGCCGCCTTCCTGCAGCACGATCAAAACGGCGGCATTGAGAGTATTCTCGCGCCCGATCTCAACTATAACGCGACGCTCGGTTTCGGCGGCGGATTCCGCTACCTTGCCTACCCGTCGCCCGACAAGCAGTGGTACCTCACCGCGACCGCCAACATCGATAAGGCGCGCCGCGTTGACCTCTACTACGCCACCGGTCGTACGCGCGAAGACTGGTGGTCCTGGGAAGGCCGCTTCTTCTGGGAGAACGATCCGACCGAACGCTTTTTCGGGGTTGGAAACGAGACCCCGGAGAGCAGCGAAACCAACTACATGATCAAGCAGCTGTATGCGCAGTTCATGCTTGGGTTCAACTTCAATGAGAACCTGCAGCTCGCGATAATCGAGCGTCCGCGCTATGTGCGTATCGGGACGGGCGCCTTCGACTCCGACCCATTCATCGGCGCGCTGTTTCCGACGGTCAAGGGTCTCGGGGGCGGCACCGAGTGGCTCACCACGTTTCTGGCGACCTACGACACCCGCGACGCGACCGACCTGCCGCGCTCAGGCGGACTCGCGAAGGCGTATTGGGGCATCGCGGATCGCCGGCTTGGAAGCTCAGTTTCGTACAACCGGTTCGGCGCCGAGGTGCGCCGCTATATTCCGATCCACGACCGCGTCACTATCGCCGGGCATCTGTACATCCAATACACCCCCGCGGGTAGCGAGACGCCATTCTGGTCGATGGCGCGTCTGGGCGGTTACGATTCGAGGCTCTGGGACCAGCAGACGCTCCGCGGTTACGGCGCCGGCCGATTCGTCGACAACAATCTCGATGTCGCGAACGTCGAGGTGCGCACGCGGGTTTTCGACGCTACGGTGTTCAACACCCACGGTATCGTCGAACTCGCGCCGTTCCTCGAAGCGGGCAAGGTCTGGCATCGCATGTCGGACAACCCGATCAATCGACTGCACCCGGTGGGCGGGATGGGCTTCCGCGCGATCGTTGAACCGTTCGTGGTGGGCTACGTGGACATCGGGCAGGGCAGCGAAGGCACCGCGGTCTTCTCGGGCATCAACTACGCGTTCTAGTTACAGCGCCATCCGTCGTCTGCCCCCTCTCCCTGGGGGAGAGGGTTAGGGTGAGGGTCGGTAGACGTTCGCCACACAACTCTGGCTTTTGTCCCCTCTGCCTGACCAGGAGGCCTTTGCATAACCGGCTCGGTGCGCTGTGAGGTGCACATCCCCTATCGAATCCGCTCGCTTTCCCTCAACTTCACCCACTTCCCCTTCCCTTTAGGGAAGGGGCCAGGGGTTAGGTCGTCGGTTATGCAAAGGTCCCTGACCAGGGCGGAGGCGAGGGGCACGGCGACGGCTGATCCGGCGATCGTTCGCTGCGCGCTTGCGCGCCCTGGCGTTCGCGCTCTGAGATCGGGCGGCTGGCGTGGCGGCTCGCGCGCATACTACAAATGTCTAATGGCTGCGCGCACTCGAAGTGATGCCGCCAATGCACGTGGCGAATCGCGCGCCGCGCGGCTCACCGTACCGCGCAGCGGCTCCGACCACATCGCGCCGGATTGCCGCGGTCTAAACTTCTTCGACATCGACGAATCCTTCCGCGACCTCGTTACGCTCTACATGGAGCCTAAGCTGCGAGCCCACATGGAGCCGCACCTTCGCCAGATGGGCGAGTTGGCCGGTGGGCGCCTCGACGAACTTGCATCCACCGCCGACAAGCATCCGCCCGAGCTTCACCCGCGCGATCGCTTTGGCCGCGATGAAGATTGGATCGAGTACCATCCGGCCTACCGCGAGATGGAGCAGATCGCCTTCGGCGACTTCGGAATGCACGCGATGAGCCATCGCGCCGGCGTGCTCGGATGGCCGCAGAAGGTACCGCCCATCGCGAAGTACGCCTTCCAGTACCTCTTCGTCCAGTCCGAATTTGGTCTGATGTGTCCGGTCAGTATCTCGGACACGTCGAACTACGTCATCCTCAAGTACGCGAATGCCGATCTTCGCGAGCGGCTCGCACCACAACTCCTCTCGCAAGACCTCTCGACAATTTGGAAGGGCTCGCAGTTCATGACCGAGAAGTCGGGCGGCTCTGACGTGGGCGCGCTCGAGAGTGTCGCGCGCCGCGAGGGCGGCGAATGGCGCCTCTACGGTGACAAGTGGTTCTGCTCGCATGCCGACGCCGACATCGTGCTGATTCTCGCGCGCCCCGAAGGCGCTCCGGCCGGCACGCGTGGACTTGGTTTGTTCGCGATGCCGCGTCGTCTCGACGACGGCAGCCGCAATCGCTACCGAATCGTTCGTCTCAAGGACAAGCTGGGCACGCGATCGATGGCGAGCGGCGAGATCCTGCTCGAGGGCGCGTTCGCGTGGCAGATTGGCGAGTTGCGCAACGGCCTCAAGCAGATGCTCGAGCAGGTGAATCTGTCGCGGCTATCGCACGGCGTGCGCGCGGCCGCGATGATGCGGCGCTGTCTCAATGAGTCGATGGTCGTCGCCCGCAATCGCGTCGCGTTCGGCGGTGCGCTCATCGAAATGCCTCTGGTGCGCCGCCAGTTGATGAAGATCATGGTGCCGACTGAGCAGGCGCTTTCGATGTACGCGTTTGCGGCGCAAGTGATGGAGGCGGCAAATCGCGGCGACGAAGGCTCGGCCCAACTGCTTCGCATACTCACGCCGCTCTACAAATTCCGCGCCTGCCGCGACAACATCGAGGTCGCCACGCGCGCGATGGAGATGCGCGGCGGCAACGGCTACATCGAGGATTGGGTGAATGCGCGCCTGGTCCGCGACGCGCACCTCGGCGTGCTCTGGGAGGGCACCAGCAACATCAACGCGCTCGACGTGGTGTCACGCGCGGTAGCAAAGTCGCACGCACATGAGACGCTTCGCGAGGCGCTAACGCGGCGTCTCGAGCAGGCGTCCGCGCTGCCTGGCGCATTCGTTGAGCGCCTCTCTGCACT
This sequence comes from uncultured Binatia bacterium (SeqCode), assembly GCA_964429575.1. Lineage (GTDB taxonomy): Bacteria > Desulfobacterota > Binatia > Binatales > Binataceae > CAYSCX01. The sequence continues at coordinate 62,682 of CAYSCX010000008.1, read as the reverse complement.
CGTTGATCGCGCGACGAGCTTCGCGTCCAATGTCGCCGCAGACTCGAACCGGGAACGCCATGCGCGGCTCGCGGCCAGCGCCCTCTACAATGCTGCGACTGCCGCGCTGCTCGCGTGGGAGGCCGCGATGAGCGGCAACGGCAAGCGCCTCTTGCTTGCACGCATGGTCATGGATCACCGCCTCAGCGCGAAAGACCCGATCGCCGTCGCTGCTGATGACGACGCCTGGGAAGCGCGGGCAACTGACCTGCTCCTCGAAGACTCTCGCGTGCCGCTCGCCGCAGCCGCGCGCCTCGTGCGAATTTCCGGTCCCGCTAGGGCGCTCGCCCGATCGCTGCAAAGACGCGGTGATGTACCGGCATCGGGTCGTCGGTAAACCGCTCTGCGAGAATGCGCCTTAGTTCTGCGTCGAACTTCTCGACCCGCTCCGGAGACATACTCGCCCCGACGCCCGCGCTCGCGCGGATGCGCCCACGCCACGCCTCGTGCGTGTAAATCGCGTCAACGTCGAAGCTGAAGCTCTCGAGCTCGCGGAATCCGCCCGCGCCCATGTCGCGCATCCACGCCGGATACATTCCCGTGCCGCCCCACAGGTTCCATTCCGAGTTGTGCGCGTGAATCAGATTCTCGGTTGCCTCCACGACGCTCCCGGGTAGCGGAATCCAATCGAAGTGCGCGATGACCAATCGACCGCCGGCGCGCAACACCCTGCGCACCTGAAGCGCCGTACGTGCGCGGTCGAACCAATGCCAGCACTGCCCTGCGGTAACCAAGTCAACGCTTGCAGCCGCAAGACCGGTCGCTTCGGCCTCGGCGACGACGTAGCGAATCGACACTCCGGTCTCGGCATCGAGGCGCGCGGCTTCGTCCATCATCGCCGAAGATTTGTCGAGCCCCGTGACATGCATCCCGCGCCGCGCCAGTCCGCGCGCAAGCGTTCCAGTGCCGGTGCCCAGGTCCAGCGCATCGGCGCCCGCGCGAATGATGCCGAGCGCGGCGAGCCGATCGAAGAACTGCTCGGGAAAGCCGGCGCGAAAACGTCCGTAGTCACCGGCCGTCTTGCCAAAATCCGCCCGCCTCCCCAGCGCGCGCACCGCATCAAGCTTCTCACCACTGCGGCTCTTGGTTGCGTCCATGGCTCGAATGCATATAGCTTTATATATGTTGATTCAAGCGAAGCCCGATCGCTCTGCGCTTGACGCGAAGCGCGGCCGATGGCGCAATCTCGGCGTGGCGATGCGCGAATCCGACCGCGGCCGCATGCTGTCCGCGATAGAGGCCGCCGGGAAGCTCGGCGTCAAGCTCGGAACTCTCTACGCCTACGTGAGTCGCGGATGGTTGCGCAGCTACCGCCGCAAGGTCGGCCGCCAGGCGCTCTACCGGCGCGCGGACGTCGAGGCGCTCCGCGGCCTGGTTGCACCGGAGCGCGGTCGTCGCGCGCGAAGCCTTCCGCCGGCCGCGACCTGGGTGACCGTCGCCCAGCCGCGCACCTCCGAATCGGGCGCGCCCGGCGTAATTGTCGCGGAATCGGCCGTCAGCTCCATCATTGACGGACGACTCGCGTATCGCGGTTACCCAATCGAAGAACTCGTCGAGCGCGCGAGCTTCGAGGAAGTCTGCCTGCTGCTCTGGAACGGCGAGCGGGCGTCGCCGGATGAGGTTGCCGCACTTCGCGCGGAAATTGGCGCGGCCCGCATGCCGGCTCCGGTCGCGAGCGCGCTCGCTGCGGTGGGCCGCGACGCGCCTGCGCTGCTTCGGCTTGCCGCTGCGGTGCCGAGTCTCGCCGCGTGGGATCTGCGTCACACCAGCCTCACGCGCCAACAGCGCGCACGTGTGATCATCAGCATCCTGCCTCTCGCTCTGGCGCCGCGCCCGCTCGGACGCATCGCGCAGGCCGCCGCGATGGCGCCGCGATTGTTGCAAATGCTGGCGGCGAGCAATGCATCGGACTGGGAGGTCGAGGCGCTCGACCGTGTGCTCATCGCGTGCGCGGAGCATGAGCTGAACGCATCGACGTTCGCCGCGCGCGTGGTCGCGAGCACCGGCGCGGATCTGTACGCATCGGTCCTTGCCGCCCTTTGCACGCTATCCGGTCCGATTCACGGCGGCGCGTGCGACCGAATTGAAGCGATGCTCGATGAGTTGGTCGGCGGCGCTCGCGTCGGCGCTTGCCTCGATCAATTCAGCGCAAAGCAGCAGCTTGCGCCCGGATTCGGCCACGCGATCTATCCAGCGGGCGATCCGCGCGCGGTGTTGCTCAGGGTAAACGCTGAGCGAATCGCGAGCCATCGAGGGCGCAAGCTCCTGGAGATCGCGCACAAGGTTGAGGAAACCGAGTGGAAACAGGAACGCCTGCGCCCCAATCTCGACTTCTATTTAACCGTGTGCACCAGGATGCTCGGATTCGAGAGCGGGCTTCCGGCCGCGATTTTCGCCATTGGACGCACCGCGGGTTGGATTGCTCACAGCCTTGAGCAATACGCCGACAACCGCCTCATCCGTCCGCGCATGCGCTACCGCGGCGCCACCCTGCGCCACTGGTCATAGCAGCGCTGCGCCGCGCCGTTGACGCGGAGCCAAGGTGAGTTCTATTAGACGTTGAGTGCGACACCCGCGATGAAGGCGATAGCCAAGACCAAACCCGAGTTCGGCGCCGAACTGATCGATGTGCCCGTCCCGACGCCGGGCGAGAACGAAGTCCTGGTTCGAGTCGGCGCATGCGGTGTGTGCGGCTCCGACCTGCACATCTACGAGTGGGAATTGGGCGCGGACCGGATGGTCGCGCGGCTCCCATCGGTGCTGGGGCATGAACCCGCGGGCGAGGTGGTCGAACTCGGCCGCGAAGTCAAGCAATTCAAGGTTGGCGACCGCGTCGCGCTCGATCCGTTCGGGCATTGCGGCAACTGCGGACCGTGTCGAGCGGGACGCTTCCATCTGTGCACCTCACCAACCCACCTGTCCGGCGCGTTTGCGGAGTTCGTCACCGCGCCGACCGGCAACGCGTACCTCGTGCCTCCGACGATGGACCTGGAAACCGCCGCGCTGCTCGAACCGTTCGGAACCGGCCTTCACGCCGTCGAGCAATCGAGCCTCAAGGCCGGCGACAGCGCCGTGGTCGAGGGCGCCGGCCCGATAGGATTGAGCATTGCGCTGTCGGCTCGTGCGCTCGGCGTCTCGTCGATCGTCATGACCGGTCTGGCGGTTGATACCGAGCGTCTCGCGCTCGCGCGAAAGTTCGGCTTCAAGACCGTCTGTGCCCAGGATCCTGATTGGATCGAACAGGTGAGGACGCTGCTGCCCGGCGACGGCGCCGATGTCGTGTTCGACGCGTGCGGAATGATCGATCATCCGCGTGAGTTGATGCGCCGCGGCGGGCAGTTGGTCGAGGTCGGCTGGCCGGCGCGCGACGTGACCGCAGCCGAGTTGCGCGCGCTCTTCTTCCACGGTGCGACCATCATCAACTCGCGCATCCGCACGCCCGAGACGTGGCGTCGCGCGATCGCGGTGGTCGCGAGCGGACAGGTGGAGCTGCGCCCGATGGTGACGCATCGTTACCAATTGTCGCGCGGGCTCGAGGCGTTCGAACTGTTGCGCGCGCGCAAGGGCGTCAAGGCGCTCATCATGCCGCACGGACTCTGAGCATAATTGCAAAGTTGAATTCAAAATAAGGTGCACGCGCCATGAAGGATGGATTCAAGATCGTTGACGCTGACACGCATCTGATGGAGCCCGACTACGTTTTCGAGAAATACATCGACCAACGCTACAAGTCCGAGGCGCCGCGGATGGGCGTCGCGGCCGAGTCGGGCCGGCGGACTTTCCTGGTCGAAGGCGAGCCGTTCACCCGCGAAAAGGGCAAGTACCCAATGGCCGCGCCCGCCTTCTTCGACGCGGTCCGCAAGGCCATGACGCGTTTCGACCGCGCCGCCAAGCTCGGCTTCAACGCCGAGAGCCGCCTCATCGACATGGACGAGCAGGGCGTTGACGTCCAGATTGTCTATCCGACATTTGCCGGCCAGATGCTCGGTCGCGAGTTTCGCGACACCAAGCTGCTCGCCGCTTGCTGCCGCGCATATAACGATTGGGGCGCCGATTTCTGCTCGAAGGCGCCGGAGCGCATCAAGTGGGCTGCGATTCTCCCGATGCAGGACGTCGAAGAGGCGATCAAGGAAGCGCATCGCACCGCCAACAACGGAGCGATCAGCTTCTACGAGCGCCCCAATCCGGTGCGCGGCCGCACCCTGTTCCATGCGGACTACCTGCCGCTTTGGGCCGAGGTCGAAAAGCTGGGCCTGCCCATCTCCACTCATGATTCCGCGTCGTCATCGGTGCCGTCATTTGGCGATCGCATGGACACCCACGTCTCCGGCCATATCCTCTCGCATCCCTTCGAGGCGATGGCCGCGATGGCCGGCCTCATCTGGTACGGCGTGATCGAGAAGTTCCCCAAGCTCAAGGTCGTACAGGTCGAAGCCGACGGCGGCTGGGTGCCGTACTGGCTCCAGCGCATGGAGCAGCATTGGGACTTCAGCGGCAATTCCGAGCACGAGTATCTGAAGCGTCGGCCAACCGAGTACTTCAAGTCGAACTTCTGGGTCGCGTTTCGGGGCGACGAACCCACCATGAAGGCGGCTATCGAACTAATCGGCGACGACAACTTCCTGTGGGACACTGACTATCCGCATCCCGACGGGACCTTCCCATGGGGTATCGGCGCAATGCTGAAGCAGCCCATCCCGGCCCAGAGCAAGCGCAAGATTCTGTGGGACAACGCTGTCAAGGCGTTCAACCTCAACTGAGGACGGCGCGCCATGGACTTCAACTACACGGCCGAGCAGGAGACATTTCGGCGCGAGGTGCGCGAGTGGCTGCGCGTCAATTTGCCCGAAGACCTGAAAGTCGATGACGCCATGGATGAGCGCGTCGCCCCCAACCGCGCGGTGTTCGACCGCCGCCGCGCCTTTCAGCGCAAGATGCACGTGGCGGGCTGGGTCGGCCTGTCATGGCCAAAGGAATACGGCGGGCGCGCCGCGGGACTCATCGAACAAGTAATCTTCGACGAGGAATACTCGCGCGCCCGCGCGCCCGTGCTGCCCAACTACTCCGCCGTCGGCATGTGCGGACCCACCCTGATGCATTGGGGCACCGAGGAGCAGAAGCGCAAGTTTCTTCCGCGCATCCTCAATGCCGATGACATCTGGTGCCAAGGGTACTCGGAGCCGAATGCGGGATCCGATCTCGGATCTCTCCAGACTAGCGCGGTCGATCACGGCGATTACTTCGTGGTGAATGGCCAGAAAATCTGGACCTCGAATGCGCAGTACGCCAGCTGGATGTACATGCTGGTCCGCACCGACCCCGCGGCGCCCAAGCACAAGGGCCTGAGCTACCTGCTGCTTGACATCCGGAGCCCCGGCGTCGAGGTGCGCCCGCTGGTCTTGATGAACGGCCACGCCCACTTCAACGAGGTCTTCTTCACGGACGTGCAGGCGCCGAAAGAAAACCTGGTGGGTCCGCTCAACGGCGGCTGGCAAGTCGGGATGACCACGCTCATGTACGAGCGCAGCGGCGCGGGCGGAGGAGGACACACCTCGCAGGTGCGCCGGCTCGCTGAACTCGCCAAGCGCGTGAAAATCGACGGGCGTCCGGCTTGGGACCACGAATGGGTGCGCCAGCGCCTCGCCCAATTCAAGATCGAATGCGAGGCGGCGCACTTCACGCGGCTTCGTTCGCTCACGCGCCGATTGCGCGGACTACCGCCCGGACCCGAGGGCTCGGTGCTCAAGCTTTTCGGCTCGGAATTGGGGGTGCGCATCGCAGCATTCGCGACCGAACTGCTCGGCGGCTTCGCGCTGCTCGACGCGCCGACCAAGGCGGTGCCCGATGCGCCGCGGTGGTACAACCGCGTGCTTTCATCGCGCCAGTACACGATCGCGGGCGGCACCAGCGAGATTCAGCACAACATCATCGGCGAACGGACGCTGGGGCTGCCCAAGGGTTGAGGACCAACACTTATGGAAACCGAACATCTCTTCGACGTCACGATCACAATCGGCGAGCAGTACTCGCTGCGCGGCACTCCTGACGGCGACCGCGCAATCGCTTACCTCAGCGGCGGCAAGTTCGAAGGACCGCGACTCAAGGGTGTCGTGCTTCCCGGAGGCGGCGACTGGTTTATCGTGCGCCCCGACGCAATGGGCGCGCTCGACGTGCGGTTGCTGCTCAAGACCGACGACGGCGAACTCATCTATATGACTTACCGAGGCATCGCGCGGATGCCGAAGGAACGCGGCGAGCCGCTACGCATCAGGACCGCGCCGACATTCTGTGTTCCGACCACGAGCAAGTACGCGTGGCTGAATGAAGTGCAAGCTGTCGGCGAGGGAGAAACGATCCAAGGCGGCGTGAAGTACCGGGTTTCCGCAGTCCGCTAGCCGCTTCCCTAGTCCTCGGGCACCAGTCCGCCGGAATCTTCATCCATCGGCTGGCCGGGCAATCCCGCGGGTAGGTCCAGCGGGACGCCATCGATGAGCGATCCGATGTCTGGCGGCACACCCTCCGGCAGATTGATTGCGCCTTGGTCGAACTGCCCGCCGCCCAAGTCCGCGGGAATATTTAAGTTGGGCGGGTTGAAATCCGGCGCGTCGGCGTCGTGGGGCGCGGCCAGTCCCGGCGCGTCGTCCGCATCGGCGCCATACGGGCCCTCGGCGGTCGCGCGGCGCGCTCCCATCAGCACAGCGAGCGCGGCGGCAATCGCGACGATCGCGATCAGCGCGTGGATCCGAGTTTGCCGAAGGCGTTGCATGGAGCATTAGATGCCTATCAGGACGCCGCGACCCGCGAAAGCGAGTCGCGCGCCGGACGCGAGTCACCCGTCGAGTCTCTTTCGCAAGATGTTGTTGACCACCTTCGGGTTGGCCTTCCCGCCCATCGACTTCATCACCTTGCCAACGAAGAACCCGAACAGACCCTGCTTGCCCGCGCGATACTGAGCGACATTGTCTGACTCCGCGGCGAGCACGCGATCGCACGCCTCGGCGATCGCCGCTTCATCAGAAACCTGCGCGAGGCCAAGCGCATCGATCGTCGCCGCCGCGCTCTTGCCCGACTTCACCATCTCGACGAACGCGGTCTTCGCCGCGTTGAGACTGATCTTGTCTTCAACGACCATTCTCAGCACAGCAGCGACTTCCGAGCCCGTCGGCGGCGTGAACTCTTCCTTCCCGGCTGCGCGCGCTGCAGCCAACGCGAGCGCCACGAACGCGATGCAGGAATTCGCCACTAATTTGGCATGGCGCACCAGCTCCGGATCGGCACGCAGCACATTGTCGAACATATTCCCGACCGGTCGGTTCCTGACCATCACTCCGATGTCGTATGCGGTCACACCGTACCTGCCGTATTCGCCCATAAAGCGGGTCCGTCGCTCAGAGGGCAACTCCCGCATCGAGGCGCGCACTTCATCCACCCACTCGCGGGTCACAACCAGCCGCGGCAGGTCCGGCTCGGGGAAGTAGCGGTAATCGTTGGCGTACTCCTTGGAACGCATCGGTCGCGTTTCCTCGCGCTCGGGGTCCCACAGGTGCGTCTCCTGCAGCACCTTGCCGCCCGATTCGAGGGTCTCAATCTGACGGTCGATCTCGTGCTCGATCGCGTTCTCGACGAAGCGAAACGAGTTGAGGTTCTTGATCTCGCTCTTGACGCCCAATTGCTCGTTGCCGCGCCGGCGCACCGACACGTTCACGTCGCATCGAAACGCGCCTTCCTCCATCTTGCCGTCCGTTGCTTCGATGTAAATCAGAATATCGCGGAGCTCGCGCAGGTAGGCCGCCGCCTCGGCCGATGATCGGATGTCCGGCTCGCTCACAATCTCAACCAGCGGCACGCTCGAGCGATTGAAATCGACCAGGCTTGCGCCCTCGGCGTGGATATTCTTGCCTGCGTCCTCCTCCAAGTGGATACGCACCAGCCGGATGCGGCGCGGCTCGCCGCCGTTGGCCGGCAGGTCGATGTATCCGCCTTTGCAGACCGGAGTTTCGTACTGGCTAATTTGATATCCCTTCGGAAGGTCCGGATAGAAATAACTCTTTCGATCGAAGATTGAGTAGCGCGCAATCTCGGAGTGCGCCGCTATGCCCATCCGCATCGCGAGTTCCACCGCCTTGCGGTTGAGCACCGGCAGCACGCCGGGCATCCCCATACAGCGCGGGCAGACGTTGTGATTGGGCGGTGCGCCGAATTGCGTCGAACATCCGCAAAACAGTTTCGAGCGCGTCATCAGGTGCGTGTGCACTTCGAGCCCGATGACCGCCTCGTACTTGTCCCGCCCTGCAACCGCCATCGTCACACCTTGGCCGTCCGAGGTTCGACCGCGCCTGCGCGCTCGTAGGCATCGCCAGCGCGCAGCACGTTCTCCTCGCTGAACGGCGGTCCGATGATTTGCATCCCGATCGGCAGACCATTCTCGTCATATCCGCACGGCAGCGCGAGGCCCGGCAGCCCCGCGAGGTTCACCGAAATCGTGAAGATGTCGGAGAGATACATCGTGAGAGGGTCGGTCGTCTTCTCCCCGATGCGAAACGCGGTGGCTGGCGCGACCGGCGTCACGATGAGGTCGCAACGCTCGAAAGCCCGTTCGAAGTCCTGCCGGATCAGGGTGCGCACCTTCTGTGCCTTCAGATAGTACGCATCGTAGTACCCGGCGGAGAGCGCGAATGTACCCAGCATGATGCGCCGCTTCACTTCGGCGCCGAACCCCGCCGCGCGCGTACGCTCGTACAGCTCGATGTTATTGGCGCCATCGACGCGCATGCCGTAGCGGATACCGTCGTAACGGGCGAGGTTCGCGCTCGCCTCGGCGGTCGCGATTAGATAGTAGGCCGCGATCGCGTAGTCCGTGTGCGGCAGTGATATTTCGTCCACCTTCGCGCCCATCGACTCATACTGCTTGAGCGCCGCGCGCACCGCGCTCTCGACCGACCGTTGCATCCCCTCGACGAAGTACTCGCGCGGCACACCGATTCGCAGCCCCTTCACATCGCCGGTTAGTGCGCGCTCATAGTCGGGCACCGGGCGCGCGGAGCAGGTGGAGTCGTTAGGGTCGATGCCGGCCAGCGAGCGCAGCAGTATTGATGCGTCGCGCACCGTTTTTGCGAACGGGCCGACCTGATCGAGCGACGACGCGTACGCGATGATCCCATAGCGGCTGACTCGGCTGTACGTCGGCTTGAGCCCGACCACGCCGCAAAACGCCGCAGGCTCGCGGATCGAGCCGCCGGTATCTTCACCCAACGCCGCAAGGCACTCATCGGCCGCCACTGCCGCAGCGGAGCCGCCCGATGAGCCGCCGGCTACCCGCCCGAGCTCGTGCGGATTCAGCGTCGGCCCGAACGCGGAATTCTCCGTCGATGAACCCATGCCGAACTCATCCATGTTGGTCTTGCCAATGAACACTGCGCCTTGGTCGCGAAGCGTCGCGATCACCGTCGCGTCGAATGGCGGGACGAACTTCGCCAGGATGCGCGAGCCGCACGTCGTCGCGACGCCGCGCGTGCAGTACGCGTCCTTGATCGCCAGTGGAATGCCGCACAACGCGGGAGCACCGTCGCTCGCGAGCCGGCGGTCCGCCGCGCGCGCCTGCTCGATTGCCTCGCGCTCGCTCACGGTAATGAACGCATTGAGCTTCGGCTCGACCGCGCGGACCCGGTCCAGACACGCGCGCGTCAACTCGAGCGAACTAATCTCTCGCTTGCGCAGCAGCGCCTGCGCGGCCGCGACGGTGATCCTGTTCAGCTCGGATGCCATTGCTTGGTCGGGTGCGCCACCCGGTCAATCGATGATCTTCGGCACCTTGAAATAGCCGCGCTCTTTGGCCGGTGCATTCGCGAGCATCTCATCCGCGCGCGGCTCGCACGTAACCACGTCGTCGCGCATCGGCGTGCCCGATTCGCCCACCTGCGCCGTGGGCGGTACCGCGCTCGTGTCAAGCTCATTCAGTTTCTCGACGTACCCGAGGATCTCATCCATGTCCCTGCGCACGCGCTCCTGTTCGTCGGGCGCGAGCGCTAGCCGCGCAAGCCTCGCCACGTGGCGAACCTGTTCGAGCGATATCCTGCTTTCCGCCATCGCGGGAAAATCGTAACACTCCGGGCGCGCCGTGTCAGGGTCGCGCGCCGCTTGCGACCCGTCGCCCTCGCGCTTACCGTAGTCCGCAGCCGCGCAGGCGCGTCGTCTGTTCAGCGCGCAGGCCGTTACGATGGACCGAAACGGGGGGCTTTCGCGACGCATCCGGTCGTGGCTCGCCGGTTGGTTGAACACCGCCCGCGGTCACAACAAGGCGGTCGGCCGGCGCGGCGAAAAGATCGCCGAGCGCTATCTGAAACGCCGCGGCTACCGGATCGTCGCGCGAAACTTCCGCGCAGCGGGCGCGGAGATCGATCTGGTCGCGATGGATGGCGCCACTGTCGTGTTCATCGAAGTGAAGACGCGGCGCAATGCGAACGCGGGGAGTCCCGCCGAGTCGGTGACGGAGCACAAGCAGCGCCAGATTCGGCGCGCCGCCGAAGTCTTCGCCGCGCGCTATCGCGCAAACGATCGCGCGATGCGCTTCGACGTGATCGCGATCGCTGGCGCCGGACGCCAGACCCGGATCGAACTGCTCAAAGACGCGTTCTAAATGCTCGACATCAGGCTCATTCGCGAAAAGCCCGGCGAAGTCAAAGCCGAACTCGCAAAGGTCGGCGTCGAGGCCGCCGAGCTCGATGGTGTGATCGAATGCGACGCGCGACGGCGAAAGCTCCAGCATGAACTCGACGAATTGCGTGCGCATCGTACCCGCGAGTCCAAGGAGCTCGGTAAGGCGTCGCCCGAGGAGCGCGACAAGCGGCGCGCCGGGATGCGCGAGCTGGGCGGGCGAATTTCCGCGGGCGAGAAGCAGCTTGCAGAGCTTGAGCAACGGTGCGAGACGCTGCTGCTGACGCTTCCGAATATCCCGCGGCCATTCGTGCCACTCGGCGCAAGCGGCGCCGACAACCGGGTCGTACGTACCGAGGGCAAGCCGCTTGAATTCACCTCATTCGAACCCAAGGCGCATTGGGAGGTCGGCGAGCAGCTCGGAATCATCGACTTCGACCGCGGCGTCAAACTCGCGGGCACGCGCTTCTATTTCCTGGTCGGCGCAGGTGCGCGGCTGCAGCGCGCGCTGATCAACTGGATGCTCGACGTGAAAACCGCCGAGCAGGGCTACCTCGAAGTGTGGCCGCCGCTGATGGTCAACACCCAGACCGTCATCGGCAGCGCGCACTTGCCTAAATTCGCGGACACCATGTACCGCGACGCCGAGGACGACTTCTGGTTCATCCCCACGGCTGAAGTCCCGCTTACCAACATGTTCGCGCGCGAAATTCTCGACGCGCAGCGGCTCCCAATCTATCTGACCGCGGTGACGCCGTGCTTCCGGCGCGAGAAGATGTCGGCCGGGCGTGACGTGCGCGGCATCAAGCGCGGCCATCAGTTCGACAAGGTCGAGATGGTCAAGGTCGTCCATCCCGATAGCTCCGACGCCGAACTCGACAAGATGGTCCAGGACGCGTGCGAGATTCCGCGCCGCCTCAAGATTCCTCACCGCGTGGTCCAGATGTGCACTGGCGACCTCGGATTCTCCGCCGCCGCGAAGTATGATCTAGAGATGTGGGCGCCCGGATGCGCCGAGTGGCTCGAGGTCAGCTCCTGCTCCAACTGCTGGGACTTTCAGGCCCGCCGCGCGCAGATACGTTTTCGCAAGGGCGCCGGCGGGAAACCAGAATTCGCCCACACGTTGAACGGTTCGGGGCTCGCCCTGCCGCGCACCGTCATCTCAATTCTCGAGAACTACCAGAACGAGGATGGCAGCGTGACGGTGCCCGAGGTGCTGCGCCCGTACATGAACGGACTCGAGGTGATTCGCCGCCGCTGAGCCGCGATTCTGGTGCACGGCGGCGTGACGCTTCACATCGAATTTCCCGGCCATTAATCGCGGCGTAACAGTCGCACACTACGATTGCGTCAGATGGCAGCGCCGTCGCAGGGGTGGGCGTCTAGCAGGGTGTTGAGAAAAGCCTTGAATACCAAATTGGCATCGGCCTTATTGCCAACACCCTGCGTAAAAACCTTGTCCTGAGGTATGGGCGAAGGATCGGGCAACCTTCCTTATCTTCTCCCCCTGCGGGGGAGATGCGAGAGAGGGAGCAGGATGTTGAAAATGCCTTTTTCAACATCCTGCTAGCCCCTGCGGCGAGGTCCACTCAGCAGGTTCGAGTCGCTGGTCAATGCGTCGGACGGTGCGGCGCCGGAGGTCTGATGCGCGATGGTCTCAGCGCTCTGGTGTGCTCGACGGAATTTAACCCGCTGCGCGGATCAGTTATAGTGACTTACACGGTGCAGCAGCACACCGACACCGGTATCCCCGCCCTCGTGCGCGCCAATGCCCGCCCGGAACTCCGCGCAGGCGCGGCGCGTTCCAGGATGCCGCTCAGCGACCGCGACGCCCGCCTGGCGGGCGCGCACGATGGCTGAGCCGCCGGGAGGGACGCCGATGGTCACGTCGCAACCACTGCACACCGATCGCGCGTACGAAGAAGAGCTGCGCGGGCTGCGCGCGGGTCTGCTTAAGATGGGCGGGCTCGTCGAGCGCCAAATCGCCGACGCGATCGACGCGCTCGTCAACCGCGACAGCGATCTTGCCCGCGAGATCATTGCACGCGACGAGGAAGTCAATCACCTGGACGTGGAAAACGACGAGCGCTGCATCCGGCTCCTCGCGCTGCATCAACCCACCGCCGGCGACCTTCGCTTCACGACCACTGGACTCAAAATCACCACCGACCTCGAACGCATCGGCGACAACGCGGTCAACATCTGCGAGCGCGTGCTGGAGCTTAACGAACTCCCCCAGCTAAAGCCGTACATCGACATCCCGCGCATGGCGGGCATCGCTCAAACGATGGTCAAAGACTCCATCGACGCGTTCATGCGCCAGGACACCGAGTTGGCGGATCAGGTGATCGCGCGCGACGATGAGGTCGATCAGCTCAACTACCAGATATATCGCGAACTTCTGAGCTACATGGCCGAAGATCCCCACACCATCGGCTGCGCCACCTGTGTGCTATTCGTCTCCAAGTATCTTGAACGAATTGCCGACCACGCCACCAACATCGCCGAGATGGTGACGTTCATGGTCAAGGGCAAGATGATCCGCCACATGGACAGCAAGAAGCATGAACCACGCATCTGAGCAAGTTCAGCGCGCCCATCAGCAGGCGGTGCTCGTCGTCGAGGACGAGTCCGACATTCGCGAGCTAATCAAATTCAACCTCGAGCGCGAGGGTTACAACGTCGACGAGGCGGTTGATGGCGCACAAGCGATGGAACGCATCCGCCGCCGTCAGCCCGATCTCGTGGTCCTCGATCTGATGCTGCCCGGGATGCCCGGGCTCGAGGTCTGCCGGCAGATCCGCGCCAATCCCGAGATTTCCCGCCTGCCGGTGCTGGTCGTCACTGCCAAGGGTACTGAGGTGGACAAAGTGCTCGGCCTTGAGATGGGCGCGGATGATTACGTCGTGAAGCCGTTCAGCCCGCGCGAGCTGGTCGCGCGCGTGAAGGCGCTGTTGCGCCGCGCGCATCCGCAGACCGATTCTGACCCCGGTGGCGTCTTCGACCGCGGCCGCCTCAGGATCGACTTCGGCACCTACCAGGTGTGGGTTGATGGCAAGCCAACCCCCCTCGCGCTGCGTGAATTCGAGCTGCTGCGTTTCTTCGTGCGCCATCCGATGCGCGTCTACGCGCGCGAGCAGCTGCTCGACATGGTATGGGGACGCGACACCTTCGTGGAGCCGCGCACCGTCGACGTGCACGTGCGACGGCTGCGTCAGCACATTGAACGTGATGACGCGAATCCCGAGATGATTCTTACGGTTCGTAGCGTGGGTTACAGGTTCAACCCCGACGCGCTTGACTGAATCGCCGATCGTTCGCATGGCCGCGGCGGTTGCGGCCGGTCTTCTGCCGGCCGCCGTGCTGCTGGTCGTGCTCGCGTCTTTCCACCTGGTTTCGTTCATTTGGGTCGTGACCGCCCTCGCGCTGGGTGCCGCCGCGTCGGCCATCTGGCTCGCGGCCGCCGCGCGCGAACTCCGCGCGCACGCGGAGCGGCTCGAAGCGGTCGCGAGCGCGCTTGAGCAGCGCAATCCGCCTCCACACCTGGTGCGCGAAGATGATGACGCGCTCGGCCGTGCAGAGCGCAAATTGCTGGACGCGGCTGACTCGGTCGCCGGCGAGATCGATACCCTCGCTGAACAGCGCGATGAATTCGAGGCGATTCTGCGCAGCATGACCGAGGCGGTGGTCGTGACACGCCGCGATGGCGCCGTGGTGCTGGTGAACGGCGCGGCCCGCAAGATGTTTGGACTCGCCGACGATGCAGCCGTGCGAGGACGCGACTTCGTCGAATTCTGCCGCGACCCGCGGCTGCAGGAGTTCGTGGCGCGTTCGATGGCCTCACGCGATGGCGCCGTGATTCGCGCGCAAATCGTGATTCAGAATCCCGACCATTACGATCTCGACGTCAACGCCGCGCCGGTGTTGAGCGCGCGCGGCGAGGTGACCGCGTGGGTGCTGGTGTTCCACGACATCACCCGGCTCAAGGTCTATGAGACGGTGCGCGCGGACTTCATCCAGAACCTTACCCACGAGCTTCGCACCCCGCTCAGTGCGCTTTGCGGCTATGCCGAGACGTTGGTGCAGGGCGTTGATGATCCCGCAACGCGCCACCGCTTCCTTGGAATCATCGAACGCCAATCGCGCCGGCTCGGCCGCCTGATCGATGACCTCATAACGCTCTCCGACCTCGAGCGCGGCCTTACGCCGCTTCGGCTTGAACCCCTCGATCCGCGCACAGTGCTGGATGAGGCCGCCGAGCTGATGCGCGAGCAGGCGCAACGCGGTGGGATCGCGATCGTGATCGATTGCGGTGATTCGCTTCCGAAGCTGTTCGGCGACCGTGACCGAATGCAGCAAGTGATGCTCAACCTGCTCGACAATGCGATCAAATACACGCCCCGCGAGGGCCGCGTCACACTCTCAGCGCACGCGCGGCAAAACGTTGCCGGGGGGCGAATGGGCGTCGCGGTCGCGGTAGCCGATACTGGCGAGGGTATCCCGGCGTCGGATATCCCGCGCCTGACCGAACGCTTCTATCGCGTCGACCGCGCCCGTTCGCGTGAGCTCGGCGGCACCGGCCTCGGCCTTGCCATCGTCAAGCACATCGTACAGCTGCACCATGGCGCTCTTCAGATCGAAAGCCGACTGCGCGAAGGCACCACGGTCACGGTCTGGATTCCCGCCGCCGAGTCCGGCGCGACCGCGCGCGCGTCCTAACAGGGTGATGAGCAACGCGGAACCCATCGGCGCGGTCCCGGCGGTGCGCTCCCTTTCTGGTTCCCCTTCCCTTTAGGCCTGCCCTGAGCGAAGTCGAACGGGGAAGGGTCCAGCGGGTTGGGCCACACGCGCGCCCTCTCTCCCCGCGCCGGGTTCCCCTTCCCTTTAGGGAAGGGGTCAGGGGTTAGGTTGTCGCTTACGCAAAGCTCTCCTCTGGGAGGGACGCGAGAGAGGCAGCAGGCGGTTGAAAATGACTTTTTCAACCGCCTGCTAAGCGCCGTCGCTCGAGCGCGCGCCGCGGCGTCTTGCGACACGGGTCGCGATGTGAAAATTTTGTAGTTTCCCGGTGCGCCCTTAGCTCAGCGGATTAGAGCAGCAGACTACGGATCTGCGGGTCGGGGGTTCAAATCCCTCAGGGCGCGCCACTCTCTCAGTCAATTTCGGCGGTTTCACACTCACCTCGACCTCGTCTCGTTTCGGTCGCCACCACGGGTCGCGCGCACCGGCGATAAGGCATATAATACGGCTGTCCGGACTTTCCCTTCATCTTGCGAGCGCGGCCACCGACAATCCGCCCGCGGCGAGCACAAACGGAGCAGGAGGTCATTCATTGCCTAGAGTGTATTTCGACAACCTTGCAATCACCGTCACCGGTGATGACCTGAAAAAGCATTTCGCCAAGGCTGGCGAAGTGCGCGGCGTATTGTTGGTCACTGACAAGCCGTCTGGCCGGTCGCGCGGATTCGGATGCGTGGACATGGCTCGACACGACGACGCCGCGTACGCGATCAAGTGGCTGAATCACGCCGATATCAAGGGCCGCAAGATTCGTATCGCCCCAATGGATGGACGGATCCCAGCGCCGCTCAAGTGAGAACCCGCATCGCCGGCACCGGCCGGGCCGTGCCCGGCCAGATTGTAACCAACGACGACCTGTCGAAGCTGGTTGAGACCAGCGACACCTGGATTCGAGAACGCACCGGGATCCGCGAACGGCGGGTCCTGGAGCCGGGCCGCGTGACCAGCGATCTTGCGGCAGAGGCCGGACGCCGCGCCTGTGCTGCCGCCTCTATCGAACCTGCCCAGCTCGACTGCATCATCTGCGCGACCATCAGTCCCGACATGCCGCTCCCCGCGGCGTCCGTCTTCGTCCAACACAAACTCGGCGCATCGTGCCCGGCATTCGACATCGCGGCGGCGTGCGCCGGATTCATTTACGGCCTGTCGATCGCCGATTCATTCATCAAGGCCGGCGCATACCAGCGCGTGTTGGTCATCGGTGTCGAGATTCTCTCGCGCGTTCTCGACTGGACCGACCGCGATACCTGCGTGCTGTTTGGCGATGGCGCGGGCGCGGTCGTACTCGAGCGCTCCACCGACGAGCGCGGAATTCTCTCAACTCATTTGTTTGCCGACGGCTCGCAAGCGTGCCTGCTCTCGATTCCCGCCGGCGGCAGCGCTGAGCCGGCCTCGGCCGAGACGGTCGCCAATCGGCGTCATTTCGTGAAGATGAACGGCAGAGCGATATTCACCCATGCGGTGAGGAACATCGCGCATGCATCGCAGGTTGCGCTCGCGGCGAATGGACTCAAGCCCGCGGACATCGATTGCGTCGTTGCGCATCAGGCCAACCTCCGGATTCTGGAGGGCGTCGCCCAGCGTTGCGGCATGCCGTTCGAAAAGTTCTACTTGAATATCGACAAGTACGGGAACACCTCGGCTGCATCGATTCCGATCGCGCTCGATGAGGCGGTCAGCGAGGGACGTATCAAGCCGGACGACATGCTGTTGTTAGCCGCGCTTGGCGCCGGCTTGTCCTGGGGATCAGCGGTCGTGAGATTCTGACGCAGGCCGCATCAATCTTGCGCAGCTCGCACATCAAGACCTGCCTGGTTCACATCTGCATGGTGCTGATGGCCGGATGGTACCTGATGATTCCGCCCGCCGTCGGGACCAGCTACGACGTGAGCGCGCCGCTTTCGAAGTGGCGCGTGTTCAGCGCGCATGACCACGCTTACGAATGTGAGGGCGCCAAGTTTCTGCACCGCGCGGGCGTCACGCAGAAGAACGAACCAAGCAAGGCGGCGCTCGATCACGCGCAATGCATCGCGACTGACGATCCGCGCCTCAAGCCCTAGCCAGCCAATCTCTGGTCGCCCGCAACTCACCGCGAAAATGAAACGGCCCGCCGCAACGCGCGACCGGCCCCGAAACTTCTGAGCGTGCGCTACGCCGCGTGCTCGCGAACGAACGCGCCAATCTTTTCGATCGCCTGCTGACCCTCATCGAGCATCGGCGCGAAGAGCTGGAAGACGTGAATCATATTCTCCCACGGCTCAAGCGTCACCTTTACGCCTGCTTTGCGCGCGCGCTCCGCTATGCGCGTTGAATCATCGAGCAGCGTCTCCGCCGTGCCGACTTGGATTAGCAGCGGCGGCAGTCCGCTCAAGTCCGCGTAAAGCGGCGCGGCGAGCGGCGTGCGCGGATCCTTCCCGCCCAGGTAGGCCTTCGCCATCCCGATCAGCCCCTCCTTCTGCACCATCGGATCGACCGCCGCCTTGGTGGTCATCGACTCCCCGATGCCTTCGAGGTCCACCCACGGCGACAGGCACGCGCCGGCTCCCGGAGTCGCCAGCTTCGCGTCGCGGATTGCGACCAGCGTCGCGACCGTTAACCCGCCGCCCGCCGAGTCACCGGCGACCGCGATGCGCGTCGGCTTGAGCCCGGTCGAAAGCATCCAGCGGTACGCCGCCACAGCATCATCGACGGCGGCGGGATGCGGATGCTCCGGCGCGAGCCGATAGTCGATGACCAGTACGCGCGCCTTGGCCGCTCGCGACAGGCGTGCCGCGAGCGCGCGATGAGTATTGATCGATCCGATCACATAGCCGCCGCCGTGCAGGTAAAGCACCGCGCGGCCCGCGTCGGCATCGGGGGCGGAGACCCATTCGGAAGGTACGCCACCAGCTTGAATGGGCTCGCGCTTCACCTCGGCGTCAACCGGGAAAAGACCCGCCATCTGCTCGAATCCTGCGCGGGTCTGCTCGATGGTCGGCGCCTGCGCAATGGGTCGCGCCCTGAGCATCTGGATGATCGTGTCGAGTTGCTGCTGTGACATGGTGGTTCTCCTTGCATGGGCGGATGCCGCACGGGCACCGCTTACAATCGCAACTTTGCGCGGATGAAATCAATCAGTACGGCCGGGCTCGCGGCGACATCGACGACGACGGAATCGCGGCCGGAGGCGTGGAAAGTGCGCGAATCGTGCGTGGCGCTTGTGGCCTATCCAATGGCGTCCTAAAGTCGGGGCGCGCGTACAAGGTTCACATCGCGGGCAGCAAGAGGTAACGATGAAAGTTTCGCTTTTCTACCTGCCAACGGTTGGATCCAAGCCCGACATCGAAAAGGGCCGTGTCGGTCTCAACAACTCGCTCTATCAGCAGATGCTGCGCGAACTATCCGCGCAGGCGCGGCTTGCCGATGACATCGGCTACGACTCGATCAGCTTCACCGAGCACCATTTCCATATCGAAGGCTTCGAGATGTCGAACAACCCGGTGATGCTCGACCTGTTCGTCGGCATGCAGACCAAACAACTGCGGGTCGGTCAGCTCGGAATCGTGCTGCCCGCGTCAAATCCGATTCGCGTCGCCGAAGACATCGCGATGCTCGATCACATGACCGGCGGGCGCGCCAATGCCGGCTTTGCGCGCGGCTATCAGCGCCGCTGGGTGGACATCATGGCGCAGCAGACCCATGGCGTGAGCGGTGCATTGCCGCATCAGCACGATGCCATCGATGCGGCGAACCGCGAAGCATTCGAAGAGTGCTTCCGGATAATCAAGCTCGCGTGGACCAAGGACCTGCTCTCGTACCAGGGCAAGTACTGGAAGGTTCCACCCGGCGCTACGCCGTGGGGACTGGATGCGACCGTCAAGTGGGGCGGAGGCGTGGAAGACGGCATCGTGAAGGCAGTCGGAGTGGTGCCAAAGCCGCTCCAGAAGCCGCATCCGCCCCTCTTTCAGCCGTTCGCGTCATCCGAGCGGAGCATCCGCTGGTGCGCTCAGGAGGGCGTCACTGCGGTGCTGCCGCCGCTCTATCCGCAGTTCGAGCACCAGCTTTGCGAACTGTACGCGGAAGTCTCGGGCAAGCCGCTCGGCGAAGGAATGGGCGTGCTGCGCGACGTGATCATCGCGGATACCGACGAGGAGGCGATGCATCTGTGGCGCGAGGGCGGCTACTTCTGCGGCCATGAGTGGTTCGAGCCATTTGGATTTTCAAAGGGGCTCGAGGATCCGAAGACCGGCGAGCCCGCGGACTTGTGGACGAACGGGCTTGCGTTTGTGGGAACCGTCGATACTGTGACGCGCCAGCTCGAGACGATGGCGAAGCGGCTGCCGGTCAGGTGGATTTTCGCGTGGATGTACAATTCGCTGATTCCGCACGATCGGCTGATGAAGACCATCGAGTTGTTCCACACCAAGGTGCTGCCGAGGGTGGCGGAGGTGGGATGAGTGGCGGAGGTAGGACCTAGACGGGTGTAGCCGCGACGATCGTGGCGAAGCGCTCTCCCTCGGAACTCATTTTCGCCGCGCTGTCGGAAACCAAGTACCAAGTGGCCTTGGGGCGCATCCGCAAGTCTCGCGGGGCGTTTTTCACGGACGAATTGATGCGCCTCTCCAGTGAGAGGGGAATCGATTTGTGAATCCCAGCTCCGCCACAGGGAGGAGCTTAAGCGTCTGTTGAAACTACCATGAAAGCCATTTCCGCAATCGAAAAGCCTGTGATAACTCCATGATTGGGGATGAGCAAGGTGAGGAAGGTGGACGCGAACGGCGATTTCAAGCCGCCGTTGAAGTGGGCCGGCGGGAAGCGGTGGCAGGTCCCACACTTGCGCGCTTTGTGGGCTGATCACAAACATCGTCGCCTCGTAGAGCCGTTTTGCGGGGGACTTGCAGTTACCGCCGGACTCTCTCCAGACGAGGCATTACTCAACGATATCAATCCGCATCTGATAAATTTCTATCGCTCGCTCAAGCGCGGCCTGAAAACCTCGGTCGCGATGATTAACAAGGAGCGCGCGTACTACGAGCAACGCGATCGCTTCAACCAACTTCTCGCGGAGGGCGAAGCCGATGGCGAGGAGGCCGCGGCGCTGTTCTACTACCTCAACCGAACCGGTTACAACGGTCTCTGCAGATTCAATCGCAGCGGGGGTTTCAACGTCCCATTCGGCCGATATGCGCAAATCACGTATACGCGAGACTTTACGCCGTATCGGAGACTCTTCGCGAACTGCGACTTCGCAAACATGGATTTCGCCGTGGTCCCTCTCGAACCAGACGATTTTGTCTACGCCGATCCACCATACGACGTCCAGTTCACGCAATATTCAAAGCAGGGATTCAGTTGGGAGGAGCAGGTACGCGCAGCCGAGTGGCTCGCGAAGCACCCAGGTCCAGTCGTACTCTCGAACCAAGCCACTGAGCGAATTGTGGCCCTCTACCGGAAGCTAAAATTCACACTTAATTTTCTCGAGGCGCCTCGTATGATCAGTTGCACTGGCGATCGCACACCGGCTCGAGAGGTTCTCGCGATCAAGAATTTCTAAGTAATGTCTCCGCGAAGCACCACAACGGGCGGAGTTCTCGAAGCGATGATTCTGCCCGCGCTCAAGCGCGGCGGTTACGCATATCTCACACAACAACATATCGGTGATCGGTTCGGCGGCGGCAGGCATTTCGTCGACGTAATCGCCGAAAAGAACGGACTCAAATATTTAGTGTCGCTCAAATGGCAACAAGTGTCCGGCACAGCTGAGCAGAAAGTTCCGTTCGAGGTTATCTGCCTAGCCGACGCCGTCCGCCAGGGCACCTATGACGAGGCATATCTTGTACTCGGCGGCGAGGGTTGGAAGTTACGAAACTTTTATGTTGGTGGCGGTCTGAAATCGTATCTCGTGGACGCAGATAAGGTTGACATCCTGACCCTCGAAGGTTTCGTCGCAAGAGCAAATCAGGGCAAGCTCTAATTCGACAGAAGTCCCGGCCAGCCCCTGAGATCCGAGAACTGGTTGCCCATATTACGTCAAAGCCCGCCTAAATTCCCTTATTTATTGGAAACCGCCGAAGGGCTAAAATTACGAGGCTTGACAACTTGTTTTCGGCCGATTCGGATCTGGCGCATGGCGCCATGAGCGAATGTGATGGCAGACGACACCACTCAACGCGCGGCGCATCGCTTCCTTCTTGAGCATCTACAGTCCCAGGAGCCATTCACAAAGGAAGAATTCCGCGAGGCTACCGGATGGGAAAAACCCGGCACGCTGAACACGTACCTTAGCAAGCACTACAAGGACCTAATTGAGAAGATCGGGCCGGATCAGTATCGAGTATCCGAAGCATTCCGAAAATTCGTAAGTTGGCCAAAATTCAAGCGGCACGTCACTCAAGTCCGACGCGTCGTCACCAGCTACGATCCGAGCAGCTCGGACGTAATGATTTACGATTTCCTAATGCCTCTTACCAACGAGACGCATTTGAGGACGACTCTCGACGCACTATTCTACAAGGACAGTCTGCTTGCCCGACTCAAGACTATTGGCACACCTGAACTAAAGACAAACCTCAAGTTCTCCGACGATTCTGATGAAAACTATTTCGAGAACATCTTACGATTCATCGAGGACCACTTCGTCGGCTACTCCATTTACCATGTCGACGGACGATTTCGTTCCGGAAAGCTCAGAACTCAGGATGAGGTAGCGACTATTCAGAAACGGGGCGAGAAGTATCTCATTGACGAAACGACCGCCGTCGCGCGGTTCATCTTCCCGCACAAAACTGAAGACGAGCTTCAAAACGTGCGTTTTCTGTTCCGGATCCTCTTCGTTCGAAGTATCATTCAGCTTGTGAACGGAGAGGACCAAATCTGGATGATAGAGACCGGACGACAGAACCGAGTTCATATCTGGCAATCCCTGGGAGATGACGATGGTGCTGAAGATGACGAACCGGAGGAAGTATGACCTGCCGCAAATGGCTCAGCGATAACGGCTATAAAGATGTGGTCAACCTCATCGACGAGGCTATGGTCAAGATGGCCGCGCGCGGCAGCAAGCAACGAAGGAACTGGTGGGACATCCTTTCGGGTGGCGCCGAAGGAAAGCCCTGCTTGTGCGAAGGTGTCGAGTTCCCCGTGTTGCGGGTCGCTCAAAAGCGCCAAGGCAAGCAGATAACAAAGAACGCCGTTTCGCGAAAGAGCCGCGAGCAGCCGCCTGAACTGCTTGATACTGGACGTTGGAAAAAAGAACAGTCTAGACCAAAATCTCGACCGTCTAGCAGTACCCTCGCTCTTCAAGAACACTTCACCGAGGCTACACACCGACGCGCGTCTTAACGGCGTTTTTCGACCGGCAGTTTGGCGGCCAGCCGCGCGAATACGCGGCGCTGGCGCGTCACATTGTCGAAAACGCGATCCTAAACGGTGAGACGATACGGCTGGACGGCGCGCTCAACGCGCGGCCGCGCTGATCACCGGCGCGCGGCGGGAATCTGTGAGCCCTTCTCGCCTCGCGAGGCGTCGGCAGTGGCCGACGCCGCCGGCAACCTGTTCTTGTCGCGCCGCCTGGTGGTGTTGGCCGCGATCGAGACGATCAGCATGCCCTTTTCGTAGCGCGGGCCGCCGACGATCAGCATGCCGCGGTTCTTGAGCCGAAGCTCGGTCGTCATCATCGGCTCCGCGCCCTGAAACATTACGAGTTGCATCGCGATCATGTCATCGACCATGCCGCGCGGCTGGACGTTGAGGATCCGTCCGCCGGGAAGCGTGAACGCGACCACGGTGCCGAACTCGATGAGTCCGTCCTGATGGCTGACGAGGCGGTAGGTTGTGTAGCTGAAGAGCGAGCGGAGCCGGTCGCTCATATCGGCGAGCTTGACATCCACGCCTTCATTGGTGTCGGTGGCGAGGACGCAATTGATCTGGAGATCAACCCAACCTGGACGCTCTTGCGCCAGTGCGTCGGCGCCGCCCGCGATGGCGAACACCGCCGCGACGACGACACCGAGAGTCACTGGGCGAAACGGCATGACTTAGCAGGCTGTTGAAGAAGGCATCTTCAACAGCCTGCTCCCTCTCTCGCGTCTCCCCCAGAGGGGGAGAAGATTAGGAAGGAAGCCAGCTTTCAGGCAGGGTGTTGAGCGCACAGTCGATGGAATCTTCGAACTCACGGCCTTTCTCAACACCCTGCTAGGGCTGATCGGCAAGCCAAATAACGGTCGTATCGGTGCGTGGCTCGCTCCACACGGCCACCGACGGCAAGCGGGCCTCGAGCCGTGAAATGACGGTACGTGAATCGTGAACCGCAGAGTCGATCCGGCCGCTTTCGGCGGCCAGGTTCTCCGCCGCAACGCCGGCGCCCGACTCGAGCTGCGCCAGCTCGGAGCCGGGCAGAGCCCGGTCGAGCATCCTGCCCGCGTAGGGCGTGAGGATCACGGCGGTCAGAATCGCGACAGCCGCGGCGAGCGCGGCGGTCGGGAGAGCGGACTGCAACTCCTCCCGGATGCGCCCGAGCGAGCGTCCGATACGGGCGCGAATCGGCGATTCGCTCTCGCGGATGCGTGAAATAACGGCGGCCGAGAATCCGGTGAGGTCGGGTTCGACGCGCAGCGCGCGCAGCTCACGCCCGACCGTCGCGTAGCCGGCCAGTTCATTCTCGCACCCGCCGCACTGCGCGAGGTGGCGCGCCACTTCTTGCATCTCGTGCGGCTCGAGCTCGCCGTCCTCGAAGGCGCCGAGCACCAGGCTAATTTCACTACATTCAGCCATGACTGCTCAGCCCTCCGCCAGATCCTTGAGAATTACGCGCAGGCGACCGCGCGCGTAGTGCAGCCGGCTCATCACCGTGCCGCGCGGCACTTGCAGTACGCCGCTAATCTCGTCGTAAGACAGTCCCTCTACTTCTCGTAAAAGTATCACGGCACGATGTTCCGGCGTCAACTGTTGCAGGGCACTCTGGATGCGCTGGCCGAGTTCGTTGCGCGCGGCTGCGCGGTAGGAGTCTCCCTCGGCGCTCGGGATGCGGCTGATCTCCGCGGCGGCATCTTCACCGCGAAGAACGACGTGACGACCCTCGCGGCGGCGGAAGTCGATCGAGAGGTTGGCGGCGATGCGGTACAGCCATGTGGAAAAACTGGAGCGCGATTCAAACTTCTTGAGGTTCTGGAAGGCGCGGACGAACGCTTCCTGTGCGAGTTCGACCGCGTCATCCTGATTGTGCACGACCGCTAGCGCAACGCCGACGACCCGCCGTTGGTAGCGTTCGACCAGAGCCGCGAACGCTTCGGTGTCGCCTCTTTTAGCGCGCTCGAGGAGCGCGGACTCGTCGCCGTCCTGGCGGCCAGGGTTCCTCAATGGCTTAGACGCGGGTCGGAGCGGCGAAATTCAGGCCAACCGTCAATCCCGACCTTCAAGTTGAGCCCAGTTCGGCCCGGATTTCAGATCGACTCGGAGCGGCACTTTCAGCTCGCCAACCCCCTCCATTTGCCGACGGGCGGCCTCCGCGGCCGCATCAAGCTCCCCGACTGGCACCTCGAACAACAACTCGTCATGCACCTGCAGAAGCATCCGGGCATCCATTTTGCCGCTCTTGAGCTCGTCGTAGAGCCTTATCATGGCAACCTTTATCAGGTCTGCCGCGCTGCCCTGGATAGGAGTGTTGACGGCGATGCGCTCGGCTTGCGCGCGTCCGGCGCCCGCAGGGCCCTGCAACTCGGGCAGGTAGCGGCGGCGGCCATACATGGTCACGACGTAACCGCGCTCGCGAGCCTCGCGCACGGTGTTGTCCATGAATGCGCGAACCCCGGGCAAACGCTCGAAGTAGCGCTTGATGTAGTCGGCCGCGTCTTTCAGCGGGATGCCGAGACTCGCGGCGAGCCGCTGCGGTCCCATGCCGTAGATGATTCCGAAGTTGATGGTCTTCGCCATCCGTCGCGCGTTCGCATCGACATGATCGGCGCTGACGCCCAGCAACTCGGTCGCGGTGCGCACATGGATGTCCTCGCCGCGCTGGAATGCATCGACCAGCGTCGCGTCGCCGGATAGATGCGCGAGGACGCGGAGATCGATTTGGGAGTAGTCGGCGGAGAGGAACACGCAGCCGGGCTTCGGCACGAATGCGCGGCGAATGCGGCGGCCCTCTTCGCTGCGCGCGGGAATGTTTTGAAGATTCGGGTCGCTCGAACTGAGCCGGCCGGTCGCGGTGAGGGCTTGGTGGAAGGTGGTGTGGACGCGGCCGGTCGCCGGATCGATCAGTTGTTCGAGCGCGTCGGTGTACGTCGACTTGAGCTTCGAGATCGCGCGATATTCGAGCAATTTGGCCGGCAGAGGATGGGACGAAGAGAGCTTTTCGAGCGTGTCGGCGTCGGTTGAGAAGCCGCTCTTGGTTTTTTTCAGGCCTTTTACGGAGAGTTTCAAATGATCGAACAGGAGGTCGCGAAGCTGGGTGGGTGAGTTCAGATTGAACTCGCGCCCTGCCAGTTCGTAGCACTCGCGTTCCAGCCGCGCGGTCTGTTCGGCAAACTCCGTCGAAATCTGCCGGAGCGCTATCGCATCCACTCCGATGCCCGCCGCTTCCATTTCAGCAAGCACCGGCGCCATCGGCATTTCGATTTCGTTGAACAGCGGTATGAGGCCGTCGTGTTCGAGGCGCGGCATCAGCACGTCGCGGAGCGCGGCGATCAATTCCGGCTCGCTCGCATTGACGCCGCGTCCGCCGAGCGGCGCGAGATGTTCGCGATACAGTTCGCCCAGCGTCGGTTCCGCGCGCGACGAGTTCACCAGGAAACCGGCGAGCATCGTGTCGAAATCGACGCCGCACAGTGTCACGCCCAGAGTTTTCAGAGCGCCGATGTGATGCTTCAAGTCATGGCAGGACTTCGGTGGCGACTGTGCGCAGAGCACCGGCGCCAGGCGCGGGATGTGCTCTTCATCAACGACATGCGTCGCGGCGTCGCCCTTGATCTTAAGGACTTTTTTGTCGTCCTCAAGTTCGCTGAGATCGAAGGAGATTCGCGTTGAAGCTCGGAGTTCTTCGATGATGCGGGGAACGTCAGCTTCGGAGGCGCGCGCGGCCGCGGGCACCTCTTGAGGCTCGAAAAGATTCGCCTGCGATGGCGCCAACTCCGCGAGCATCGAATGAAACTCGAGCTCGCGCAGCAGGTTGGCGACGGCGTCCTTGTCGATGCCCGGCCAGTCGAGCTGGTGCGGCTCGAACTCGACCGGCGCGCCGGTATCGATGGTAACGAGCTTGCGCGCGAGTTCCGCATCGGCGCGATGCCCGGCGAGAAGCTGCGCGACTTTCTTCGCGCCGCGGATGTCAGTCTGTTCCACGCGCGAAAGGTCGCGGTAGATCTCCTCGAGTGAGCCGAATTTCTGGATGAGTGCCGATGCGGTCTTCTCGCCGATACCCGGCACGCCCTTCACGTTGTCGATGGCGTCGCCGGTCAGCGCCATGATGTCGATTAGCTGGTGCGGCTCGACTCCGAAGCGCTCGCGGATCTCCTTCACGGTGGTGTGCTTGTCGCGCATCGAGTCAACCAGCGAAATGTGCGGACCCACCAACTGCATGAAGTCCTTGTCGGCGGTGGCGACGACCACCTCGAATCCCGCGCGCGCGGCGCGCACGGCCAACGTCCCAATCAAGTCGTCCGCCTCGAAGCCGTCGCGGATTAGCTTGCGAATTCGCAGCGCTTCGACCGCCCGGTGGATGTACGGTATCTGCGCCGCGAGGTCGTTGGGCATCTGCGGCCGGTTGGCCTTGTAATCGACGAACAGGTCGTCACGAAATGTCTTCTTCTCCGAGTCGAATGCGACCGCGATATGCGTGGGGCGCGCGTCCTTGAGAAGCTTGAGCAGCATCCGCACGAACCCGTAGATGGCGTTGGTGGGGAGTCCGCGCGAATTGCTCAGAGGCGGCAGCGCGAAAAAGGCGCGGAAGAGGTATCCGGAGCCATCGATCAGATATAATTCGTCGCGTTCGGCCGCCACGTACCGAAATTAGCGGATGTAGATCGCAAAGAGAAACCAGCACGCCAGAACGTGCGTTGGCGCGCCAGTGTAAGATTCAATTGTTGACTCCACGTCCCGTGATGATTAACTAGTCGGTTGCTTCTCGGGTCTTGAATTACCGGCAGGCAAGTTTCGTCTGTAGGGCAAAAGACGCCGCCGAAGCTTGTCCGCTCACGGAACCCGGCTGAGATGATTGAAGTAAAGAAGCTTACCAAGGCCTACGGCAGTTTCATCGCAATTCGCGATGTCTCCTTCAAGGCCGAGCGCGGCTCTGTACTCGGCTTCCTGGGTCCCAACGGCGCCGGCAAGACCACCACGATGCGCATCATCACGGGTTACATGCCCGCCAGCGGCGGTACGGTGCTCATCGACGGGCTGGACATCTTTTCAGAATCGCTCGAAGCGCGACGGCACATCGGCTACCTGCCGGAGAGCCCGCCGCTTTATGGCGATATGCGCGTCGAGGCGTATCTGCGGTTCGTGGCTAAGTTGCGCGGCGTCGCCAGCGCCGAGGTCGCGTCCGCGGTCGAGCGCGTTCTCAATTCGTGCGGGCTTTCGGACATGGCGCGGCGCATCTGCGGACAGCTCTCGAAGGGCTATCGCCAGCGCGTCGGCCTTGCGCAGGCGCTCATTCACGATCCGCCCGTGCTGGTGCTCGACGAACCGACCATCGGCCTCGACCCGCGCCAAATCCATGAGATTCGCGAACTGATCAAACATCTGTCCGGCGAGCGCACGGTGGTACTTTCGACGCACATCCTGCCCGAGGTTTCGCAAATCTGCGACAAGGTTGTGATCATCAACGACGGTCAAGTCGTCCTCGAAGAAAAGCTGTCCGCATTGCCGCAGGGACGGACTCTCGAGGAGGTCTTCCTCGAGGCGATCTCGCGCGAGCGGCACGCCGGTCGCGAACTCGACGAAGAGACATTGGAGGAGGTTGGAGCGGGGCGGGGCTAGTCCGCGCGCGATCTCGACATGCGCAATACGCTGACCATCGCGGGCAAGGAGCTCGCCGCGTACTTCGTACAGCCGGTGGCGTACGTGGTGATGACCGTGTTCCTGCTGCTTGGCGGGTTCTTTTTCTTCTCGCTGCTGCGGCGTTTCGATGTTGTCTTGCAGATGTACTCCGCAATGCAAAACGCGGAGCAACTCTCGCGCTTCAACCTGAACCAGATGGTCATCGACCCGCTGCTGCAGAACCTCGCAATCGTGCTGGTGATTCTGGTGCCGGCGATCACGATGCGCAGCTTCGCGGAGGAGAAGCGGACCGGCACCTACGAATTCCTGCTGACTGCGCCGGTGCGCACCGGCGAAATCGTCGCAGGCAAGTTCATCGCCGCGGCAACCTTCGTGCTCATCATGATCGGCCTGGCGGGGATTTTCCCGCTGATTCTGATCATGTTCGGCGATCCCGAGATAGGCGTGATGCTCTCCGGCTACCTCGGGTTGGCGTTCCTCGGCGTGGTGTTCGTCGCGATAGGTCTGTTCACCAGTTCGATCACGCAAAACCAGATCATCGCGGCGATAAGCTGCTTCGGCGCGTTGCTGTTCCTTTACGTGATTTCGTGGCCTGCGCAGTCGGGCGGCGCCGGCCTCGCCGGCATCCTGCTCTATCTCTCATTGCCCCAGCATTTTTCGCAGATGGTGATCGGAATCATCGATACTCAGGACATCGTCTACTTCGTAAGCCTCATCCTGGTTGCGCTGTTCCTCACCCAGCGCTCGGTTGAGTCGGCACGCTGGCGCTGAGCGGGCGGGAACACGCGTACGATGCAGCGGAGTGCGGCACTTACCGGACTAATCGGGCTCGTCCTGCTGATTTTCGGCCTGGTCGATTACTTCATCGCACCGAACTTCAGGCTGTTCGTCTATTTCAATCTGGCCGGCGGCTTGGTCGCGATCGTTGCATGGCTGGTCTCGAGCCGCAGCGCGCTTACCTCGCTGGCTGGGCTCCGCTCGACGCGTTACGGCGCGAACGCCGTAATTTATACGATCGCGTTTGTCGGCGTATTGGCCGCGGTCAACTATCTCTCCACGCGCTACCACACGCGCGCCGACCTGACCGCGGAGAACGTTTACAGCCTCTCGTCCCAGTCCGTGAACATCGTCAAGAGTCTCAAAAAGCCGCTCAAGTTCTATGGCTTCGTGCCGGGCGGCGAGGCGCCCGCCGCGCGACTGCTCTACGAGACGTACAAGTACGCCGCGCCCGCCAACGTCAGTTTCGAGTTGGTTGACCCCGACAAGCACCCCGAACTCGCCGAGAAGTTCAAGGTCTCGGTGATGAACACCACCCACCTCCAATACGGCGGCGATGACGGCGCAGGCGCCAACGTTACCGAACTCAGCGAAGAAGTACTGACCAACGCTATTATTCGGATTACGCAAGCGAGCAAGAAGATCGTCGCATTCCTCGACGGCCACGGTGAGCCCGACCCGGACGATGCCAGCGATGCGGGCGCTTACGGCGCGTTCAAGCAGGCGCTCGAAGGCGACGGCTTCGAGGTTCGAAAGCTCCTGCTCGCGACCGAGGCCAAGGTACCCGCCGGCATCAACGTGCTGATCATCGGTGGACCGGTGAAGCCGCTCTTGCAGCACGAACTCGATCAGGTGAAGGCGTTTGTCGATCGCGGCGGGCGCGTGCTCGTCATGTTCCGGGCGCCGCGTCCGGACAATTCCGTCGATCAGCAAGGGCTTGCGGGATTGGTGGACGGGTGGGGCGTCAAGGCCGGCAATGACGTGGTGGTCGATCAAGTGGTCCGCTTGTTCGCGGGGCCGGCGCTCGGACTGAATCCGTTGGTCCAGAGCTATGGAGAGCATCCGATCACCCGCAATTTCAATCAGCGCACGCTGTTCCCGATGGCGCGTTCGCTGACGGTCGCCGAGGAACCCAAGGCGGGGCTCGAGGTGGTCGCGCTCGCGCGCACCAGCGATACCTCGTGGGCCGAGACCAACATCGACGGAATCTTCAAGCGCCAGGAAGCAACCCTCGACGCCGTCGATGTGCGCGGGCCGGTAACCGTCGGCGCGGCCATTCGCGCGGACCTGGAAGAGCTCAAGTGGGGCAAGGGCGACGCGCGCATGGTGGTGCTGGGTTCGGCGGATGTTATCGACAACCAGTACATCAGCAACTTTTTCAACCGCGACTTGGTGGTGAACTCCGTGAACTGGCTCGCGGGCGATGAAGGCGGCATCTCGATACGCCCGCGAGCGCTGCGCGCATCGCGCTTCCGGCTAACCGTCGATCAGTTCCAGATCGTGTTTGCGCTGTCCGTTCTGCTGCTTCCGGAGCTGTTGCTGATCGCCGGAATCGCCGTGTGGTGGTCGCGACGCAATTAAACCGCGCCGCGCCAGTGTGAGTCCGCGATGCGTCCGCGAAACACCATAATCGCATTCGCTCTCTTGCTGGTGGTGGGCGGCTACGCCTGGATTCAGTACCGCTACATGGCCGAGGTGCCCGCGACCAAGCTCTACACGATCAAGCCCGAAGACATCGCCAGGATCCATTTGCGCTATCCCGGCAACGAGATCGAACTCGACCGCGAGGACAATGGCGCGTGGCGGATCGCCAAGCCGGTCAGCGTCGATGCGGACCAGACCGCCGCAAACAATCTGGCGCGTGCGATTGCGGACTGCGAAGTTCAGAAGACCGTCGATGAGAAGCCCGAAGCCCTGGCGCCGTTCGGACTCGACAATCCATTGGTGATCGTCACGGTCACGACCAAAGACGGCAAGACCTTGCCCGGCATCGCGCTTGGCAAGATGACGCCGGTGGGGTTCTCGGTCTACATGAAGACGACCGCGAAGCCCGCCGTGATGCTGGCGTCGTCGGCGTTTCAGGCCGGCATGAACAAGACGCTCGATCAGCTGCGCAATCGCGACTTGACGGATTTCAAGATCGATGACGTGAAACGATTCACCATCGAGCACGACAGCGGCGACACTATTGAGATCGCCCGTGACGGCGACAAGTGGAAAATCGTCAAGCCCGGGGAATTTCCGGCTGATCCGCTGGCGGTGCGCCAGTACTTGACCACGCTGGTGAACGCGAAGGTCACCGATTTCATCACCGACACACCGCCCTCGGTATCGCAATACGGTCTAGACAAACCTCATGTCGCCGCCACCGCGTACACGGGCAAAAGCGGCGAGGAGCATCAGTCGTTGCTCATCGGCTTCAAGGAGAGCGGCGAAGGAAAGAGCGGTTACTACGCGCGTCGCGGCGAGCGCGTGCCGGTTTACACCGTGCAGAGCTGGCTGGTGTCCGCGCTCGACAAGCGCCTGCTCGACATGCGCGACAAGATGGTGATGACGTTTGACCCGGCGGCAGTCGCAACCATCAAGGTTGACCGCCAATCGCGCGGCTACACGCTCACCCGCGACGCGGCTGGCAACTGGACCGTCGATGAGGACGGCAAGACCTCCCAGGCGAGCGCTTCATTCGTCCAGCGCTATATCGAGAACCTCCGCGACCTGCGCGGGATGTCGATCCTCGCGGACCCGATGCCCAGCCCCACGCTCTTTGCGATGGACAAACCCGAGCTGACGATCACGCTCCTCGACAAAGATGGTAAGCAAATCGGCTGGTACAAGCTCTCGCAGGTGAAGGTTGACAACCCCGGACCCGCGATTCCCGGTGAGCCGGCGGGACCACCGACCGAAATGTTCGCCACCTCTAGCGCGAATGAGGCCGTTTATTCGCTCAACGATTTTCACTACCAGCGCGCCGATCGAGCGGCACGCCACTTCAAGGTCAGCAACCCTCGCTTGCCGGCCGCTGCCGCGTCGTCGTCACCCGCGGCGCAGCCGTAGCCCGCGTCACCCTTCGGCAATTACGTGCGCGATCGCTTCGGCGGCGGTGTGCGTGATGCTCAGGTGGAATGTCGTGATCTTGCGCCGGCGCGCGAAGTCGGCAGCCTTGCCGTTGAGCACGATTCGCGGCGCACGACCGCGCTCGCGGACGACTTCAATCTCACGCCAGCCGGCGTTGCGGTTCCAACCGGTGCCCATCGCCTTCATCGCCGCTTCCTTCGCCGCGAATCGCGCCGCGTAGCTCTGGAAGCGGGGCCGCCCGCGTGACTCGCAATACGCAACTTCATCATCAGTGTACACGCGCGCACGGAACCGCGCGCCGGTGGCCGGGCGCGTCAGCGCGCGCTCGACCCGCGCGACCTCCACGACGTCAATTCCGGTACCGATGATGTTGGCCATGAGGAAGCCACCCGGAGTATTAGCCTCGCGGCGCGGCCTTTCAACGCGCGCGCGGCGGGCCGCTTGCGGCGCGTAGCCGCGCGAATCTATTGTTCCTCCAGCTTCAACAGGAGACTCGCAACGCCGATGGCAAAGCTCACCATCACCGTAGCCAGGAACAAATGCATCGGCAGCGCCGACTGCGTCGAAACCGCGCCGGCCGTATTTCAGTTGAGTGACGACGGAAAGTCCGAAGTGATCAACCCGGCCGGCGCGCCCGACGCGGCGGTTCTCTCGGCCGCGCGCTCATGCCCCACCAAAGCGATTACGGTCGTCGATGAGACCGGCGCGCAACTTTTCCCGCCGCCAAAGAAGTAGAGAGGCATAGCCGTGGCCGCAGAGCACCCTACGTTCGCGTGGTTCTACGAGATACTGAACCGTCCCTGCGAATACTTCGGGCTGGACAAAGCGCGCAGACAACTGGTGGGCGAACTCCGTGGCCGCGTGCTCGAAGTGGGCGTCGGCAACGGACTGAATCTGCGCCATTATCCGAGCGACACATTCGTGGCGGCGATCGAGCCCGACCCGCATATGTTGATTCGAGCGATTCCGCGCGCGAAAGCGGCGCCGGCGCGCATCAATCTGC
Organism: uncultured Binatia bacterium (SeqCode); assembly: GCA_964429575.1. Lineage (GTDB taxonomy): Bacteria > Desulfobacterota > Binatia > Binatales > Binataceae > CAYSCX01. Next base: position 29,369 of record CAYSCX010000008.1, on the reverse strand, counting down.
TCGCCGCCGACGGGCAGGCGCTGCCGTTTCAGTCGGGCGCGTTCGATGCGGTCGTCGCGTGCCTGGTGTTGTGCACGATTCCGGATGCGGCAGCGGCCGTCGCGGAGATGCGCCGGGTCATCAAGCCGGGCGGAACCCTGCATTTCTTCGAGCACATTCGCGCGCGCGGAGATTTCTCCTCATCGGTTCAGGACGCGCTCGATCCGCTGTGGGCGCGCACGATGGGAGGTTGTCACCTCAATCGCGCGACTCCTGACACGATTGCTCGCGCCGGGTTCAAAATCTTAAGACTCACAGCGAGCGCGGGTGGGATCATGATTCGCGGTCACGCGGTCGGGATCTGAGCCATGCGCCACCGCAAAGCAGGCGAGTTGTCGATTGAACAGACGCGCGACCTCGCGCGCGTCCGCGCGATGCTCACGGATGCAGGCCTGATCACGGACGGGGTTGATTGGCCGGCGGCGTGCTACCTGCTCGCGTATCTTGGCGATGATCCGGTGGGAGTGATCGGCGTCGAACCGAAGCTCGACCGCGCGTTGATTCGGTCGCTTTACGTGGCGCCTGCGATGCGCAAGCGGGGCGTCGGCGCGGCATTGGTCGCGGCGGCGCGAAAAGCTGCGCACACCCGCGGCGCGCGCGCCTTGTATCTGTTCAGCACGGATGCGGGGGCATTCTTTAAGCGATTCGGATTCGCCGAGGCGCCGGTTGCGGGCGTGGTCGAGAGGTTGCGCGGCGTGCCGCAGGTTGATTACTACCTCGCGCGTCCCGACGAACTCGCGCGCGAGGTGACGTATCATCTCGATGTCTCGGAGGATGGTGTAATCCGTCGATGAGCGAGGAGCGAAAGGAGATCAAGATGTACTCGGACTACAAGAGTCCGTTTGCGTATCTCGCATTCGATCCGGCGTTCGAGCTTGAGAAGCGCTACCGCGTGCGTGTGCGATGGATTCCGTTCGTGCTGCGAATCAAAGACCGCGGTCAACGGAGCATCTACTCGGATTACAAGGCACAGTATTCTTACCTCGATGCGCGGCGGTGGGCGAATCAGCGCGGGTTGATCATTCGCGGGCCGCTCAAAGTCTACGACACTACGCCAGCGCTGATTGGCGGTCTGTTCGCGCAAACGCAGGGACGGCTGATGGATTACAGCCGTCGCGTGTATGAATTGTTCTTCAAGCGCGAGTTGGAAGTCGATCAATGCGGCGCGATCGCTGCGCTGATCGCGAGCCTCGGAATGTCAGCCGGGGAATATCGAGAGTATATGGCGGGCGAGGGCGTGCGCGCCTTCGAACGGGCGCAAGAAGAAGCCGCGGTTGATCACGCGTTCGGCGTGCCGATCTTCGTGTTCGACGGCGAACCGTTCTGGGGTCATGACCGGCTGCTGATGTTGGAGCAGCGGCTTCGGGAGCGAGGGCTCGCGGTATCGTAGTAGGGTGCGGTGATGGCTCAGGGAGCGGTCGCAATTGACTCGGCGCTCGCGCCGAGTCTACACCGTGGCGGCAGCGCGCACGAAGCTGCGGCGGCAGCGCGTGCCGCCGCAGAGTTCAACTCATGCTTGAAGATTGAACAGGGCCGGATGGTCCATCCGGCCCTGTCGTAAGTGCGTGGCTACTTGCGCGCGACTTCGTTCAGGATATCGACCGCCGGACGCCCCTCGAGCTTTCCGCCGAGCTTCCCGCCGAGCTCCTTCATGTGCTCGGTCTTTCCATGCGCGTCGAACGCAGCCTGATCCTGATACACCTCGTAGAAAACGAACGTGGTCGGATCTTGCACGGACTTGTGCAACGCGTAGATGAGCGTGGCGGGCTCGTTGGCGCGGACTTTTCCGATCATCTCGCGAAACGCGCTCTCGACCTCGCCTTCGCTGCCGGCCTTCGCCTTGATCTTCGCAATAACCGTGATGGGCATCAGCGTGTCTCCTTCGGGAATCGGCGGCGCGGCGGACCGTGCGCGTGATGCGCTGCGTCCGCGCTCCGCATCGAATCGCATGCCCGTCATATTAGGGTGTGCGGGTTTTTTCAAGGAACGCCCCTACCGGCGCCGCCCCTTTCTTTGCGCGATGCTCTCGGTTAACAGATGAGATGCGTCGCGCCGCGCCACGCAACTCCATCGCTCACGGAGCAAACGAATGCTGGGTTTCGAACTTTCCGAGGAGCAGCTCGAGCTAAAGGGGCTCGCGCACAAGTTCACCGAGCAGGAAATAATCCCTCGCGCGCGCGAGTACGACCAGAAGGAAACCTTCCCGCGCGACGTGTGCGAGAAGGCATTCGCTGCCGGTCTCATGAATTTCGGCGTGCCGAAGGACTTGGGCGGTCCGGGGCTCGGCGTGCTCGACACGAGCCTGATCGTCGAGGAGCTGAACTACGGATGCGCGGGAATCTCCAACGCCATCGGCGCCAATGACCTCGCGACGCTGCCCCTGCTGATCGCGGGCAACCCCGGGCAGAAGCAGCAGTACCTCGGCGCGCTCGCAAAGCAACTCACTTTCTGCGCCTTTGCGATCACCGAACCCGGCGCTGGCTCTGACGTGGCCGCGATGAGCACCAGCTACCGCCGCGACGGCGATGAGTTCGTGATCAACGGCGTCAAGCATTTCATCTCGAACGGTTCGGTGGCGGACTGGTACGTTACCTTCGCGACCTCGGACAAGCGGCTCAAGCACAAGGGCATCTCGTGTTTCGTGTTTCCGTCCAACCTGAACGGCATCACTCGCAGGCGGATGCACGGCAAGCTCGGCCAGCGCGCCGCCGACACCGGCGAAATTTTCTACGAGGACGTGCGCATCCCGACCTCCGCGCTGGTCGGCAATGAAGGCGAAGGTTTCAAGTATGCGATGGGGACCTTCGACATGAGCCGGCCCGAGATCGGCGCGATTGCAATTGGAATCGCGCAGCGCGCGCTCGACGAGTGCCTGAAGTACTCGCGCCAGCGCACCGCGTTCGGCCAGCCAATCGCGAGCTTTCAGGCCATCCAGTTCATGATGGCCGACATGGCGATCGAAATTGAGGCGTCGCGCCTGTTGACGTACAAGGCTGCGTGGCTGGTCGACGGCGGACACTTCCCCAACGCGATATCGAGCTACGCGAAAGCATTCTCGGCCGACGCCTGCATGCGTATCACCACGAATGCAGTCCAGATTTTCGGCGGCTACGGGTACATGAACGAATACCCGGTCGAGAAGCTGATGCGTGACGCGAAGCTGCTGCAGATTTATGAGGGTACCTCGCAGATTCAGCGCGTCGTCATCGCGCGCGACCTCCTCAAGCAGTAGCGCGCGCTACTCGCGCCTGCGCGGAATCGGCGGGTCTTCAGGCTCGTCGCCGGTGACCGAGCCGACGTATTCTCCGTTATTGTAGATCTCGACGCGCCCGGTCACCGGATCCGGAAAGATATTCCAATCGTCCTGATTCTTTGCCGCGACGGGCGCAGATACCGGCCCAAGCGGCCCGGCCGCCGGCGCCATCTTGGGAGGCTCGGGAACGCAGCCGGCCGCGAGCGTGGCGACAACGGCGAGCATCATTGTGATCGGTGTTCGCCGCATTCGATTCGTCACGGCGGCGGCGGAGCGGTCGCCGCCGACAGCGAAACATCATCCTCTCGGCACACGGGGACGCGCAAGCAAGAGATCTCAAGCGACGCGAAACATCGAGCCCGCGATCTTCGCGACGACCCGCCGGGGCGTGATCCTGGCGGATTGCGCGAGCATGAAGTTCATCGCGCCCGTGATTCGGACCGCCTTGCCGCGCTCGGCCGCGTCGATCGCCTTCGCGACTACCGATTTCGCGTCCATGTATGCGAAGCTCGGCATCTTCGCATCCAGCACGTTCGCGACCGCTTGAAACTCCGTGCGCGACGGACCCGGACAAAGAGCCATCACCCTGACGCCCGAGCCCGATAGTTCTTCCGCGAGCGCCTCGGATAAACTCAGCACGAACGCCTTGGTCGCGCCGTAGGTCGCCATGAATGGGACCGGTTGGAATGCCGCCGTGGATGCCACATTGATGATCATCCCACGCCCGCGCTCGACCATGGCGGGCATGAACAACCCTGTGAGCGTGACCAATGCGGTGACGTTGAGCTTGACCTGTTCGAGTTCGCGATCGAGCGCAAGCCGATCGAATCTTCCGCGGGTGCCGAAGCCCGCGTTGTTCACGAGGTAGTCGACCGCGATTTTGGCGTCGCTCAGCTGGCGGTGGATGTCGCCCGCCGCATTCGGAGTTCCAAGGTCCGCCGCGATTACCGTCGCGTTTGACGCGCCGAGACGCTTCGCCTCCGCCGCGACCGTCTCGAGCCGCTCCTTTCGGCGTGCGGTGAGCACGAGATCGAACTTGCGTCGCGCAAGCTGGCGCGCGAACTCTTCGCCGAATCCACTAGATGCTCCGGTGATCAATGCTGTTGGCATTTTTGTGCCTCCGAATTGCGGATTGGAGAATGAGATCAACGTGCTTGCGCTGAGCGCGCGCCAATCTACGCGCTCACCATGCCAAGCTCGCTGCGAAAGTGCTCCATGGTCAGCCCCAGACCCTCGCGCAGCGCCGTCTTCGGCTGCCAGCCGAGCTTCTTCTTCGCGAGCGAAATGTCGGGGCGGCGGCGAACCGGATCATCGGGGCGCGCCGCTTTGCACACCACCTTCGACCGGCTGCGCGCGAGCTCAATGGCGAGGTCCGCGAGCTCGCGAATCGTGAACTCGTCGGGGTTGCCGATGTTGACCGGCCCGATGAAGCCCTCCTGGTTCATCATGCGCACCAGCCCCTCGATGATGTCATCGACGTACGCAAAGGATCGGGTCTGCGTGCCGTCGCCGTAAATCTCCAGGTCGTCGCCCTTGAGCGCCGCGACGCAGAAATTGGACACCACGCGCCCATCGTTCTGCGCCATGCGCGGACCATAGGTGTTGAAGAGGCGAACGATGCGAATGTCCACTTTGTTCTGCCGGTGGTAGTCCATCATCAGGCATTCCGCGACGCGCTTGCCTTCGTCGTAGCAGGAGCGCACGCCGATCGGATTCACATTGCCCCAATAGCTTTCGGTCTGCGGATGCTGCTCGGGGTCGCCGTACACTTCGCTGGTCGAGGTAAGCAGGATTCGCGCGCGCACCCGCTTCGCAAGTCCCAGCATGTTGATGGCGCCCATTACGCTGGTCTTGATCGTTTTGACCGGGTTGTACTGGTAGTGGACCGGCGATGCGGGGCAGGCGAGATGAAAGATGCGATCCACCTCGAGCAAAATCGGCTCCACCACGTCATGGCGGACGAGTTCGAAGTTCGGCCTGCTGCGCAGATGCTCGACGTTGGTTCGCTTGCCGCTGAAAAAATTGTCGAGGCAGATGACGTCGTGACCGTCTGCCACCAGCCGATCGCACAGATGCGAGCCGAGAAATCCCGCGCCTCCGGTTACTAGTACGCGCACGTTGCCATCCTCAAAACGCCGCGCCGTCAGCGGCGATTGTCGCCAATCACCTCGAGCACGTTTCCGATCACGTAGCTCACGTCCTCATCGGTCATCGACGGAAAAATCGGAAGCGAGAGGCAGCGGCTGTAAACCTCCTCAGCGACCGGGAAGTCGCCTGTCCGGTAGCCGTAGCGCTGCTGGTAAAAGTGCATGGTGTGCAGCGGGATGCAGTGGACCGACGTGCCGATGCCGCGCTCGCGCAGGAGTTCAACCATTTGGTCGCGGCCGATGCGCAGCATGGCGGGCTTGAGGCGCAGCACGTAGAGATGCCACGCGTGTTCGATCGCGCGTTCGCTGTAAGGAACCTGCAGCGCATCAACCGAACGGAACGCGCCGCTATACGCCGCGGCGATTGCGGTGCGGCGGCGCATGAAGTCGTCCGCGCGGCGGAGCTGCGCGAGTCCTATTGCGGAGTGCACGTCGGAGAGGTTGTACTTGAAGCCGACGTCATGAATTTCGTAGTACCACGAACCGCTGCGGTCATAGCGCTTCCACGCATCGCGGTTCATCCCGTGCAGGCTCGCGACGGCGATCCGCTCCGCGAGCGAGTCGTCCTCCGTCGTCACCATGCCGCCTTCGGCGCTGGTAATGTTTTTGGTCGCATAGAAGCTGAAGCAGGTGAGGTCGCCGATGGCGCCAATTCGCGTCATGCCGCGGCCGTCGAGGTGGCGCGCGGCGCCGGCCGCATGCGCCGCGTCTTCCACGATGCGCAGTCCATACTGCCGCGAGATCGCCAGCAGGCGGTCCATGTCGCACGGGTGTCCGGCGAAATGCACTGGTAGCATCGCGCGGACGTTGCGATGCTTGCCACTTTCGAGCGCTTCCTCGATGCGCGCTGGATTGATGTTGAGCGTTCCGGGGTCGATATCTACGAACACCGGGCGTGCGCCCAGATAACCGATGACTTCCGCGGTGGCCGTGAACGTGAACGGCGTCGTGATCACTTCATCGCCGGGTCCAATCCCCAACGCCCACAGCGCCAGGTGGAGGCCGCCGGTGCAATGCGAGACCGCCAGCGAATGTTTCGCGCCGGCGTAAGCCCCGAATTCTTTCTCAAACCGTTTAGTCTTGGGGCCGGTTGTTATCCATCCGGAGCGCAGAGCCTCGAGTACCTCGCGTTCCTCGTCGGGGCCCATCGACGGCCGGTGAAATGGTACCTGACGCGGCGCCGCCGCGGTGAGCTTTCGATTTGGAACGGTGCTCAAGTGTGAGTCGGCGTGCCGGCCAAGGACGCTCGGTGCCCGATCGATCGGGCAGCGTTCAAATTGCAACAGGTCACGACATGGTTGCGGCGTGATTATAGAGCATAGAATATAGCCACGAAAGGCAACATCGACTTGAAACGCTTCTGGCTCGTTTCCCTTGCAATCATCGCGGCTTGGTTCGGATTGGCGTACGCCGCGGTTCGTCCGCTCGCGGATGCACCGGTAGTGGACAGTTGGATCTATGCGGAGGCGGCACGCTGGTTTGCCGTCACCGGCTCGATTCGGTTCGCGGGGTACACCGAGGCGATGCCGGTGGGGCAGGTCGCCTACGGTGCGGCGTGGGGACGGCTCTTCGGCGCGAGCGACGCGTCGCTCGACGTTTCGGTGATGGCCCTCGCGATTCTCGGCGGCTGGCTGTTCTGGTGTCTCGCGCGGCGCTGCGGCGCGAACCAGTGGCAGGCGCTGCTCGCGACCGGCCTGCTCGTCTGCAACCCGTGTTACATGTTCTTGAGCTTCTCGTTCATGACGGAAATTCCGTTCGTGACATTGATGGTCGGAGCATACCTTGCGTACGCGAATGCCGACGGCGCGCATGAGACGCGCTGGTTGTGGGCGAGCGCGCTGCTGGGCGTCGCCGCGTTTACGATCCGTCCGTTCGGCGCCGCGGCGATCCTGGGATGCGCGGGCGCGTCGATGCTCGATATGTCCGGCGGCCGCGCGCGCGTGCGCGCGGACTTGGCGTACCTTCGCATCCTCGCTCCCTTCGCGGTGGGACTCATCGCATGTGCCGCGATTTGGATCTGGCTTACGGTGATACGCACACCGCCATGGGACCTTGCAAATCGCAACGGTGACTTTGCGCTGTTGTTCGACGTTCCATTCGCCGGATATCTGCGCGCGGGATTGCTTTCACCCGCGATCTACCTTGGGTTGGTACTCGCGCCGCTCGCGGTCTGGCAGATCCGCTCGCGCGGCAGGTGGTTCGACACCGCACTCATCGGGCTCGCGATCGCTGCGACCGCAATATTTCTGATCCGCCTCGACCCGCATCCTAGTGCGACGCCAGCCCTCACCTGCTTTGGGGGTTGGCGCGATGCGTTGGGACTCCACGGCGGGGCGGAAAATTTCAGTTGGGATGGCCCATGGCAGTGGGTCGTCATTGCGGCCGGCAGCCTCGGTGCGGCGGGGCTTATCGTCGCAATGAGGAACGTTGCTCAACACCTCCATCGCGCCACGGTCGCGGTGCTGCTGGGCGCCGCGGTGTACTGGGTCGGTACGATTCCGCTCTGGTTCTTCAATGATCGCTACGACCTGGTCCTGGTGCCGGCGGGATGCTTGTTGGTCGCGCTTGCGCCGTTGCCGCGGCCGCGAATCACGATGGCGGCGGGGTGCGCGATGGTCGCGGCGATGGGATTGCTGTCGTTGGGCGGCGTCTATTCGCATCAGCGCGGACTCGCGGCTCTCGTCGCGGCGCGCGATACGCTCGAGCGCCAGGGAGTCCCACGCGACAAGATCGATGCGGGCTATCCCCTAAACGGCGAGGACCTCTACCGCTACTCGGCGTGTGGCGCGGACACCGAGGCCGAAGAGAAAGGAATCCCGATGCTCACCGCGGGAGGACTTTCGGACTACACACTGAGCGAGGTTCCGGCGCCGGGCGCCAAAGTGGTGAGACGACTCTCTTGGCCAGGACCGTTCGGAATCGGCGAGCGCGAGATTTATCTGCTGCACAAGATGCCGGGTGGTACCGAGCATCATTTGAGGACGGCGTCCCGGCCGCCCGGCCACAGCTAGCGCTTGACGCTCGCGAACGCCCGTAGCTATCCGGCCGGGTCCGGTGGCGGTCCCGTGAACCAAGGCAAGCTGGGCGGACCGTGGGATGGCCTTGGAGGATCTTGGTCGGCGTTCTCCAATCGCGCTCTGTTTGATCGCGTCGTCGTTTCGCGTCTGATCCTCTCCCGATTTCTGCGAACCGCGAGACTCACGACAGCAGAAATGATCGCGACCGCCAATAGAAGTGGGAACCGATTCAGCAACACACTTCTCAGCATCGGCGCCCAATTGTGCCAACGCGGTCGGCGCGCGCCGACATCCGTGAGGACGGGGGCCTTTCAGCGGGCGGCAGCCATCCGCTTCGCCAGCTCCTCAGGAGACACATCTTCCTTGTGAGTCGCGACCGACCAGACGTTGCCGAAGGGATCCCTCACCATCGCGGTGCGGTCTCCCCAGAACTCGTCCTTGGGCTCGATCTGCGAGGTGGCGCCGGCCGCCAACGCGCGCTCGTACATCGCGTCTGCATCGTTCACGTACAGATAGAACGAGCTCTGTGACGGCGGGTTCTGCATCGCTTCGCTCAGCATCAGGCGGGAATTGCCGATGTTGACCTCGGCGTGCATGACCACGCCGCCGGGCCCGGGCATGCGCATGATCTCTTCCGCTCCGAATGCCTGTTTGAGGAAATCAATGATTTTGGCCGCTCCCTTAACGGTCAGGAACGGAGTGACGGTGCCGTACCCTTCCGGAACTGCTTTGACTGCCATGGCGGGTTCTCCTCGCGGTCGGTTCGACGCAAATGTCCTGACGTGTGACACGCCGGAAATCGAGGTCTGGCGCTGAACGTCTGATGATCGCTCTGTGCACCGCGAAGATCAATCTGCGGGACTTCTCAGTCCGGATGGAAACGTGATCGGCGTCAACGGGGTTTTCGGCGTGGCCGCGAGCGTCGGTCATTCCGTCGTGATTTGCACGAGTTCCGATCTCTCGCCGGTGCTCAGGTCAATCGTTAGTAAATTGCCGACCCCCGCGACATAGAACTTGTTCTCGACGTCGCCGGGCGCCAGGGGTGAACTCTCCTCGGTCTTCAGGCAGTGATCGAACGAGCCGTAAGGGACGGTGGCGGAGTCGCTGAGGCTCTTCACTTCCGCCAAGTCCTCGGCTTCGCCGAGCAGGAACTCCTGGCGGTAAAAGTCGCCGATCGCCGGATGGGCCTTCATGATGATGCCCGGCTGGGCCCCGTCCACACCGGCCGTCCAAGTGCCCGACAAGTCCACCGGCAAACCGCCGTCGACGAGTGTGGTGTTTTCGCCGAAGTACCAGACGTTGCCATCGGTGTCCTGAGCAAACCAATCGCGCGTATCTTCCAGGAGTACGCCGTTGAGTCTCGCTGTGTCGTGGACCTCGATGCAGGTGACACCCAGGATAACGCGGGTATTGTGGGTGACGGTGAACTCGACGTGCTCGAACCCGTCGGCGGTATCGCCCTCGTAGATAAAGGTTGTGCCGGGGGTCAGCGGGAAGAAGGGATTGTCGATCGTCGCGACAAAGTTCGCCGGATCGATCACTGGGATGTAGGGTGCTGCGCCCAGGCGCATGCACACCATCTGTCGCAGGTCGCGCTGTTCATTGCAGGTCATGAGCGCATCTTCGGCATCCGCCGCCGCTTGCTGCTTGCAAGCCGTCGTCGCCGCGGCATCAGGCAGGTTGTCGCACTTTCCTTTGGCGAGCCACTGCTCACTCAGCGCTTCGGCCCGGCAGGAACGCAGAGCCGCCTTCGCGGTCGCCCGGCAAGCGTCCGTTGCGATCGCGACCGGTGATGCGGCCTCGGCGCGGTTCGCAAAGCCGACGGAGAGAAGCGCGGCAACAATAAGCATGCGGCGAACGTCGAGCATGATTAGTTCCTCCCCTGCGTGCGGAAGACGTGATCTCACTTCATTCGGTAGTGCGGCAGTTTACAATAACACTTGAAGTGGTCGAGACGTTCGGGCAGCCCAGAGGATACGCCGGGTACGAGATCAGCATAGGATTGCGACCGCGAACCGGAGGTGACGACGATGGCCATCAACTCATTCGAACAGAGAATCGCGATCCTTGAGGACATCGAAGCGATCAAGAAACTAAAGGCGCGGTATTGCCGGGCGTGCGACGACAATCACAATGCCACTGAAATAGCGAATCTGTTCGCTGCCGAAGGGATCTGGGAGACCGAAGGTATCGGCGCGCATCAAGGGCACGCAGCGCTGCGCGCCTTGTTCCTCAGCTTTCAGAAGGAGATCAGCTTTTCGCAGTACTTCGCGATGAATCCGATCATCGAGGTTCAGGGCGATACCGCAAAAGGCACTTGGTACTTCCTCGGTCCTTTCACTTTTCGCGATGGCAACCGCGCTTGGTGGCTGTCCGGGCGTCATGAGGAGGACTACGTGAGGGTGAACGGCGAGTGGAAGTTCAAGCGTCTGCGCGCGATCGGGCGCATGACCGCGCCGTACGATACCGGCTGGGCCGGCCACCCCTTGACCCGAAACGTGTAGCGGATGGCGGTCCGGGAAAAGTTTCGGCGGGCTCGAAAGATTAGCCGGCGAGGTCTGGCGGCGGTCCGGGCATCACGTAGGTGGGAAGCCCGCTCTTGCGCACGACCGCCTTCTCGAGCTTTTGCGGATCGACGTATTCCTCGAGCTTCTCGCGCTTCACTTCGCTCAGCGCATACGCCCACAGGCCCGGGTACATCCCGTAGAGATCGTCGTGTACTTCGACGTATAGCGCATCGCCGCGCCAGCCGAATTTGATCGGTTCATACACGAACTGCCCCGGCGTTCCGACCTTGACCTTGTCGAAGAGCCGCTCGATGTCCTCGGGGTAGAGCCGCACACATCCGTGGCTGACTTGCATCCCGACGCCCCACGGTACGTTGGTTCCGTGCAGCGCGTATAGCGGCAGGGTCAGCTCGATGCGGTAGAGACCCAGCGGATTTTCGGGGTCGCCGCCCTTGACCAGCTTGGGCGCCTCGCCGTCGCGCTCGACGTGCTCCTGATAGATCGAATCAGGAAGCACCCAGGTTGGATTGCGCGTCTTGCCGCGAACCTTGAACTTGCCGACCGGTGTCTTCCAGTCGTAGCGCCCAAGCCCCACCGGGAAGGTATAAACCACGCGCGACGACATGTCTCGATCCATTGATCCGCCGCGCACGCGGTACGCGGCGCGGCTCACCGCCTCCGAACGACTCGCGACGCGCTCCGCGACCGGGTGGTAGTAGTAGATGCGCATCTCCGGGATGTTGAGCACGATTCCCTTGCGATCCGCATCGGGCAGGATGTGTTCAGTCGGCAAAATCACGGGTCGGCCCACCGGCGGCGACCACCAGTCAAGGCCGCCATTTGCATCCGAGATTTCCTTGGCGGTAACGCCGAACCAGCGTCCGACGTCGAGCAGCGTGTCGCCCTTGTCGATGCGATACATGATGGGATTGCCGATCATGTCGTCGCGGCCCTTGGGCATCGGGTACGCGAAGAGCGCGCGTCTGGCGAAGTCCACGTTCTCCCATGCGCGCGCGACCTCAGGCGCCGACGCGATCGTCAGCGCCGCCACGATCAACGCCGCGGCTGAAACTACTGATTTCCGCACCTGGTACTTCACCGATGATGATGCTGGCAGGCCACGCTTCCCGGACTCGCCCCTCCGCCCCGCAACCGCCACCACCCTTTTGAAATTGTAAGTTAGCGCGCGTTACTCGGCAATCGGCCGCAGGTTCGCAAATTTGAGCACCAGCAGCTTCAGCCCGCCGCGCTCAAAGTTGACCCACGCCTTGGCGCCGTCGCCGCGCCCTTCGCGTCTGCGCACTACGCCTCGCCCAAAGCTCGGATGCACGACGCGCGCGCCGATGCCCATCGCGTCGGGCGCAAGGTCATCCTCCGCAAGCTGGCTGTCGGTGTAATCGATGTAGGAATCGCCGGCGGCGCGCGCATGCACCGGCGTGCTCCGCACCGCACCGAGGCGGCGCACCAGGCTGGGGTCGATTTCCGCCAGGAATCGCGACGGACGCGGCTCCTGGCGTGCACCGTACATCTCTCGCGAGCGCGTGTTGGTCACGTATAGCAGGCGGCGCGCGCGGGTCATGCCGACGTAGCAGAGCCGCCGCTCCTCCTCGACGTCGCCGGGGTCCTGCGAGCGGCTGTGCGGAAAAAGCCCTTCCTCCATCCCCGCAATGAAGACCAGCGGGTATTCGAGACCCTTGGAGGTGTGCAGCGTCATCAGCGCGACCCGTCCGCCTCGCGACGCGACCTGGTCCGCATCATTCACCAGTGCGACGCGTTCGAGAAAATCGGCGAGGCGTCCGGGGCTGGTTTCCGCATCGAATGCGTTTGCGGCGGACTGCAACTCGGCGAGGTTTTGACGGCGCGCGGCGCCGTCGGCCTGCGTATCCAGCCATCCGAGGTATCCGCTTTGCGTGATGATTTCATCGAGCAGCGCGCGCACGCCCAAAGTTGGTGCGCGTACAGCCAGCGCGTGCATCCATTCGTACAGCGCGTCGGCCTGCTTCGCGGTTCGCAGCGCGACGGCTGAGGCGGCGCCGAGGCGTCCCAGCGCTTCGAAAATGGAGATCTTCTCGCGCGCGGCTATTTCCGCGATCGCCTCGAACGTCTTGCGCCCGATGCCGCGTGGAGGCGCACCGGTCATCCGCTCGAGACTTATCGCGTCGGCCGGGTTTACGATCACGCGAAGGTAGGCGAGCAGGTCCTTCACCTCGCGCAGTTCGTAGAAGCGGACGCCGCCGATGATGTAGTAGGGGACGCGGCGGCGGACCAGCGCCTCCTCGATCGCGCGCGACTGTGCATTGACGCGGTAGAAGACCACCACCTCCGATGGTGTCAGCGCGCCGCCCGCGGTCAGTGAGGCAATCTCGCGCGCGATGAAGTCGGCTTCGTCGCGTTCCGTCTCCGCGGTGTACCAGACCAACTGCTCGCCCGGATCGTTCTCGGTCCACAGGCGCTTCTCCTTGCGCTCGCGGTTGTTCGTGATGACGGTGTGCGCGGCGGCGAGAATCGTCTTGGTCGATCGATAGTTCTGTTCGAGTTTGAAAATGAGAGCGTTCGGGAAGTCGCGCTCGAAATCGAGAATGTTCCGGATGTCCGCGCCGCGCCACCGGTAGATCGACTGATCTTCGTCGCCGACCACCAGCAGGTTGCCGGTCCGGTTCGATAGCGCGCGCACCAGCAGGTATTGCACGCGGTTGGTGTCCTGGTACTCATCCACCAGCAGATGCGCAGCGCGCGACTGCCAGCGCGCCAGCACCTCCGGCTCGCGCTCGAACAACTGCCAGACGTGGAGCTGCAGGTCGGAAAAGTCCATCGCGTTCATTGCGCGCAAACGGTCCTGGTACATTCGATAGAGCTTTCCGATCGTGATCTCGTTGGTGGTCTCGGCGCGGCTCTCGAACGCGCCGGCCGTGACTGCCTCGTTTTTCGCCTGCTCGATTCGCGCACGCACCAGCTCCACTGGCGGCGGCGCGGCAAGCCCCGCGTCCTGCATCACGTCGCGCAGCGCCGCGAGTGAGTCGCTCTCATCAAAAATTGTGAAGTTGCGATCGAAGCCGAGCTTCGCCCCATCGACGCGCAGTATCCGCGCGCATGCGGAGTGAAATGTGCTGACCCATGGTGCGCCCTCGACGGTGCCGATCAATGTTGCGATGCGCTCGCGCATCTCAGCTGCCGCCTTATTCGTGAACGTCACCGCGAGCATCTGGTCGGGCGCCGCCTTGCGCTCCGCCAACAGGTGGGCGATACGGTAGGTCAGGACGCGCGTCTTGCCGGAGCCGGCGCCGGCGAGGATGAGGATCGGGCCGTCGGGCGCAAGCACCGCCGCACGTTGTTCAGGATTCAGTTCGTCGAGCACTACCGATGGCATTGCGCGATCGCTCCGGACAAACTCGCACGATAACTGCTTTGCCGCGCCGTCCCAAGTGCGAATTGCGCGATGCCCGCTGAAGCGCGTCAATGGCGACCTACGAGCCTAAAGACAAGTACTACCGCAAAGCGCGCGAGCGCGGACTCGTGTCGCGCGCGGCGTTCAAGATTGAAGAGATCATTGCTCGTTCGCGGCTGCCCGTGCGCGGCGCGCGAATCGTTGATCTCGGAGCGGCTCCCGGCGGTTGGCTCAAGATTCTTGCAAAAGCGGCGGGCGAGGGCGGACGCGTCGTCGGAATCGATCTTGCCCCTTGCCGCAACCCGCCCGCCGGTGTCGCGACGGTCGTCGCCGACGTCTGTGATCCCTCCGCCGCTGGCGCGGCTCTCCGCAAACTCGGTGGACCCGCCGATCTGGTCACCAGCGACCTCGCGCCGAAACTGAGCGGCGTGAGGGCGCGCGACGAGGCGCGCTCGCGCGAGTTGGCGCTGGCCGCATTGGAGTTCGCGGCTCGCGCGCTGCGTCCCGGCGGCGCGATGGTCGTCAAGCTCTTCATGGGCGCCGAATTTGCCGGCACGGTCGAGAGCTTTCGCGAGCGATTCGATGACGTTCAGGTGATGCGCACCGCCGCGAGCCGGCCCGGTTCGTCGGAGTTGTATCTGGTCGCGCGCAATTTTCGCCCCCCGATGGCGGCCGGCGCGCCCTAGTGTCCTGTCCATCAAAATCGTTGAACAATTTGACCTGGCCTGCTGTCATTCTGAGCCCGTCGCCTTCTGTCATTCACGGCGAAGCGAAGAATCCCGGATTCCGGCTCAGCATGACAAACTTGGAGTCGCGCACAGTTAAGCGGCTCATTTGCCGGACACCACAGTCGTTCTCCGGTTTGGCATGAAGCACCGCTGCCGCATAATGTTGTAGCGAGGGCGAATGAGCAGAAGCATGCTCGCCAAACGTCTCTCCATACTCATCCTTGCGCTTGCGGCCGCGGCGTGCGCCGGTGGCCAGGCCTCGACGCCCGCCCCCGGTGAAGTGAAGGTCGAGGTTGCCAACATCGGGCTTGACCAATCCACCGGCGTTCACTTCGTCGTGCTCGAGGACGAATCGCACAATCGCAGCCTGCCCATCCTGATCGGCGAGTCCGAAGCGCAATCGATCGCAATCCGGCTCCAGGGGATGAAACCGCCGCGGCCGCTCACCCACGACTTGCTTGCTGCGGTGATTCGACAGACCGGCAATCGCGTCGATCGCGTGCTCATCGCCGACCTGCAAAACGAAATCTACTTCGCGAGGATTTATCTCGACAACGGCCGTTACACCATCGACAGCCGGCCCAGCGACGCGATCGCACTCGCGGTGCGCGCCAACGTGCCGATCTACGTCTCGGAGAAGCTGTTCGATTCCCCGCCGGCCGGCGGACTGCGGGCCTCGCTGCCCCGGAGCGCGCGCGCATTCGGCGTCACCGTGCAGCAGCTGACTCCCGAGTTGGCAGGACACTTCCAATTGCCCGCGCAGAGCGGGCTTCTAATCGCCGACGTCGCCAAGGATGCGCAAAAGACCGGCCTCCAGCGCGGCGACGTCATCACGCGAATCGGCGAACGCGATGTAAAGGGACTCGACGACTTCACTCAGACGTTCGGTGCCATGACCGGCCGCGACGCGCATGTCGAAATCACCGTCCGCCGCGACGGCTCCCAGCAGACCCTCAAGTTTCCGATCGAAACGCGGGGTGAGGAATAATCTTAGCCGCGCGCCAGCAGCACGCTGCGAATGAAGCGCGGGTCGATTCCGTCGCGCGGATCAAGCTCGGCGAATTCTTCCTCGAGTATATTCAGGCACGCATTGATGAATGCGTCGCAGCGCGACCGCACCGAATCGTCGAGGCGCTCGGCGAGCGTCGATTCGACCAGCGCGCGAAACCCCGCGCCCAGCCGCGCCGGCCTGCCGTTGGACGACATTACCGCCGCGCGCATCGCCACCAGCCTCGATGCTTCGATCGGTTCGGGCGCGAGCCGGCCGTCCAGCGCGAGTCTCGCAAACGTGGTCAGGAAAATCTGACTGAGACGAACCTCGTACGCCGCGACGCGCGCTCGGAATGCCGCGGACGCGATGTCCACCTCGAGCAGCGCACGCATCAGCTCGCGCATCGATTCGACCTGCTCCAGCATCGCGTAGCTCAAATGCAGGTCGCGCATCGTGCGAAAGTCGCGAATCGCGACCTCGCCCGGGTTCTCCAGCCCCGCGAAGAACCTCGGCTGGCGCTCCAGCAGCGCAGTGATCGCCTCTCGGTAAGGTGTGTCGAGATAGGGAACTTCGCGGCCGCGCCGCGGCTCCAGGCCGAACGTGCGCAAAAGGTTCTCAGCGCGCGTACGCAGATCGATCGTCAAGCTCACACCGAGCCGGAAGAGCAGTTTCAGGTGAGTGTCGCGCAGATGCTCGATGGCCGTGCGCAAATCGCCGCCGGCGAGGTTTTCGAGACCGAGATTCATATAGTTGTGCGCGCCTTCCACCTGTTCGCGCACCGCCTCCAGGTCGCCGAAATCGACCGCGCGTGCGACCAGCACCTGGTTGCTCACCATCGCCATCTCGCTGCGCAACTGTCGGCGGCCTTCGGAAGCGAACCCCGCGGTTAGCGCGATGTTGAGCAGCGAGTTCTCCGCGCCCTGCGCAATCGGCGCCATCTCGGGCGGGATCAGTTCGCCGTCCGACAGCAACTCCTCGCGGCTCGGCTTCTCGTATGTGCTCCGAATTTCGATGAAGCGCTGCGGGTCGAGATACCCGAACACATCCTGCGCCTCGAAGTAGTCAGGAAAGCCGCGGTCGGCCAGACGCGCCCGCCGAAACTGGTAGGCCTCCTCTTCGAGTTCCGTCTCCGCGCCCCAGAAGGCGCCCTCCATCAACGCGGCGAAGTAACGGTAGTCGCGTTCGAACGCTTCCTCCAGGAACTCCGCGATCGACTGCTGAATCGCATCGTAACGGATGAACTCGATCAGGTAGTGCTCATCAAATTGCACGTAACGGTTGAGCGGCAGTTCACCTGCCGTGCTCGGATCGTCCAGCCGGTGCAACTTGACGTATTCGCGCAGCAGCAGTGCGACCAGCTCGATATCCAGCTCCATCAGCGAGTCCGCCATGCGCTTGCGGCCCGACTCGGCGAGCGCCTCGATCCACTCGCGCATCTTTGCGTAGTCGGGCCGGTCGCGCTTCCAGCAGTCGAGATCGAACAGCGACTTAACCTGCTCGGGCAGCGCGAGACTCAGCAGATCGCCGGCGTCGGCCGAACCGATCTCCTTCAGCGTGTAGAAAAGCGTCTCCGGCGAGAACGACTGGACCAGCCGTTCCGCCTCCGGCGCGGCAAGAATCAGGTCGAGCTTCTGGCGCGCCGGCAGCCCGTAGAGAAACTCGAGCTTCTGTTTGAACGGCAGGTTGAGAAACTCTGATTGATTACGCGCCGGCATAAGCGAATCCGCCCGAACAATTCTCAACCGGCACGATAGCTCCCGCCTCAAGCGGCAGGCAACTATGCTCGTGCTTCCCGCGCGTGCGCGGGTCGCATAGAATGCTGGTGTTCGGTGGCGACGATTGCGAGCGCGTTACGCACCCGTTAGTCCGTCCGGCGGCGCGGCGCTCGCTCGCGCCTTTGAGTTCTATTCCGCTCAAGATTATCATCAGCACTGCTTTCTCGCGGTCGCGCTCGATTGCGCGCGAAGCGTGACCGTTAGAAGCCGCGCTCGACTATCTCCGCGTCAAGGAAGTAGGGCAGCAGAAGTTGTCGAATACGATGACGGTTACACTAACCGAGAGGCTGAAAAAATGGCCAAAGTAGTTTGCGTGCTTTATGACGACCCGGTCGGCGGCTATCCGAAGTCCTATGCCAGAAGCGCCATTCCCAAGCTGGAACGATATGCGGGCGGCCAAACCGTGCCCAGCCCGGAGAAAATCGACTTTACGCCGGGACAGCTCTTGGGCAGCGTCTCCGGTGAACTGGGTTTGCGCAAATTTCTCGAGGGACAAGGCCACACCTTCGTCGTGACCTCGGACAAAGACGGCGCCGGTTCCGTCTTCGATAAGGAGCTGGTGGATGCGGAGATCGTTATTTCGCAGCCGTTCTGGCCCGCCTACCTCACCGCGGAAAGGATTGCCAGGGCGCCCAAGCTCAAGTTGGCGATAACCGCGGGGATTGGTTCGGATCACGTCGATCTGCAAGCCGCGATCGAGCACGGAATCACGGTTACGGAGGTGACCTACAGCAACAGCATCAGTGTTTCCGAGCATGTCGTAATGATGATCCTGTCATTGGTGCGCAACTACATCCCTTCCTACCAGTGGGTCGTCAAGAACGGATGGAACATCGCCGACTGTGTTGCACGCTCGTACGATCTTGAAGGGATGGACGTCGGAACGGTGGGGGCGGGTCGTATTGGCTTGGCGGTTCTGAAGCGCCTGAAGCCATTCGACGTCAAGCTGCACTACACCGATCAGCACCGGCTTCCGGGCAACCTCGAGCAGGAGCTGAATCTGAGCTACCATCCCACCGTCGAGTCGCTGGTAGGCGCCTGCGATGTGGTTACCATCAACTGCCCGCTCCACCCGCAGACCGAAAATATGTTCAACGATGCGCTTATCAGCAAGATGAAACCTGGCGCGTATTTGGTGAATACGGCGCGTGGCAAGATCTGTGACCGTGACGCGGTTGTGCGGGCGCTTGAGAGCGGGCAGCTCGCCGGTTACGCCGGCGACGTGTGGTTCCCGCAACCGGCGCCCAAGGATCACCCGTGGCGCACGATGCCGCATCATGGGATGACGCCGCATGTTTCGGGAACCTCGCTGTCGGCGCAAGCGCGTTACGCCGCCGGAACTCGTGAAATACTGGAATGCTGGTTCAGCGGCAGTCCTATCCGCGACGAGTACCTGATCGTAAAGGGCGGCAAGCTGGCTGGCGCCGGGGCGCATTCATACAGTGCCGGAAACGTCACCGGCGGCTCGGAAGAAGCAGCACGGTACAAGACCTAGCCCCCGCTCGCCGCAGTCCGTCGCCGTTCGCGGGTACCGCGTACTACTACGCGCGGTATCGTCCGCCGTATCCGCCCGCCCTGCTCGACGCGATCGCAAATGCGTTCGCACTCGATGGACACGGCGTGATGCTTGACCTCGGCTGCGGCACCGGGCAGCTCGCGATTCCGATGGCGCGAAGGTTTCAGCAAATCGTCGCCATCGATCCCGAGCCGGAGATGCTGGTCGAGGGCCGCAATCAGGCGAAGCGCGCCGGCGCGACAAACGTCACGTGGATCGAGGGAAGTTCGAGAGCGCTGCCCGCCGACCGCGGACCGTTCCGGCTCGTCACAATCGGCCGCGCGCTTCATCGGATGGATCGCGAACGAGTGCTCGCGGAACTCCACCAACTCACCACCGACGACGGCGGCATCGTGATCGTCAATGACGATGCTCCGATTATTAGCGGCGGCGGTGACTGGAATCGCGCCGTTCTCGATGTGGTGCAGCGCTACCTCGGCGCGACGCGGCGGGCGGGGGAGGGCACTTTCGAGGATCCTGCGGAGCGCCACGATGTGATCCTCGCCCGCTCACCGTTCGTGCGGATGACCAAGCTCGCGGAATCGTACCTACACGAGTGGACCGTCGATTCGATCCTTGGCGTGCTCTACT
This sequence comes from uncultured Binatia bacterium (SeqCode), assembly GCA_964429575.1. Classification (GTDB taxonomy): domain Bacteria; phylum Desulfobacterota; class Binatia; order Binatales; family Binataceae; genus CAYSCX01. Next base: position 9,381 of record CAYSCX010000008.1, on the reverse strand, counting down.
CGACATCGTTCTGCTCACGTCGTCTGCTCGGCGCTCGCATCGACGCGTTCGAAGCGGACATCAGCTCTGCACTGCTCGCCATCGATTCGACGGGACGGTTTCGCGAGACCATTGAATTCGAGGCGCTGCTCGCCTGGAGACAATAGTCCGGCCGCTCCTCAGTCGCAGCACTCCTCGACGCGCCACGCCTCGCGCCCCTCGCTCGCGATGAAATATGTCATCGCAAGCGCGGCCGCGGGGTCCGCCCACCACCATCCGAGAGCAGCATTGAGCCCCACGCCTGCCAGCGTGATCAACGAGAGCCAGAAGCACGCCGTGGTTTGGAACGCGTCCGCTTTGAGCGCGCGGCTTTGCAGCGCGGCTGCGGCCGCGTGTTTCTCACGCGCAAGCCACCACATCGCTGCGATCGAGATTGCGGCGAGTGCGATTCCGATGAACGAGGGCTCTGGCCGCTCGCCGGCTATCAAACCGCGTGATCCCTCGACGGCGACGTAGGCGGCCAGCGCGAAGAGTGACAGTCCGACCAATTTGTGCGCGCGCGCATCGAGCCGCTCGATCGCGGCATGGTCGCGAGCGGTGCGTTCGGCACGGAGCCGCCAAATCAGGATCGCGCCCGACGCGGTCTCGACGAAGCTGTCGATGCTAAAGCCGAGCAGCGCGATGCTGCCGGAGGCAAGTGCCGCGCTCACACCGATGATTCCCTCGACGACGTTCCAGCCGACGGTGAGATACTCAAGCCGCAGGCCACGCGCGAGATGTATATCCCGCGACGCACTCTCACTGGCTATCGACACGCCGCTCGCGCCGGCTTCCACTGGGTCGATTGTACGTCCGGCACGCCCGGCGACGGAATCGCGCGACCTTGTGCCGCGCAAAGCCGCGGGGATAACCTTGAAGGTCGTGCAGGCATCTTTGAATGTACCTTCGTAAGCGCGCGCTGGAACGCCTCTCGCGCGAGCGGTTTCTCTACCAGCGCCACCACGGCGGCGACATCGATGTCTGCGTCGTTTACCCCAATCTCTATCCGCTCGGGATGGCGAACCTCGGCTTCCAGGCCGTCTTTCACATCTTCGAATCCGATCCGCACGTCGCCGCCGATCGCGCGTTCCTGCCTGAGTCCGACGAACGCGTAGCTGCCGCGTCGAGCGGCGAGCGGCTCGTCTCCTTCGAACGCGGGCGCCCGCTTCAGGACTTCGACATCATCGCGTTTTCGATTTCCTTCGAGACCGACTACCTCAACCTCCTCGCGATTCTGCGCATGGCCGGCATCCCGCTCCGCCGCGATGAACGTCGCGGCCGCGGCTATCCGCTCATCATCGCCGGCGGCTCCGCCATATTTCTCAATCCCGAGCCCATCGCGGACTTCATCGACTTGTTCCTCATCGGCGAGGGCGAGGAGATGGTGCCGGAATTCATCGCGCGCTACCGCGAGTGCGGTGGCGACGCCACGCGTGTCGAAGATTTCGCGACCGTCGAGGGCGCATATCTCCCCGACTATTACGCGCCCGAGTACGACGATCGCGGCCGTCTCGCGGCCGTCCGCTACACCGGCCCCGGCGACGGGACTGTGAAGCGCCGCCTCATCGCAAACCTCGACCGCTTTCCCACCACCTCGCTCATTCTCACCGACGAGTCCGTCTTCGGCGACATGTACCTCGTCGAGGCAAGCCGGGGTTGCCAGTGGGGATGCCGCTTCTGCGCCGCGGGATTCATGTACCGCCCGATTCGCTACCGCTCGCCGCAGGCGCTCATCGACGAAGCGCAGCGCGGCCTCGGCGAGCGTGATGTCATCGGACTCGTCGGCGCCGAGATGGCCAGCGTGCCCGGCGTCGCAGACATCGCCAGCGCGGTCGCGGACCGCGGCGGGCGCCTTTCGCCGTCGAGCATGAAGGCCGATTGTATTTCACCGCGCCTCGCCAACGCGCTCGCGCGAAACGGCAACCATAGCGTAACGGTGGCTCCCGAAGCGGGCAGCGAGCGCTTGCGCAAGGTGATCAACAAGAATCTCACCGAGCGCGAGATACTTGATGCCGCCGAAATGCTGATCGGCGAGGGCGTCGAGAACCTCAAATGCTATTTCATGATCGGTCTGCCTGAGGAGCGCGACGAGGACGTCGGCGCGATCGCGGAGCTGGCCGGCGCGATCGTCGATCGCGCGCGCAAATCGCGCCAGCGCATCGGCCGCGTCACCGTGTCGCTCAATCCGTTCGTGCCCAAGCCATGGACGCCGTTTCAGTGGGACCCGATGGCCGATGCGCGCGAGGCCAAGCGCAAGGTCGCGATGGTGCGCGCGGGGCTGCGGCGCGTCGGCAGAGTCGATCTCGACGCGGAGTCGCCGCGCGAGGCGTACTTTCAAACCCTGGTCTCGCGCGGCGATCGGCGCGTCGGAAACATTCTCGTGCGGCTGCTCGACAAGGGCTGCGAGGACGCCGGCGCGATCTGGCATGAGCTTCGAGCCATCAAACGCGAGTGCAACGGCTGCGCCGGCGGCGCGCTGCCCGACCCCGACTTCTTCGTCACGCGCGGCTACTCCTACTCGGAAATACTGCCGTGGGATTTCATCGACCATCACATCCACAAGTGGTTTCTGTTTTCGGAGCGCCGCAAGGCGCACTACGAACATCAGACCAAGCCCTGCGACGTCTTGCGTTGTACCGTGTGTGGCGCGTGCTGAGCAGCCGCGGGAGATTCATGATGACGACCAGCCGCGCGGCCGCGACAGCATTGATGTGTGCAATCTTTTTCGCCGCGTTCAGCGCCGCGAGCGCGTTCGAGGTTGAACCCGCCAGCGCGAGGCTCAAGATCATCGGCAGCGGTTCGGTGATGGCGAATCCCTGGAAAATGGCGAAAAAGATTGAGCCGCTCGACGTCGGCAAGGTGCTGATCGTCACCGGCTCGACCCGCGACTACCTCCAAGTGCGCCTCAAGAACGGCGCCGTCGGCTATGTGGAACCCACCGCGGTCGATCTCGTGAAGCCCACCGACCAGGTTTTCATGGTGACCAGCGACTCGCCCATCTACGAACGGCCTAACCGCTTCGCCAGGACGGTCGGCGAAGTGGTTCACGGCAAGGGCGTGAAGGTGACCGGCATCGCGCTCAACTATTTGCGCGTGAAGCTGCGCAGCGGCGTCGTCGGTTTCGTGCCGATCTCCGCGCTCCAGTAACCTAGCAGGGTGTTGAGAAAAGCCTCGAGGCCCAAGATGGCATCGAACGCGCTCTCAACACCGTGCGTGAAAACTGGCTGCCTTCCTAATCTTCTCCCCCTCTGGGGGGAGACGCGAGAGAGGGAGCAGGCTGTTGAAATCGCCTTTTTCAACAGCCTGCTAGTCAGTCCGCCCAGCGCCGATCATCCTCGACGGCGGTGCGCGATGCCGCTATAGATGATTTCGCGTTTCGGGGAATCGTCGCCGTTCTTCGCGCCGGGAAATCGCATGACCAAACAAGAGCGTCAGGGCTGGATCATAGTCGCGAGTCTGTTCGTCACGCTGCTGATTGTCTTCGGCGGCGGTTACAACGTCTTCACTGTGTTCCTGCCGCCGCTGGTGCAGCAGTTCGGTTGGTCGCGCGCGCAGGTGGCCAGCCTCCAAAGTGTGCTCGCGTTTTCCGCGGGCCTGGCCGCACCATTGATTGGATGGATGCTCGACCGCATCGAGGCGCGCGTACTGATCGCCGGTGGCGCGCTGCTCGCGGGCCTCGCGTACCTTGGCGCGAGCATCGCCGATTCATACTTCGTACTGATGTGCTGCTACGCGGTATTGGGACTCGGAATTTCCGCCGCGACGTTGCTGCCCTGTTCACTCGTCATCGCCAACTGGTTCACCAGCGGACGCGGACTCGCGATGGGCATCACGTTCGCCGGCACCTCTCTCGGTGGCGCACTGATGGCGCTCGTCGCGAGCTACGCGATCGCCTCGGGCGGCTGGCGCGCAGGGTATCTCGTGCTGGCGCTCCCGATGTTGATCATCGTGACGCCGCTGGCCTTCCTGTTCGTGCGTTCACGTCCCGCAAGCGAGGTCACCGTGACTGTATCGCAGCGCGCCGACGCGCTCCCGGGGCTTGAACTCAACGAGGCGCTTCGCACGCGATCGTTCTGGATGATTTCGCTCGCGCAGTTCGCATTTGCGTTTTCCGCCTCCGGCATCATGGCGCATCTGGTCGCCTATTTGGTCGGAGGTGGATACACGCCGACTACCGCCGCAATCGTCGTCAGCACCGGATTCGTGCTCACCTCGGGCGGGAAGCTGGTGATGGGTTTCTTCGCCGATCGATTGAGCGGGCGCGTAGCACTCGCCGCAAATTTCATCGGCGCCGGAATTGGAACGATCTTGCTGCTCGGCGTTGACAGCACCGCGATTCTCGCGATGTTCGTGCTGGTGTTCGGTCTGATGATGGGCGCGCCGCTGGTGTTGGTGCCGATGGTCATGGTGGATTCGCTCGGACTCAAGCGCTTCGGCACGCTCGCGGGCGTCTCCGGCATGTTCAACACTGCCGGCGGCGTCGCGGGCCCTCTGGTCGCCGGCCTTATCTTCGATGCGACCGCAAGCTACACCATCGCGTTTCAAATCTTCGTAGTGACGCTCGTCGCAGGCGCGGTCGCGAGCTACTCCTGCCAGCCGCTTGCGGTCGAACAGTCGCAACTTGAGCGCGTCGCGGCATCCGCATGATCAAAGCTCACAATCCGTACGACGCTGAGCCATCCCGGCGATGACCGATGGATTCGCCGCCGCACTCGCCGCGGCACTTCTGCTCGGACTTCGCCACGGCGTTGACCACGACCACATCGCCGCGATCGCGGACTTGAGCGGCACATCCTCGCGCCCCGCACGCGCCGTCGCGCTCGCGATGCTTTACGGCGGCGGCCATTCGCTGACAGTGTTCACACTCGGTGCGCTTGCGATCGCGTTCGGCCTTGTCCTGCCGCACAACGCGGACCTCGTGATGCAACGCGTGGTCGGCATCACGCTCATCTTGCTCGGCGGTTACGTCCTCCACTCAGTCTTGCGGCACGCGGAGCATCGTCACGTGCCGACACGCTTCGAGTTGCTCGCGCGCTGCTGGCACTGGGTCCAGCACAAGTTTCTTGCCGGCGCACATGATCACGTCCACGAACCAGTCCGCGCCTCCGGTCCGGGACCTTTGAGCACATTCATGGTCGGCGTGATTCACGGCATCGGCGCGGAGACGCCGACTCAGCTCGGCCTGTTCGTAATCGCGGCGGGCGTCGGCGGATGGGCGGGCGGTCTATTATGCGTCGGAGCGTTCACCGCCGGCTTGCTCACGACCAACCTGCTGATGGCGCTGCTGTCGGCGGGTGTGTTCAACTTCTCGACCGCGCGTGAGAGCGTTTACCGCGTCGTCATGCTGGCCACCGGCGCATACAGCGTCGCGCTGGGCGTGATCTTCCTGCTCGGCCTCCACGTCCTGCCACCGCTATCCTGAAGCTTCGTCTCGACGCGCCTAACCCGCGGCTTTCGCCGCAAGAATCGCGCGCACCTTCGCGGCAATGTCGGGCGCCATCACTACATCGGTGATGATCGCCGCCGCATCCGCACCTGCACCCAGCACCTCGGCGACCGTCGCCTCCGTGATTCCACCGATCGCGACGATCGGAATCTTCACCGCCGCGCGCACTTCGCGCAGGCGCGCGAGTCCCTGACCCACCTTGATGTTCTTGAGCCCGCCCGTGTACATCGGCCCGAAACCAATGTAGTCCGCGCCGCCCGCTTCCGCCGCGCGCGCCATCTCCACGCTCGCCGTCGAAACTCCGATAATCTTGTCGGGCCCCATCAAGCGGCGTCCCGCGTCGAGCGGAAGATCGTTCTGCCCAAGATGCACGCCGTCGGCGCCCGACAGCAGCGCGATATCGCAGCGGTCATTGACGATGAAAATCGCGCCGCGCTCGCGGCACAGCGGCGCGATCGCACGCGCGGCCGCGAGGAAGTCTCGCGAGGAAACGTTCTTGAGCCGCAACTGGAGAATCCGCACGCCCGCATCGAGCAGAATCTTCGCAAGCAGGGCCGGCTCGTGTCCGCCCGCCGGGTCCACGATCGCGTAGAAATGCGACGGCAGCCGCATCACTTGCCCGGATATTTCGTCAGCACGATCTTGTGATCGACGATCTTCTTGCGCAGCGTGTTGCGGTTGAGCCCCAACATCCGCGCCGCGCGCACCTGGTTGCCGCTCGCACGCTTGAGCGCGAGTTCGATGAGTGGCCGCTCGATCTCGGCGACCATCTTCTGGTAAAGGTCGCGCGGCTCGTCGCCCGACGAAGTTTCGAGCCACTGCGCGATCCGATTCGCGATTAGATCCGTCAGTGTGCCGCCGTCAGCGGGCGCTGCGGGACGCACCGGGCTGGCCCCGCGCGATAGCGCCAGGTCGTCGGCGCGAATGGTGTTGCCGGGCGCCAGCAACGCTGCCCGCAGCACCGTGTTCTCCAGCTCGCGTACATTGCCCGGCCAGTCATACGTCAGCAGCGCCGCACGCGCCTCCGCGCTTACCGACGTCACCCGCGCCCCCATCTCGCGTACCGCCTTGCTGACGAAGTAGTCCGTCAGCTCCGGGATATCCTCGCGCCGCTCACGCAGCGGCGGCAGGTAAAGCGGGATGACGCGAAGCCGGAAGTAGAGGTCCTCGCGGAACTGCCGGCTCGCGACCAATTCCTCGAGGTCATGATTGGTCGCTGCAATCACGCGCGCGCCCAACTTGATGGTCTCCGCTCCGCCAACCCGGCTGAACTCGCGCTCCTGCAAAACCCGCAAGAGCTTCGGCTGTAGTTCCAGCGGCAAGTCGCCGATCTCATCGAGAAAGACCGTCCCGGCGCCGGCCAGCTCGAACTTGCCCGCGCGCCTCTCCGTCGCGCCGGTGAATGAACCGCGCTCATGGCCGAACAGCTCGCTCTCCATTAGTCCCTGTGGAATCGCCGAGCAGTTGACCGCGACGAATGGTGATCGCCAGCGCGGTGACTTGAAATGTATCGCCCGCGCGATCAAATCCTTGCCGGTGCCGCTCTCGCCGACCAGCAGCACCGTCGCATCGTTGGTCACCACCCGCCCGACCAGTTTGTACACTTCCTGAATCGCCGGGCTCCGTCCGATCACTTCACCGCCGACTAGTTCGCGGTTGAACTCATCCTTGATTCGCTCCAGGTCCGCAGCCTGACTCGCGATTTCGACCGCCCGCGCGACCGCTGCCGCCACCAGGTCGAGGTTCTGAAACGGCTTCGTCAGGTAATCGTGCGCCCCACGCTTCATCGCCTCGACCGCGTTGTTCATCGTGCTCGCCGCCGTGATCACGATGATCAGCGTGCGCAGGCCGTCGCTGCGCGCCTTCGACAGCACCTCGAGACCGCCCTCGCCGGGCATGATGATGTCCACCAGCGCGACCTCGAAACGCCCGCTCCTTAGCGCATCGAGCGCGCTCTGACTGTCAGCCGCCTCCTCGACCGCGTACCCATCCGCCTCCAGGCGGTGGCGCAGTACGAGGCGGATGCCGGGGTCGTCGTCGGCAATCAGCACCGACGGACCAGCGCCCGCGTCGCCCTTGAAGGTCGGCGGCGTCGTCGGCTCGGATGTTGACGGTTGCGAGGGCAAGTTCGTTCTTTCGCGAATTCGGGGTTATCGTAACAGCAAGCCCGATCTCGTATCGAGTAGCTTCACCATCCGCGGCGCCTACTCCCCTCTCCCTTCTGCTGTATCGGCGCATCGCGATGCGCCCATCCCTTCTTCCATCTTCCTTCTCAGCCCTCTCCCTGTGATCACTCGGAGAGGGTGTGGGTGAGGGTCGATGCCGCTGTTTTTCCCCTGGCCCTGCGCGAGAGAGTTGGCGTGAGCGTGCCTGCCGATGCGCGCTTCCCCTCAGCGACCCCGACCACCAGCGGGAGCGGTTCCGCGCCGATGCCTCACTTCATGTTATTGGCCGTCGAGCCACTCGACTCGCGCCTTCCGCCACCGGCAGCGTCAACTTGAACGTCATTCCACGCGCCGACTCTCCATCGCCGCGACCCGCCGGCGCTCCGCCGCGCTCCGCCCACAGCCGCCCTCCGTGCAACGCGACGATTCGCTGACTCAATACCAACCCGAGTCCGGTGCCCGTCGGCTTGGTCGTGAAGAACGGCGTAAAAAGCTGCTTCGCTTCCTCCTCAGAAAGTCCTGCGCCCGAATCGCTCACATCGACTCTCAGGAACGTCCGCCGGCGTCCTTGCGATGTCATCCGGAACTCGCTCTCCATCCGCGTGCGAACCCAAATCCTCCCCGACGCACCGATCGCCTCGTGCGCGTTGCGAAGCAAGTTGACAAACACCCGCTCCAGCGCCGACGCATCACCCTCCACCTCCGGCAGGCTCGGGTCGAACTGATGCTCGACGCTCACTCCCGCCGGCGGCTGCGGAAATAGTCCCACCGACCCCAGCGCCCGGTGCAGCAACTGATGAATGTTGACCCGTTCGTGCAAAAGACGTTGCGGCGCGCTGACCGACAGCACCTGCTCGACCAGCGTCGCGATTCGATTCACCCCGTCGAGAATCACATCGCAGTACTGCTGCGCGCGCGGCTCCTCGCGATGTAGCGACGCGAGCAGCTCCGCCGCGCCCTTGATGCCGGTCAGCGGATTCTTGACCTCGTGCGCAAGTCCCGCCGACGAGAGCTTCAGGTCCGGCTCTCCAGGCCCGAACGCGTACTCCGCAGTCCGTTGATGCGAGAGATCGTGCAACACCACGATCGCCGCCTCGGGCGTGCCGCTCGAATCGACCAGCGGAGACACCTGCGCGTGCACCGGCACGCTTCTGCTCCCCATCCGTAGCACCGTCTCCGGGTCGCCGAGCGTCTGCGCGGTGTCGAGGCAAAGCCTGACCATCTTCCCCAGCCACTCATTTTGACGCAGCAACTCGGCGACGACCGGCGCTGTCACCTTCGACGCGCCCAGCATCGTGTGAGCCGCCGCATTGACCGCACGCGGCTTTAGATTCGCTGCGAGGACCAGGATGCCGTCAGGGAGGCTATCGACGATTTCGCGCCACAGTGTCATGCGGCGGGTGCAAAACTCCGTTCATGCGCATTCAAACCGCCCGATCCCGCCGCCGTCGGTCGCTGCGCGTCCACAGTAGCCGAGCGCGCAGCGCCGATCGACTCGAAAAACATCCGTAAATTGTTAGGTTTTTGCACCGTCCTCATACACAAAATCAGCTTTTCTCTCCATTCCGGGCAGGGGCTTCTATTGATCCTGCTGGCGGACGCCGATAGTTTAGCCGACAACTCGCCGGGGGACCGATGGCTAGTAGGGGATTTCTCAGGGCAGCCACAGCAGCGCTCGCGTTTGTTCTGGTTTCCGGGGGCGATTGCGTCTCGGCCCTCGCAGGCAGTGACGTTGGCGGGCCGTGGGTGGCC
>CAYSCX010000007.1:0-93884 GCA_964429575.1 uncultured Binatia bacterium (SeqCode) | reverse complement strand
CGTCCCACCATCCATAGCGCGCTCAAAGATAGAACTTCGTCATGTTCACGTCCACGCGAAGAAATCCTTCGCGTACAAAAATTTGCCGACGCCGGCGGCGCGGGCGGCCTGCTCATCCACTTCCTGGTCGCCGATCGCGGTGGAACCGGCCAAGTCCACGCCGTAGAGCTCTGCGAGATCGGTAATCATCGCGCCCTTGGGCTTGCGGCAGTTACAGCCGTCCGCGTCGTCGTGCGGGCAGACTCGCGACGCGGTCAGGATGTCTCCGAGTTGGTGGTCCAGTTCGCCGATTGCGTCCTCGACCTGCGCCGCGGTGAGGCGTCCGCGCTTGATGCCGGACTGGTTGGTGATGACGAAGATCAGGTGATCGCGCATCGGGGCGATTTTTTCGCGCACGTTCGCAAGCAGAGTGACGCGAACCTTGCCGTTCTCGAGCGGGAGCTGGAGCGTGTCGTCCATCGCGACGAGCGTGCCCGTGAGGTCGAAGAAGAGCGCGATGTTGCCGGCGACGTGGGCCATTGATCGAGAGCGCGACTGCTCAGGCGGCTTGCCAGTCGAGGTGGTCGCGGACGTGGGCGAAGACCTCATCGAGAATATCGGCGCCCGCGAGCGCCTGCTCTTCGGTGATAACGAGCGGCGGATTGATGCGCATCCGCGGAAAATAGCTCATCGTGACGAGGCCGCGTTTGAGCGCTTCCTGAAAGATGGTCTCGGTCACTTTACGGCTAAGAAATTCCTTGGTCTTTAGATCGCGCACGAGGTCGATGCCGATGAGCAAGCCGCGGCCGCGCACGTCGCCGACGAATTCGTACTTTTCAGCGAGTACTTTGAAGCGTTCAAGCAGCTTCCCACCCACCTTGCGCGAATTCTCAACGAGGCGCTCGTTCTTGATCGCCTTGATGGTTTCGGAGACTGCAACCGCGGCGAGCGGGTTGCCGCCATAGCTCGACGACGATGCGCTCGGCTTGCCGAATGGTTCTGATTTTCCGAGTTCGCCGCTGAGCAGCACACCGGAGACCGGGAATCCCGAGCCCATACCCTTGCCGACGGTCATGATGTCCGGCGCGGTACCGCTGTGCTCGACGCCCCACATCTTTCCGGTGCGACCGAAGCCGGTGATCATTTCATCGGCGATGAGCATCGCGCCCAGGTCTTTCGCGACCGACTTGATCGCGGGGAGCCAGTCGTCGGGCGGGATGACGTTGCCCGCGGTGCCTTGCATCGGCTCCACGAGCACGGCAGCGATGTCGCCGGCCGAGCTGTTCTTCACCTGCTGGCGCGCGAAGTCCACGCAGTAAAGGCCGCAGTCGGGGTACGTCATCTTGAACGGACAGCGGTAACAGTCGGCGTAGGGCACAAGGTAACGGCCGTTCTGCAAGGGACCGTAGCCCTGCTTGGACTCGTCGCCGATGAGTCCCAGCACTCCGCCGGTTTTTCCGTGGAAGCCGCCCCAGAAGCTCACGACTTCGTGCTTCTTGGTGGCCGCGCGAGCGAGCCGCAGAGCGGCCTCGACCGCTTCAGCACCGCCGCTGTAAAGATGCGCGCGATTCAATCCGGCGGGGGCCGCCTCGCCGAGCAAGCGGAAGGCCTCGGCGCGCTTGGAATTCGCGAAGGTGCCGACCATCAAGCGGGACGACTGCTCGGCTATTGCCTGCGAGAGACGCGGATGGCCGTGGCCGAGACTCGCGACCGCGACGCCGGCGAAGAAATCCACGAAGACGTTGCCGTCCGCGTCGGTGAGTGTTGCGCCGTCGCCGCGCTCGAAGGCGACGCCGGCGAGAAGCGAAATGCGCTGGCGGCCAGGCGCGATGTGGCGCTGCTCCTCATCGAAGATGGCTCGCGAGCGCGGACCCGGCACTGCGGTCTTGATTTCGGGCAGGGCCGGTTGATGGCGCGCCGGTGCAGCGTTGAGACGCGCGGGAGTTGCTTTGGGCATTTCGACCTTAGTGCGGCGTCCGCGTGAGCATCATCGCGCGCTTGGCGATGGCGCGCGCGGCGGGATGCCGGACGCGGCTCATGCTTGGCCAGTCGTTAAAGTCGATAATCGTAAATCGGTCGCCGCACAATACGGCGTCGCCACCCCACGCTTCGAGGCCCAGCGCGGCGGCCGCGCGATGCGCGGCGTTTTCAAGCGGGCGTTCGACGTTCTCCGGCACGGTGGTACCGCCATCGACTACATCGAAGAACGTTTGGCCGCTGACGCCGTAGAACTTGACCACGCGGCCCTCAACCTCCTGCTGCAAATACGCGCGCGGGATACCTCGGCGTGCGAAGCCCCGTAGCACGGAGTCAAGTTGCGCTGCAGACACCACGCGTTCAACGTCGTCGGGACCGAGCGCGTGGAGATCGCCGCGCTTTACGTACACGCCGTCCGCGAGATCGATTCCGCCCAGCGCGGAGCGATCGAGCGGGGCAGACGTATTTACCAATATCCCTGCCGGCACCGGAACGCCCGAGCGAGCCAAGCCCGCGCTCAGAAGATCCCGGTAGCAGTTGCGGATCGCGAGCGCGGAGTTGATGACGATCGCTCCGGTTTGCCCCACCTCGGCCAGACGCTTGAGCGCGCGGTCGCCCTGGCACATCGCGAGGATGAGATCGGCCGGCGGTGCTCCACGCCCGGCAAATTGCGCCGCTGCGAGCCCGGTAGTCTCGAATTCGTGCGCGCCGAGTTCAGCGAGCACCGCGTCGAGGATGGCGGCATCGTCATCGACTTTGCCCGGCGAGAACTCGGGTTCGCGGTAAATTCCTATTGCACGCATAAATTAGCCGAGACTTCGCACGACGGACCGGGCGGCATCGAGATCCGCGGGCTCATCAATGTCGATCGCGCCTGAGACCTCGATCGCGCCGAGGCGGAAACCTTCGTCGAGCAGGAGCGCGAGAAAGCGCCGAAGCGCATCGAGCCGCGCTTCGCGTGCCTTGGCGGCGAAGCTGAATATTCGAGTTGAAAATAGGTAGAGGCCTGCGGTGACCAACTGTCCCTCATCACCACCCAACCGCGTGATCAGACCGTCGGGTGAGACGGTTGCAAAGAGCGCGCCCTGGTCGCCGCGCCAGCGGGTGACGGCGAGAGCGCCATCGAGTGCCTGCTTGCGCGCCGGATCGGTCAGATTCGAGGCAGTTTGTGCAAAGCGAATGAACTCCGGCGGCGCGACGACCGTATCGACGGTGGCGAGCAGAAACCGTCCGGTGGCAATGCGCTCACCGAGTGCGAACAGAGATTCCATCGAACTTGGCGTGTCACGAACGACCAGGTCGAGTTGCGCCGGCAGAGCGAGCTTGCGTTGCGCAATGGTGCGCGCGGTTTCGGTATTGACGACCGCGACCGGGGCGCACGCGCCAGCTTCAGTCAGCAGGCGTGCCTGGCGCGCGAGCAGAATTTCTCCGCCGATTTCGACCAGCGGCTTGGGCACTCCAGCCACGCCCGCTCTGAGGCGTTCGCCGCGGCCCGCCGCGATGATTGCGCCGCGAATCGCGCTCACCACGAAATCCCCGGCAGTTCATCGAGCGCCGCGATAATGCGGTCGGCCGCGTCGAGGCCGCTATCGCGAGCACCGTTGGTGCAGAGCCAAACGGTTTTCATCCCGAGTTGGCGCGCGGGCGCGAGGTCCTTATCGAGCGAGTCTCCCACCATCACCGCATTAGACGCCTTGACGCCGATCGCATTCAGGGCCGCCTCGAAGATGCGGGGGTCGGGCTTTGCGTAGCCGACCAGAGAGGAGTCAATGGCGGCATCGATGAATGGTGCGAGGCCGCCGTCGTCGAGCACACGATCGAGGTTGCCGTAGAAGTTGGAGACCACCGCGATCCGAAAGCGCGGACGCAAACGTTCAAGCACCGCGCGGCTTCGACCAAACCCGGCGCGTGACTCTTCAATGAACGATGACTCGATCCGCTCGCGGAGCTGTTCGCGGCCTTGCGGGCCGGCGTGATCGAGCAGGCTGCGAACTTCCCGCGGCGCTTCGCGCAGCAGATAATCGATTTGATGCGCGATCAGAAATGCGGCGAGGTCTGCGAGCCCGAAGGTTCGCAACTCCCCGGTGCGCCGGTACGCCACCCGCATCGCATGATCGAACGCGCGGTCGAGTTCTCTGCGGCTGACATCGACGCCGGCGGTGCGATAATGCTGGTGGAAGCGGTCGAGCCAGTGGCGCGGGCAATCGAGCGTGCCGCCAAAATCGAACAGGAAAGCATTAATGATGGCCACGCGACAAAGAGTCTATCAGCGCCGCGATTGGCTCTAAAGTGGCGGTGCGTGATCATGTTGCGACATTGTGGGGCGTCGATGCAACAAGGTTTGACATCGCCGTATCGCTCCCATAAACAGAGCGCCCAAATCGTGCGAATTTATTCACGGGAGAAACCGGTTTTGGCTAGCAACCGAATGACAAACGCGCTGGTTGGCGCCGGGTTGCTGATGTGCTCGTTTGCCAGCGACGCCTGGTGCCAGTCCGCCAGGCCCGGATCGCACGATGAAGCGCAACAGGCGGTGCGGCGCCTCATTGACTCAATCAAGCGGCTCGAGACGGTACGCGATCCGGCGGAGCGATCTCACGTTACCGACTCGATCAACCGATCGCTCGCGCTCGGCGATGTCGCCGAGCAGGCGCTGGGACCGCAATGGCCGAGCATGAGCGACGAGCAGCGGATGCAATTCGCCGGGTTGTTGAGCCAGACGCTCGAGCGAATGGCGTATCCGCAGGCATCGCAGTTCTACTCCACGCTCAAGACTGAATATCGCGGGCAAGAGAGCACTCCGGCCGGAACGGTGGTCAAGACAGTCGTGGCGCGGCCCGAGGGCGGCGCGGTATCGATCGACTACCTGGTCGTCAACCACGACGGCCGCCAACAAATCGCCGACGTGAATCTCGACGGGCAGAGCCTCGCGCAGAGCATCGCCAGTCAGATTCAGAGCGTCGTCAAGAATGGCTCGTACGAACTGCTGATGCAGCAAATGCAGGGGCAGCTCGCGCAACCAGCGCCCTAACAGGGTGTTGAGAAACTCAGATCATGGCGCGGCGGATGCGCAGGTGTGCTCAACACCTTGCGGGAAAGACTTGTCCTGAGCCATGGGCGAAGGATCGGGCTTCTTTCCTAATCTTCTCCCCCGTTGGGGGAGAAGCGAGAGAGGGAGCAGGCGGTTGAAAATGATTTTTTCAACCGCCTGCTAAGCTGCGCGTCGGGCTGCACGACCACCCTACTCCCAGAGCGAGTCCCGGTATGTTAGCTTTTGCGGGCAGCCGGGCGCGGAGAATCAGGCAGACCCTCAGGACTTCGTGGTTGAGACCGCACTAATCGAGGCGCCATCGCGCGCCCATGAGATAGTGTTCGGCCGCACGGTGCTCGAACGTCTCGTTCTGAATTGTGAGCGCGCGGGAGCGAAACGGATATTCGTCAGCGCGGCCGGCGCGGATCGCGCGACGGTCATGGCGTCGCTCCCGCGGGCGGGCGAAGCGCGCAACGTCGAGGTAGTCGGGTCGTTCGAGGAGCTGAGGAACGGGCGATTCGGTCTCGCTCACGACACCCTGTGCGTTGCGCTGCGCGGAAATCTGGTAATGGCAACGCGGCACCTCGCCGAGGTTGTCGCGGCATACGCCGCAGACCCGACACGGCCTGCGCGGGTCTCAAGCGCCGACGCGGAGCGCTCCGGTGAAGTCGCGGTTGGTCCACTCGATGCGGTGCTGAACGCGTCGGGCGCCGCGAAGCATGCTGCCGCGACACTTCCGTATGCGCTGAATGGACGCGTCCACGATCGGCGCGAGGCCGAACTGAGGCTCGCGAGCACGCTGCGTGAAGAGACGGTTCACAAGGACGCGCCGATCGCGCGTTATGTGGATCGGCGGCTTTCGTGGCGGATCAGCTATCTGCTGGCACGCACGCCGATCACGCCCAACCAGGTTACGCTCGCGAACACCGCGCTGGGGCTCGGATGCGGGTGGATGTTTGCGCAACCGAGCTACTGGTGGCGGCTCGCGGCGTCGATTCTGTTCCTGCTGTGCGTGACGCTCGACGGCGTGGACGGCGAACTGGCGCGGCTCAAGATGAAGGAGAGCAGGTTCGGCGGACAACTCGACATCGCGACCGACAATATCGTCAACGTCGCGATTTTTCTCGGCATCTACGTGGGCTGCTATCGCGTGTCCGCCAATCCCGCCTATCTATATTTGCTGGCGGTGCTGCTGGTTGGATTCGCGCTGTCCGCTCTGGCGACCTGGAGCGCATTTCGGGTGACCGGTGAGAATGCGGAGCAATGGATCGGCATGGTGGACCGCTGGAGCGGGCGGGACTTCGCATATATTCTGTTCGCTCTTGCGCTCGCGAACGGGCTGGAATATTTCGCATGGGGCGCTGCGTTCGGCAGTTACCTGTTCGCGCTGGGGTTGTGGCTTCTGACGATTAGACAGGTTAGACGGCATGGCTCGCGCGCCAGCGGGGGCGGCGTTGCGGCGGAGGAAGTATGAGGAAACCGAAAATCCTGCTCGTGCAACCGACCACCGTCCACTTGGACGGCACGCCTCACAAGACGCGCTGGCGCCTGATCATGGGGCTGATGATCCCGCTCATGGCCGGACTCACGCCAGACGAATACGACGTGACGCTGTGCGACGAGCGACTGGAGGACATCGACTTCGACGCGGGCTGGGACCTGGTCGGCATGACGACCACGATTGGCGCGTCGCTGCGGGCGTACCAGCTCGGCGATGAGCTCCGCCGCCGCGGCGTCCCTGTGGTGTTCGGCGGATTCCACGCGACGCTGCAAACCGAAGAGGCATTGAAGCATTGCGATGCGGTGGTGCAGGGTGAGGCGGATCTGGTGTGGGAGCAACTGCTCAGCGACTGGCGCGACGGCAAGCTCAAGAGAGTTTACAAAGCCGACAAGCTGCACGACCTGAAGAAGCTGCCCCGTCCGCGTCACGAGCTATTGAAGATCAATCGGTACCTGTTCAAGGCGGCGCCGATACAGGCGAGCCGCGGATGTCCGTACCGCTGCTCGTTCTGCGAGATCCCGGTGTTCTACGACGGCTCGTACCGCACGCGGCCGATCGAGGACATCGTCGAGGAGATCAAGGAAGTCACGCGCGTCACCGGGATGCGGCGCTTCCAGTTCATCGACGACCAGATCACCGGCAAGCACAAGTTCGCGCGCGAGTTGTTCAAGGCGCTCGCGCCGCTGAACATCCGGTTCTCGTGCCTGTGGACGATCAACTCAAATCACGACGAGGACCTGCTCGACCTCGCGGCCAAGGCGGGCATCTTCCACGTGAACATCGGGGTGGAGTCGATTAGCCAGGAAAGCCTGCTGTCGATGCATAAGATTCAGAACCACGCGAATCAGTACAAGAAGCTGCTCAAGCGGCTCGAACAGTACGGCATCTACTACTCATTGAACTTCCTGTTCGGACTCGACGAGGACCGGCCGGAGATTTTCGATGCGACCATGAAGTTCCTCCATGACGTGAAGGCGCCCGAGGCGTTTTTCAACACGGTCACGCCGCGCAAGGGGACGCCGATGCGCACTCAGTTGGAGAACGAGGGGCGCGTGATTATTCCCGACGCGGACCTTTACACCAACAACTTCCGCTGCATGTTCGTGCCCAAGCACATGTCGCCGCAGCAGGTCGAAGAGGGCGTGTGGCGTTGTACCAAGGAGTTTTACTCGGTCAAGTCGATGTTCAAGCGGCTGCTGATGCCACCCGGGAAGTTCACGTGGCAGGGGCTGACCGAGAACATGCTGTTCTGGTACGGCGCGAAGCGCCAGATCGATCCGGTGGATTACTACTAGGCCGGAATTCTAACTGAGTATCGCACGCGGGGCCGGAGCGACACACGTCGCTCCGGCCCCACAGATTTTGCCCTACCACGCGATCAGTAGCTGACGGCGGTGGGGTCGGCGGGGACGCGCACCGCGACCTGCATGCGAGCGCCGTTGCGAAGGATGCTCAGGTACACCAACTGGCCCGCGTTCACCTTGCGCATCCGATCCTCGAACTCGAGGAAATTGGCGACGCGGTTGCCGTCGATGCCGATGATCAGGTCGTAGCTCTCGCCGATTTCCGAGTAGTCGAGCATCGGCAGGACCAGGATTGCCGGCGCAAATACCATCGCGGCGGCGACCGCCGCGCCAGCGATCATGTCATGCGTGCTGTGCTGGTACGACTGGAGGCCGGCGGTTTGCGCCGCGCTGCCGTGCTTCACCTCGAGGATGAGGAGTCCCTCGGCGGGCTCGCCCGATCGGAGCTTGCGGCGCGCCTCGCGCACTTCGAGGCCGAGCGGGGTTACAACCACGCCCTGTGCGATGAATTCCTTGATGCCGCGTACTTGCGGCAACTGCGCAGGCGTCTGGGCGCTCTGGTAGCGGGCGATTTCGGGACTGGAGCCGGCGCTGGAGGGCGCCGGAGTGAAATCATCGGGCAATGGTTCCACGAGCGCCTGAGGGATCTCGACGGTCGAGTCACCCGCTATCGATCCTGGCGGCGCGGAGATGATCGGTGCGGGCGTGGTGGGCATGAACGTCTCGGCGGGTGCGCTCGCGGCGCCGGTCGCGGTGGACAGCGCAGCGATGGATTCGGGCGTTGCTGGCGTGGCGCGACTGGCCGCGACCGGCGATGAAATCGATTCGGCAGGCGCCAGCGACGCGGCTGGTACTGCGTCTGACGGCGTAGCAAGCGCGGGAGGAGACCCAACTGATAACTCTGCGGCGGCCTCGGACCATTCCAGAGCCATCGCGGGACGGTCAGCGTCGGCGGCAAACGCGCGCGCCTCGAGCGCACAAACTATCAAGATCGCGCAGACGAGCGCGGCGAGACGCGACGCGCGCGCCCGCTTAGTTGAGATGGAACCGGCTATCATCCTCGACGACGCGATTTTCGCGCATCAGCTTCTTCAAATGAGAGCGCACCGAACTTGCGGCCGCCAGATGCAGATACTCGGGAACATCGGTGTAGATGCGCTTGACGATCGACATGACCTCGAGCGGACCGGCGGCAAGCGTGTCGAGCACCTGGCGCTCGCGCAGCTCGCGATGCGCGATGTATTCGCGGATTTTTTGGTGCGGGTTCCGAATCACCGGGCCGTGCGCGGGATAGATTCGGTCGAGGTCGAGCGCGAGCAGGCGGCGCAGCGAGTCCATGTACTGGCTCAAGTCGCCGGTGTCATCAGGAATCACGGTAGTGCCCGCCCCCAATACGACATCGCCCGTGAACAACGCACGCTCCTGGGCGAGATAGTAACACAGATGGTCGGGCGCGTGACCGGGAGTATGAATCGCGTGGAGCGTCGCGCCTTCGGTGGTGACTACGGCGCCGTCGGCTATTTCGGTAATCGGCGCGCCGGCAGCGTCGTCGTGGCCGCGCCACGGCATCTTGAGAATTTCCATCTCGCCATAGAGCGCACGGACCTGCTTGACGCCGCCGATGTGATCGACATGGGCATGCGTCAACACGATGCTGCCGATGCGGTCGGCGTGCGCGAGATCCTTGACGGCTTGCGCGAGGAGTTCCTGGTAGATGGGGACGCCCTGCCCGGTGTCGAGCAGAATTGGCGTCTTGCCGGTGCCCACGATCCAGGTGTTGGTGCCGGGGCCGGTGAACGGACCCGGGTTGCGGCCGAGCACCGTGGCGACGCGGTCCGAATGGCGCGCGTAGTCCGGCAGTTTCATTCCGATCATTGAATCGGTAACGATCCGCGCGGGCGTTTCCATCTGGGTCTCCAGTTTCCTGCTTGCTTAGCAGGCGGTTGAAAAAATCATTTTCAACCGCCTGCTCCCTCTCTCTCCTCTCCCCCATTGGGGGAGAAGATATTGAAGGCAGCCAGTCTTCACGCAGGGTGTTGAGCACCCCTGCGCATCCGCCCCGCCATGATTTGAGTTTCTCAACACCATGCTAGTGTCTCATTTCATCACAGCCGGCGGTTGCGCTCGAAGATGAGCCGCAGCCCCTTGAGGGTTAGGAACTCATCGACTTCTTCGATGGTCTCCGACTCCGGCGCGATGAGCCCGGCCATCGATCCGGTTGCGATGACGCGCGACTTTTCGCTGCGCTCCTTGCGGATGCGCGTAACGAGGCCGTCGACCAGCGCGGTGAAGCCGAAGATGACGCCCGACTGTATCGCGCCGACGGTAGTGCGGCCCACTGCGTCGCGCGGGCGCGCAAGTTCGACGCGGTAGAGCTTCGCGCCGTGCTCGACCAGCGCATTCATCGAGACGCTCAGCCCCGGGGCGATCGCGCCGCCGGCATATTCCCCGCGCGCGGTTACGTAGTCGAAGGTGGTCGCATTGAGCGAGAAATCGACCACGATGCATGCGCCCTGGCAGCGGTCGAAAGCCGCGACCGCGTTGACGATGCGGTCCGCGCCGACTTCCTTGGGGTTTTCGTAAAGGATGGGCATCCCGGTTTTCACGCCGGGGCCGATCATCAGCGGCTGGCAGTGGAAGTAGCGGTCGGCGACGCTCTCCCAGACGTGATTGAGCGCCGGCACGACGCACGCTATCGCGACTCCGTCGGGACGAAAGCCCATCTCGATTCCCGCCGCCGCAAATAGTGTGTTCAGCAGCGCGCCTTGTTCGTCGGTGGTGCGATCCGTGTTGGTCGAGATGAGCCAGTGGTGCAGCAGGCGCTCGCCCTCGTAGATGCCGATGACGGTGTTGCTGTTGCCGACGTCGATGGTGACGAGCATGTTGCGGCGCCCGCGCGCAGGCGCGGCGCTCAACCAATCATACTCGCGCGGGTCAGCGCGGGAGAAACGGCGCCGCGCTCGTGGGGAGACGCGTGGGAATCGTCGGCCCGGCGCCGGGAGCCGCGGATGGCGCGCGCGTCGGCGGAGGAACGATCGACGGCAAGTATGCCGAAGCAGGGCTGGGACCGTCGCTGCGAGGAGACGATGTGTCACGGCGGCGCGCTGGCGCCATCGCGCCGACGGTCGCGACGGTTATCGCAGCCGGTTGATAGGCGTCGATAGTCTGCGAGGCGCGATCGGAGTCGTCCACGCGAGTCGGGGAATCTTTGTTCGCCTCGCCGGTCTTGGCCTTGTCGGCTTTATCGCGGTTGTCGCGTTTCGAATCCTCGAAGTAGGTGACGGATTCGACGCGCCACTCAAACTCGGGCTCCGCGCACGACTCGGTGCGCGGGTCGCAAGCCTGCGGAATCTCCAGCACGGCGCCGTCCGCCTTTGGTGGGGGTGCGGTCGTTATGTTTATGACGCGCGAGCCGGCGAGCGCGGCACCTGGCACGAACATCACGATAAGCATCGATGTCGCGAGCGTGACGAGCAGAGCCTGCGCGTGGAACTTCATGCCGGGGCTTCGTCCGTGGTGAGCCGACCCAGGCCCAATCCACTATCACCACGCACGCGTCGCGCAAAGGAAAGAAATTACCTCGGCGGACGGCTCCCGCCGGCGGCGGTTTTCACATATCGCCGCTCCGGCTAAGATTGCGCGCGGTATGCCAGAAACAAAGGTCGCTTTGGTGACGGGCGCGGGACGCGGAATCGGCAGGGATATCGCACAGCGGCTCGCGCGCGAAGGGTACGCATGCGGGCTGATAGCGAGGACAAAATCGCAACTCGAGGAAACCGCCGAGCTGATTCGCGCGCAAGGCGGGAAGGCGCTGGTGACGCCGACCGATGTCAGCAAGCGCGAACAGGTCCTCGCGGCGGTCGAGGCAGTCGAACGGGAGTTGGGTCCGATTTCGGTGCTGATTAACAACGCGGGCGCGTATCTAAAAAAGAAACTGACCGAAATCACCGAGGAAGATTTCGATTTTCAGCTCAAGGTGAACACCTACGGGCCGTTCTTTTGCACGCAGGCGGTGGTCGCGAAGATGATCGAGCGCGGCGGCGGCACGATCATTTTCGTGCTCGGGTCGGAGACGCGCGGCGGGCCGGCCCAGTACTCCGCATACACCGCATCAAAGGTCGCGCAGCGCGCGATCGCGGAGTCGGCGGCATACGAGTTCATGCACCTGGGGATTCACGCGGCGGCGCTGGACGTCGATGGCGCGGTCGATTCGCCGCGGGTGCGCGAGTCGATGCCGGGTGAGGACCCGTCGCACTTCGTGTCACCGGTGCGAATTTGCGAGGAGATCGTGCACCTGATCAATCAACCGAGAGATGCGTGGACGTTCTCGGTGGATTTGCGATCGTTCGTGCAATGGCGCCCGAGGGTGGCGCCGAAGAAGAAGGGCTAGTGCGCGGTATTGCCGTGCGATTCCGCGGACTATAATCGCCGATCCGTACTCACGGTCGGGGCGTGGCGCAGCCTGGTAGCGCACACGCTTGGGGTGCGTGTGGTCGCCGGTTCAAATCCGGCCGCCCCGACCAAAGCCTAACACCAGAGCCTAGCCCGCCGAGCGGCGACCATGTGCGCACTTGCGACCCTCTATAAACGCGCCCGCCTCGACGCCGAAACGCGCAGCGAGCGCCTGAATCTGGCGCACGTTGAGCGCCCGACGGCCGGCGAGCACCTCGGAAACGACGCCCTGGCTGCCTATCTCGGGCAGGTCCTTTTGAGTAAGCCCGTGTTCCGCCATCAGAAAACGGAGAACATCAACGCCCGAGGCTTCGGGCAGCCCGTGATGTTCCCGATCGTACGCCTCGATAAGCACACTCAGCGTTTCAATCAATCGATAGCGCCGATCTTTCGGATCGTCACCAGTCTCGTCAACGACAGTGTTGAGGCGCTCGACCGCCACGTTGTATTCGCGCTCGTCGCGGACGGCAAGCAACGGTTCCAGCGACTTGGGATTCTTACTCGTTTCAGGCTGCGCGTAACTTGAGGACTGCTCGCGATCTCGTGGCCTTAGCGAAGCGAAGAAGCGTCTTGACGCTGGGCAGCCGGACACCGCTTTCAAGCCTGGCTATGGCCGACTGCGTCGTGCCCATGCGCTGGGCCAACTCAGCCTGGGTGAGGCCAGCACGAACGCGGGCCGCGATCAGCTCGCGGGCCAGCGCGAATTCTTCATCCAGAGCGGCGTAAGCCTCGCGGACCATATGGTCCGCCAACATCGTCTTTTTCACGGAGTCCAGGCGCTTCGTCACGGTCTAATCTCCCTCAACCGCTTACGCGCCAACTCGATCGCGCGCTGCGGAGTCTGCTGGGTCTTCTTTACGAACGCGTGCAGCACGACGAGCCGCTGCCTGGACGCGGCCGCATAAATCGCGCGGCCGATACCTGCCGAGCCCGTGAGCCGCATTTCCCAAAGCTTCTCACCGAGAGCGGCCTCACATGCGGCATGCCCACATGCTGTGGTCCGAAGCTCTCCAGGAGCTCCGAAATCCTCACAAAGCGGGCTTGCATGTCCTTCGGCAGAGCAAGCAGCTCAGCTTCAACCGCTTGACTGAGAATCTCAACCGCCCACACCGGCACCTAACTAACATAGCATTTGTGCTATGTGACGCACAAGGTGCGTGTGGTCGCCGGTTCAAATCCGGCCGCCCCGACCAACCACTCGACGTCGCCTGTGTTCCGCGGTCCCCTCTTCTCTTCAAGTCCCCTTTCGAGCCCAGCTCTGGGCGAAGTCGAATGGTTGCCGAAGAAATCGGATCAGGAGTTGGATTGTGGCAATCGTTCCCTCCGAAGTCGCTCAGCGATACACGTCCCGGCGGTGGCCGATCTTGAAGATCACGACGACCAGTTGTGCATCGTCGACCGAGTACACCACCCGGTAGTCGCCCTGCCGAATGCGGAACCGATCCGCATGACCCGCCAGCTTCTCACAGCCGGCCCGCCGGGGATCCTCGGCGAGCGCTTGGATTCGCGCCACCACACGCTGGCGGTCGCGCCGCTGCCCCACGTTCTCGAGTTCTCGCGCCGCGGAACGTTTGATGTAGAGCCTATATTTTGCCACGGCGCCTCAGCGCCTTGACCACCCGCTCGAAATCCAGGTTCGGCTCCTTCGCCCGCCCATTAAAGGCCGCCAGGTCCTCCGCATCCTCAGCGAGACTCAACCTCACGGCCTCGTTAACCATGTCGGAAATCGATCGCTCGCTCGCCGCAGACTTAAACCTCAGCGCCCGATGAACCTCAGGGTCGAAATAGACTGTGGCCCGCTTGGCTCCTGTGTGCATAGTTGAATTTTGACGTTCTAACGTCATAATGTCAAGTCACCATGACGCCAATTGTCTCTAGGCACAAGACCCTTGGCAGACACAGATTCCGTGACTACCAGGTGAGATTGAGTGATATTAGCGAATTACCCTCGCACACGCTTGGCTGCGCGGTCGCCGGTTCAAATCCGGCCGCCCCGACCAAAGCCTAACACCAGAGCCTAGCCCGCCGAGCGGCGACCATGTGCGCACTTGCGACCCTCTATAAACGCGCCCGCCTCGACGCCGAAACGCGCAGCGAGCGCCTGAATCTGGCGCACGTTGAGCGCCCGACGGCCGGCGAGCACCTCGGAAACGACGCCCTGGCTGCCTATCTCGGGCAGGTCCTTTTGAGTAAGCCCGTGTTCCGCCATCAGAAAACGGAGAACATCAACGCCCGAGGCTTCGGGCAGCCCGTGATGTTCCCGATCGTACGCCTCGATAAGCACACTCAGCGTTTCAATCAATCGATAGCGCCGATCTTTCGGATCGTCACCAGTCTCGTCAACGAGAGTGTTGAGGCGCTCGACCGCCACGTCGTATTCGCGCTCGTCGCGGATGGCAAGCAACGGTTCCAGCGACTTGGGATTCTTCAGCGTACGAATGACGGACCGGGCCTTCATCTTTCCCACCTTCCTGCGCCGCATTCCGGATGGGTCAATAGGTGGCGCCGTGAGCGACGCTTAGCCCTCTGGCTCCGCGATCACCGGATTCTCAAGAACGCCCAGCCGCGTGATTTCGATGCGAACAACGTCGCCGGGTTTGAGCGCCTCGGGCGGCTTGCGTGAAAACCCGACGCCCGCCGGCGTGCCGGTGAACACCACGTCGCCGGGCTCCAGCGTAAACGCCTTGGTAATGTACTCGATAAGCTCGCCGACGCCGAAGATGAGATGCTTGGTGTTGGAACTCTGCTTGAGTTCACCATTCACCCAAGTCTTCAGGTCGAGGTTCTTGATGTCGCCGACCTCGTCGGGCGTCACCAAGTACGGACCGAGCGGGCCGTGCGTATCGAATCCCTTGCCCATCATCCAGGTGCCCGAGTGGAATTGCCAGTCGCGCACCGAGACGTCATTGCCGATCGCGTAGCCCGCGACGTATTTCAGCGCCTCGGCCGCGGTGATGTGGCGCGCGCGTCTTCCCATCACGAAACAAAACTCACCTTCCCAATCGACCGCGCTGCTGACCATCGGACGGTGAATCGGCGCGCCGTGCCCAATGATGCAGGTCGAGACCTTGGTAAACACCACCGGCTGCTTCGGTAGCTGGGCGCCGGCCTCGGCAGCATGGTCGCGATAGTTGAGGCCGATTGCCAACACTTTGGGCGGGCGCGGCACGGGCGCCTCGAACCTGAAGCCCGGCTCGCGCGTCCCGAATATCACGCCGGCGGCCGCGAGCGCGTCGCGCGATTTCGACGAACTCTTCGCCGCCGCGTCAAGCGCGGCGCGCGCCGCTGCCATCGCCGCGTCGGCACCATCGAGCAGCGCGAGCATGTTGTCTGGCACAGCCGCGAGCTGATGCACCCGGGCTGAACGCGCGAGATCCACGACGTCGGCATCACCGAGCATCGCACCAATCCGCGTGGTTCCTCGAAACGTGTAAGTCACCAGTCGCATCGTCGCTGCTCCTACTCGCGCGCCGCACCTGGATTCGCGCGGCGTCCGCGCCGCCGGAGTCTAGCACCAAGACGCCGAAACCGATCGCGGTGGAATTGCATGCCGCCGCGTTGTGGTGGGGGTCGCTCGCACAAGGAGAAGGCGGGCTATTCGAATCACACAGCGAGGTCCTGCTCGCTCGCAAACGCAGGGCGCAATTCGAATCGTGAGCGCGCGCGGATCGAGTTGACTGCGAAGCCAGGTTGAAATTCGCGCGCAAGCCTACGATAAAGCAACCTAGCAGGGTGTTGAGAAAAGCCTCGAGTTCCAAGCTGGCAGCGACTTTGCCCTCGACACCCTGCGTGAAAGTCGGCTGCCTTCCTAATCTTCTCCCCCTCTGGGGGAGACGCGAGAGAGGGAGAAGGTTGTTGAAAATGCGTTTTTCAACAGCCTGCTAAGTGAACCTTCCGGCGCGAATCCTGATTGCGTCAGCTGCAGGCGGCATGTTGCTCAGCATCGCAGCCGTGGCGATCTATGGTTTTGCGGCGGTCGCGGTTGGGATGCCCATCTTCTGGCCCCCGGCGCTTGCGCTGCTCATCGCATTGTTGCTTCCCGCAGGCTGGTTTCTCGGACGCGCGATCGAACGCCGCCTTGTTGCGGTAGGTCGCGCCGAGTATCGCGCCGCTCTCGCGCGCGGCGACCTCGCGGGTGCGCGCCGTCACGCCGGCGACCTGCTTGCGTTAGTTAGAACCAGCCGGCGGACGCGGCCGCTGCTACCGGTAGCGGAATCGGAACGTCTGCTTGCTGATGAACGCTACGCCGAGGCTCTCGCGAAGCTCGAGCAGATTGAGCTCGGCTCGCTCGATTCCAGTTGGAGAGCGCACCTGCGAAACGATATTGCGTGGTGCAACGTTCAACTCGCGAAAGCAGAAGAAGGCGAGAGGATCGCGCGCCAAACGCTCCAGGACCTAACCGGGGATTCAGGCGATGCGACCCGCGCACTGAATCGAACTCTCGGAGCTGCACTTGCAACAGGTGACAGACCGCAAGATGCGATCGCGGTTCTCGAGCAGTTGCTCGCCGCACGATCGGCCGGCTCCGTGACGAATGCGGTGTGCTCGTACTATCTGGGAATTGCGCTAAAGCGCGTCGATCGCGCGGACGACGCGCGCCGCGCATTCGAACGCGCGGTCCGCGCCGCGCCTACGAGTACGTTCGGCAGGCGCGCCGCCGCCGAACTCGACTGACCGGCCGCGTGAGTGGCGGTACGTCTCGCGGAGCGAAGGTACCGGGAAATGACGCGTGCTATCGAGCGCGCCGCGGCGCACTAGCGTGAATTTTTCGCCCGAGCCCGGCCCGCGCCGCCACGCCGCCGGATCAGCCCTTGCGCTTCGAGTTGTCGCGCGTAAACCGCGACGTCTCGTGACGCCTGTTCGCGGGAGACAGGAAATTCACGGCTGATCGTCGCAGCGATGTCGCCAAGCCGTCTGCCCCGCACCAGCGGATCCCAGATTCGACTGCCCGCCTCATCGAGACCGAAATAACGCCCGCGCTTGATATCCAATACGACGGTCTCGTCACCGATCGTTCTGAATACGACAGCATCGCAACGCTCGGCACGCCGCGAGGGTGCGACGTCACCGCTCGCACCCTCGCGAAGGGCGCCGCTGCGCGGTCCGCTTCGAGAGCGATCGCGCGCGCACAGCCGTTTCAAAGTCCGAACGTAATCGGGGGCCGACATGAACCATCCGGCAAACGCAGTCTTGGGCGTTCGCCCTACCACCGCCGTAGTGCGATGTTCGAGGTGCGGAGCGATTTCGAACAGCACAGCATCGCCATATCCGCGGTTCGCTACATCGTGCAGCAACCGATGCGATCGGCTGTCGCGAATCTGCAGCCGACCGCCTTCGCACGCCGGCGACGCAAGGTTGATGCTGATCGCGACCAGGCGCCTCGGCAGCATGTCGTTGTGCCACGTCAGGTTCTGACCGCGCCGGGGTGCGATGCGATAAATCCTTCCGCCGAACGATCCGATCCGAGGGCAACCAGTGATCGCCAGCACCAGATCGAACAGTTTGGAGTCGTTTACGAGGAAGGTTAGTGCGCCCGGCACCGTCAGGTTGCTGATGGCGAGGTCGGTGCCAAGCCGCGCATGCTTCTTCGGCCGAAAGCCGCTTCGCGCGATCGGTTCGGCGATTTCACGTAGCAGCGCCCGATCGAACAGTCCGCGCAGGAGGACGCAGTGGTTTTGCGCGAACTCGCGGCGCAGCCGCGCAAGTTCAGCGCGGGAGACGGCGCCCGCGGCGCCCGCATTGGTGATCTGAATGCTCACCTGAATCCGCTACAGACTCGATTCGTCCGCAGTCTCGACTGTAACGAGTAGTCGGAGCGTTTTCACCACGCCGCCGCCGTCGTGAGGAACCTAACCGGCGTTAGGACGCGATTTCGGTGCCTCGAAAGCCGTCCAATCGGCGGTGCGCCGCCAGACAGAAGCAATGTGCGCGGTCATCTGGGTGAGCCGTCCCGGACTCGAACCGGGGACCCGGTGATTAAGAGTCACCTGCTCTGCCAACTGAGCTAACGGCCCACCCAGAAGCCTTGGATTCGTAGCAGGATGTTTGGGGTGAGTGAAGGGATTTGAACCCTCGACCACCAGGGCCACAACCTGGCGCTCTACCTAGCTGAGCTACACCCACCGCCCGATGCCTGAGCGAAATCGGCGCCTGCCGAGCCGTTCGCGTATGGCGCGCCAGAAGGGACTCGAACCCCTGACCCGCGGCTTAGAAGGCCGCTGCTCTTTCCACCTGAGCTACTGGCGCGTATCGGGGCGAGCCGATTTGAACGGCCGACCCCCTGCTCCCAAGGCAGGTGCGCTACCAGGCTGCGCCACGCCCCGAGCCATACGAATTAACATACGGATCAAGAGCCTCACAACACGGCGCCCGCGAGCACCAACCTCGCGCGGCCTCGAATTCACGGTCGGGACATCGTGGACGCACAGAGCGTTGCCTGATTGTGATTGTCCTGCGCTTCGCAGATATTGGCCGCCGTCGAGTTCTTTTCCGGACTGCGATCCGGGCCGCGCTCACGCCGCTCGCTGCGCGGCGTGCTGCATACCGCTACATGCATCGCAATTCTGGGACCGCATACTACGAACAGCAGGCCATAGATGCCGATTTGTCCGATTGCAGCTTGCAAACGTCCATGCACGCCTCGCAAACCGCGAATGAGCGCAATTGTGCGAAATTAGGCCGGATCCGGGTACCGAAACGGAGCGAGCCGTCGCAAATCGAGAACGCGGCGTTGTCGCCATTCAACGCCATTCAAGCATTATTGTTCGGCATACACTTTGCGACTGAATCTTGGCAGCGCTGAAAGTCTCCTCCCCCGAGAACGAACAGCGCTTGTCCCCAAGCGAGGCCGGGCTATCCACACCGCAGGCCCCCCACCCGCGGTCACTGAAAAGATAGCCCGGCCATCTTCTTGCCGCGGTTTGCGGCACCGGCCGTTCCGACCGAAGCCACGTCCACGGAATTTCGAATCAGGACGATCGCCAGGCGAGCTGGACTAGTTGCCGGCGAGCGCGATGCACTCGATCTCAACCCGCGCGTTCATTGCGAGCGCTTTCACCGCGACAGTCGTTCGCGCAGGCGGATCGATTGGGAAAAATTCCCGATACGCCTCGTTCATCGCCTGAAAGTCAGCCATGTCGGCCAGAAAAACCGTGCACTTCACGACGCGGTCCAGAGAACTTCCGGCGACCGCGAGCGACTCGCGGAGGTTCTCGAGCGCCTGTCGCGTTTGTGCCGCGACGCCACCGGCGACCAGCTCAAACTTGCCGGGGACGTTCCCGAGATTGCCTGAAACGTAAAGTGTGTCGCCGCCACGGACCGCCGATGAAAACGGAAGCACGCGCGGCAATGATGCCGACTGAAACACTTCTTTATTGGCGGCCATGAGAGAACCCTCCGGATGGTCACTGTCTAGCGTCACACGCTGCCGCGCCGCAAGGCCAACGTTCGTGATTCAACCGCCGGACGATTTACCTCTCCCGGCGCAGAGTGCGATTCTCCGCTGGAAGCCCGAACCGCGTTGCGCCACTATCGGATTGCAATTCGCGGAGGACGTCATGTCGATACATCTGCGGCAAATATGTCTGGTCGCTGAAAAGCTGGCCCCGGTGGCTGAAGGCCTGAAATCAGTGCTTGGTCTGGAAGTTGGGTACGTCGATGAGGGCGTTGCCGAGTTCGGTCTTGAAAACTCAATCTTCCCGGTCGGCACCAACTTCATCGAGGTCGTCGCGCCGATCCGCGAGAACACCGCCGCGGGCCGCTACCTAAAGCGCCGCCAGGGTGATGGCGGCTACATGGTCATCTGCCAATGCGATTCCCACCAAACACAGCTCGCGAGGCGCAAGCGGGCGCAGGAACTGCGCGTGCGAATCGCGTGGGAGCGCGAGCTCGAAGCGATGCACATCATGCAGCTGCATCCGGCTGACACCGGTGGCGCATTTTTTGAAATCGACTGGGACGCCAAGTCCGATCCGCAGGGCAGCTGGGCGGCCGCCGGCGGCACGCGCTGGCAGTCGGCGAAGCGTACTGAGGTGGTTAGGAGTTACAGCGCCGCCGAAATGCAATCTCCGGATCCGGCTGCGCTAGCGGAACGTTGGAGCTCAATCACCGAAATCCCGCTGCGCAAAGACGCAAAGGGACGCCTCGAGATGCCGCTCGCAAACGCGTGCGTCCGTTTCGTCGAGGCGACCGATAGCCGCGGCGAAGGCCTCGGCGGGATTGACGTCGTCGTTGCGGATCGCAAACGACTTCTTGATGCGGCGGAGAAGCGCGGATGCCGTGTGTCGGAGTCGCAAGTGACGATTTGCGGGACGCGCTTTTACCTCGTCTAGCAGGTTGTTGAAAGAGCGCTTTCAACAGCCTGCTCCCTCTCTCGCGTCTCCCCCGAAGGGGGGAGAAGATAGTAAAGGCAGCCAGATCCTTCGCCCGTGGCTCAGGACAAGGTTTTCACGCAGGGTGTTGAGAGCGCGGCCGATGCCATCGGGCGAACTCAAAGGATTTCTCAACACCCTGCTAGAGAGTCGGCGCGGACTGATCACCGGCGATCCGCGAACGACGTTGACCGTCCTCACCAGGGCTAGTTGCGACGCGAGGCGGGCGCCGCGCTGTCGATGGCGCTCAGCGCTTCGAGCCGCAGGCGGATTCGATCGAGTTCTTGCTTGTGAACGCCGTCGCGCGAAAATACCGTGTACGACGCGGGGCTCTGCCAGATCTCGTCGAACCACCGCGCGAAGAGCGGCGCGTACTGCGGTCCTCGATACGAGATGCCCCAATGCGGATACGGAAGCGACGGATCCTCGAAACTCACTATCGCTTCGCGCTCGCCGACGATCGTCAACGGAGATAACGCGGCTTCGGACATGGGTTGAACGATCACTTTCATCGTCACGTTCAGTACTTTCGGATTTGAAACCAGTCCCAATCCGCTAATCGGCTGTGCGTCATCCCCGGGCAGTCGTGCCAGAAATGCTTCGAACGAGGCCATGTCGCCGACGGCAAACAGCATCCGCTTCGACCACAAATGCGCCCACGGACTTTTGTTCGAATCGCCCGGCGCGACCTCGAATGCGTGTATCGCCGATACCCACTCGCTGATGGCTTCGAAGTCGCCCGGGTTGTAGTGGCGATCATGTGGAGGGCGCCAGTTTCCGCTCAAGCGCGCGGTACGCACGATCTGCGGTCCGCCCGGATCGGTCACGAGAGCGCGACGCAACGCTGAAGCGGCAGCCCGATACATATCCGCCGTACTCGGATGGGGCGTCACTTCGCCGGCGGCGCCGAGCGCGCGCACGAGTTGCTCGAGCTGCGAGAGTCGCGCGTCAATGCCTTGCATCGATCGATGAAACTCGCGCATCGACTCGTGCACGGGTTCAAAGACCTCGTAGCGTTCCAAAACGATAAAGCCGAGTATCTCGACCAGGATTACCAGCTCCGCCGCCGGTTGCAGCCACGCGAGGTGCAGGCGCTCCGCGCCAAAATGCGCGGCGATCGCTGCCACCGCAATCAGCGCCATCAAGAGTCCGATGAGCCGCCCGCGCTTGCTTATCTCAGCCATGTTGCGATGACTCTCACGCGTGCGCGCCGATAAGCAGCGTCATTCGGCCCCGGCGGGTGTAACCGCCATGCTGATTCCGCCACGGTCGTTGGTTCGCACCGAACAAAGTCCTCGCGCGTCACGGTGCGATCCGCAGCGAGTCGGATGTCTTGCGCATTTGCCGTTCCCTTAGCACATCGGCCGCCGCGACCGCATCACGTAGTCAATACCTGATGCGACCTCGGCGTCGTACGCTCGAGCGTTGGGTGCGCGACCGGGCGGAATCCTCATGGGCTTGGAAGGTTCGTTGCATCTGTTCATCACACATCCCACTTATCGGTCGAACGCGCATCTGCCAATCGACGAGCGCGTCGCGAAGATGCGCGAGCCTCAGATTCGCGAACGCATTCCCGGCGAGCGGCCTGCGACTCACCTCCGCTCCGCCGCGCGGCGCCAGACGGCAGTTTGCTGTTCGCGCGCATGGTAGACTGACCCCGGTGCGCCGGGATGGCTGTGGTGGTGGCGAGTCGTCGGAATAGCTACGCAACTAGAGTTGCGAGTAGCCTTCGCTCATTCGTCCGTGATCAATTCAATCGTCCGCGGCAAAAGTTCCCGATCATGCTCCTTTCGCTGGGAGCGATCACGATCGGGACCAGCGGATGCTGGTACGCTGCGATTCAATATGCGCCCGTCGCTCTGGGGGTGGCCGCGCAGCTCGGTGCTGGCGCCGTCCATTTGACGGCGGGCCTCGTCGGCGCAACGCATGGAAGCTTCGCCCCGGATGATACGCGCCCGGGCGAAAATGAACTCGATCGCGCGGACCGCTGCCGCCGGCTTGTAGTGGTTGCTCCGGGCGTGATTGAACTGCGCCAGCGCGCCGACGGCGTCGCGGAATACCGCGGATTGGAGACCGCGGCGATATCGGAAGAGACGCACTGGAAGCCGATAATCGAATTTGACAGCGACGCCAGCGGCTGGCGCCCCGCGGCGAATTACCTGCGGATGAACTTTGCGCCGCCGCTCACTGAAATCCTTGCCAAGGACGAAATGACTTTCCTCGCGTATGCGCCCGCAGAGTCGAAATCGATGGAGGAGCGGGACCGCCTCGTCGCGCTGATCAACAACTTCGGCGGGGCGCTCGGATCGTTCGACTCGGACGGACGCCTGTATGCGTACTCGGCGACTCGCACGCTGCCCTGCTTTCCTCCTCCCGGATAGAGTTCTGGTCTTTCGCAGGCTTGACTGCGCCGGCCGGTGAGCATCCTACGCGGCGATCATGACAGCGTTTCGGTTTCACGGGAGTCTTGAGCGGCACGGCGTCGCGCTGGCGGTGCGTGGATGCGTGCGGGCTTGGTGCCGGACTCGCGCGGTTAATCTGATCAGAGGACTGGACATCCGCCAATTGATGGTCTCTAAACAAACCTGGCTTGGCAATGCCGCACGGCGCGGCCGTCATTCGGAGGGACGTCTTATGGGCAGACTAAACGGCAAAGTTGCAGTCATCACTGGTGCGGCGAGCGGAATCGGGCGCGGCACCGCTCTGTGTCTGGCGCGCGAAGGCGCAGCAGTCGTGGCGGCGGACTTGAACTCGCAGGGTGGTGAGCGCGTGATCGGCGAAATCGCAGCGGCGGGCGGCCGCGCGGTGTTTCAACACACGGACGTATCGAGCGAACCCGACATCGCAGCGGCGGTGGACCGGGCCGTGAAGGAATACGGCCGGCTCGACGTGATGTTCAACAATGCGGGCTTGGTCGGCGCGGTCGGTCCGATTGAAGCGGTGAGCGCCGAGGATTGGGATAGAACGATCGCGGTTCTGCTGCGATCGGTATTTCTCGGCATCAAGTACGCGGTGGACCCGATGCGAAAAAGCGGCGGCGGCTCGATCATTTCGACCTCGTCAGTGGCATCATTCCTGCCGTCGGCTTACGGAGCCGCGTACGCGGCGGCGAAAGGAGCGATCATCAGTCTGACGCGATCTGCGGCGCTTCAACTCGGGCGCGATCAAATTCGCGTAAACTGCATCTGTCCCGGCGCGATCAACACGCCTATTTGGGGAGCGATGCCGGGATTGGACGATCCTAGGAATGTCGAGCAGGTGCTGGGACACGCTCAGACAATCCCGCGGGTTGGCA
This sequence comes from uncultured Binatia bacterium (SeqCode), assembly GCA_964429575.1. Lineage (GTDB taxonomy): Bacteria > Desulfobacterota > Binatia > Binatales > Binataceae > CAYSCX01. Next base: position 69,976 of record CAYSCX010000007.1, on the reverse strand, counting down.
GACCCGAAGATATCGCATCGATGGTCCTGTACTTGGCGAGCGATGAATCCCAATGGGTGACCGGTACCGCGATGATTGTTGACGGAGGATTGACGGTAGGCCCCAATTTTCCCGCGATGTCCTCGCCGGACTCCCAGGCAATGCCGAGTGGCTATCGCGGTCCATCGTTCAAGAGATAGGGCGGGCGCATCGCGCGAACGTGTGAACGCGACCACCAATTTCGCAGTGGAGGGCATTCAGCGGTGACGGAGCATGTTGTTGTCGAGACGACTGGCGGAAAAATTCGCGGAACCGCGAATGACGGCATAAACGTCTTCAAGGGCGTCCCCTACGGCGAAGCCGCCGATGGGCCGCGACGTTTCATGCCGCCGGTCAAACCCGCGCCGTGGACAGGCGTGCGCGACTGCGTCGAATACGGACGCCGTGCGATGCAAGACGATAACGCGTGGGCGCTTCCGTCTGAGCTGCTGAAGCTGTTGGCGACGGGCGAGCCGCTTCCGATGAGCGAGGACTGCTTGGTGCTGAACGTGTGGACGCCGGCGGTGAACGACGGGCGCAAACGCCCGGTGATGTTCTGGTGCCATGGCGGCGCGTTCATTTCGGGCTCGGGATCCTCGCCGTGGTACGACGGCTCGAATCTGAGCCGCAAGGGCGATGTGGTCGTCGTAACGATCAATCACCGTCTTGGTGCATTCGGTTACCTGCACCTCGGCGACATCGGCGGCGAGGATTTCGCGTCATCGGGTAATGCCGGCATGCTCGACATCGTCGCGGCGCTCGAATGGGTGCGCGACAACATCGCGAGTTTCGATGGTGACCCCGCGAACGTGACGATTTTCGGCGAATCCGGCGGAGGCGCGAAGGTCAGTGTGTTGATGGCGATGCCCGCCGCGCACGGCCTCTTTCACAAGGCCATCATTCAGAGCGGGCCGGCGGTGCAGATGGCGAGCCGCGATGACGCGACCGGGACTACGAAACAGGTTCTCGCGGAGCTGGGGCTCGATGCTGGCCGGGTGGGCGAGCTGCGCAAGATTCCGGCGGACCGATTGATCAAAGCGCAAGCGGCGGTGCTCAAGAAAGTGAGCATGATGTCTTTCGCCGAGCGCAGGCGGGTGGGTTTCAATCCGGTCGTTGACGGGAAACATCTGCCGGCGGGACCCTTCGAGCCGGTCGCACCGGAGATATCCGCGCGAGTGCCCTTGATGATTGGAACCAACAAGGACGAGATGACGCTGTTTTTTGGAATGGCTCCGTGGCTTGACGGATTGGACGAGACGGCGATGCGAACGCGCGTGCGCATGTTGGTGGGCGACCGCGCCGACGCGATAGCCGGGTCGTATCGGCGCGCGCGGCCGAACGAGTCGCCGCGCGACATCTTTCTTGCGATTGCAACCGACCAGTCGATGCGAATTCCGTCGCTGATCATGGCTGACCGCAAGGTCGCGCAGCAGGCGGCGCCAGTGTTCGCCTACCTGTTCACCTGGGAGACGCCGGTGCTCGGCGGCCGGCTGAAGTCGCCACATGCACTCGAGATTCCGTTTGTGTTTGACACGCTCGCGAGTTCGGCGATGGCAGGAGACTCGCCGACGCGATTTGCGCTCGCAGAAAAGATGAGCAGCACGTGGATCGCGTTCGCTCGTACCGGCAGCCCGAACAACGACGCGATTCCAAACTGGCCCGCATATACCGCCGAGCGACGCCCAACGATGATCTTCGATGATTCGTGCCGCGTCGAGAACGATCCCTATCGGGCGGAGCGGCTCGCGTGGACCGGGCAGTAGGCGCATTTGGCGAGGCTTCCGCGCCCGACATGAGATCATGAGAGGCCGCGGGCGCGGCTGGACTTACTGTCCGGCGAATCAAAGAATAGGCGAGCTGTTGCGGACGTAACTGCAGCCTACCACGCAGCTCCGCCTCGCTGTTCCTTCAAGCTTTCCGTATTGGCGGAGTTGGGTCCTTTCGCGTTTGCTCACCGATAGCGAGCAGTACTAAGCTCCAAGTTAGTTGAGGAGCGCAACGAGGTTTGTATGTCAACCTTCCGTCACTTGCATTGATCAACAATGGGACAGAGCGGTTCACCGTACTCACCATGCGATGCCGGGCGCACTCCGGATCGAAGATAGCCTGATTGTGCGCACGTTAAGCACCGCTCCAACTGAGTCTTTCGCGGCGATATTGCCACAACTGTTTTCGCCGCAGATCATTCCCCCGGGCAAATTTGCCAGGAGGCTACCATGGCCAAGAAAGTGAAGGTCCTCTCGATTGACGGAGGCGGAATTCGGGGAATCATTCCGGCGATGATTCTCGAATACATTGAAACCACGAAGGGTCAGAGAATCGCCAAGCTCTTTGACTTGATCGCCGGCACGTCAACCGGAGGAATCCTGGCGTTGGGACTGGTAAAGCCGGACAACGACCGTGCTCCGGCATATTCGGCGGCCCAACTCCGTGACCTGTATGAGAAATACGGCCAGGAGATCTTCTCGCGCTCCGTGTGGCACCGGGTCAGGGCAATCGGTAACGCAGTCGAGGAGAAATATCCTGCCGATGGGTTGGAGCGCATTCTCAAAGAGTACTTCGGAAACGCCATGCTCAAGGATGCAGTGGCCAAACTGGTTGTGACGGCCTACGAGATCGAGCGCCGCGATCCGTTCTTCTTCAAGAGTTCCAACGCCGCGAAACGCCCGGCGTCGGACTTCGCGATGTGGCAAGTTGCACGTGCGACTTCAGCCGCTCCGACCTACTTTGAGCCGGCGAAACTCCCAAGTCACGACGGAAAAGATTACTACGCTTTGGTCGATGGCGGTGTGTTCGCCAACAACCCTGCGATGTGCGCATACGTGGAAGCGCGGACGCTATATCCAGACGCGGACGAGTTCCTGGTCGTATCTCTCGGAACCGGGCAGCTCACGCGAAGGATTCCGTATGACGAAGCCAAGGGTTGGGGTCTGTTGCGCTGGGCCCAACCGATTCTCAGCGTCGTATTCGATGGAGTGAGCGACACGGTGGATTATCAACTCCGGCAACTCCTTCAGCCGATAAATGGTGTGCCTCGATACTACCGATTTCAAAGCGAGCTTCGTGAAGGCAACGACGACATGGATGATGCAAGCAGAACGAACATCAGAGTCCTCAAGATGCTCGCTGAGACAATCATCAAGGATCACAGTGATGATCTGGACCGCCTGTGCGATGCGTTGTAAGCCCGTGTCGATACTCCGGTCACGCGCTTGTTCACTCTGCCTGATAATCGAGAGCCTACCTTGGTAGGGTTTGCTCGAGTACCACGTCGTTTATCGCAGTCGTCGCCTATTACGTTCTGCCGCCCACCAACAACGCGACTTCGGTCGCGCTCGGGTTTGCTTCTGGATTCTGCTTGGAGGCAATCCCGCTACTCGTTCGCGGAGCAATCGATCGCGTCAGTGGTGTGGAAGTGGAAAAGGCAAAGCAGACGAGTTGGGCAAATGCGCAGCGAGGCGGAGCTGACTCAGCGGCGGCCGAAGCGGCAGGCGCGCTGCGCGCGCCAACGAGCGGAATTAGCCAAGCCGGCGAATTGGCAGCCGCGGAGTCGATCGGCAAAACGGTGGGAACGCAGGCGCAAGAAGGGAAAGGTTAATCGAGCACTCTTGGATCCCAGCCGGTTCGTCGTGTTCCGAACCCAGCTAGTGAATCGCCATCGGTAGTGAGCTGAGACCGCGAGACAAAAGCGACCCCTGGTATTTCAGCGGCGCATCCGGCTCCCGCAATCTCAGCCGCGAAAACCTTTCGATCGCGCTTCCCAGCGCGATCTCACCTTGGAGACGGGCGAGGCGTGCGCCGATGCAAGCGTGAACTCCGTCGCCGAAGGCGACGTGATCATTGGGGTGGCGGCCGACATCAAAGACGTCAGCAGTGTAAAATTGCGCCGGGTCGCGATTGGCTGCGCCGAGCAGGACCAGAACAAAAGCGCCCGCCGGAACCGTCGTACCGCCGACGTTCGTGTCGCGTGTGCAAAAGCGCCGTATCATTTGCACCGGGCTGTCGTAGCGCAACACCTCTTCCACGGCGTGCGGCATCATTGCCTCGCGAGCCGGCCTGAGGCGGCTCATCGCAGCGGGGTGCCTGCACAGCGCGAGCAAGCCGTTGGCGATCAGATTGGTCGTAGTTTCATTGCCGGCGAACAGAATCAGCAGCGTCAGTGCGAGCAGCTCATCTGAACTCAAGGCGCCGGCCTCATCGCGCGCCGACAGAAGGACGCTTATAAGGTCATCGCCCGGAGCAACCCGGCGCCGCGAAATCTCTTCGGCGAAGTAGTTGCGAAGAGCTTCGCTAGCTTCGACATTCGAATCCCGAGAGCACGACTCCAATGCGGCGATCGTCGAGTCGGCGCTCCGCCAATCGGCCCCGTTCGATCTCGCATTGTCGAGTTGGTCGGCGAGAATCGCGCCGGCCGTGGCGAGCCTTTCACGGATCGACGAGAACACCCGGTCGGACCAATCCCTGAGCATCGGCTGATGCTCGGCCGGTATGCCGAGCATGTTGGCCATGACAGCCACCGGCAACGCGTATGCGTAGTCGCCTACCGCGTCGAATTCCCCGTTGTCTTCAATTCTGTTGAGCAACCGGTCGGTGATGGACTGAATACGCGGCGCCATTAATCCGATCCTCGCGGGTTTGAAGTACGACCCGATGATACGTCTCAGCCGTGTGTGCGCTGGCGGATCGGAAAACAGGATCGTCTGGGCGCCTGCAAAAGGATCGAGCTTCGCAAGCAGGTCCAGTTCAGGCAAAGTGCTCGAAAAACGCGCGTGATCGCGCAGTACCTCTACAACCTCTCGATAGCGAGCCACTAAAACGACGGGAATGATCAGGGGAAGCAGGCGTGGGGGTTCGGAGAGGAGCGTCGGATATTGAGAGTAGGGGTCGGCCCAAAACGAAGCCGCAAACGGGTTGAGCAACGAGTCTGACGCGGTTTGTTCCATATGTGCGGTGAGAGTTGGCAATTCGCTAGCCAGTCGCCCTAGGAGTTTGCGGAAAAGAAGGACATCAACCAGCGGATGACGCGCTGAAGCAGCGTCATTTTCTGTCCGGTGAGTCCTTGCTGCACGAGCGCTAGGGCGCGAATTCCTACCTTCACGGTATCGAGCGGAACCACGCCGAGTATTCGCACCGTGCATGCAGCGATCGGATCGTTGCCAGCTGATGAGTGCAATGTGATGCTGTATCTGCCAATTCCGAAATCACTGCCGTGAAGCGAAGCTGTGTATTCGGTCGCACCCTCGGGAATCTGTCCCGTGCCTTTGACGAGCGCCCGCTCACCAAATGAAGGCAATTGGGAACAGCCGAGCACCGGCTTGAGGCCAGCGAGCCGTTCAGGCGGAGCGAAGATTCGCGCGTTAAACGTGATCCGCCCGCGCGGATCGGAAACGCGCGGCTCACAATCGAGCCTCGCGCTCACGCTCTCGCTTGCCCTTGCTGCGACTTGCGAGGAGAGCTGGCTCCGCATTTCCTCGATTCGAGTGTTGTCACTCACGGCGTTTTATATGATGTGTTGGTTCACCAGGAATTGGCGCGTCACCGGGTCGTTCAGAAGTTCTTCGTGCTGATAGCTAACTGTCACTTCCTCTCCGGGTGCGCAGTAGGCTAACGCGCTCTGCAAGAGGACTACACCGTCGCCAGGAGCGACCCAGTGGCTTTGAATCTGATTGTTCAAGTCGAGTAGGTAGCCGAGATCGGTCGGATGGTTGTCCGATGCGAACACTGTGCGCGGAAGGTTGGGCCACGGGGCATTCGCCAGATTCTGCAAGTTCTGCTGCACCGCGCCCATCAAACTGGCTAATTCCGCCGGCCAGCCGCTCCAATCAAACGCTAGGTACGGTTGGTTCGCTGGTGGGTTCACGCCGCCTTGGAGTACCGGGAAGGTTGGCAGGCTCTCGAGCTGCGCAGTCACCGCCATTAGCGACCTGCTGAGCGGCGCTTGAACCTGCGCAGCGAGTGCTGGATCGGCAGCTTTTACCAGATCAAACAAATCGTTGAAGACGTTGTTCAGACTCGGCATCTCGACCATGTTCCTGAATGCGGGAACAATCCCAAGCATGTACGCTCCCGCTGCTACCACTCGCTCGACAAGCATGGGGTCTATCAGAGGTGCTGCCGCTCCAACCGTTAACGCCCATCGCGTGACCATCGTGCCGTAGCTGTGCGTGATGAACAGGATCTTCCGGCCGGCCAGATTCGGTATCACCCTCGTCTTGACGAAATCTGCGAGCGCCTCGGCCGCAACTTTCATGCCCTGGCGCCAGTCGAACGGGAACAAGAAGAGATTCTGTTGCAGTTGCGAGTAACCGTTGCTACCCAGGAAGGCGAGAAAGTCATCATAAACGCTCAACAGACGTTCAGCGCGGAGCGGAAGCCACGGAAGCAGTAGCGCCGGACTGAGAATCATACGAAGGCCACTGACGTCTGGCGGGAGCGTGAGTTCGAAGTTCCAGACCTCGCGACCGTCCAAAGTCAAAGTGGATCCCATTCCTCCGGGGACTATAACGATGACGATATCGTTTCGTGCCATGCGCCCTACTGCGCACCCGATGCGGAGGATTTGCCGTTTACTCTGCCGTCAGGGCAGCAACACGAGACGCGGGCACGCGCGATCATTGGTTAGAAGAAAGCGTGACGACAGCTTGTGCGTTGCGCATCGAGCTACCGAAACTTGCACGCACACTTAACTCCATACGGCAAGCAACAGCTTTTAGCAATTCGTCAGCTACAACGCCAGATTGCCCTAAAGCGACTACGGCGCGCTTGTGTCGGCTCCGATGACAGGGGACACTTCGCCTGCCGTGGATCGACGGGGGTTCTTCAAACACATTTTGCGCGCTGGAGCTATCGCGACGTTGGCCGCGATCGCGTGCTATGCGCTGTTCGATCATCTCGTCCTGTTGGGCCTCGGTGCCTGGGTCGCGCGCGGCGATCACGGAACGATCGAGATCATCGCGTTCGATCAGTACGGCAAACCTCTCGACAGCGTAGGGTTTCTACGCACTTGGCGGCCGGGCATGATCGTTCGCGATCAGGGCGGTACTCCTGTGTTCGGTGTGCAGTACGGACTCGGGACACCGCGCATCGCTGTCCCCTCCAGCCAAGTAGTGACGCTTGAGATCTTGTGGCCGGTACCCGGCTTCGGAAAGGTGCTGGTTCCGGCCGACAATTCGGGGCGTGGCTATCGCGTGCCGGCGCGTGGAAGCGTCCGCATCGAGTTGCTGCCGGAACTTGCGCGGTCTCGAACTCTGCAGGTGAAGCATTGGACCGGGACCCACAATGATGAGGAATTCGCCAGTGCGGAGGCCGCCCGAGAGATAGATTCGGCTTCTCGGCTCATTGCACAAATCGATCGCTCGACCGACCCCGCCCAACGCGCGCGGATCTCTTTGGATGCATTGCGGCTGGCGCTGACGGCCGGTGAAAAGGAAGTGCTGGCCGAGGCTCGCGCAACGATTAGGACTCGCCGCCGCGGCGACATGCGCGTGCGGGTGGAGGATTTCGATGGGCGGCCGATTCCGGGCGCGAAAATACACTTCGACCAGCGACGGTTCGACTTCCTGTTCGGCGTCTATAGCGACGGATATGACGCCGGCACGATCGCGCGGCTAAAGGCGATGGGGTTGAACTACGCGATCTTATTCATGACCTGGAATCGGACTGAGCCGCACCGAGGGGTCTATTCGCTGGGCGAGCTTGACCGTTTCTTCAAACCCGGCGCACTGCGGGACGACGGTTTCACACTCGGTGGTCACGCGCTCGTGTGGTTCGCGAACGGAGAGGTGCCGCGCTTTATCGAAGATCTTCGCGGCAAGCCGGACGACCTCGTTGCGACGACGCGCGAGCACGTTCGAACAATCGTCTCTCACTACAAGGACGAGGTGCAGATCTGGGAGGCGATGAACGAAGGACATCCGCAATGGTCGCGATGGAACCTCGATGATGAAGATCTGGTTCGCGTGGTGAAGGCGTCGGCTCAAGAGATCCGAAAGAGTGCGCCCGCAAGCTCAATCATGGTGATGGTAACGCTGCCGCTGGGCGAAGACGTCGCACTCAAGCACTACCCTCTGATGAGTCTGGTCAGTTGGGGCAGGATTGGTCCGGCGTCCTCCGATCCGTATCGGTACCTCGAGGATCTTTCGCGTGCGGGCGTGCCTTACGACATCGTCGGGCTGCAAATCTATGACGGCGCTCGCATCAACGTCGCGTGGGGATTGCAAGTCCCCGCGATTGATCTGTTTCGGCTCGCGCTGGTTTTGGACCGGTATGCCAAGCTCGGCAAGCCGATCCAGATCGGCGAGATCGCAGTGGGGTCGTCGCATCACCCTTCGGCGTTTGAGAGCTGGTGGCACGCCGAGGCGAATGAGACCACCCAGGCCGACTACCTCGAAGGTGCATTCACGATTGCTTACGGCAATCCGCAAGTGCAGGGGATCAATTGGTGGGGGCTCTACGATGACTACCGATTCGTCGAGGACGGCGGCCTGTTCGACCGTTCGCGACGGCCAAAAGTTGCGGCTGTGCGACTTGCGCAACTCCTAAAAGGCTGGAGAAGCAGTGGAGAGGTGGTCACCGATCCGGACGGATGGGCATCTTTCGAGGGAGCGGCGGGTGACTATCAAATCACCGCCGAAGTTGGCGGAGAGGGCCTCGGGAAGCCGGGCCACATCGCTCAGGGGCAAACCACTACGATGGTTTTGCAGGTCGCTCGAAGCAGACCGGAAATTCGCAGTCTCAACCACGCGTCATCCCCGCGGCACATGCATGTCGAGACAAACTGATGTAAGCGATCGATTGCGTTCAATCGGTAGGAAGTTTCGGTGCGCCGCACGCCACCCTTGGCGGTACCCATGTTGCTTTTGACGGGTGCCGCATGGGATTTTTCCAAGTCGGGGGTGAAGTATGCTGAACGGCGTGAGAGTCTGCGCAATCGCTTCCAAAGTGGCGTAGCCTGATGCGATGTCAGCACTGCGGTAGCGAGAGTCCGAGCACCGCGAAATTTTGCATCGAATGCGGCGGACCTCTCGCGCATCGATGTCCAAAGTGCGGCGCGCAAAATCCTCCGCATGCAAAGTTCTGCGCCGAGTGCGCCGCTCCGCTCCGTTCAACCAATGGAGCCCCCGCCGACTCAACCACCTCGCGGAATGAGCAAGCTCCAAAGAACATTCGACAGGTCGAAGCCCCGCTGGCGGATCGCTCGCGGAGCCTGGATGCTCCGCACGGTGAGCGGCGTCATCTGTCCGCTCTGTTCTGTGATCTGGTCGATTCGACCGAGATCGCTGCGAGCCTCGATCCTGAAGAATGGCGCGAAATAGCGGCCGCCTACCAGCGCGCCGCAGCCGATGCCGCAACCCATTACGGTGGCCACGTCGCGAAGTATCTCGGCGACGGACTGGTCATCTATTTCGGCTACCCGCACGCGCGCGAGAACGATGCCGAACGCGCGGTCCGCGCCGGTCTCGCGATACTCAACGCTATTGCGACGCTCAACGAACAGCTCGCGGCGAAGAATCAGCCACGGCTCAAAACTCGCATCGGAATACACGCAGGCTCGGTCGTAACCGGTCACGGTGGCGGCCACGAGGTCGACGTGTTCGGTGACACGCCAAACATCGCGGCGCGCGTACAGTCGCTTGGCGATCCGGACACGGTCGTGATCACCGAGTCGCTCCATCGGCTGGTCTCCGGCCTGTTCGTGGTCGAAGCGCGCGGCGCGCACACCCTCAAGGGCATCACCGAGCCCATGCATCTGTATCGGGTGATTCAGCAGAGCGGCGCGCGCGGACGCCTGCACGCAATGGCTGCGGCGCGCGGACTCACCCCGTTCATCGGACGCGAAGACGAATGCCTGATGTTGCGCAACCGTTGGGAACGTGCGCAGGACGGCGAGGGTCAGGCTGTGATGGTCGTCGGCGAAGCGGGAATCGGCAAGTCTCGTCTCGTGCAACAGTTTCGCGAGCAGATTTCCAGCACCGCGCACACCTGGATCGAATGCAGCGGTACGCCCTTTCTGCAGAACACTCCATTCCACCCGGTGTCCGAAATGCTGTTGCAGGCATTCGACTGGAGCGACAGCGAATCGCCGGACGAGCGGATTCGCGGATTAGAAAGAGCCTTGGAATCCGCAGGCCTTGTGCTCAAGGAGTCGCTGCCGCTGATCGCGCCGCTACTCAATCTTCCCGTCCCGGACAGGTACCCGCCGTCGCTGCTGCCGCCCGAACAGCAACATCGACGACTCCTCGCGACGCTGGTCGAATGGGTTTTTTCCCAAGCGCGCTTGCAGCCCATAGTGCTCGCAGTGGAAGACCTGCATTGGGTCGATCCCTCGACGCTCGACTTGTATCAAATCCTCGCTGAGCAGAGCGCCACCGCGCGGATCATGCTGCTCTTTACGGCTCGCTCCGAGTTCCACGCGCCATGGCCGATGAGAGCACATCATTTGCAGATCAACCTCAACCGGCTCAGCAATCGTCAAGTGCGCGACTTCGTCACCCGGGTCGCGGCTGGCGAATCGCTGGCCGCTGAAGTGATCGACACGGTGGTTGCACGCACCGGCGGCATTCCCTTGTTTGTCGAAGAACTCACGCGGCACGTACTCGAGAGCGGCAAGCGCGCCGGGCCGAGTGAAATTCCGGCCACCCTGCACGATTCGCTGATGGCACGCCTGGACTCGCTGGGGCCTGCCAAGGAGGTCGTACAGGTTGGCGCGGCCATCGGTCGTGAGTTCTCGTTTGAACTGATCCGCGCGGTTTTGACAATCGGTGATGCCGAATTGCAGGCGGCATTGGAGAAGGCAACCAACACGGAACTGCTTTACGTTCGCGGGATGCCGCCGAATGCCACCTATACTTTTAAACATGCACTCGTGCAGGACACCGCGTACCAGGCTCTGCTGAAGACCAAACGCGGGGAGCTGCACCGTACGATCGCAAACGTGTTGAGCGAGCGTTTTGCCAACAAGACTTCCGTGCAGCCAGAGCTGCTGGCTCACCACTATGCCGCGGCCGGCGATGCCGAAAAGGCATTAGCGGCGGGGCGTCGTGCCGGAGATTGGGCGGTAGCGCGGGGAGCATTGCAAGAAGCCGAGCGTCACTACACCCGCGCAATCGCGCTGCGTGATGCAGCCGGCGGCGCTCCCGGAACTACGCAGGACAGGCTCTTCCTCCAAGTGTCGTTGGGCCAAGTATTGCTGGCGACCAAGGGTTTTAGCGCCCCGGAAGTCCAGGAGGCGTACGACCGGGCGCGTGAACTCGGCGAACAGCTTGGCAACCCCGCGCAACTGGTGTTCGCATTGATGGGTCTGTGGGTAGCGAACTTGACCCGCAACGAATTACTCGCTGCCCAAGCGGTAGCTGATCAGATCCTGTCGGCAGCCGACCACGATGGCGGCGCAGGGTTGAGAGTTTCGGGACACCTTGCCAGCGGTATTACCCGCTATAATCGCGGCGATTTCATCGCCGCGCGAGAACATTTGGAAAGCGCTGTTGCTCTGTACAAGGAAGAAAAGCATCCGACCACTCCGCACGACGCGGGCGTATCCGCGCTCGGTTATGCGAGCCGCGCCGCGTGGCAGCTCGGGTTCGCGGATACCGCGCGTTCGCGGGTTGAGGACGCAGTTGCCCTGGCGCGGCGCCTCGCCAAGCCATTTCCGATCGCCATGGCCTATTCGATTGCGGCGGGCGTGTATCTGTCGCTTCGCGACTGGAAGAGTGCGCAAGAATTTGCCGAAGCTCTGATCGAACTTGCGGGCCAACAGCACATGCCATTTTTCGATGCCGACGGCGCCATCCTTCGGGGCCGGGCGGTTGCCGAAATGGGCGACCGAACCGCGGCGATTGCGAGCATGCGCGAGGGTCTCGCTCATCACATCTCCAATGGGCAGCGCGGCGGGCTGGGTTTCTACCTCGCGTTTCTCGCGCAGACGCAAATCCTGGCGGACGCGCTCGATGATGCGATGGAAACGCTGGACGAAGCCTTCGACGCTGCGCCCGGCGACCGCGTCGACCATCCGCATCTTCACTACTTGCGCGGGGAAGTCTTCCTCAGGCGCGCCATGGACGAACGGCCGCACGATGAGCGTTCAGGAGATTGGCTGCAACAGGCCGAGCAGAGTTTTCGCGAGGCGATAAAAGTGGCGAAGGAAATAGAGGCGAAGTCCTTCGAATTGCGTGCGGCGATGAGCCTCACACGATTGATGCGAGATACTGACCGCCGCGATGAAGCGCGTACGATGCTCTCGGAGATCTACAACTGGTTCACCGAGGGCTTCGACACCGCAGACCTGAAAGACGCCAAGGCATTGCTCGAGGAACTCAACGCGTAACGCGATGCTCTGCGCGAAGTGCAATAGAGACAATCCTGCAGACGCCTCGTTCTGCGAACAATGTGGCTCGAAGCTGGAGCTGGCTTGTCCCGTGTGCAAAGCAGCGGTGAGTCCGCAGGCACGGTTCTGCAGGAAATGCGGGTCCGCAATTGGCGCCGCGAAGGCCGATGCTCACGCGGCGGCGGCGCCCGCTAGATCGCAAATCCAATTCACCGACGATGCCAGCGTATCGGAGGCCCTCGACGGCGAGCGCAAGACGGTCACCGCGTTGTTCGCCGACATCAAGGGATCGACCGAAATGATGGAGGAGCTCGATCCCGAACAAGCGCGCGCCGTGATCGATCCCGCCCTCAAGCTGATGATGGACGCGGTCCATCACTACGACGGTTACGTCGTACAATCGACCGGCGACGGCATCTTCGCGCTGTTCGGCGCGCTGATCGCACACGAAGACCACGCGCAGCGAGCGCTGTACGCCTCACTCCGGATGCAGGAGGAGTTGCGCCGCTATTCATCGAAGCTCGTCGCTGACGGCGGCACGCCGATCCAGGGGCGCATCGGCGCAAACACCGGCGAAGTTGTAGTTCGATCGATTCAGACCGGCGCAGGCAACGTCGAGTACACGCCGATCGGACACATGACCAACCTCGCGGCGCGGATGCAGACCGCGGCGCCGGTGGGATCGATCGCGGTCACCGAGGCGACCCGCAATTTCAGCGAAGGATACTTCACCCTCAAGCCTCTCGGCGCCACCAAGGTCAAGGGTGTCGGCGAGCCGGTCAACGTTTACGAGGTGACCGGCCTGGGACCGCTGCGCACGCGCCTGCAACGTTCGGCGGGTCGCGGGCTGACCAAGTTCGTCGGGCGCCAGCGCGAGATGGACGCGCTCAAGCGAGCCGCGGAGCAGGCACGCGCCGGTCGCGGGCAGCTGGTCGCCGCGATGGCCGAGCCGGGCGTCGGCAAGTCGCGGCTCTTTTTCGAGTTCAAGGCGGTGGCGTCGTCAGGATGGATGGTGCTGGAGACATTCTCGGTCTCGCACGGCAAGGCCTCCGGATACCTGCCGGTGCTCGACCTCTTGAGCGCCTACTTCCGGATTGCAAGCGACGATGACCCACGAACCCGGCGGGAGAAGGTCACCGGGCGGGTGCTCGCCCTCGACCGCAGCCTCGAAGACACGCTGCCGTACCTGTTTGGCCTGCTCGGTATCTTCGAGGGCGCCGATCCGCACGCGCAGATGGACCCACAAGTCCGCAAGCGCCGCACGCTTGATGCGATCAAGCGAATGCTGCTGCGCGAATCGCTCAATCAGCCGCTGATGGCTATCTTCGAGGACCTGCACTGGATCGACGAAGAGTCGCAAGCACTTTTGAACTTACTCGCCGACTCCATCGGCACCGCGAAGATCCTGTTGCTCGTCAACTACCGGCCCGAGTACTCGCATCAGTGGAACAGCAAGACCTACTACTCGCAACTGCGGCTCGATCCGTTGGGCAAGGAGAGTGCCGGCGAGATGCTCTCCGCGCTGCTCGGCGGTGGCGAGGATTTGGCGCCGCTCAAGCGACTGATCATCGAAAGGACCGAGGGCAATCCGTTCTTCATGGAAGAGACTGTGCTGGTGCTGCTCGACGAGGGCGCGCTGGTGCGCAACGGCGCTACCAGGCTCGCCAAGCCGCTAAGTGAGCTCAAAATACCGCCGACCGTGCAGGCGATCCTCGCCTCGCGCATCGACCGCCTCCCCGCCGATCAGAAGGACCTGCTCCAGACCCTCGCGGTGATCGGCAAGGAGTTTCCGTTGTCCCTGGCACGGGAGGTCACTAAGAAGCCGGGTGATGAACTCAACCGGATGCTCAACCACCTTCAGCTCGCTGAGTTCATCTACGAGCAGCCGGCGGTCGGTGACCTCGAGTACACCTTTAAGCACGCGCTCACTCAGGAAGTCGCCTACAATTCAGTCTTGATCGAACGGCGCAAGGCGCTCCACGGGCGCGCCGGCGCCGCGATTGAATCGCTTTACGCCAACGAGCTCGATGAGCGCGTCGTCGAACTTGCCCATCATTACGGGCGGAGCGGAAACGTATCGAAGTCCCTCGACTATCTCGGCAAAGCCGCGCGCCAAGCCGTGACACGCGGTGCCTACGCCGATGCCGCGAGCTTCGCTTCGCAGGCGATCGGGCTGGTGCGCGAGCTCGATGCACCGGACCTGCAAAGACTCAGGCGCGAACTCGCCTTCCGGATGATTCTGGGGCAAATGTACGCCTTCATTCATGGCCCATTCAGCGAGATGTCCATGGAGACCCACGCACGCGCACGCGATATCGCACTTACGGTGGGCGACGAGGAAACTCTGTTCGCGGCGCTGGGGCGACTGCGCGCCGGCTACGCCTTGAGAGGCGAGATCGGCGCCGCGCTCGATCTTTCTCGCGAGCTTCTCTCGTTGGCCGAGCGCAGCGGCGATTCAACCGCGATGGTAGCGGCCCGCGTTGCCGCCGCCTCGACCCTTTCGCTGGCGGGCGAGTTTGAAGCGGCGCAAGAACACTACGATGCGGCGATGGCGGGCGGGAGCGCCGGTCCCGGCTCCGAGCTCGGATCAGGTGTAGGTGTGGACTTTCGCATAATCACCCGCGCGGAAGGCGCAGTTAACCTGTGGAATCTCGGCTATGCGGACCGGGCGGAGATATGTGGCCGCGAAGCCCTCGTACTGGCCAGGGAGGGCTCCGATCCGTTCCATATTCAGTTGGCGCTCGTGCATCTCTGTCGTGTCCAAAGAGAGCGCGGCGACTTCGCCGAGCTGTCGTCTAACGCGCGGGAACTGGCGGCGGTCGCCGCCGAACACGGCCTAGTGGCCGGCCGCATCGGCGATCTTTTCCAAGCCGAAGCGGTGGCCGAGGCTGGCGATGCAAACGCGTTGAGTATCGCACGCGATGCTTTCTACGCTGGTCTGCCCATGGCAATTCGACCAGTGAGCATCGTTGCGTCAATTTTTCTGAAACTTGGCAGACTTGACGAGGGTCTGGATGCCGTAGGTCGCGCACTCCGCGACGCCGAGCGGACCGGAGCCAGAGCGTCCGAGGCGGAACTACATCGTATGCACGGCGAACTGCTTGTGCGCCGCGATCAGCTGGCTGGCGCCGAAATCGAGAGCTGCTTTCGCACCGCCATAGATGTAGCCCGTCGCCAGAAGGCAAGGTCGTACGAGTTGCGCGCGACGACCAGTCTGGCTCGGCTGCTTGCGAAGCAGGGCAAGCGCGATGAAGCGCGCGCGATGCTCTCTGAGATCTACAACTGGTTCACCGAGGGCTTTGACACCGCAGACCTGAAAGACGCAAAGGCGCTGTTGGGCGAATTGAGCGCTGCTCAATCAGCGGCCCCCAAGTAATCCAGCCGATCGGCGTGGCGTGAGCGGATGCAATCTAGATTCGTCAACTCAGGTGGAGTCGTCGCGCGGGGCGATGACCGGAGAGAGCCGGCTTTCCCTCTTTCAGGCTTGCTCGCTCTCCCCGTCATCGCCGGTTCTGCTGTCGCAGGTCGTTTGATTCGCTCACCTCTGGATCGCATTACATCGTCAATCCGGCGAAGCACGACACGATCCACACCAGCGTGATGACCGCTGCGGCGGCTCCGGGGAGTTCGCTGAGGATGCAGCTCTGCGCGGCATGCAGTCCCTCGGAGACCTCCTTGTAGTCCACATAGCGACCGACCAGCTTCGACACCGCCTGATTCATTACTGCGAACATCTTCGTGGCCTCCTTGTCTTGCGCTCTCGACAGGCCATAAGTGCAATACCAGTGCCGACCGAAAATCTCCGTCTTTGGGGCCGTTTCCAGGCGTGGTGCTACCGATCGATAGCAGGCGGGTCGCTAACCATGATGAGTAGCGCAATCAAAATTTGGCAGGACACTCGCCGCAACCGCGCGTGGCCAGAATAGTGAACTCGCGGATGGCAGATTCATCGCAGCGAATATTCCTTCATCTTCTTTTGCAGCGCGACGCGTGAGATGCCCAATGCAGCCGCCGTGTGCGAGACGTTTCTGCCGTGTTCGGCGAGCGCGCGCGCAATGTGATCCGCTTCGAAGGCGGCGCGCGCTTCGCGCAGGGGCGCGGCGTGAGGCGCCATAGGCTTGAATGGGCGAGGGGGCGCGTCGCTTGCCAGTGGGGAGGGCGCGGGCGTTTCTGATGCGGCGGCCAAAGCCGATGAAAGGTGCGCCGGCGTGATCGCTTCGCCGTCCTTCGCCAGCGCAACCGCCCGCGCGATCTCGTTGTGCAACTGGCGCACGTTGCCGGGCCAGTTGCACCGTTCGAGGATATCCAGTGACGACGCGTCGAAACCGGGAATCCGCTTGTTGTCGTTCTTCGCGGCGCTGGAAAGGAACTGCGCCGCGAGCAACGGGATATCTTCGCGCCGCTCTCGGAGCGGCGGCAGTCGAATCGGGAATACAGCGATTCGATAGAACAGGTCTTCACGAAAGGTTCGCTCGGCGACCGCAGCTTTGAGATCCCGGTTGGTCGCGCAAACCACGCGCACGTCCACTTTGTGCGGACGCGTATCGCCGACCGCGGTCACTTCGCCCTGTTCGAGCACGCGCAGGAGCTTCGCCTGCATCGAAGCGGGCATCTCGCCGACTTCATCAAGGAACAGCGTCCCGCCCGACGCCGCCCGGAAGAGCCCCGGCTCATCGCGGGTTGCACCGGTGAAGGCGCCGCGGCGATGGCCGAACAGCTCGCTCTCGAGCAGCGTCTCGGCAAATGCGGCGCAGTTGATTGCGATGAAAGCGCCGTCGGCGCGCGATCTGGCACGATGTATCGCGCGCGCTACCAACTCCTTGCCGGTTCCGGTTTCGCCCTCGATCAGAACGGTAAGCGACGACGCCGCTGCGCTGTCCACCAAGTTGAACACCTCGCTCATCGCCCTACTCGTGCCGATAATCTCGGCGAAGCGCTCGCGACGCGTCAGGTCCCTGCGCAGCGCTCCGACCTGCGCTCGTAGCAGCTCCGCAGATGTCTTCACCTCGCTGAAACGGCGTGCGTTGGCGATCGCAACCGCGATGCTGTGAGCCAACGTCTCCAGAAGGGCGGTGTCGTCGTCGCTGAAGATCCCGCCACCGCGCCGGTTGATCACCTCGATCACGCCGAGCGCGACGTCACCGGAGGTGAGCGGCGCGGCGATCAGCGACCTCGTGCTGATTCCGGTCACCCGGTCTGCATCGCCATAGAAGCGCGGGTCTGACTGGACGGCATCGACTTTCTCGACCCGGCGGCTTTTCAATACTCGTCCGGCAATTCCGCGATCGATGGGAATCCGCAGCCGCGCGAGTCGAGCGGCGACTTCGGGGTCATCGCTCGATGCGTACGGGAAATAAAGCTCGTTGGTGGTTGGGTCGAGGAGCAGAACCGACACGCCTTGCGCGTCGAAAACCTCGCGGCAGGTGGCGATTACGAAAGGGATCAATTCGTCCAGGTCGATTCGCGTGGCGAACGCCTGGCCGAGCTCATACATGAGCCGAAATCGCCCGCTATCAGACAGCGTCCCCATCTGGACCTACAATCTGCTCCATTCGGAAGTCTAAATCGATTGCGCGCAATTCCAAGTGTCGCGCCCCGGATGCGGCCCCCATTCATCGGCTGGCGTTCGCAGGCAATTCGGATTTTCGCGTGACAGAGCCATCCATCATGAGCCGTCTATGATTCGACTATCGCGTAACTCGCGTTCTTGCTGCCGCCTTGGTTGCGGATGAGGTCGCGAGTCGCGGCTCCCAATGGCATGAAGTGGAATGAGCGCTGACAGATCGCTCCCGTTGATCGGGGTCGTTGAGGAGAAGGGCGCACAGCCCCTTCGACTATGCTCTGGGCAGGCGTGCGCCCCTACGAAAGAGAGAGACTGAAGAAAGAGGGCGCATCGCGATGCGCCCCTACTGGAGAGGGAACAGGCGTCGAGCGCCGCCTTTACCGCCTAGCGCTCCTCCCGTCCGCGCGAGGTCACCCGAATCTTGCCAGCAAAATTCACCAGCCGAATTACGGCCGCCGCTCACTTGCTGTGCTTGGGGGTGAACGCATGCTCAACCACCCAATCCCCGACGCGTCTGCCCTGCGTAATGGCTTCGGTTTTGTCAAAGAGCCAGTGGATTCCCAGGTAGATTCGGCTCTGACCGTTTTCATCCTCGGCCTGGGACAACGACGAGAAGCTACGCGGAGATAGCGGCCGGACGTTACCGTCGTGGTCCTTCGTTACGCCGTTGAATTCGTCCGATACGAAGGTGAATGCGATGTTGTCGGTGCGGTAAAAGTGGCGCAAGGTCTGGAAGAGCGCGCCGCCAAAACCGCCATGTCCCGACGGGTATGAAGGAAATGGCGGCGTAAAGTTCGGCCCACTCGAATTGCTGGCTGGCGCGCCGAGCGGCGACCAGCCGATATCGCCCGTCGTCATCGGATTGCCATCGCCGAGGCCGCTCGCTCCAGTTCCCAGATCGGACTCGCGAATACCGGTGACCGGGCGCCAGTACAGGAAGAAGTACTTCGACTCCCAAATTGCGATGGCTGCATCGGCCATCGCCACATTAGTCAGCGCCAGCAGCCGCGCAAATTGCACCACGTCGGAACTGGTGCCCATCTGGTCGGCGATGTGAACGGTGATCTGGTTATAGAGCCGCGGCGGCGCGCACAGGCTCGGCGTTCCGTCGTAGGCCCAGAAGATGCCAATCTCGGTCTGTTCGGCGGTGCGCGCCGTCGGCGTCACGATCCCGTCGCCGCCGATACCTTTCACGTCGTTGTAGGCAGAGGTGTACTCGGAACTGTCCAAGTCAGGAGGTTCTGGCACTCGAAATTGATCGGACGACGCCAGGACAAACGGCCGGACCTCGCCCCAGAATGCGCCCAGCGCCAGCGTGCTGAGGCCGATCGGGTCTTGCTGCCAGACTCCTGGCTCGCCGCTAGTGAAGAAATCGACGCCGAAGTGGGGGTCGGCAATCTCGGAGCCGTCGTCGTTGCGCATCGACAGGATCGCCGCGGCGGCGCTCTTGCCGAGGTCGATTCCCCTCGCCTTTGTGTTTCCGGCGCCGGACGGGATCTGACTCAGGTCGTCGGCAAGCAGCGAGTCGAACTTGGATGCCTGCGAAGGAAAGAGCGCGACCAGCGTGTCACGCGCCGATTGCACGATCGCAGCGTCCATCGATGCGCTAGGTGCAGGATGAATACCCGTATAGCTGTGGTAACCGCCGACGATCGCATTGATCGCGTCGAACATCGCGATGTGCACAATCGCCATCGCGCGGCTCGCTCGTGTCGGTCCCAGCTGTTCGCCGAAGACCCGGTTCTCACCGGGCGCCACGGGCGTGTGGTCGAGTCCGCTGGCGTCGATCGCGATCCCGTTCCAGCGCAAAACCAGGTCCGCCCCACTCGCGTGATGCGCACCTGATTTGTTGGCTCCGTGCGCCGAGTGAGGGTGCGCAGCCACCGCTTCATTTGCGTACGCGAGTAAGGCCAAGCTCGCCGCAATGATAGCCAGCCCCGCCACAGGTGACTTAAGGTCGGGCTTTCTGATCAAGTGAGTCCCTCTACAGAAGATTGCGCCACGGGCGCCAAGGTTCGCGAATTAAAGCATAGGATCGTGCGAAGCGTAATTCGCGCGATGCACGCCTGTAATAGTGCGCCCTCAAACAAGATGATCGACGAATTGTACGCGCGCCGCGTCGTTATCTAACTTCGCGAAGACTCTCGACGATATTGCGGCGTACCGCGTTGACTGCGGGAACGACGCTCGCCAGCACACCGATCGCGACGGAAACCGTGATGCTCATGGCAACGACTCGCACCGGAAGTTCGAGGTTCATCGCGAGCGGGCCGAGCGTTCCCGACGCGTAGGGCATTAACTTGAGCAGGCCGTACGCGCCCGCGCAGCCGAGCAGACCGGCAGGAACCGCAATCGCGAGTCCTTCGGCGACGAAAGCCGCGACCACGCTGCTGCGCGAGAACCCCAGCGCACGCAGCACGGCGATCTCGCTGCGGCGCTCTCGCACGGACATCGCGGCGGTGTTCGCGGCAACCAGCCCGATTGAACACATCACGATCGCGGCGAGGAACTGCACGCCATCGAAGAGAATCCGGTAGTCACTCATCTGGCTCTGCGCAAATGCGAGTTCGGACTCAGTATTGGTCTCCGCCGCCGAGTTCGCGAACATGTCATCGATAGTCTTGATTGCTGTCGGCGCCGAGTCCGTGCGGTCGATCTTGACCCAGAACATATTTACCGTCGCCGGCCTCCCCAGCAGCTCCTCCAGGTAGTCGCGCCGCATCAGGACATTGTCGCGAACTCCGAGCGCCTCGACGATTCCCACGATCTTGATCTCCGCGTCAACCGGGTAGTTTGCGCCGCGCAAGGTAACCGTGTCGCCGACGTGCCAGCCGAAGGCCCGCACGACTCCTCCTCCGGCCAGCGCGGCGTTGCGGTCGCGTCGAAACTCCTGTGCGTTGCCGTCTGAGATCCCGAAATCGGGAAAGAGCTCCGCAACCGGACCGGGATCAAGCGCGAGGGCCGCGACCAGCTGGTCGGGTTGACGATAGAAACCCATGAAGATGTTCGAGCCGATCACCGCATCGACATGCGGTACGCCGCGGATGCGGTTCGCGTATGCCTCGGGCAGCGGATGGAAGAAGCCGGCCTTGGCGTGCACGATGAGCCGGAAGGAGCGCGCCGGGTCGCGCAGCACCTGGTCAACGATGGCGGGAAGGCTCATCAGCGCCGCAAAGATGATCGTCGATACCGTGATCGCGAGAAACGTCAGGACGCTGCGCCGTCGATTGCGAAACAGGTGGCGGACCACGAAAGGCAAAAGCTTCATCGGCGAATTAAATTCCGGGCATCTCCAGTGCGCTTGCCGCATCGATCAGACTTCGGCAATGCGCGGGTCGCGACATCATTCTGTTCGCCGCGCCGCGACCTTGGAGCGCCAATTCAACGGGAGCGCCTCCCTGAGGAATGCCTTGGTGACAGAGTGCTGCGGGTCTTCGAATACCTCCTCGGGCGGGCCGCTCTCGACGTCATGGCCGTCGGCGAACACGTGCACCCGGTTGGCGACGTTGCGGGCGAAGGTCATCGAGTGCGTCACGACGATCATCGTCTGGCCTTCCTTGGCGAGGTTGTCCATGACTGCCAGTACCTCTGCCGCCATGACAGGGTCGAGTGCACTGGTCGGCTCATCGAACAGGATGGCTTCGGGCTGCATCATCAGAGTGCGCGCGATCGCCACGCGCTGCATCTGACCTCCCGACAGATCGCGCGGGAATGCGTCTTTCTTGGCAGCCAGGCCGACTCGGTCCAGCAACGTTACTGCGCGCGTCTCGGCCTCACCGCGTGACTCGCCCATCACGCGCACCGGCGCCTCGCACAGATTTTGTAACGCGGTGAGGTGTGGAAAGAGATTGAACTGCTGGAACACCATACCGACCCGCTGGCGCACCGACTGCAGGAGGGCGGCGTCGCGCCGTGGATTGGTCTCCGGCGTCATCACGAGATTGCCAATCTCTACGTGGCCGCCTTGAAACCCCTCGAGCCCGTTGATGCAACGCAGGAACGTGCTCTTGCCGCCACCCGACGGGCCGATGATCGCGTCGACCTCGCCGCGGGCCACGTCCATCGAAATGCCCTTGATGACTTCGTTGACGCCGAAGCGTTTGACCAGATTCTTGACGGTAATCACGTGGTGGTTTCAGAGCGCCGCAACGCCCACGCCAAGGCGCTTCTCCAGCCGGCGGCTCAACACAGCGACCGGGTAGCTCATTAGCAAATATAGCGCACCGGTCATTACCATCAGCTCGACCGTCGCTTGAGTGCTCATGCTGAGCACGCTGAAACGCTTCGTCAGCTCTACGATTGTGATAACTGAGCAAACGCTGGTGTCCTTGAAGAGCGCGATGAAATCGCTGACCATCGGCGGGATCACGATGCGCGCCGCCTGTGGCACGATGATGCGGCGAATCGACAGCCCGCGCGACATGCCGAGCGACAGTGCCGCCTCCATTTGCCCGTGCGGAATGGCTTGGAGGCCAGCGCGGTAAATCTCGCTCTCATACGCCGAGTAGTTGACCGCCAGCCCGAGGATGGCGGTCCAGAAGGCAGGCACTCTGATGCCAACCTCGGGCAGGAAGAAGAAGATGAAGTAGAGCTGCAGCATCAGCGGCGTTCCGCGCAGGAACTCCACGTATGCACTGAGCGGCGTCTTGAGCCACGCCGGTCCGTAGAGCCGGCCGACGGCCACCAGCAGACCGAGCCCGATGGCGAGCGGAAACGACAGGACGCTCAAGATGACGGTCATGCCGGCCGATTGGAGCAGCACGCCGCCGTAATCCACCACCACCGCCCAACCGCGCTCGCGTGGTCCGGTCTTCAGTAACTCTTCGGTGGGCTTCGCGCCCTCGTTCACTTCGGTTCGGACCGCCTGGTCGTAACCGAAGAACCTGCCGGCGTCAGCAATCTCGATCAGCCGCTGCTGTGCGTCGTCCCAGATACCGTACTTGCGATAGATGCGCTCCAGCTCTGCGGTGCGAACCATCACGATTATGGCCGCGTTGAGCGCGCGTAGGAGCGATGTCTCACCCTTGCGGAGGTACATCACGTAGTAACCTTCGCCCACCGACATTCCGACCGCGACCAGGCCGGGAAAACGTGATGCGTAGAAGGCGGCGATCGGCGTGTCCACCAGAGCGCCGTCCAGCTTTGCGGTTTCCACCTCGCGCATGGTGTCGGTATTGCCGTCGTAGCCGATGACGCCGCAGACGGAGCCACCGCCCGTGTCCGCGTCGTTGCAGAAGCGCCGCATATAGGTCTCGGCCGCCGACCCCGTTAGCACGCCGATTTTCCCTGGGGCGCGATCGACGGCAGCCTTGAAGCTGTCCCAGGTACTGTGCCTCCTATCGCCTTTTCTGCCGAGGAGCTGGAGCCGGTAGAGGTAGTACGGCATGGTGGCGTCCATGAGGTCGAGGCGCTCCGGCGTCAACTCGTAGCCATTGATGATGACGTCGACCTTGCCGGTGCGGAGCATGTCGGGCAGCTTGTCCCAATCGCCTTGGGTGAACTCCGCCTTCACTCCGAGGCGCTCGGCAAGGCGGTTAGCCATCTCGACCTCGAAGCCGGTGACCCGGTTCGGATCGTCGCTGCGCGGGTAAACGTAGGGACCGCCACCCTCCTGGTCGCCGCCCCAGCGCAGCGTGCCACGCTGGCGTACTTCGTCGAGCGTGTCCGCGCGAGCGGGACGTGGAATGGGGAGGGCGGCAGCGAGAATCAGCAGCAGGTACAGCAGTGACCGCATCGGCTGCCCCTTACTACCCGTTACGTCGCCGCCTCTCGCGCGTTCGGACCGACACAGAGAGCAGCAATTGAGCGCAACGTCTCAGAGAGACGCGGTTCCTGCGACCCGTCCTAAGTGACGTCTTCGATGCGGTCGCAGGCGTCGCGAACCGCCTTCTGATCAGCCCTGCGGCGGGGGGGCGGAAGCGCCGAATTCGCATTGGTTCGCTGATGACTTGCGATCGACTTATCATCTCGCGGCATCGCGCGATGGCGCGACACAGAGAAATGCGCGAAACCGCAGCGGCGCCGCCGAGTGTAGCCCGCGACCTTTTGTCCCAACAGAGCCTTCGGCGCAGACAACGCCCGGGTGAGAGCCCGGCCAGCCTCGAGCGAAACGGTCCCGGTTTGTTCCGAGCGATCTCGGCCGCTTCCGCCAAAAGTTCCGGTGTCCTATTTCACAATCAGCGGTCGTGCGCGAAAGCCGGCTCGTAGATGGTGAGTCTTATCGGGATTCGCGCGCCCCGAACGAAAAGATTTAGTCTGTCAAGAAGAATCCCGCCAACCTCGACCTGCGTGAGCTTCGGTGCGTCGGACTCCCGATGTCCTTGGGTAGCACCCGTACAGCTTATTTGCTGACCGCAATCAGTTCGAACGGATCCTCGTAGACCGGCTTGTTGGTCTCGTGCTTTATGAAGAAGCCGATGTCGGGACTGTACCAATAGGTTTCGTACGGATTCATGCGGCTGATTTGCCGGCTGGAATTGCGGACCCGGATGCGAAAGGCATCGACCGTTCCGTACGGCACTTGAACCGGTTCGAAGGCCAGCACTTCGACCGAGGTCTGGCCCGTGCTTTGCTGCTGATTGCTGGTGGCCTTGTACGCGACCTCCCATTTCTTGCCGACGTAGAGCGGGAAGTCCACGTTGCCGACGGGAGGGGTAAATCGAGTCTCCCTCTGCGCGTCGTTGATCCCAGCCATTTTCAGGTCGCGCGTGTAAAGACGGTCGAAGGGCAGCTTTTCCCGCGTATCGTAGTGGAAGACCAGCATCCCGTCTTCCTCACCTTGGTAGGTGACATCGTAGGTGCTGGTGCGCGAGCGAAAGGTCAGCTTGTAGCCTTTCTGAAAGGTGGGCGGCTTCTCGATTCTGGGCGCCGCCGCGGCGGCCTCGGGCGAAAGCGTACCGGAGTTCGCGTCAGCTGATTCAGGGCGCGAGTTAGGCACATCCAGTTCCGCGGGCGTCGCGGCGCACCCTGCAAATATAAGAGCGACAAGAATCAGGAAGCTCATTTTCATTCGATTTGCCCGGCTGTTCTGGAAACGCGAACTCTGCGCTCTCTAACACGCCATCGGACAGGTCTCCAAGCGTGCGGAGCGCATCGAGCCGCTATTCTAAGCGAGCCGCACCCCGCAAGCCACACTCGGCCCCGGTCCAGGCTGGGAAAAACCGGACCGAGACTTACGCAGCTACGAACCGAATATCGACCAGCTGCAATGAGTCGCAGCGAGATCCAATCTGAGCAGCACATAGCTGACGCCTGGCAGGTGGTTGAAAAAGTCATTTTCAAACGCCTGCTTCCTCTCTCGCGTCTCCGCCGGCGGGGGGAGAAGATGAGGAAGGAAGCCCGATCCTTCGCCCATGGTTCAGGACAAGTCTTTCACGCAGGGTGTTGAGCGCGCGCCGACAAGTGGAGGATCTACGCGGGCTCTTTGAGCAAATTCCCTGCTAAAGAGAACGGGGAATTTCTATTGAGGACCAGGGAATTCTTTGGGCCCATCAGGGAATTGTCAGGGTCGAGCAGGGAACTGATCTCGCGCAGGAGAAATCCTGCGTGGCGGTAGAGCGGCAGTCGCAAAACCCCAGCGCTTTAGCCGTTGTCGGGGTCTTGATTAGGCACACGTCTCGGCCGTCACGACACAGGTCAGCTGCTGCGGGTCTTTCTCTACTCAATCCGCCCCGCGCGGTTCGGGACGTTCGATCAGCGCCTTAAGCGGACCCGGCAGAGCGCTGCGAAACTCCATCGATGCACCCGAGACCGGATGGCGAAATTTCAGCTCGCACGAATGGAGCGCAAGCCGCCGCGCGGGATCGGTTCTCGCGGCGTATTTCCTATCGCCGACGATCGGATGGCCCAGGGCAGCCAGCTGAACGCGGATCTGATTCTTGCGCCCGGTCTCGAGCGTAAGCTCAAGCAGCGATTTGTCCCGATGTCTGCGAAGGACGCGATAATGCGTGATTGCCAGCTCGCCACCCTTATCGACACGGTGAACCTTGAATGACTTGCTCTCCACAACATTGTCTTTGAGGGTTCCCTGCGCATTTGAGGGTGCACCCTCGACGACGGCGAGATACCTTTTCGTAATGTTTTTCCAGTTCTGCTGAAGGGCTGCCTGTGTCGATTCATTCCTTGCAAACAGCATCAGTCCGGAGGTCTCGCGGTCAAGCCGATGGACGATGAAGGCCTGTTGCAGCGGGGATTTGGCGAGCGCCTTTAGATGTTCATTTAGAATCCGATGCGCAGTTCTCTCCTTCTCGCGTTCCGAGCCCATCGAAAGCAGCCCCGATGGTTTGTCGATCACGACGATGGCATCATCCAGATGGACGAGTCTGAGACGATGGCGCTCAAGCGCCGCGTCGCGTAATTGCTTGCGAACCGAGATCGTCACGACGTCGCCCGGCTCTAACTGGGTATCATGCCGAACCTTCGCCTTGCGCGGCACCGTTACCGCCAGGAACCGGAGAAGATCCTTCGCTCGTTTGCGCGACAGTCTCAGCGGCAGGCTCATCAGAAACGGCAGGAGCTCGCATCTGGATGCGACGCGAAACTGCTGGTGGTCCGTCATCGTAGGGCTCGGCGTAATTCTTCTGACTCGATTCCAACCGTGCGGAGTTTTATCCACAGATCTTGTCGACTAAGACAGCGTGTGTTCACCTCGCCCGGTTCTCCGCTGATTCGCGCTCACAGCAGCCGTGCTTTGATCAGCAATCGGCCAAGCGAACCGCGCGACTGACTCCGTGTGGGTTCTCGACCGCAATCTCATAGCGTGCGGAATGGTATCGGAAGACGATTTCGAAGCGTGGCCAAGTCTTCGGCACGCACGGATCGATGACCAGTGTCGCGCCGCGCAAACGAAATCCGAGTATCCACTCGAGGCCCGCCCGGTACATCCATCCGGCCGAGCCGGTGTACCAGGTCCATCCACCACGTCCGACGTGCGGGGGCACGGCGTATACGTCGGCACCGGCGACGTATGGTTCCACCCTGTAGCGATGAATGCCGGCGCGCGTGCTTGCGTGATTGATGGGATTCAGCATCGAGAACAGACCCCGCTGAAGTTGACCGCGCTCGGCACGTGCTCAAACCCGACGCATTGACATTGGCGTTCGCGCGCCGGTTCACAAGCTACAAGCGGCTAATTTGCTTCTTCACGATTATGTTCCACGTTTCTCAACACCCTGCCAGGAAGAGTGCGTACTCATAAGGACGGATCGCGCACTGGCAGACCGAACGCGAGCGCGCCGTGCGTCCTGGCCGGACCGTCCACGTTCAGGTAGGCATGACCGAGCATCGCCTTGAGATCCTGGTAGCGCCGGTGCAATGGATGATCCAGGAAGATCGCCCGTCCGCTGCTCGATTCGAACAGCCGATCAACCGCGCGCGCAGCCAACTGCGCTGACCGGCAGGCGTTGTATCGCATCGCGGCGCGGCGCCGGTAGGAGAGCCGCGTGCCCGCTCGAGCCGCCTCCATCAGCTCGTCCAAATCGTGACGCATCATGAGAACTCCCGCCTCAATCGTATATCCGATTTCCGTCAAGAGCTTCTGGCTAAATGGATCATCTTTGATTACTAACCCAAGAGCACCCTTGCGGGTCTGACTCGTCTCGATCCACAAATCCAGGAATCCACGCGCCGCGCCGAGCACCGAGGCGGTGAGAGCGTAATTGAAAACGGCTGCGAACGGCAGATGGTAGAGAGGCGATTGGTTGATCTTCCAACCTGGCAGCTCGCGTCCAAGCGTATAGTCCCAATGGGACTGGCTCCGATACTCGGGTACAAAGGCGGCGTCGACCACGATGTCTTTACTGCCAGTTCCGCACAATCCCGCCACGTACCAGTTGTCTTCTATAGTGTAATCTCGCCGGGGCAGCATGAACGAGCGAAGATCTGGAACTTGCGATCCCTCAATCTCGACGCCTCCGGCTATCGCGCCCAAAATGACCCATTGGCAATGGTCGCATCCGCTGGAAAATGACCAGCGTCCGCTGAGCTGGTATCCTCCCTTTACTTTCTGGGCCTTTCCGGTCGGTGCATATGACGACGAGTGCATCACGGCCGGATCTTCGCCCCAGACCTCTTGCTGCATCTCATCCGGAAAAAGTGCGAGCTGCCAGGGATGAACGCCGATGATTCCGGCTACCCAGCCCGCCGAACCGTCGACTCTTGCGATCTCTGATACTGCTTCGTAGAAATCGTTGGGATTCGCTTCGCTACCGCCCCAGCGACAGGGTTGCAGTCCTCGCAGAAGTCCCGTATCGAGCAGCGAGTTCCAGGTTGGGTCCGGAAGACGGCGAAGCCGGCTTGCTTCCTCCGAACGACTGCGTAACTCGGGCGCGAGTTGTAATGCCTTGTCTATCAGGGCTCGACTGGATGCCGAAACACCGAACTGCCTGTTATCGATTCCGTCGGCGCAACTCATATATCACCACCTTGCAGCCGCAGCGACAGTCAGTCAGCTCGTCCGCGCCATGTTCTGGGTTTCTCAACACCCTGCTAGTCACTCCAGCAGGTCTCATATACGTCATGGACGCCAATGACTATGAGTGCGATGGCGAGCCGCGCTGCGATAGCTCGAACGCCACTTCGATAATCATATCTTCCTGCCCGCCGACCGCTTTGCGCCGGCCCACCTCGACCAGGATTTCGCGCGCGTCCACGCCAAACCTTTCGGCCGCGCGCTCGGCGTGCCGAAGAAAGCTGGAATACACACCGCAGTAGCCCAGAGTCAGCGCGGCGCGATCGATGAGCGCGGGCTTTTGTGCGATAGGCCGCACGAGTTCCTCCGCCACATCCATCAGCTTGAACACGTCGAGTCCGGGATTGAGTCCGATTCTGTCGAGGACGGCAGCCAGCACTTCCGTAGCGGTATTGCCCGCGCCTGCGCCAAACCCGCGCACGGCAGCATCGATCCACGTCGCGCCTTCCTCGATCGCGGCAAGACTGTTGGCCACCGCGAGTGAGAGATTATTGTGGCCGTGAAAACCTACCTCGCACTGAAGCGAGTCGCGTAGGGCCCGCACCCGCTCACGCGTCGCGTCGATCGTCAACGCACCGGCCGAGTCGGTAACATACACCGCGTGCGCGCCGTAGGATTCCATTAAGGTTGCTTGGGCGGCCAGCTTCCGCGGTTCACTCATATGCGCCATCATCAGAAACCCCGCCACCTCCATCCCGAGTTCGCGCGCAAGGCCAATGTGTTGCTGTGCTATGTCGGCCTCGGTGCAGTGCGTAGCGACGCGGACGACTTCCGCGCCGAGATCGCGCGCCGCTCTGAGGTCGTCGCGCGTTCCGATTCCCGGCAGCAGCAGAACGGTCAACTTCGCGTGCGACAGGACGGCGCGGCCGGCGCGAATCAACTCGAGCTCGTCGGTCCGCGAGAGCCCATACTGAAGCGACGACCCGCCGAGGCCATCGCCGTGTGATATCTCGACCATGTGGACGCCGGCGGAATCGAGACCGCCGGCGATCGACGCGACCTGCTCGGCGGTGAACTGATGCCCGATCACGTGCGAACCGTCTCGAAGGGAGACGTCGCAGATCTTGAGCTGGGTACTCACAGCGACTCTCCTGCCGCCGCGTCTCCAGTCGCCCGCGACGAGAGCAGGTAGCGCGCCACTTCTTCACCGACCCGAACCGCCGCGGCAGTCATGATATCGAGATTGCCCGAATAACGCGGCAGGAAGTCGCCGGCGCCTTCCACTTCGAGCAGTACCGTAACCTGATCGCCGTCGAACAGCGGCTCTGCGCGCAAACGATATCCCGGGACGTATTGCTGCATCTCGTGGACCATGCGTCGAATCGAAGCCGTGATCTCCTCGTGCGAGGCTCCCGATTCGAAACGCGCATAAACTGTGTCGCGCATGATGATCGGCGGATCCGCGGGGTTGAGAATGATGATAGCTTTTCCGCGGCGCGCACCGCCGAGCCTCTCCAGACCGCGCGCCGTCGTCTGCGTGAACTCATCGATGTTCTGCCGCGTACCGGGGCCGGCGCTGGCAGATGCAATCGTTGCCACTATTTCCGCGTAATCGACTGGAGCTACACGATTCACCGCTGCGACAATCGGAATCGTTGCCTGGCCTCCGCAGGTCACCAGATTCAGGTTGGCGGCGCCAAGGCGCTCTTGGATGTTCACCGCGGGCACCACGTAATCCCCCACTGCGGCGGGAGTTAGATCGATCGCGATTATTCCCGCCTCCCGCAGCAGCGGCGCGTGTTTCCGATGAGCGTGAGCGCTGGTCGCATCGAACGCGATTTTCGGGAGCGGACTGTGCACCAGCAGACCATCTATTCCGTTGCTGCTGGTCGCGAGCCCGGCTGCGCGCGCGCGCGCGAGCCCTTCCGAGGCCGCCTCAATTCCCGCCATCAGGCGAAGCTCAAGCAGTTCACTTCGCAGCAACTTCGCCATCAGGTCGGTGCCAATATTTCCAGATCCTAGAATGGCGCATCGCACGCGCGAGGTTCTTCCGTTGATGCTCATCAGACGAACCTCGCGCTTACCGAACCCAGATGCGTAAACTCGGCGGTTATGGAGTCGCCCGCCAGCACATCGATCGCGCGGCAAAGCGCGCCCGGAATCACGACGCTTCCAGCCGCGAGCGACTGACCAAAATCGGCGAGCTTGTTGGCGAGCCATGCGATCGGCTCGGCCGGATGACCAAGCACGGCCGCTCCGACGCCGGTTTCGACGGTTTCACCGTTCTTTTTCAGGACCATCTCGATTGATGCGAGGTCGAACTTCAGCGCGGGTGTCCTTTGGTCTCCGAGCACGACGCGCGCCGACGAGGCATTGTCGGCGATGGTATCGGCAAGCGTGATTTTCCAGCCGCGAATTCGTGTGTCGATGATTTCGAGCGCTGGTGTTACGCATTCAGCCGCTTCGAGCACCTGCTGCCGGGTCACGCCGGGACCGCGCAACTCTCGATTGAGCACGAACGCGATCTCCGGCTCTACGCGCGGCAGCATCAGCGTCTTGGTCGGACATGCACAGCCGCTCGCGAGCACCATATCCTCGAATAGATGGCCGAAATCGGGCTCGTTGACTCCGAGCATTTTCTGCATCGCGATGCTGGTAAGGCCCACCTTGCGCCCGACGATCCGGTTTCCCGAGGCGATGCGCCGCTCCACGTTGATCATCTGAACGCGATAGGCATCCGCAACCGAAAGACCCGCTTTAGCCGTGGGTGGATCGATCGCGGTGCGCTCGCGTTCAGCATTGGCCAGACGCTCCGCGATTCCTTTCAGCGCCGCCTCGTCCATGTCAGTCATCGCCGCTCAGGAAATCGAGCACCAGCCGGTTGAACTCCGGGGCCTTCTCCCACTGTGTCCAATGACCGCATCTACCGAACACGTGCATGCGAACGTCCGGAATCTGATTGAGCATGATGAATGCCCCGTCGAGGGTAACGGTCCGATCATCGCGTCCCCAGACGATAAGTGTCTTCTGGCGGAGATTCGCCAGGTCCTTCCACAACGGCTCCAGCACCATCGGCCGGCTGCGCGACAAAATAGGATTGGCAACCAGATCGGGTTGAGTGCTGGCCGCAAAGCGTTCCTTGATCAACTCATCAGTGAGCTGCGAAGGATCGAAAACCATCGCGTTCAGAAAAGCGCGCAACTTCTCGATTGACGGTCCGGGCGCCTCGTAATAACCGAGCAGATGTTTGATTCCTTCGCTGGGCATCGGCGTGAATATCGGCAGACCTCCCGCCGCGCCCATCAGCACCAGTCGCTGAGCGCGGTCCGGATACTCGAGAGCGAACTTGATCGTGGTGCCGCCACCGAGTGAATTGCCGACGAAATGCGCGCGCGGAATATCAAGCGCGTCCATCAGATCACGAATCGCTTTCGCGAAGAATGAAAACATCCCGCCGTCGATTTTCGGCTTGTCACTCTTGGCGAAGCCCGGCAGGTCGGGGAGGATGACGCGAAAATGCCCGGCGAAAAAATCGATATTGCGGCGATAATTGCTCCACCCTCCCGCACCGGGTCCGCCGCCATGGATCATGATCAACACCGGACCGCTCCCGGCCTCGTGATAGTGAAGCTTGAGCGGTCCAGCCTGGGCAAACTTGCCAGTGGCTTCCTCGGTTAGCGCCATTGTCTCCTCCGCTATGAAAGTTAGCCGTGAACTATCGAGGCATCCCCGCGCGGCGATGCCCCCAGATGCTGGGACTGTGATGCTTCTGCACGTGCCAGGTAGTGTCATCGATTTCGCGCCCACCCCACCCGTACTCAATCTCGAAACCTGACGGCGTGCGCATATAGAACGAAAGCATGTGATCATTGGTATGCCGGCCGAGGCTCGCCGTGATTTCGATTCCCCGATCTTGTACGAGGTACATGGTGGCACCGACATCGTCGATCGAGCGCAGCTGCATCATGAAATGGTGCAGCCGCTTCGGCATCGGAATCGGTATCAGTGCGAGCGTGTGATGGCGCGGATTGCAATGCAGGAACGTCATCGTGGAGCGCATCCCGCCGAAATTCATGTCGATCGTATCGCTGATCCGAAAACCAAGCGCTTCGCAATAGAAGCGCACGCTCTTCTCCATCTCTGTCGCGGTTACAACCAGATGGCCGGCCCCCTGCTCCCCCGTAACAAAGCCCGAAATCGGGCGCGGCGAATGAAATGGCTTCTCAAATTGGACCGATGGACCGTAGAAGGCCTCGCAGGCGATGCCATTCGGATCGGCGAAACGAATGAACTCGGTAACACCCCGCGCCCCGGCTTCTTCGGCCGAGCCCTCAGCGACCGTAATCCCGTTTGCGCGCAAGCGTTCGTAAACGCCATGCAGTCCGGCCGCATCCGCAACTTCCCATCCGGCGTAGGCCAGATCGTCGGTATCGTTCGGATGAAGCGCAAAGCGATAAGCGTACTCATCCATTCGCAACCGCACCGCGCCATCCTCGTTCGTGCCGGCGCTCTCCAGGCCGAGTACCTGGGTCGCGAAGCTCTGCCACGCGGCGAGATCCTTTACTCCGAGTCCGACATAGCCGAGGCTTCTTATCCCGCCCATTCGAAGTTTCCTCTATAAGAACCGTTTGCGAATCGATCCAACCTTTGCTTAAAGATTGCGCCCGCCAGCGGCGTCGCCGAATCCGCGCACGCCCATTCCGCCCTCGCAGATGATTACGCCGCCGGTTGCGGTTGAAGAATTCTCGGACGAGGCAAGGAGAACGTACGATCCAGTGTAATCGCGCGGCTCCGGGAGCTTGCCCAGGGGGATTCCTCGCTCGACCGCTTCTTTTAGAGGGATCGATGCAATCGAGCGCTGTGCCATCTGAAGCGACTGCGGGCCGCGGAGGTCGGTTGGAATGGCGCCGGGTGCGACGCCGTTGACGCGAATTTTTGGCGCGAGCTCGTATGCAAGCTGGCGAATTAGACCGACGACTGCATGCTTGGATGCCGTATACAATGGACCGCCGCCGCAGGGATAAAAGCCTGCGTTCGAGACAGTAAAGACGATACTACCCCGGGTCCTCGCGAGCTCCTTGTAGGCGGCTTTGGCGCCGAGCAGATATCCCTTGACGTTTACTCCGAAGAGTTCGTCAAAGGCCTCAGAAATTCGATCTTCGGGCAGATCAACCAGAGAGGAATTGAAGTCCCAAATTCCGGCATTGCCGACGAAACAATCAAGATGACCGAAACGTGAGACCGTTTCGGCGACTGCTCGCTGATGGTCCGCGAGAAGCGTGACGTCGCCGACGATTGCCGCGACGTTCGGTCCCAGCCGAGCCGCGAGCTCTTTGGTACGCTCGCGCGAGCGGTCGAGAATGGCGACGCGCGCGCCCTCGTCCAGGAAGCGCTCAACGATTGCGCGGCCCAGTCCTGACGCTCCACCGGTGACCAGCGCTACCTTGTCGTTAAGCCATCCCATCGGTCTCTACCTATTCCGCTTCGACGAATACTTCGCCGCCTTCGACTCGCACCGGATAGGTGCGTAGCGGGATGGTCGCGGGCGGCGAGAGAACCTTGCCGGTCCGCAGGCAGAAGCGTGCGTTATGCAGCGCACATTCGACCGTCGCACCCTCGACGTACCCCTCGGACAGGGAGAATTTCGCGTGGGTACAGGTATTGTCGGTTGCAAAGAACTCATCGCCGACGCGGAAGACGGCGATCGGATTCGGGCCATCGGTCCGGATCGCGGACTGATCCGCGAGTTCCTCGGTCCGGCAGACTCTTCTCAAAGCCATCGCGTTGCTTTCCTTAAAAAAAGAAACTCAGGTTGCGTGCCATCAGTATGGCCTGATCGAGAATTATGGTGCGGCCCACAATCTGAAACCCAGCCGCGTTTTGGACGCGGCGCAACACGTCCTGACGCATCCCTACAAACGTCTCCACCTCGCGCTCGAGCCGCGAGCGGTAGAGCAGGTAGTAGCAGTCGACTTCGTATTCGCTATTGGCCGTTGGCCGAATCACCACGTTGCTGACCATGTGGCGAGTGCGCGAAGGAGGATCCTCGGCCCACGCCATTCCGGTATTGAGCCGGCGGATGCGCATCGCAATCGACCGCTTGTCCTCGTCGAAGAAAGCGGCTTGGTTGGGACTTGAGAATTCCTGGTCGGATTCGCGACGCAGCCGGTTATAGCGAGTCGGCATGAAGTAATGGAGATCATCGGCGAGCAGCTCGTACCACTCCTCATATTTGCGATCGTCGAGAATGCGCGACTCATGATAGAGGAATTGTTCAATCTCTTGTTGCAGTTCGGGCGTAACTCGCACCGCACTCAGGTCTTGAAATTTCTGCTCGGCGGCCGATTCTGCACTCATAGTCACACCTCTCGGGAGATCATCTCCGCCCAGTGACGATAGAAGCCGCGCGCAGCCTCCTCGCCATAAACATTATTGATCCTGCCCGGAAACTCGGGATGGTCGTTGCGAGCGTGGCCGAGCCCCATCGCGAGGTTGAGCGGCTGGCGGCGGGCCATGTAGCCGCGCAGAACCTTTTGAATCTCGAGCCAGTTTTCGCCATCGTCCTGTTCGAAGATGCCGCCTGGGCTGAACGTACGAAGCACGCC
Source organism: uncultured Binatia bacterium (SeqCode) (assembly GCA_964429575.1). Lineage (GTDB taxonomy): Bacteria > Desulfobacterota > Binatia > Binatales > Binataceae > CAYSCX01. The sequence goes on along the minus strand of CAYSCX010000007.1, from coordinate 35,060 downwards.
CAGGCGAACGGCCTCCTTGACCTCAGGCGGCGAGGCACAATCGACCAGCGCCCACGCCCACACCTCGATTTCACCGGGCCCGCGCGGATGCCACACGCGCAAAGTCTGGATTCCGGGCAGGAACGAAAAGGTCGGAAAGACGGTCATATGCCCGCCGAAGATTTGCGATCCACGCGGTTCGCCAAGGCGCGCGATCGCTTCCGCGCAAGCCGGTCCCTGATACCAGGCGGCCGCAACCGGTCCGTTGATATTCCCGGTGGCCGCAGTCCTCTCGGTGAAGAACCCGGTCCCGTGACCACCGCTGGCGCTGAATTGGCTTCCGATCAACGGTAGCCGGCCCATCGTTGGGTCGACGCCTTCAGGAAGCTGAGCGATCAGCGCCGACAGGTGACTGAAGTTGGCGTGATACATGTCGGAGCAAAACTGCTCGGCTGCGAATTTCCAGTTACACCGCAGCACCCATCGGTGCATGCCGCCGATTACTTCGGTGCCGCCCTCGCTACGATCCAAGTATCCGTCCATGTACCAGAGCATGTCGCCGAGATAATCGCGGAAGCTCGGCGCATCCTTGTCCCAGTTGCCGAACACCAGGCCATGGTAATTTTCGACCCGCGGTACCCGGAGCGGACCCCACTGGCTCTTGTCGAGTTCATTGCGATACCCGTCCTCCTCGTGCGGAACGGAGACGAGATTGCCTGCCAGGTCGTAGCCCCATCCGTGGTATGAACACGTGAAGGCGCGAGCGTTGCCGCAGTCGGCGCGGCAGATGCGCATCCCGCGATGACGGCACTGATTGAGAAACGCGCGAATCGTTCCATCCTTTTGTCGTACGACCAGAACCGGATCCTCGGCCATATAGGTGGAGAAAAAGTCGCCGGGCCGCGTGAGCTGGCTTTCGTGGCACAGATACAGCCATGAACGAGCGAAAATGCGCTCGAGCTCGAGCTGATAGATCGCGGGTTCCTGATAGATGCGAGGATCGAGGCGGCCAGCTTTCTCATCGACGAGTCCGCGCAGCATCTCGGGCGTCATCGAATCTGCGCCATTCGAGGTCGAATTGGTCCTCATCGCAAATCTCCATTGAAGCGCGCGAGCGGGCGCTCTGATCTTTTCGCCAACGCGCCGTTCGAAACCATTCGATAGCCAAGAGTTGCGGAGATCTCGGCGGCGGCGCGCATGACGTGAGTAGCGAGCTCCGGAACCCTGTCTTTCGTGACTCTTGTCGCAGGACCCGCGATACTGATTGCGGCAACAACCTGACCCATATGATCGCGTACAGGAGCAGCGACGCATCGCACGCCTACCTCGCGCTCCTGATCATCGATTGCATATCCCTGAGCTGCGACCTGCCGCAAATTCGCTTTCAGTTCCCCGGCAGATGTCAGAGTTTTTTTGGTAAACGCGCGCAGTGCCGTTTGACTTACGTAGCTCGCCAATCGCTCTGGCGTGAGATGCGCGAGGATCGCTTTGCCGACTCCGGTGCAATAAGCCGGGTTGCGCTGCCCGACCGCCGAGGGAATGCGCAGAGTCTGGCTACTCTCCACCTTGGCGATATACACAACGTCTGCACCGTCCAGAACGCACAGATGCGCGGTCTCCCCGGTAACGCTGGCGAGTTGCTCCAGAATCGGATGAGCATGCTTGTCAAGCTTGAGACGTTCGACGGCGAATGCGCCGAGCTCGAAGAGTTTCACACCCAGATGGTATGTGCCTGACGCGTCATCGAAGCCTATCAGGCGATGAGCCCGCATCGCCTCGAGCAGCCGGTAAAGCGTGCTCTTGTGCAGCCCGGTAACGGTCGCGACCTCGATGAGGCGCAATTCCATCTGTTCGGGACCGAAGCACTCGAGTATGCGGACAACCCGATCCAGCACTTGGCTGGAATAGGTGCGGTCCGGTACTCTCGGCTTCGGTTTCAATATATGAAACTCTGCTTCAGATGATGGATGCCCTAGTAGCGCGCCCAGGCTGAGATGTCAAAGGACACACAGCTACCCTTAGTTCGAACCATCCTGCTTCGATCTGGGCAAGTTCTGCGGTTGACCGCGCTCAACCCACCCGATTGGGATCGGACGCGAAGGCCGCCGGATCACTCGGAGCACGTTCGATCAACTGGCAAGAAATCTCTGTGAGCGCTTAGATTCGGTTCTCGCAGGGTTCTCGGCACGGGTTTGCGGGGCGTCGAGGAGACCGGAGCGAGCGCGTATGATTTGATGGGTGAGAAGCCACCACCGCCGGATCAACCAAGAGCGTGAGCCGCGCGCGCCCATGGCGGCCGACGAACTCGTGAGACTCGTGGAACAGTTCGAACAGACCGGCGTTGAAGTGTGGCTCGACGGTGGCTGGGGCGTTGATGCCCTTCTCGGTGAGCAGACGCGCGACCACGACGACGTTGATCTGATAGCGTCGCTCAAGGACGCGGGTCGCTTGATCCGTGCGCTCTGCGAGATGGGCTACGAGGTCGTCGATGGCGACCCGCCAACGAGCTTCGTTCTACTCGACGATGCTGGCCACCAAGTCGATGTCCATCCGGTCGCGTTCAGCGAGGCGGGAGACGGCATCTACCGGATGCGCAATGGCGAGGACTGGGTCTACCCGTCGAGTGGCTTTGGCGGGGTGGGCAGAGTGCTCGACCGTCAGGTCAAATGCCTCAGTCCCGAGGCGCAGGTTCGGTGTCATGCCGACTACGATCTCGACGATAGCGATTACCACGACCTGCGCCTGCTTCACCTGCGGTTTGGCGTCGCCGTTCCGCCAGAGGCGCTCGGCTCGGCGCGTTAGCGCGGCCGACTTCGATGCTCTGAGCGACACGGCTTGAACACGTCGTCGCCGGAGTCCGGGAAGTGGCGAGGCGCGGTTCTCGCGCCCATCGCGGATTAGAACGATGGCGACAGGTGCGATCTGCGACGTCGCGGCAACACTGGTCGGAGGTCTATTTCCGCGCGGCCAGGCGCGGCCCCGTGGGAGCCACGTAGGATAATGGAATCCAATCGCGAATATCACGACCGAATGCGGGGTTTGCTCGAATACGCCTACGTCGCAGCTGACGAACGTGGCGACCTCTTCGGCGGCTCGGGCGCAAGCGGGGGGATGGCGCACTGGGCGGCGCGCCGACGAGTGATCGCAAACTCGTTCGATCACGACGGCACGTGGCTCGACGTTGGATGCGCCAATGGGCTGCTCATGGAAACGCTGAGCGGATGGACGGCGGAAAAGGGTGTCACGATTGAGCCATACGGTCTGGAGATATCAGAGCGCATAGCAGAGCGCACGCGTAAGCGCCTGCCGCAGTGGGCGAATCGCATTTGGACCGGCGACGTGATGGAATTCCATCCGCCGATTCGGTTCGACTATGTAACCGTTCTTCCAGAATACGCACCGCCACATCGGCGTACCGACCTGCTCCGTCGCGTCGCAGGTCGTTTTCTGAACCCAAACGGGAGGCTGATTGTGAGCTGCTACGGCCCGGCGGCGTTTCTTCTCGGGTACGCAGCTCCGGCCGAGTCGGCTGCGGCGCTGTTGCTCGCGGCCGGATTCCGACTCGTTGGCGAAGCGGAAGCCCGTGACGGCGCAACCGGAATGCTCAAGACTCGTGTTGCGTGGGCGGACGCTAAGCGGTGAATCTGAACTGCCCAAGGAGAGAAAGTCCAAGTCTGAGCGGGAGGTGCACAGAATGCGGACCGGCGGATGCCAATGCGGCGAGCTTCGGTATGAAAGTGCCGGAGAACCGCTGTCGCTTTACATCTGCCATTGCCGCGAATGCCAAAAGCAATCTGCCTCGGCATTCGGGATTTCCCTCGAGGTGCCGAGGGCAGGCCTCCGCGTAAATCAAGGCGAGCCAAAATTCTGGAGTCGCGGTACCGACAGCGGTCGTAGGATCAAATGCGCGTTCTGCCCGACCTGCGGCTCGCGGCTCTGGCACGAATCCGAGCCCCCGTCCGAGACGATCTCGATTAAAGCCGGATCACTGGACAAACTCGTCGATATCTCCAACGCAATCCACGTGTGGGTCTCACCTAAACTGTCCGGCATCGCCGTACCGTCGGAGGCCAAACAGTTTTCGGAAGAGGATCTTGCAGGATTACTCAAATCGTCTCCGAGTTGATCTTTTCGGTTCGCGCTATAACTCACCAGCGGCGCCGGTGTTCGCCGCCCCCCCCAGCATCGGCACCACAAGACCTTCACCCCGCGCGTAGCCGCTTCGGCGGCAACCTCTGCGGCCAACCGCGTCTTGCCGATTCCCGCCTCGCCGGTGATCAGGAAGAAAGCGTCGCGTCGGCGAGAGGCTTCATCGAGATCGCCTCGCAATTCGGCGATCTCGCGGGCGCGCGCGACAAAATCCATTGCACCCGTGCTTGATTCTGCGCTGATGGTCTCAGCCATCGATGCGCCGCGAGCATACCGGGAACACTACGGCGGTAAATCGCAATACGCTGGACTTTTCGCCGCTTTCGGAGTTTTCAGTAGGCACAGGCTCCGAACGCGCCAGCGGTGAGTCCGAACGAGTCGCTGCGACCGCGTCGGAGCCCGTTTCCCGCTGGCACATTCGATGCTGAGAGTCCGATCGTCGGTATTCAGCTGCCGATTCGCGACCGGAGAGGGAGAGACTATATGACGAGCGTCAAAGCGAAGGTGGGCTCGCGGACGGTCGCGCCGGCCCGAATCAAAAAACTGCTCAGCGGGCTCGAGCGCGAAGACACGAAACTGAGCGCGCGGCTGCTCAACGCGGCTGTCGCCGGAGCAGCAGTCGCGCTCCACCCGTCGGATCCTGATTTCCGCCGCGGAGCCGATTCGGCCTGGCGGGACCTCGAACCGATGATTTCCCACCACCTCAAGAGCGATGGCGAAACAGTGCTGAGCTGGGCGGAATCGCGCGCGCAGTTCCCGCACGATCTCGTCGTGCGCGCTCACGAGCGCCATCAGAAGCTGCGCCGGCTGGTCCGGCGACTGGTCGATGCGCGATTTCGAGCCGCTTCCGATAGCGCGGTGAAGAAGGCTGGCCGCGCGCTATGCGCGCTCGCTGTCCATCTCGACGATCTGATCGCCGGCGAGGAACGCACTTTGTTTCCGCTGCTTCATCGCCGGCTGTTCGCGGACCAGCGCCGCATCGCTGAGACACGGAGCGCCGGTCAAATGAAGGGCACGGGCAGGCCACGCTAACGCGCACGCGAGGATCTGGCGTGCCCTCCCGAGGCGCCCTCGCGACGATTAGCACTCTACCGACACGGACCGGAGAATTTCGACGCGAGGAACCTCAGCGAGATGTTATGCCGCTGCGATTCGAGTGCGCAGATAGGCAACACAACGATCAAGGCTGGTCATCTGAGGGTAATCGGCTTCTGGAATGTCGACCCCCGTCGCTTCGTGGACGGCGACCGCGAGGTTCAGAATATCCATGGAATCGAGGTCGATCTGTTCGCGTAAATCGACCGCAGCATCGATCTGATCCAATTCGACTTCGGGCGCAATCTTCCTGAGTTCTCGCAGCACGACGTTCTTGATCTCATTGTCCGTCACAGCTTCTCTGGCTCCTGCAACAGCCGATCGATGGCGGCAAGGAAGAGTCCGCCTCGATGCCCGTCGCTGGCTCGATGATCAGCGGCGAGCGTTGCCACTATGACGGGCTTCGCGCCAACCATCCCGTTGGCGGCCCACGGCTGCTCGGTGATCTTGCCAAAACCGACGAGCGCAACCTGCGGAGGGTAAATCACGCCAAAGACCGTCTCGACCCCGCGTTCACCCAAGCTGGTCACCGTAATGGTGGAATCCGCGATCTCCGAACTTCTCAGGACTCCGGCACGCACTCGTTTTACCAGGTCGCGAAGATTCATCATGATCTCATCGATCCTTTTCTTGTCGAGATCGTGAATCGCTGGCGCTATGAGTCCTCCTTGACGCAGCGAGATTGCCACGCCCACGTGAACCTGCTCGCTGCGCTTGAACGCACCGTCCACCCAGAAACCGTTCATCTCAGGTATCTCATGAACGGCCAGCGCTACGGCCTTTAGAAGGATCACGGAATAGAGCAGCCGTTCGGTCACCGGCCGCTTGAGGTTCTCCGCTTGTAGCCATGCCATCGCCCGGCTCATGTCGATGTTGGTACCAAGATAGTAATGCGGAATTTCGCGCTTCGAGCGCGCCATCGCTGCAGCAATCGCTCGGCGCATCGCGGCCTGACGTTCCGTTGGGACTCTCGGCGCTGTGGGCGGCCGAACCGCCTCCGGTGCTTCGATTGGCGCAGCGGCTGGCGGTGTAGTGACAGGCGCGGCGACTGCGCCGGCCTTGGCAGCGCGTTCGACGTCGGCCTTCGTCATAGCGCCGCCGGGACCCGTCCCTCTTACCGTCGACAGATCCACTCCCAGCTCCAACGCCACTCGCATCGCGAGCGGAGAAATGTGCAGGCGTCCGCGTGCGGCTGGCGGCGCTGCAGCGACTGGCGGCTTTTTCATCACCGCAGGAGCTGCAGCAGCAGGCGGTGCCTTTGCAGGCACAACCGCCGGCGCGGGCTTCACCTCGGCGGGTCGGGTGATCTCGCCCTCGCCGCGAATGATCGCGAGGATCTCACCCACGGGGACCTTGGCGCCGTCATGCACGACGATTGATTCGACCACTCCCGCCTCAAACACCTCGACCTCGATAGTGGCCTTTTCGGTGTCCACCACCGCGATGATATCTCCGCGCTTCACGGCGTCGCCGGGCTTGACGAGCCACTCGATGATCGTGCCGTACTCCATGTCGGCACCAAGCGAGGGCATGCGAAACTCAGCCACGCGTGCCAACCATGCGTCGAACAGTCTCGACGATCGCTGGCACTTGCGGAAGCGCCGCCTCTTCGAGGTGCTTCGCGTATGGCATCGGAACTTCCGCGCTGCAGATACGCTCGACCGGCAGATCAAGTTCGTAGAATGCGCCTTCCATGATACGCGCGCAGATCTCAGCGGAGATGCTCCCGCTGCGCCATCCTTCATCTACAATTAGCGCGCGATGCGTCCGTGTTACGGAATCCAGGATCGTGCCGGTGTCGAGAGGTCGCAGAGTGCGCAGGTCCACGACCTCCGCGTCGATTTTCATCCGCGCGAGTTCTTCAGCCGCTTGCAGCGCTTTGCCAAGCGTGCCGCCGTACGCGAAAACGCTCACATCATTTCCGGATCGGCGCACCGCCGCCTTGTCGATGTCAACCGGTCCTGCGTCGGCGGCCAGCTCGCCTTCCATGTTGTAAAGCCCGGCATGCTCGAAGATGAGTACCGGGTCAGGATCCTCGAGCGCCGTCCACAACATTCCGCGTGCGTCCTCCAGCGTAGCCGGCGCCAAAACCTTGATGCCCGGAATGTGCGCATACCAGCCTTCGAGACTGTGCGAATGCTGGGCTGCGAGCTGACGCCCGGCACCGGTGGCCATGCGGATCACCAGCGGAACGTTGAACTGGCCACCCGACATATGAAGTATCGTCGCGGCGTTGTTTACGATCTGGTCCAGCGCGAGCAGGCTGAAGTTGACCGTCATGATCTCGACGATCGGCCGCATTCCGGCCATCGCGGCTCCGATGCCCGCTCCAACGAATGTCGACTCGGACAGTGGCGTATCGCGTATGCGCTCGGGCCCGAACTCCTCGAGCAATCCCTTGCTGACTGCGAAGCAACCTCCATAGCGTCCGACATCTTCGCCCATCAGGAACACCCGGGGATCGCGCTGCAAGGCCTCGCGGATCGCCTGCCGCATCGCTTCTCGATAAGTCATGCGGACGGGTTTCGCCTCCGCAGTCATTGTCGCGTCGGTTCGGAATAGACGAATTTGGTCAGACCCTCGACCGGCTCCCAACTGCCCGCCTCAGCAAAGTCGATTGCCTTGGACAGTTCCGCCGCGACCTCTGCTTCGATTCGCTTGATATCCTCGTCCTTCACCAAGCCTGAATCAGCCAACCGTTTCTGAAATGTTGAAATTGGATCGCGCTGCTTCCATTCCTCGACTTCCTGCTTGTCGCGGTACAGTTGTGGGTCATACATCGAATGTGCGCGAAAGCGATAAGTGCGAAACTCAACGAAGCACGGGCCTCCCCCCGAGCGTATCGCGAGTGCGGCGCGGCCTGCCGCGTCTTCGCACGCGGCGACATCCATGCCATCAACCGGCCACGCGGGCATCTCGTAACTCATCGCCTTGAGGCACAGGTCGGTCTCGGATTCGGAGCGCCTCAGAGCCGTTCCCATCGCATAGAGATTGTTCTCGCAGAAAAAGGCGACCGGCAGCTTCCAGAGAGCTGCCAAGTTCATGGACTCATGGAATTCGCCCTCGGCAACCGCGCCTTCGCCGAAGAAGCATGCGGTTACCCGCGAACGGCGTTGCATTTTGTCAGCCAGCGCCAGGCCGACGGCGACCGGAAGTCCACCGCCGACGATTGCGTTGCCACCGTAAAAGCGCGTGGTCTTGTCGAAGAGATGCATCGACCCGCCGCGGCCGCTGCTGCACCCTTCGTGCTTTCCATACATCTCGGCCATGATCGATGCAGGCGAGATGCCGCGGGCGAGCGCATGCCCATGTTCGCGGTAAGTCGCGACGATCGCGTCATCCGGCTGCAGCGCCTGCATCGCGCCGACGGCGACCGCCTCCTCGCCAATATAGAGATGAAGAAAGCCGCGGATCTTGCTGGCGCTGTAAAGTTCCGCACACTTCTCTTCGAATCGCCGGATTTGCACCATACCGCGCAGTAGATCCAACGCGTGCTGACGTTCGAGAGGCGCTTGGACTGAATTTGCCTGAAGCGGCACAGTCAATCGGCCTCCAGCGTCGACGTATCGCCTTCTGGCAGGCCCAGTTCGCGCGCCTTCAGCAGCCTGCGCATGATCTTGCCGCTGCGTGTCTTCGGGACGTTGGCGACAAAATCAATCTGCTTGGGCGCCACCACAGCTCCCAATCGTTTGCGAGCGAAGCTCATCAGGTCGAGCCGTAAGTGCTCGCTCGCTGAGAATCCTGGTTTGAGCGACACGAAGGCCTTCACGATTTCACCAGCGGTCGGATCGGGTTTGCCGATGACGCCGGCCTCGGCCACCGCGCGGTGTTCCATCAGGGCGCTTTCGACCTCGAATGGTCCGATCAAGTGTCCAGAAGATTTGATCACATCGTCCGCGCGCCCGACAAACCAGAAGTAACCGTCGCGATCGCACTTTGCGAGATCCCCGGTGAGATACCATCCGCCCGCGAAGCACTTGCGGTAGCGCTCATCGTCGTTAAGGTAGCCGCGAAACATCGACGGCCATCCCGGCCGCAACGCGAGTTCGCCTTCGACGCCCGGCTCGGTGACTACTTCGATCGTCCCGTCTTTCTCGCGACGGACAATCCCTGCGTCGATGCCCGGCAGGGGACGGCCCATCGAACCCGGCCGGATGTCCATTGCGGCATAGTTCGCGATCATGATTCCGCCGGTTTCGGTCTGCCACCAGTTATCGTGAATCGGCAGGCCGAAGGCCTCCTGTCCCCACACGACCGCTTCGGGATTCAGCGGTTCACCGACGCTAGCGATAAAGCGAAGGCTGCGAAGATCGTACTTGCGGATGACTTCGGTTCCGACCCTCATCATCATCCGCACCGCGGTCGGCGCGGTGTACCAGATCGTGACCTTCTGCTTTTCCAGAAGTGCATACCATCGCTCGGCGTCGAACTCCGCCTCATCGATTATGCTGGTAATGCCGTGTGTGAGCGGTGCAATTATTCCGTACGACGTGCCGGTCACCCAGCCCGGATCGGCGGTGCACCAGAAGACGTCTTGCGGATGGAAATCGAGCGCGTAATGGCTTGTCACGTGATGCGCAAGGACCGCCTGATGAACATGCATCGCGCCTTTCGGCTTACCGGTTGTGCCGCTGGTGAAATGCAGCAGCGCCAGATCCTCTGGATCCGTCGGCGGGATTTCGAATTCGTCGTCGGCCTCCGCCATCAGTCGATGAAAGTCGAGTGTACCGGGAATCGCGCGAACTTCGTCGGGGGTGCCGATCAGCAATACTTGCCGCAGGCCAGGCAGTACCTCGCGCAGTTCGGCGACCTTGCGTTTGTAGAGCGCGGCGGTCGTCACAAGCACGCGGCCGTCCCCGATACTGATACGCTGGCGAATCGGCTCCGGGCCGAATGCCGAGAATAGCGGGCAGAAGACGTTGCGATTCTTCAGCGTTCCGAGCGCACTGATGTAAAGCTCGGGGATGCGGCCCGCGAGCAGAAATACCCGCTCACTCGGCTTCAGACCGAGACCTCTCAACACATTGGCGAATCGATTGGTAAGAGCGTGCAGATTTGCGTACGTAAAGTCGCGAATTTCGCCACGCTTGCCGAGCCATCGCAGCGCCAGGTGATCGCGGCGCGATCCGGCGATGTGCCGATCGACCGCTTCGTAAGCGATGTTGAGGCCGTGTCCGCCCGGAAGTCCGTCGAGCTCGCGCCGCGCCGCGTCCCAGGAGAAACCGCTGCGGACTTGATCATAATCAAGGAGGTTCGGAACGACCTCCCAGCCCTGCTTCGGCTTCTCGATCGTCTTCCAGATCATCTTGTTGTCCTGTTGTTGTCCTGTAGCCGTGTTGAGCGCATTGGAGCGATGCTTTAGTCGTCGGTGGTATCCGTCACTTGAATTTACATTTTCTGGAGATTTTTCGGCAGCCAACTCATCACGTCCTACGCTTTTCCCTCAAGTCCGCTCGGACTGCCGAGCAACCTCCGCGGTTTCCTTCAACGTCAGGCGGTCGCGCGGCGCGCGGAATACAGCGAATGTATGCGCATCGGCCCGTCGTTCATCGCACACCAGGCGCCGTGCGATCTCCCGCTTGAGTGCACGCAGGGCCTGAGCATTATCCGTGCCCACTAGGATGCACTGCCCGGCAAGAAGTTCCGGCCGGGTATCCGTCCAGACTTGTAGCAGGCAGTTGAGCACACCTGCGCGTCCGCCGCGCCATGTTCTGGGTTTCTCAACTCCCTGCTAGACGATCGAATCCGTAACACGGCAAATGTAGCCGTTGGCAACACCGGCGGTGCCGGGTGGCCAGCGGTCGACCAGGCATGCCCCATCGAAAGACCTGCCGGAGCGCGTCGCGGGCGGGGGAGCGCAAGATTTCCATTCGGCGGGCGCGACCTGGCACGACAGTGGCTTGAAAAGTTGTGTTTCGTGAATCACACTTGCGCCGCATCCGGAGAGCCGACGCCGCTTGTTATAATGAAGTCTGGAGGCATCTGCCCCTAAGCAAAGACACGCCCATCCCGCGGCCCGCTCAGCTTGTGGGAGGAATCGTTGCTCTCCCCGTCCTGGGCGGGTTGCACTATCGTTATACTCGGATTTGAGTTTTCGGTAGGCACAAGTACCGCAGCCCATTGGGCCACATGCGCTGTTCGCGCATCCATTCGAGCTTCCTCAATACCTTTCCGATAGCCTGATCCATCTCAGCGACCTGCGATCCGCGCCGCGGATGTCTACATGCCGAACGGGTAGGTGTCCGGAACGCCGGGCGCAACGAGCGATGGAAGCGGGGACACCGCGCGTGTCTCGTCAAACCATATGAACTCGTCGAACTGTCGCGGCAGACACGCGTGGAAATAGTGGCTCATTAGCTCGGATTCGGGTCGATAAATGACGCCGATGGCGCGCTCGAGTCGGGCAGCACGCAGCTCGTCGCGCACCTCCGGTCGCACAGGTTCCCGGAGATGCAGCATGAAAGCTTCGACGCCGGAGTCGTGGCACAGGCGCTCATAACTGGCTTCGTGCGACGGCCGTATCCGCTTAATCTCCATCGGCTCGTCCCAGTCCGAAGCCGCCGCGACCGTACCATGGTCGGTGCCAAAGCCGACAAGAAAGGCCCGTTCGGCGAACCGCGTGCGGGATAATTGGCCTACGTTGTATTCGCCGCGCGCGCCCATCTCAGTAGCAGCAGCGTTCCCGACGTGCGAGTTGTGCTCCCACACGATTCCCTTGCTGCTGGGTCCATGGAATTCCAGCAACCGTTCAAGAGTGTCGAACATGTGCTGATCGCGGAGATTCCACGATTCGACTGAACCGTAAAACATCGCGCGGTAGTAGCGCTCTGCAGCGGCCACAAGCCGCGCGTTTTGCACGGCGTCGAAGAAGCGCTCGCCGTCGCGCTCGCAGTATTCGATTCGCTTCTTGAGCATTTCGCCCAGCATCGCGACGACCGGCGCCTCGCAGGCTCGGTAGCGTCCGCTCAGCACTGCGCGCCCATATACCGCAGGATCGCGCTCCCACGGCGTAAGGCATCCATACCGTCGGCGCGCGGTCGCCGCCATCGCCGGGTCGACGCCGCTGAGATAGCTGATGACGGCGTTAATCGACGTAAATAGGCTGTAGAGGTCCAAGCCGTAGAAACTGGCGCGACGCTCTGAGTCGGATATTTCGGCGTTCCAAGCGCGCAGCCACTCGACGAGTTCGAGCGCTTCGCGGTTTCGCCACATCCACGTAGGGAAGCGGGTGAATGCCTTCCACTGTTCCTGTCGTGGCGGGCAGTGGCGCGCGTACTGGTTGATTCGAGCGGCGTCGGGCCAGTCTGCTTCGACCGCGACGAAGTTGAACCCGCGCCGCAAGATCAGTTCCTTCGTGATGCGGGTCCGCATTCGGTAGAACTCCGAGGTTCCGTGAGTTGCTTCGCCGAGTAGGACGACCCGCGAATCGCCGATCCGGTCCAGCAATGGGCTGATGTCGACCTGATCGATGTCGCCGATAGGCTCGGCCGTCTCGCGAATGAGCTTCGCGATGGTTGCGGGCCGGCTGCGTTGAGTGGAAGGGCGACCGGCGGAGGCAACGCTCGGCTCCCAGCCTTCTACGCCGATCAATGGAACGAACTGGACCTCGCCGAGATCCTCATCATCAAATCGGCCTTCGGCAGAGCGGGTGACTCTCACCAGGCGTTGTAACCGCGAGGTGCCTCCGACGGGTATGATCAGACGACCGCCTACCGCCAGTTGCTCGAGGAGCGGCTTGGGCACGTGCGGCCCGCCGGCCGTCACCAGAATCACGTCATAAGGTGCGTGCTCAGGCCATCCGAGAGTGCCGTCGGCGTGCATGACGCGGATGTTTCCGTAGCTGAGATCGGCGAATCGTGACCGCGCGAGATTGACGAGTTCCTCGTGCCGCTCGACGGTGTAGACCTCGCTTACCGCGCGAGAGAGGACGGCTGCCGCGTAGCCCGAGCCGGTTCCTATCTCGAGAGCGCGGTCACCTTGGCGCGGTTCCACGCGTTCGATCATCAGGGCAACGATGTAGGGCTGCGAGATGGTCTGGCCGCCCTCAATCGGGAGAGGCGTATCGTCGTACGCGAACTCGGCCAGATCCTCCGGGATGAAAGCTTCACGCGGGACGGTTTGCATCGCGCGGAGCAGGGCCGGGTTGCGAACTCCACGGGCGGCTATCTGCTCTCGAACCATTCGCTCGCGCTTGATGGCGAAGTCATTCATGCCGATTCCCCTCCACGCGTGTTCGCGGCCCCCGGCTGATCGCGAGTCATCTTCTCGTAGATTGCCATCACACTTCTCTCGAAGCGCTGTCCGGGCGCATCGGGTTATTCTACCCAGGCGAGAGCCGTGGGGTGCTTCCGCGCATTCGGTATTTGCGTGTTCTGACGATGCTGACTTGCATTTGCAGGGCCCTACCTGGCCTGCCCGATCTTTTGTACCGGTTGATCAGTTAGTCAAACGGCCTCGATCGTTACTTGGCAAGGAGCAGGCCTTCGGGATGGTGATCCGGTTCACGCAGCGCTCCCTCCCCAACGATTCGCGAGTTAACTAGAGCCCGGCTGCCCGAGTCGGGGTGATTCCAATTACTGCCGGCCACTGACTGATCTTAAGGGGCCAGGCGAACCGGCGCCGATGCTCAAACTCCATCTTCGAGGAAAAGTCTGGTTCTCTGCGACCAGCCGCCGTAGGGTCGCCCGCGTGCTTACGCACTTGTCTGCCATCTGTTCCTCCGTCGCTTGCTGGTTTCGCAGTGGGGCGGCTTTGGAATTCGAGGTCATCACCGATCGACAGCGATTGAGCGTGCTTCGACCTCACCGGCCAGGCCGGCTTCGGCTCTCGTTCTCACGCCGCCCGGTTTGGGTTTGCCTGCATCGGCTATCGCCGTGCTGGCTGAACGCCATGTCGCTGCTCAAGCGACCCGAGCTCGGCGATTGCCGGAGAGCGTAAACGTGATCGCCGTCGGGCAAATCGGCGGCCTGCATCATCGCTGCGAGCGCCGCGCCGCCCGACTCGTCTCAGCGAGCGCGCGTGTCCGCCAGGATGTTGACCTTGCCGGCGAAATCCTCGAGTTCGACTTCGGTGGTTTCCAGGATGCTCGCGGTCTGACGCCAATGGCCAATTATGATTAGCAACTCGATTATCTCGCCGGGACTCAGATGTTTCTTGAGTCCTTCGAGCGTTTCGCGGCGGCCCTTGACATTGGCGTTCACTTCATCGGTGAGCTGCAGTACGAGGCGTTCCAGTTCGTTGAAGCACCCGGCGTTCTGCCAATTTTCGAGCGCGGCGATCTGCCCTTCCGTGACACCGACGTGCTTTGCCGCGGGAACATGCTGCGTCCATTCGTAAACCGAATGGCAATCCTTCGCCGTTCGCAGTATCGCAATTTCCCGGAGCCGCGGGTCGAGCTTGATCTGAGTAAAGAGTGCGTTGCTCAGCCGGCTCCGCTCGAGGAAAATCCCCTGCGCGTTGGCGGTCATCCGCTGTACGTTGAGCACCACTGGCCGCTGTTTGAGGATTCTGAGCACCTCCGGAGATGCGTCCTTTTCCTCGAGATACGGTAACAGCGCCATTGCCGCGTCCTCCTGATCAAGTTGAATTGGTACGACCAAAACCGGCGAGTTGGCGGCCCCCTGGCCGGCTGCCGCGTTGCGATCCACGGGGCCTATCGCTTGAGGCCCAGATCGCCGGCGATATCGAAATGAATCTTGCGCACCTTGAAGCGCCAGTCGCCTCCCTGTTTTACCAAAATGTCCTCGTAACGGCCGGCGAGCGACGCGATGATGCCGCCGTCGGACTCGCGCAAGACGATGATGTAGCTGTCGGCATTGGCTTCGGCGCCGTTGACGCGGATCAGATGATTTAGCGTGCAATGCTTGCGTGCGGGGCCTTCACCCTGGCGAGGCACCGCTGACGCGATGAATTTGTGAATTGCCTCGCGGCCCTGCGACTTGCCCAAGGCTCCGGCGTCGAAGATCGCGTCCTCGGTGAAGAGCGCCGCGAATTTCTCGAAGTCGCCATTGTCAACGTGAAAGCAATATGCCGACATCAGATCCCGGATCGCGTCCTTCTCTTCGAGCAACGATGCCATCGTACAATCCTCCTTTCGACTGTGGCGGCGCCGATCCGGTCACGCCGCGGACCATCCGCTATCGACCGGAAAGATCGCGCCAGTGATGATGCGCGCTTCGTCCGAGGCGAGGAAAAGCGCCATGTGCGCGATATCCTCGGGTTCGCCCATTCCGAGCATGTGTTGATCGCTGGTCCGGCCCATGCGCGGATCGGCGGCGATGAATTTCTTGACGCGCTCGGTGAGGATGACGCCCGGCGCGATCGCGTTCACGCGAATCTTGTGTTTGGCGTAATTGGCGGCCATCGAGCGCGTGATCGCGAGCACGCCGCCTTTGGCGGCGGTGTAGGCGTCGCGCCCCTTGATGCCGGCGAGCGCGACGTACGAGGTCGTGTTGATGACCGAACCTCCGCCGGCCTTGATGAATTCGGGGATGCCGTACTTGCAGCACAGAAAGGTGCCGAATAGGTCAACCTTGATCGTGCGCCAGAATTCGTCGATCGAGACCTTGGTGACGGGTCCGTCCTGCGCCGTCGATCCGCCGGCGTCGTTGTATAGCACGTTGAGCTTGCCGTAGGCCGCGATCGCCGTTGCAATCGCGCGCTCGACGCTGTCGGGATCGGTCACGTCGGTGTGTACGTAGGTCGCGTCGCCGCCAAGATCGCGCACCATCTCGACCGTGCGCTCGCCGCCCTCACGCGATATATCGGCGACGATTACCCTGGCGCCTTCGCGCGAAAAGAGAATTGCGCCGGCGCGGCCGATTCCGGAACCGCTTCCCGTTATGCACGCCACTTTGCCGTCGAGTCTGCCCATCGTGATACGCTCCGGGCGCTGCGCCGCGCCCGTGCGTGGCGCCGCTCCTTCTCATCTCCACCTCATCTCCACTCTCGAAATCGGAAGATGACTGGAGGGTGGCCCTTTTTCACGCAGCCTGTCGTGGGAGGGTGGAATCCTCTGAGCTATTTCCGATTCCAATACCCTGCCAATTCGCTTCTAGCAGGTTAGAGTTCCGCAACTCAAAGACCCGGCTCGAGGGCAAGCGCAGCCTTGACATCGAGCCTCGGACGGTAACTAGCTCTTGCGTATGACGCGGAACCGGAGCGCGCGCGGCGGACATGACCGTTGCGCAATTACATGGAGGTAGCAGGCTGTTGAAAAAGCCATTTTCAACGGCCTGCTCCCTCTCTCGCGTCTCCCCCAGAGGGGGAGAAGATTAGGAAGGAAGCCAGTCTTCACGCAGGGCGTTGCAAATGAAGTCCGTGCCATTTTGCGGTTCGACGCTTTTCTCAACACCCTGCTAGGGCATCAATGCGGGCCGTCTCACACATTGCGATCGGCGTGCGCGACATGGAAAGGTCCCTGCACTTTTACCGGGACCTGCTGGGACTGCGGGTCACCCTGGACACGATGGAGAATATCGGCGGTCTGAAGAGGCTGTTCGCCACTCGCTCGATCGTGAACGCAATTGCTCGGCGACGAGACGTTTGGGAATTGTCAAATGACCCAACTCTACAAGAGTTCTCCCTAAGGAAAGTAGTGAACTTTGCAGCTGATGGCGTCTTAAACCTGACTAGTCGAGGTGCCGATCATGCTCAGAAATGACAATCCGATCATCGCGGCCCTGCGTGAGGTGTATGGCCCCTTGGTGAAACAAAGCACGAAATGGCCACCTGTACTTGCATACGGGCTACCGGGGATCGTAGCAGTATTGTTGGTAGTCTTACTTCGATCAACAGTACCGACCAACCTTGTATGGCTAGTCGGTACTGTTGTGCTCGCGCCGCTGATTGGCTACATCGTCTCCCTCTTCTTCGTGCGGCGCGAGGCCAATTTTGATGGACGATCATATCAGCGTAGCGGTAGTATAGACTATCCAGGCCCGGATCAGATTATTGGCAGAACTATCGCCTGTGCTGGGTTGGCACTTGGCATTCCGCCTGATATGCACCTTTGGTTAGCTGTCGAAACTGGCAGCCTTATCTGGCCAAAAGAAGGCGAAGTTCTTGCAGATGGGAATGGTAAATGGAAAAAAACCATATTTGAAGATGGCGCCACTAGGAGGTTCTCGATCTCACTCTTAATCGTAAACCCAAAAGCTCACGCGCAAATTCTGGAATGGCTGGAGGTCGGACGGCAACAAGGACAATATGCTGAGCTGAAGGGAATCCCGGGAACAGACCGTATCGCGAGGGTCGATAAGCTGCGTCTCAAAAGATCGGACGTAAGCCCTTAGAATCCAAATGTTGACAGCTTCGAGGTCCGAATCCGGTGCGACCAGCAAGCCTTCAGCGTGTGCCTCCTCAAAACTTGATCCAGCAAAAGGAGAGGCGAATTTTTCATCTGTCACTGGAGAGCCATGACGCGCGCGGACGGATCACATCGACGACGTAGAGTTGGTCGCGCCGGCGAGAACCAATCCCTGCGGTTCCTTGAGTCCCCCCGACCACCGTTGTTTGCAGCACCGTTGAGATGAAGCACCCGGCCCTCACGCGAGCTTCATTGTGTTGTCACAGAACCCGGGTGACGCTGCGGGTGAGGCGATCAAGCTCGACCAGGTGGGGGTCCACCATTTCGCGTTCTGGGTTGACGATCTGCGCGAGCGGGTCGAGAAGCTCAAGGCCGCTGGCGTGCCGATCCTGGTGCCGCCGATGGAATCGGATACGGCTGCATACGGCGAGCAGCCGGGGAAGAAAGTGATGACCTGTCTGTTCCAGGACCCCGACGGGATTATCGTGCAATTCGATCAGCGCCTGTCGTAACGGAACGCCCGCAGCGCTTGCGCCAGGGCAGGCCGCGAGGAGAAAGCAATGAACGGAGTTTCACACGTTGCGATCGGCGTGCGCGACATGGAACGTTCACTCAAATTCTACCGCGACCTGCTCGGGCTCGAGGTCAGGTACGACGCGATGCAGCCGATCGGCGGGATGAAGAGCCTTTACGCGAGTCCCGACAAGGGCGAGCGCCGCGCGGTGCATCTGCATTACGGCAGCGGCCTAAGCAGCGGATTTCTCGTGCTCTCGGAGATGCCCGGCGGAACTCCCGGCGAGGCGATGAAGCTCGACCAAGTGGGCATCTCGCATTTCTCATGGTGGGTCGACGACCTCAAGGGTATCTGCGAGAAACTCAAGGGCGCGGGCGTTAAGCTTCTAGTGCCGCCAACCGAGACCGATTCGAGCGGCTATGGCGACAAGCCGGGCAGGAAATATCTGACCTGCCTGTTCGAGGATCCCGACGGGATTATTCTTCAACTCGATCAGCGCGTGGCTTAGCGCCCGGCCTCGCGCGCGATGCCGGCGGCGCGCCACACGCGCCGATCGTGACTGAAGCGCACTTCGATAGGACTCATCGAGCGTAACTTCTCTAGCGACTCCGCGTAGCGATCGCGATCCAACGCCGAGGCCGCTCCCGCCACATGTTGAAAAAAAGGATCGGCCCATTCCTCCAGAACATACGCTGACTGGCAGGCGAGGATTGCGAGCCCGTCGTCCGTCTTAACAGCAACGGACTGATGGCCGGGCGTGTGCCCAGGAGTCGCGATCAGTCGGATGCCTTCGAAGATCTCGGTGTCGCCCTCATGCTCGAGGTATCGAAGAGCTGGATCCTCGATTCGCGAGCGGACCGTGTAGCGCGGCTGCCGTGCGGCCTCCAGCTCTTCGCGCTGAACGTGAATCGGGATTCCAGGAAATTCGCCAAGAGCGCCCGCGTGATCGAAATGCAAATGGCTTACTACGATCGCCACGATCCTGTCACGGCTTAGCCCGTGTTCAGAGAGAGCAACAGTCAGTGATCGCCGTACGGGCTGGTACATTCGCTCAATTATAGGTTCTGGCTCTCCAAGGCCGGTGTCCACGAGCACTGCGCCGTCTCGCGCTTCGATCGCGAACGCCTGGATAACGGTCGCCGTTCTGGCGTCTGGATGGCCTTTGGGTTGCCTCACGCAACCGACATTCAGCGTGACGATTCGTCGGATACTGGCATTTGACGGTATGGTACCCACTGGCAGTAGGTTATCCGAAAGAAGGTAGATAGATCGGTCTTCTCAACGCCAAGAGGCGCCAGTCATTCCGCATTTATTGAGTCCTGCATAAGATACTGACAGATGGTCTCCGCCCTGTTAGCATGTAGGGCATGGGTAATCCAGCGGGTGTGCGGCGGGACTTCGAGGGGTTGGAACGACGGCGGATGCCGGCGGCGGGCCGGCCCCGATTTCCGCTCACTGTCGCTTGAACGCCAGCACACTGCCTTCGCCGTCCGCGGCAACGTAGATCGTTCCGTCGCGCGCGGCGGCAATTCCGGCGAACGGAGGCAGCGGTCCCGGTAGCAGTCCCGGTATGCCCGCCAGAACCTTCGGCGTCACGCCCGGAGGCGCACCCACGGGCAGATTCGACGCTATCGTTTCGCGCTTGCGCGCCTTCAACGAATAGGCCACCAACTCGCGCGCGCCTGCATCGACGACGTAGAGTTCCTCGCCGGCGAGAACCAGTCCGTGCGGTTCCTTGAGTCCCTCGATCACCGTAGTTGCAGCACCGTTGAGATGAAGCACCCGGCCCTTATCGGCTTCGCAGACATAGCATGAGCCGTCCGCGGCGGCAGTGACACCGGTCGGACGCGCGAGTCCGCGCGCTTTCACCTTCACTTCAGTGCCGCCCACCTCGAGCACGCGGCCTTGCGCCCCTTCGGAGACGATGATCATGCCGTCGGCGCTCATTGCGACTCCGTAGAGCTCGTGTAGCCCGCTGATGTGCACGGTCATCGCGTGCGTCACCGGGTGGTAGGTGGTGACGTCGCCGGCCGACGTGGTAACCACCACGGTTCCATGCGGGCCGGCGGCGACACCGCGCACGAAACCCGGGAAATGGCCGTCGAAGAGCAACCCGACGCGGTGCGGCGCGCCGTCGGACGCGATCGACGCCATGCTGATGCCGTCGGCGGCGTAGAGCATACCGTCGCTTGCGACCGCGAGTCCCATCGGTCCGAGGAAGCCGGGCGGCACGAGTCTGCGCTCCGTGCCGTCCGCCATGATTTCAGCAACGCCGCCGTCAACGAAATGGGAAACGAACAGGCGGTCGTCACCGGTAAGCGCGAGGTTGTCGAGTCCCGGACGCACTTTTGCGAGAACGCTTTTCGCGCCGCTCTGCAGGTCAAACTTGAGAACCTCGCCGCTGCGTCCTTGTGTCGAGATGAGAAAGCCCTTGCGGTTGAACTTGACGGCGGTGGGCACCGCAAGGTCGGCGGCAAAACGCTCGGGGCGGCCGCCTCCGAGCGGTATCCGCCAGATCTCGCTGGCAGCGATCACCGGGAAATAAATGTTTGCGTCGGGACCAACCGACAGCGCGTTCGGCATCGGCAGGTTGTCCGCCATTAGGCGCGGCGCCCGGCCGTCGCGGAAGAGTTCGAACAGCCGTCCGCCGGGACGGCATTCGTCCATGAACAGACGGTCCTGATAATCGGTGATTCCGTTGGCGGCGGGGACCTTGTCGGCGATGATGCGCACGTCGCCGTTGGGCGAACGCGCACATACGCGCTCGCTCATCACCTCGGTCACATACATCGTTCCGCGCGAGTCGAAGGCGAGGTCGTCGGGCGCGACGATCGCGCCGCCGATCGGACTTATCGTCGTGACGGCGCCATCGCGGATATCGACCGCGCTGATCTGGCTGCCGAATGCTTGGGCAACGTACAGACGCCCGTCCGGACCGATCCGCATGCCGTTGGCGCCGAACAGCGTGCTCGGCTGAGTCAGTCGCGTGAGCTTCCAGCCGCTGGCGACGGTTGCGTCACCTCCCTGCGAATAACGATTCGTTTGATGTGCCATCGCCTACCCCTATGCCGCAAATAGGATAGCGGCTTATACACCGGCGTATCGCGGATATACCATTTTTGAAAGACGTTCGCGGGCATGATTACGGCTCGCGCTCGCCGCGCACTTGACGCCGCGACAACGGGACCGTCCGGCTGGTCCGCACTCGTCGCTGGGCTATCGCCCGCCGGCGCCGATGGCCGTCAGCCGGGCGACGAACTAGAACCATAGAGACGGTTCATTGGCAAATGCGGTGACTTAGACTAACACTTCAACTGGTACAAGAGATTGGGCAGACTGGAAACTGGAAACCGACCGATCAGCGTGTGGAGAGTTAACCAGGGAAGATGAGCGAGGTGTGACATGCCCGTTCAGAAATTTGCACCGATGGCCAAGGATTTCCCGACTTTTGACTGCGATGCGCACGTTACCGAGCCACCGTGGCTATGGGAGCGGGCGAAGGACTACCTGACCAAAGACGAACTGCACGCTCTCAAGGACGCGATCTGGTTCGACTCCGAGAGCAGGCAGCTCATCGTCAATGGCATCGCCGGAGCGGGCATCGGTTCCCAGCGCATCGGTGGCACCGCAGGTCAAGTGAACGTCCTTAGCCTCGCCGGCCCGGGTCTGAAGCACGATATCCAGCGCTGCCTCAACGTTCGAAACCTCGATCCCAAAACTGCCCTCACTCAGGAACAGGCGGCTTGCATTGATCACAGGGGCTCCTACGAACCCAAGCCCCGTCTGCGCGACATGGACGTTCAGGGAATCGATCAGGTGATGATCATCCCCACCGATATTGACACCTATCCCTGGATCCAAGACGCCGTCGGCGCCAGGGCCATGTGCAAGGCGTACAACGACTGGGCCTACGAGTACTGCCAGGAAGATCCGGAGCGGCTGTACTTTGCCGCGATGTTGCCGTTGCAGGATCCAAAGTTCGCAGAGCAGGAGCTCTATCGCGTCGCGGGCAAGGGATGCCGCGTCGGCCTGATACGCCCGATCGATGCGATGGGCAACTATCCGATTCAGCCCAAGTACGCGCGGCTGTGGCACGCGATGGAAGACACCGGAGTCGTCTACGGGATGCATCCGTTCCCCGCGTTCGGCTCGCTCAAGCCAGCCGGCTACACCGAGCAACATTCAGCCGCAGAGCTGATCACGTTGACCGCGAGTTCGGCAGGGCTGCCTCATTCCTTCTTGATCAATGTCCAGGACTTCCAGGCCGAAGCGTCGCTGTGGGTGGCCATGGTACTGATGTCGGGCTTCTTCGAGCGGTATCCAAAAATCCGAGCTGCGGTTTTTGAGGCCTCGTCAACGTGGCTGAGTTTTCTCCTCGATGAGTGCGACAAGACCTACAAGCTGTACCGCAACGATCGGAAGCTGCCGCCTTTGAAGCGCCTGCCCAGCGAGACCTTCTTCGAACACTGCGTAACCGGTTTCGAAGGCGATGAGGCTCCACCGTCACGGCTACCCGAGTTCTATGAGAACATCCTCGCGTGGGCCTCGGATGTTTATCATCACGACGGCGACGATGCGTGGCGGGCCATCGAGACGATGCGCAAATGCGAGCTGCCCGAGCCCTATCAGGCCAAGTTCCTCGGCGACAACGCGCGGCATCTATACAAGATCGAACCACCTCGCAGGTTCATCCGTGACCGCGTCACCGAGATCGAGCGGCCCGACTGGTGGCCGACTGATGCGGAGGTACAAGAGTCGCTCAAGCCGGAGGCCGCGCTGCGCCGTTAGCCCTTTCCGGTCTATCGATCCTTGCACAGCCGGGGAGAGAACTGACTATGGCAATGAAGTCCTTTGCGGTTTTTGACGGCGACTCCCACGTGGTCGAGCCGCCGGCGTTGTGGGAAAAATATCTCGAACCCGAATACCGCGTGCTCGGCAAATCGGCCCTCTGGCGTGAAGAAGGGACGCTCGGCTCCTACCTGAAGGTCAACGGAAAAGTTTTCCGCGACACGATGAACTCCAACATCCCGCGTCATGCGATCTGGCGGCCGGGGATGACTTGGGAAAGGGTCGGACAACTTGACCCGGCCCGTCGCCATCCCATGACCGAGGGCGCTTCGGACCCCGAGGCGCGCCTCAAGGACATGAACGCGATCGGTGTGGACCAGGCGTTCCTGTATCCCACCTGGTTTGCGGAAGGATTCCATCTGGTCGAAGACCCCGAGGTGGCTTACGCGCTTGCTCGCGCCTACAACCACTGGATAGCTGATTTCTGCAAAGCCGCGCCGGTCCGGCTGTTTGCCGCCGCAATGGTTCCGCTGCAGAACATGGATTACGCGATCGAGGAGTTGCGACGCGTTTCGAAGATCGCATGCTTCCGCGGCGCCTTCATCCGCCCCATGTTCATCGAGGGCCGCTACTTCACCCATCCGTATTACGATCCTCTGTGGGCTGAGCTGGAGAGCCTCGGGATGACCGTCGCGGTGCATTCGACGGCAGGTTTATGGAACCCTGAATGGACCTCGCATGGTCCATTCTTCGAAAAAATAAAGGGACGGCTAAATCAACATTCAGGTTTTGCGAATGCCGGCGGAGGGCCGCTTGCGGGAGGCGGCAGCAGTCAGGGATTTTCGTTCACCGCGTCTCCGGGATTCGGACATCCCATCGCGCCGATTCTATCCTACTGGCTGGACAATCACATGTTTGTAGCATCGACGCTGATCGGCTTCACCGTGATGCAGCGCTATCCGAAGATGAAGGTGGTCGTCGCTCACGGAAAAGGTTCGTGGATGGAAGAGGTGCTGGAGAAGATGGAGGCCTCGACGCGGACGATCCCGCTGTTGCACTACTATCCTGTCCGGACCGACACCGAAGTGCTGTGGGAAGAGGGCAACGTGATGCTGGGCTTCGACGCCGAGGAGCGGCTGATCCAAAAGCTGCCTGAAAACTTCGCCGCCAAGGTGGTCTGGGGATCACGCTATCCGCATCACGACACTACCAGCGCGTGGGACGCGATCGCGATGCTTAGCAATGCGCACGTGGCGGAAGCGACCATCGCCCGCATGCTGGGCGGCAACGCGGCCGAACTGTTCGGGGTTGCGCCGACGCAAAAGGTGGGTGCCTGAAGGACGACCCTGCACAGAATCTCGCCAAGGAGAATCTCAATGAACGCCGCCGTGCGGCTGCGCGAGCGGGCGACCAAGGGCGCCGGTTCAAGAACCAAGGGGCTGCTGATGGCGTTCAAGCTGCTCGACATGGCCCAGATGCGCTGGCGGCGCCTCGATGGCGCTCATCTGTTACCGCTGGTCCGTGCCGGCGTGAAGTTCGTCGATGGAGTTGGCGAGGATCGACCGAAGAACTTTACTCACTCAAGTGACAACCAACCCAGGGAAGCCGCCTGATCATGACCGGCCGATCCACAACATTTGACAATTACTCTTTCCAGCCGCTTTACCGGCCGCGAGATTGGTCTCCGTCAGCGACTTCGCTCAGCACTGACGGCAATTTGCGACGCTTCATCGCCGAACGTGTCGGTTGTATTCTCCACGATCCTCCCCGACTGCTCGGTGCCAGCCGGAAGACCTCACCGAAGAAGTTGATGCCCTGTTCAACCTCTTCGTCACTGAGGTGAGCTACAACCTCTGTAAGAAAATCGCGCCCGCGCCGAGTCATCGCCTCGATGAACCGCTTGCCCTTGGCGGTGAGCACTACGCGCCGCTCTCGGCCGGATTTCGGATCCTCGATGATCCGGATCAGTTTCAAGGGCTTCGCCGCCATCGCTCGCAGAGCCTTGCTGACGCCGGGGCTGCTGACCTCGAACCAACTCGTCAGAAGCCGCAAGATTTCCTTTCGATTCATCGAGACGCCGTCGCGACCCTCGCTGCGAATGAGCCAGAGGATGGCAGTCTGCTTGCGCGTAAGCGTGCCGCTACGCAACGCGTCCTCCAGCGAAACGCCAACTTTGTAATGAACCGGGAAAAAGAACTCCAGCAGCCGAGCCGCCTGAAATTCTTGCGCCGGATTTTTTCTGTGCCCGAATCCTGGCCGCCCAGACATCTGCTCATGCGCTCGCAATTGGATGGTGCCCCCAACCGTCTGGCTCCGCACCACGCGCCGCCCCTGCTCGCAAGGTCTCGAACTCTGGGTTCTGATCGCCGTGTCATGGGCCGCCCGCCGCAACCCAGCTGCATTGCTGAATCTCGCCGCCGACGCTGACTCTCTGTTCGCGCGGGGCATAGTTTCCTGATGTCATCTGCTTCTGAACCGTTCCGGAACCTTCCGGCGCAACCTCCTTTCAGTGTGCGTGCGTGCAGCTCTTCAGCTCAGCACTTGCAGCTCTGTGAGCCGCTCAATATCAGCCTTGGAATAACCCCACAGCTCGCTCATAACATAGTCAGTGTGCTGGCCGAGGAGCGGGGCGTGCTCCGTTCTTGCGCTATCCATCACCCACGCCCGCATAACATAGTCAGTGTGCTGGCCGAGGAGCGGGGCGGGCGAACGCACTCCGTTCGAACCGTGCGCGAGGCGCCAGGGAATTCCCGCGTGCGTCCGTACGCCGACCTCGGGATGGGGCAGACGCGCGAAGAAGCCGCGGTCGTTCAGATGAGCGTCTTCGGCGAGGTCTTTGCTGCTCATCGAGGGAAGCGCGGCCACACCCGCGGACTGCAGTAATTCGGTTATCTGCCATTTCGTGTAGAGGCTTGCCCAATCGCCCAAGAACTTTTCCAGTTCGTCCTCGTGCCTCTTGCGAGCCTGTGCGGTAGAGAAGCGCGGCTCACCTGCAAGTTCCGGCCGGCCCATGGCCGCGCACAGGCGGCGCCATTCATCATCGCTTCCGCACGCGATCGTCACCCACTCGTCGTCACCCGCGCATCGAAAGCAGTTGTGCGGTGCCATGAGTGAATCGCGATTGGCCGTCCGCGCGGGTTCGCGGCGGTTCAGTGCGTACTCCATCCAACCCTCCGGCAACAGGGCCATCATCGCCTCGAGCAGCGAAAGGTCGATGTACTGGCCTTCGCCGGTGCGCTTGCGTGCAGCGAGCGCCGCACAGATCGCAACCGCCGCATGGATACCGCCGTTCGGATCGCCGTACGATATGCCGACTTCCGCCGGTCCACCGCCACCGTATCCGGTCAGAGACGCCAGGCCACTCATGACGACGATGGCCGGCCCGTAACCCATGTAGCTTCGCAGAGGGCCGGTGCGACCAAATCCGGAAATGGAAGCAACAATGAGATCTGGCCTGAGTTCTCTCAGTTCTTCGTACCCGAGACCGAGCCGCTCCATCACGCCGGTGGCGAAGTTGTCGACCACCACGTCCGACTTCGCCACGATCTTGCGCGCGATCGTGATCGCCTCCGGTTCATGCAAGTTCAAGGTCACACTCTTCTTGCCTTGATTCCATTGATTGAAATAGCCGGATCGATTCACGCCCGGATCGATTCCGGTTGGATAGACCGGAATCACGCGGCCCAGGTCGATCCGATGCCGCGACTCTATCTTTATGACCTCAGCGCCCAGATGGGCTAGTTGCATTGCGCAAAATGGCCCCGCCCACGCCCAACTGAAGTCGGCCACTCGCACTCCTTCAAGCGGACGGCGCGGATGGCGCTCCTGGAGTGCCAAATTTTTCCGCGGAGCCGCGTCTGCGCCGAGCCGCTCCACCATTTTCAGCACTTCGAGCGTATGGTCGCCCAACAGCGGAGCGCGGCGCCGAATCGCCCACCAAGGCCGCGCGAGACGATACGGAGCACCGAGGTGGACAGTCTTGCCTACTCGCGGATGCTCCACTTCCACGAAAAACCCGCGCTCGTGCAGTTGCTCCTCTGCCGCCAGGGTACTCATCGTGGAGACCGGGCACGCGCAGATGCGACGCTCCTGGCAGGCGCGGAACAGATCATCCACACGCCAGTCCTTGACCCACTCGTCGATAAAACCCTTAAGCGCGTACCAGTGTTCCGCGCGCTTGAACCGGTACGAGAAAATCTCCCACGTCGCCCACTCGGGGCTTCCCATCAGCTCAACCAGCCGCCGCCACTGATCCTCTTCGACGGTGACCAGGAAGATCTGGCCGTCTCGGCACTGGTACATACCCCATGGATAAACGATACGCCGGCCGAGTCGCGACGCGACCGTGCCCGCGTATGTATAGTGGACAAAGTTCTGCTCCAGGAACGACGCGACCACCTCCTGGACCGAGATGTCAGCGTGCTCGCCGACACCTGTCTCGACAGCGCAAGCGTATGCTGTGGCCGCGACCATGGCGGCAACTACGCCGGCTTGGAACTCTGCCTGGTGACCGAACGCCTTGAGTGGCGGTAGGTTAGGCAGATCCGACGCGCCGGGGCTTAGCCACGCCCATCCACCACCATGCGCAATATTCAGTTCGTAGGCACTGTAGTCCTTGTGCGGGCCGCTCAGGCCAAACGGAGTGATCGAACACATGACCAGCGCCGGATTGTTCTCGCGGAAGACATTGTAATCGATTCCCAGAGCCTTCATTCGCACCGGCGGGTAATTATGAATGACTATTTCGGCCCAGCGGGCAAGCCGCGTCAGCGCAGCTCCATCGCGCACGGGATCGAGTACAACGCCCCGCTTGTTCGTATTCAGGTAGAGGAACAGCCCGCTCCCCTCCTGGTTGGAAACACCCTGCGGAAACGGACCGCGACCCCGCGCTCGATAATGTGGCGCGCGACATGCTTCATCAGCAGCATTGGCGCCTTGAGGTTCACGGTGTGGACGAAGTCCCAGTTCTCGTTGTCCATCTCCAGCAGGCTCTGAACCTTTCCGGCGACGCCGGCGCAGTTCACGAGAATGTCGATTCGTCCCAATCGCTGGACCACACGCGCGACGGCATCTGGAATCCGGCCGGTGTCCGCCAGGTCAGTCACAAGGGCGAACACATTGCCGCCGGACTTTTCGCCCTGATCGACGACGGTGTTCACTCCGCCTTGATCGCGGTCAAGCACGGCGACGGCAGCGCCGGCTCCAAGCAGAGCCGCAACCGCCGCACGGCCGATTCCAGACGCGCCCCCGGTCACGATAGCCACTTTGCCCGAAAACTCGGAACTCATGACTGCCTCCTTGCGAGAATTCATTCACCCCTGCCGAGAGCGTAGGACTCGTAGCGGAACGTACGAAGCGGCCACCGACGACCGTCAAGCCGTCCAAGTAGGACACTAGCCCACTGAACTCGGAACACGCAGGAGCGGATTTCTCTGCATGCTTCCGTCGGCGTTGGGCAAACCTCCGCGCCGCACTATCGGGGATGCAGACGATATCTTCGGAACTTCCTGACGAGCAGCTCTTTGTCGATGCGAGCGCCAGGTTCAGTATCCCGCAAATCCCATATCGGTGGTCGCCTGCGCGTCGGGATCGGTGCGGACGTTCACCAGCGCGGGCTTGCCGCTCTTGATCGCGCGCTCGATGGCGGGTCGGATTTGGTCCGGGTGCTCAACGTATTCGCCGTATCCGCCCAGCGCCTCGACCATCTTATCGTAGCGCTGCCATCCGAGCTCCCGCCCGACCGTCCCGCCAGTCTTGCGCGAGGTGAAGCCGGCGTTGTTGCACACCACCACCACGATCGCAACATTGTGCCGAATCGCCGTGTCCATCTCCATCCCGTTCCAGCCGAACGCGCCGTCGCCGCTCAGGACCAGCACCGGCCTGTCGGGCGCTGCCACCTTGGCCCCAATCCCGAACGGCACGCCTACTCCCATACATCCGTGCGGCCCCGCATTGATGCTACATCCGGCCTGGTAGATCGGGATCGACTGGCGCGCGAAGTTGAGCGTTTCGTGGCCGTCGACGATCAGAATCGTGTCGCGCGTGATCAGGTCCTTGATCTCGTTGCACAGCCTAAGCGGATGGATCGGGACGTTGTCGGAATGGAGGAGAGGGGCGTTGCGCTCCAAGTTGGAGCGGTGCTTGGCGCCAAGCTGCGCGACCCACTCGGTCTCCTCCCTCGGGTTGAAGCGGCCTTTCGCCTCCTCGGTTAGCTGCTGCAATACCATCTTCGCGTCGCCGATAATGCCGACCTCGACGCCGCGGTTGTGCCCGATTTCCCGGCCGTCCAAGTTGACGATGATGAACTTCGCGTCGGGTGAAAAGCGCGGCGCGCGCAGAAAGGAGAGCATCGAATTGGCCCGCGCGCCAAGTACCAGCACCACGTCGGCCTCGCGAAACGCGGTCGAACGCGCCGCCGGGAACGCGCGCGGATGATCCTCGGGCACCGCGCCTCGGCCTTGCGGGGTCGTGAAAACCGGAAGTCCGGTCGCGTCGATAAATTTGCGCAGCGCCTCCTCGGCTCGCGACCACAGCACGCCGCTGCCCGTGATCACCAGCGGACGCCGCGCCTCTGTCAGCAAATCCACCGCGCGCCGCACCAGCGCCGGGTCACCCGCTGGCCGCGCCTCGCAACGGTAGTTCTCGACCCAGTGAATCTTCTGCTCGTCGACTCTCTCCGCCAGGATGTCGCCCGGCAGGTCGAGATAGACCGGCCCGCGCTTGCCGTCGAGCGCGTCGCGAAACGCGATGCTGATGTACTCAGGGATCCGGTAGCCAAGGTCCACGCGATAGGCCGACTTCACAATCGGCTTCATCATCGGCAACTGGTCCATCTCCTGGAAGGTGTCGAGCGTCGCCCCACGCATCGGCGCGGCGCCGCCGATCGCGATCACTGGCGAGGAGTCGGCCCAGGCGTTGGCGAGTCCGGTGACGAGGTTGGCTACCCCTGGGCCCATCGGCGCGATGCAGATGCCGGGCTTGCCGGTGACCCGCGCGTACGCATGCGCCATCATTGCCGCCGCCTGCTCGTGGCGCACGTAGATGCCCTTCATCCCCAAGTCGAGGCAGGCGCTGGCGGTGCCGCTGGTCGGGCCGCCCATCATGAAGAAGACCGTGTCGACATCTTCTTTCTTGAAGCAGCGCGCAATTATTTCTTCGCCCCGTAGTGTCGTCATCGCCCGCGGTGCCTCCTGGCTTAACTAAGCTTGCCGCACGTTTTCCAACACCCACCTTGGAGCAACACGAATGCCGCGGTGTCAAGCGAGTCGTGCGAGCCCAAAACCGCACCTCTCCGTGAGCGGAATTTTTTCCTGAAACGCGGTAGGTTTACCGGGACGGCTTAGCAGGCTGTTGAGGACGAAGTCGATGCCATTGTGGACTTCGAGACTTTTCTCAACACCCGGCTAGGGAGGTGAACCCATGGCACAAGGATTCACGATTTGCGTGGGAACGGTTGGCGCGGGCGTTTGGTTCAGCCCCGACGGCGGAGACCATTGGCGACGGAGCAGAATGAAGCTCCCGTTCCATGCCGAGCCTGGCGAAATCCAAATCAGATCGTTGGCGGTCTCACCTCACAATCCGCACCACCTGCTGGCTGGCTCCGAAGCCGGGCTTTACCGCAGCGAAGATAACGGCGCCACTTGGGAGCTCTTGGATTCGCCGATGGACGGGATGCAGATCTGGTCGACGGCTTGGCATCCGGGAGACCCGCAGGTTATCTACGCCGGCACCAAGCCGCCCGCGGTATTCCGTTCCACGAACGGGGGAAGAACGTGGGAGAAGTTGACGATCCCAGTCGCGCAGGAGTGCTTCGCCGGCGCCCCCAAGCTGACGAACATCCTCGTAGATGCGCGCGACAACCGCACGGTCTGGGTCGGAGTCGAGATCGACGGCGTATTCTTAAGCCGCGACGGCGGCGATCACTGGACCCATCTGCCCCCACTCGGCGACAAGCCAATCAACCAGGACATTCACGGCCTTGCGCTCAGCCTCGGGCGTCCGGCGAAACTGCTCGCGACTACGCCCGACGGCATTTGGACCAGCACCGACGAGGGCGAGCGCTGGTCGCTGCACCGATTTCCCAAGTTCGCCGAGCGCGACACGATCTCGTATTGCCGCGGCGTGGCGCTCAAACCCGATGCCCCCGACGTTATCTTCGTCGGCAACGGTGATTTCATCCCGGGCAAGCGCGGCGCGATCCAGCGCACTACCGATGGCGGCGCAAACTGGGCGCCATGCGCGTTGCCGATCGAACCGAACTCGGTGATTTACGGGCTCGCTACGCATCCGGCCAATCCCAACGTGATCGTCGCTAACAGTCTGCACGGCTACCTCTATAGCAGCACGGACGGCGGCGAGACCTGGCAGAAGAACCGGCGCGAGTTCGGCGAGGTCAGGGCGTTGGCCTGGGTGCCTAACCAAGGTGCCTGATGCCGCGCTTGGGATTCGAATCGCAAATCTTCAGGCGGCCTTGCGTGGACGCGCAACGTCCCTCGCCATTACCTCCTCGGCAACCGGCGTGAAGATGTATGCGGCGACGTTTTTCATATCGATCGCGTCGCTCATCACCATGTCGGCGGTGCCGCGGCGCGACCGCAGCTCTTTGAGGGTGCCCGCGACGTCATCGGTCTCGATCTCGTACAGCGCGAGGTACTTGTAGGGACTGTCGGCGTCGCCGCCCATTTGTGCGTCCGCCAACCGAAAGCGCTGCGCGCACACGAAACCGGGCACGTTGAGCACGTCGGGGATATGTTGCTGGTTGTACCATTCGTTGTACTCGGCGTCCTTGCCGAGCGTCGGATTGGTCAGCACCACGAACGTAAACTTGGCCATGGTTCATCTCCCTTGAGAGTTTTCGGCTGGAGAACACCCGTAAAGCCCAACCTCGCGCCACGATTGCTCGCCGCTTGCGACTCTAGTCCGCAGGTTGCGCACAGTCTAACGGATGGGTGGGGCGACGCGTGAGGACTTTGCATGCGGTGAGTTCGCCGACGATTCGCGATTGGCCTGATCATCGCGTGGCACCGCGCAAATGAGCAACAGAGAGAAATCGTCGAGATCGCGTCTCGACGGGCGCGTGTTCGCATTCTCCGGTGCCGCGAGGTATCGAGACTCGCGAGCAAACGCGGGAATGTCGCACGCTTCTCTGGAGAATCTGGAAGATCGAGACTCGTTGGCGGAGTGAGGTGAATTCGAACTTGTAGTGGAGTGTACCCCGTGGGGTGCAATCCAGGATCAGGGAATTGGAGTTCCCTGATCCGCTTCCGATCAGCGAACGCACCAGCAATTCAATCCAGAGTTACTTGCCCCGATGGTCCGAAGTTCAGCCGGTCACCGCCTTTGCCGCCGAACTCCGGCGAGCTCCAAGTAGCCACTTTCGCAGTTCGAGCGTCAGTAGCGGCAAGGTTCCCAAAGCGATCCATCCTGCGCACTGCCCGAACGTAATCGGCTCCGTGCCGAATACCCGCTCCAGCCACACCACATGATGAATCGCGAGCTGAAGCGAAAAGCTTGCGGCCACGACGGCGAACAGCCTGAGATTGGACAGGAGCCCCAGCTCCCAGATGGTTCGGGTGCTACTGCGCGCGCCGAATGAGCGCAGGAGTTCAGCGATGACGAGTGCGGAGAAGGCAGCGTTGCGCGCGTCGGTGAGCTTGCGGTCAACGTAGAACTCCCATCCGAACGCAATCAGCGCGACGGCCGCGGTCAGAAAACCGGTCAGCGCCAGCAACCCGAAAAAGGAGCGATCCATTATCTGCGAGCGCGGGTCGCGGGGCGGCCGCGACAGAACGTCGGAGTCAATCGCATCGGTCGCGAGCGCGAGCGCGGGCAGCCCGTCGGTGACAAGGTTGATCCACAAGAGTTGGATGGGAAGCAGAGGAAGTGGCCAGCCGACCATCGCCGCGACTAACATCAAGGCAAGTTCCGCGGCGTTCCCACCCATCAGATAGGCGAGCGTTTTGACCACGTTGTCGTAGATGCCTCGACCTTCCTCCACTGCCGCAACAATGGATGCGAAGTTGTCATCGGCGATGATGATGTCAGCCGCTTCTTTCGCGACTTCAGTGCCGGTGATACCCATCGCGACGCCGATGGCGGCCTCCTTGAGCGCAGGCGCATCGTTGACGCCGTCGCCAGTCATTGCGACTAACGCACCATTCGCCTTCCAGGCGCGAACGATTCTGAGCTTGTGCTCGGCCGTCACCCGCGCGTACACCGAGACCGACTTCACCTGTTCGGCGAGCTCCGCATCAGTCACCGCATCGAGTTCACGGCCGACCATCGCTCGCTGCCCGCCTTCCAGTATGCCGATCTCACGCGCGATCGCCCGCGCAGTATCAGGATGGTCACCGGTGATCATCACTGGCCTGATTCCTGCGCGCCTGCATCTCATGATAGCCTCGCGCGCCTCAGCGCGAGGCGGATCTTGCATTCCGACGAGTCCTAGCAGCGTAAGGTCGCGTTCGATGTCGTCGGCGTTCTCGGCAGCCTGACTGGGGGTCGCCTGGGAATCGAGCCGCCGTTCGGCAAAGGCGAACACCCGGAGCGCGTCGTTCGCCATGAGAGCGCTCGCTTCGAGCATCCTCGCGCGGTCAGCGGGGCTCAGCTCCTCGGTGGCGTTCGCGATGCGCATCCTGGAGCATCGCTCAAGGATGACCTCAGGTGCGCCTTTCGCAAATGCCCACGCAGTCTCGTCGTCGCGCCGGCAGATCACGGTCATTCTTTTGCGGTCTGAGCTGAACGGAATCGCTGCAAGTCTTGGATTCGCGGATGCGACTTCCTGACGGCTGAGGCCAGCCTTTGCCGCCGCGACCAGGAGCGCACCTTCCGTCGGATCGCCGACGACCGACACGACGCCGGCGCGATCGTTCAGTTGCGCATCGTTGCAGGCGATAGCGGCTCGTAACAAGTCTCCCAGCTGTGGGTCTGAGCGGGCGGTCGCCTCGTTTCCGTCTGCGATGATCGCGCCCTCAGTCGCGTAGCCTTCGCCGATAACGTTGAAGATGCGCGCGCCGATGACGATTTTCCGTACGGTCATTTCACCAACGGTGAGCGTGCCGGTCTTGTCGGTGCAGATGACCCCTACGCACCCGAGCGTTTCCACCGCTGCCAGGCGGCGGACCAATGCGTTGCGACGGGCCATCCGCTGCACGCCAAGCGCGAGTGCGATCGTCACAACCGCGGGCAATCCCTCCGGAATCGCAGCGACGGCCAAGCTGACCGCGCCAAGGAACAACTCGAACGGATTCACCCCGCGAAGGACGCCCAATCCGAATACGACCAGCACGATCGCCAGACACGCCCACAGCAGACGCGTGCCAACCTGATCGAGCCTGCGCTGCAGCGGTGTAAGTTCGCTCGAGGCGGTTTCGAGCAGCGCGGCGATGTGCCCCACTTCGGTGTTCATTCCAGTCGCAACGACGACGCCCAATGCCGTACCGGCCGCGACACCCGTGGCGAGGAACACCATGTTCGTGCGCTCCGCGAGTGGCGAGTCCGATGGGCATTGACTGACTCGCTTGGCTACAGGCTCGGACTCGCCCGTGAGGGGCGCCTCGTTCGTTCGAAGCACCACCGCCTCGATGAGCCGGGCGTCCGCGGGCACCACATCGCCCTCTGCGAGCAACACCAGATCTCCGCATACGATCTCGGCGGCGGGAACTATGACGGCGGCGCCGTCGCGCAGCACTCGCGCTTTGGGCGCAGTAAGACGAGCCAGGGCGGCAACCGCCTGTTCGGCGCGATACTCCTGGAAGAAACCGATGACCCCGTTGAGCAGGACGATTGCAAGAATTGCGGCGCCATCGAGACGCTCGCCGAGCGCGACTGAAACCACCGCCGCACCGATCAACACCCAGATTACGAGGCCGGAAAACTGGCGAATGAAGATGAACGCCGCCGAAGCGCGCTCTGCCTTGCGGATCTCGTTGCGCCCGTCGCGGACCAGGCGTACCGCCGCCTCGCCGGCGGAAAGCCCGTGGCCCAGGTCCGTTCGGGTCTCAGCGGCAATCTGCTCGACCGAACGAGCGTGCCACGGCTGGCTCATCGCGCGCGCCTCGCTATCCCGCAGACTTGGGCAGGCTTCGTTCGCGCCATATGACATAGATCGCAGGGATCACGAGCAGCGTTAGGACGGTCAAGGAGATGAGCCCGCCCCAGAGCGGCGCGGCCAACCGCTTGGCGACGTCCGAACCGATTCCGACCGCGAACATCACCGGGATAAGACCG